>NZ_JBEPKB010000002.1:0-660839 GCF_040496055.1 Agromyces zhanjiangensis | reverse complement strand
TTCGAGGCGGTCCGCAACGAGTTCGGTCCCGACGTGCCGCTGCTGCACGACGGGCACCACCGGATGACCCCGATCCAGGCCGCCCGACTCGGCAAGGACCTCGAACCGTACGATCTGTTCTGGCTCGAGGACTGCACCCCGGCCGAGAACCAGGAGGCGCTGCGCCTGGTGCGGCAGCACACGACGACGCCGCTCGCCATCGGCGAGATCTTCAACACGATCTGGGACTTCAAGGACCTGATCCGCGACCAGCAGATCGACTACGTGCGCGGCGCCGTCACGCACATGGGCGGGATCAGCCCGCTGAGAAAGACGCTCGAGTACGCCGCCATGTACCAGGTGAAGTCCGGCATGCACGGCCCGACCGATATCAGCCCGGTCGGGATGGCCGCCGCGATGCACCTCGGCCTGTCGATCCACAACTTCGGCATCCAGGAGTACATGCGCCACGGTGCGAAGACCGACGAGGTCTTCGAGCAGTCCTTCACCTGGACGGACGGCTACCTGCACCCCGGCGATGCGCCGGGGCTCGGCGTCGAGCTGAATCTCGACGACGCCGGGAAGTACCCGTACGAGCAGGCGTACCTGCCGTACAACCGTCTCCTCGACGGAACCGTGCACGACTGGTGATCGTGATGACCGAACCGATCGTCGTGATGGGAGTGGCCGGGGCCGGGAAGTCGACTCTCGCCGCCGCCGTCGCGGACCGGCTCGGTGCGGTGCTCGTCGAGGCCGACGACCTTCACTCGTCCGAGGCGAAGGCCCAGATGGCCGCCGGGATCCCGCTCACCGACGAAGACCGATGGCCGTGGCTCGCGCGAGTCGCCAGCCGCGTATCGGCGGAGATCGCGGCGGGGCATCCGGTCGTGGTGTCCTGCTCGGCACTGCGCCGCGCGTACCGGGCCGCGCTGATCCGCGACAGCGGGACATCCCTCGCGTTCGTGCACGTGCACGGCACCGAGGCGCGGCTCGCCGAGCGGATCGGCGCGCGCACCGGGCACTTCATGCCGGCATCGATGCTCGCGTCACAGCTGTCGACGCTCGAACCCCTCGCCGACGACGAACACGGCATCGTCGTGCCGCTCGAACTGCCGGTCGATGCCGCCGCCGAGCACGCGGTCGCCTTCATCACTGCGGCCAGACGCAGGCACGACTGACTCCGTGAAGCCGAGCGACCGCGCTCGAGAATCGAAAGGAACATCGATGTCCGGAAGCATCCGCTGGGCCGTGCTCGGCACCGGCATGATCTCGCACCAGTTCGTCCCCGACCTCCAGGCCGTGTTCGGCGAGGACAGCGTGACGGTCGTGTGGGGCCGCGACACGGAGAAGACCGACGCGTTCGCCCAGCGACACGACATCGCGTCATCGTCGACCTCCGTCGCCGATGTCTTGGGGCGCGACGATGTCGACGCCGTCTACATCGCGACCCCGATCGCGACCCACACGGTGATCGCACTCCACGCGATCGCGGCCGGGAAGCACGTGCTCATCGAGAAGCCGATGGCATCGAATGCGGCCGAGATCGCGCAGATCTTCGATGCCGCCGCGGCTGCGGGCGTGTTCGCGATGGAAGCGATGTGGATGAAGTTCAATCCGCTGCACATCGACCTCGTCGAGCGCCTCGAGGGCGGCGTCGCGGGCGAGCCGCGCACCGTGTCGGCGACCTTCGGCATGCCGACGCAGGCGACCAGCCGGGCCTGGACGGCCGAGCGCGGCGACAGCGCCGTGCGCGACCGTGGCATCTACGGCGTCACGCTGGCGCAGTGGGTGCTCGGCGAGCCGATCTCGGTCGAGGCATCCGGCGTCACCGCCGACGGCACCGACGTCGAGGCACGTGCCACGCTCACCTTCGCGAACGGGTCCCGGGCCGACGTCGCCTGCTCGGCGATCGGGTTCCTCGACCAGGCCGCGACCATCAGCGGCACACTCGGATGGATCACGATCGACCCCATGTTCTGGGCGGGCACCACCGCGCGCGTTCACGCCGGCTCGCGCGAGGCGATCCTCCACTCGCCCGAGCGCGTCGTGCATCCCCGTGAAGGCTCGGGATTCCGGCCGATGCTCCGCGCGGTCGCCGAGGCCCTTGCCGCCGGCGACCTGCAGGTCGCCCGACACGACCGCGCGGCGACGCTCGCGGTCGCCCGGACGCTCGACGCGATCCTGACGCGTGTGTTCGACGAGTATCGCAGTCGACCAACCTCCTGATGACGATTCGAAGGGTTCGAGCGCGCCCCTCGGTGAGCAGGCCCTGCGGTCCGAGACACCGGCGAACAACCGCATCCATCGACCATCGTCCCAGGCCGCCACTCCGCTCCTTCCGTGTACTTGCCGGCACCCACAACCAAACACGTGCGCGCCCGTCGTGCGACTGCTCATCCTCGATGAGGCCACCAGCGCGCTCGACGTCGAATCGGAGCGCAAAGTCCAGGAAGCGCTCGAGCGGCTCATGGTCGGTCGGACCACCTTGGTGGTCGCGCACCGACTGTCGACGATCCGTCAGGCGGATCGGATCGTGGTGCTCGATCGCGGTCGGATCGTGGAGATCGGCTCGCACGACGAGCTGGTCGGGCGGAAGGGCCGGTACCGCGAGCTCTGGGAGATGCAGGCCCTGTAAGCACTGCGTCGGATGCTCTGGTCGATCGAGCGAACCTCGACGGCCCGCCGACGGGCGGAGAGTCAGGGCCTGACCAGAAGCCGTTCGGCGTGTGCGCGGCGCGCATCGTCTCGCACATGGCAGTCGCGGAACAGGTGGCCGCAGGGCCCGCTCTCCGCGAGCATCGCCACCGCGAACCAGAGGCGGTACAGGTTTGAGGCGCATCGGATCCGACCTTGCAGGTGACCGGACACCCCCAACGCTCAGATGGCACGGCTTCGGCGATGTCGAGGAGGAGCGGCCACTCGGCGGTGCGTTCGTCGAGTCCGGCACCGCCGCGTCCGTCATCGACGCGCCGCAGCGGCAGCGGACGCGGAACTTCCTCGAGAGCGTGCGGTAGGGGTCGCGCGAGGTCGAGGGGGCGATCGGATGCCGCGGGGTGGGGACCCCGCGGCATCCGCGTGCGCACAGCGGCAGACCATCGCAGAACCGGCGTGACGCTGCACCCGAGCTCAGCGACCAGGAATCCAGCGCGCGGCGATGTCTGAGAGCCCGCATGGCGAGCGCGGATGCAGGGCACGGTCGTCTTGATCCCGCCCGCGCGGAAGGTGCATCCGAACAGGCTCCTCGGCCGGAAGTACTGGTAACGGGTGAATCAGCACCCGCCGATCGAAGGGGAAGTTCAATGAAGCGCATTCTCGCCACCGGATTCATCGCCGCCCTCGCCACGCTCGGCTTCGCCGCGCCGGCCCAGGCCGCGCCCAACGACGCGGCGTGCTTCGGCCAGGTGCACAAGACCATCAACACCGTGGGGGCCCTCGGGTTCACGAACGTCGGGGACGTGGTCAAGGCGATCGGCGGTCAGGGCAAGAACGACACGGCCAGGGGGGTCTGCGGGGACTGACATCTTCTGACGGGGTCACGGACGTGGTCGGCGGCTCGGAACAACGCGTTCCGGGCCGCCGACTCGACTTCGGTCGGCGCGGCTCTCGTCGAGGTCAACCATCCGTACGATTCGCGGCGGCGTTCGTCGCCCTAGCGTTGCGGCATGGAATCAGGGATCGCGCCGTCGGAGCTGCGCCGCTTCATCACCCACGCCGAGGGCACCATCTCGCCGAAGGACGTCGCCGCGCTGCACGGTCGCGCGGAGATGCTCGCGCGACTCCCGCTCCGCGTGCAGCGCTGGATCGTGTCCCGTGCGGGCGGCGAGGAGTTCATGGGCTTCGTCGTGGAGCCGTACTGCACCTTCCTCGCGTACGAGATCCGGGACGAGGCGGCCGCGGAGCGGTTGCTCCCGCCCGGCTACCGGCTCGTCCCGACGGCGATGTTCGCCGACGACGCGCCGCGACTGTGCGCCATCCTCGGGGCGTTCACGCTGCACGCCTCGGTCTTCTGGGGCGCTCGCGTCGAGTTGTACCTGATCGCGGAGGACACGCGGACCGGCATGCTGACCTGGGTGATCTGCGACTACGAATCGAACACCGTCAACTACGACCCGGGTCAGGGGTTCTCCGCTGCGACCACCGATCGAGCCGTCATCACGACCTCGCACTCGGGCGAGGTGATCATCGATGTCCGGAGCCGCGAGCGACCGAACGAGTTGACGATGACCGCATCCCTGCCGGATGGCACCTTCCGGCCGCTCGACGCGCGGCTGTGGGTCGAGGGCAACCTGTCAGTGGACTACGGCGGACGCCTCGCCCACGCGGGGTCGGAACCGTTCGGCCTCGTGTTCGATCCCGGTGAGATGACCCGGGCGCTCCACCTCCCGACGGACTCGGTCGCGATCGAGCGGAACACGTTCGGCGCCGAGTTCCTCGCCGACGAGCCCTTCTCTGCCGCCTGCTTCCCGTACGCGCAGCACTTCCTCACGACCAGCTACCCGCGATCGACGCCCATCCGGGACCGGCGGGCGCTCGAGGACGCGGTCCGGCTCCGGGCCGGTCGAGCGCACTGACGGCGTCCGCCGGTGATCGAGCCGCGCAATCCCGGCGACGGGATCGCCCTCGACGCCGTGGGTCATCGCGTTCGCGGCCTGGTCCCCGGGCAGTATGCCGTGCGGCACGCCCGGCGCCGCTTTACAAGGGCCGGTCCCTGAGGTTCGATGGAGGACGAGGCTGAAGAGGACCGGAACCCTGCATCCGGTCCCGTGACGGGGACGGCCTCGGAAGGTCGGGGTTGGTTCGATGATGTACGGCGACACGCACGATCGCGCGGTGACCCGGCCGCGCACGTTCGGCGGTGTCCTCGGCGGGCTGCTCGGCCTCGTCGCGGTGAGCGCGGCCGCGGCACTGCTCGTCGCCGCCGCGGTGACGCCGGCGATCGCGACCGCGGGCGTCGCGGCATCCGGCACCATCTCGCTCTTCGAGAACCTGCCGAGCTACCTGAAGATCGGCGAGCTCTCGGTGAAGAGCAACATCTACGCCAAGCAGTCCGACGGCAAGCAGAAGCTGCTCGCCTCGTTCTACGACCAGAACCGGGTCGAGGTCGAGTGGGACGAAGTCAGCCAGTACGTCAAGGACGCGGCGATCGCGGGTGAGGACCCCCGCTTCTACGACCACAACGGCGTGGACCTGCAGGGCACGATGCGCGCGGCCGTGACGACGGCGAGCGGCCGCGACACGCAGGGCGGCTCCTCGATCGCCCAGCAGTACGTCAAGAACGTGCGCGTGCAGGAGTGCGAGCGAGACGCCGTCGACGAGGAGGAGCGCGACGGATGCTATGACGCCGTCACCGAGACCTCGATCGATCGCAAGCTGAAGGAGATGCGCCTCGCCATCGGCGTCGAGAAGCGGTACACGAAGAGCCAGATCCTGCTCGGCTACCTGAACATCGCGGGCTTCGGCGGAACGGTGTACGGCATCGAGGCGGCGGCGAACTACTACTACGGCACGAAGGCCTCGAGGGTGACGCTCGCCCAGGCGGCGTCGCTCGTCGCGATCGTCAACAACCCGTCGAAGTTCCGACTCGACCAACCGGGCAACGAGGCGAACGGCAAGGCCGACGGGTACGCCGCAAACCACGCCCGCCGCGACTACATCCTGCAGAGCATGCTCGACGAGTCGAAGATCACCCAGGCCGAGTTCGACGAGGCGATCGCGACCCCCGTCGAGCCGAAGATCACCGAGCCGAGCACCGGGTGCCAGACCGCGGGCGGGGCCGCCTACTTCTGCGACTACGTCAAGCACATCCTGCAGAACGACCCGGTGTTCGGCGAGGACGAGGCGTCGCGACTGCTGAACTTCCGTCGCGGCGGGTACAACGTCTACACGAGCCTCGACCTCGACCTGCAGGGTGCTGCGGAGCGGGCGATCGCCGCGCACGTGCCGGCGACGTACCCCGGGTGGGACGTCGGCGGCGTCATCTCGACCGTGGAGGTCGGAACCGGCCGGGTGCTCGCGATGGCCCAGAACCGGACCTACAGCCAGGACCCGAAGGTGCTCGCCAAGGGGCCGCAGTACACGAGCATCAACTACAACACCGACTTCGACTACGGCGGATCCCGAGGCTTCCAGCCCGGATCGTCGTACAAGGTCTTCACGCTCGCCGAGTGGCTGGCGGAGGGGCACGGGCTCGCCGAGCGCGTCGACTCGAGGCCGAAGAGCAACTGGGGCGTGTTCCAGGACAGCTGCCTCGGGCCGCACTTCGCGGGCGACTGGAATCCGCGCAACGACGCGAACGAGTCCGGCGCGAACTACAGCGCGCTCGAGTCGACCATCGGGTCGATCAATACCGGCTTCATCGGCATGGCGAAGCGGCTCGACCTCTGCGGGATCCGCAAGACGGCCGAGGCGTTCGACGTGCACCGCGCCGACGGCAACGTGCTCGTACAGGGCCCGTCCTCGGTCATCGGCACGAACGAGGTCGCGCCCCTGTCGATGGCGGTCGCCTTCGCGGGCATCGCGAACAACGGAAAGACGTGCTCGCCGATCGCGATCGACCGCATCACCGGGCGCGACGGCGACGAGATCCCGCCGCCGAAGTCGGACTGCCGGCAGTCGGTGCCCGAACCCGTCGCGGCCGCGATGCACACCGCGATGGGCATGGTGATGACGCAGGGCACGGCGGTGGCCTCGCGCGCCGCGACCGTCCCCGCGGTTCCGCTCATCGGCAAGACCGGTACGACGGATGGCGCGAAGGACACGTGGATGGTCGGTGCGAGCAGCAAGGTCGCGACGGCGGCCGCGGTGGTGAGCGTCAACGGCGACGCGAACCAGCGCGGCATCTGGTTCGGGACCGGTCAGGCCGCGACGGCGCGTCACCGGATGTGGCCCGAGGTGATGTCCGCGGCCGCCGCGAAGTACGGCGGCGACGCCTTCACCCAGGCGGGCCTCGGCCCGGTCGCCGGTCCAGGGTCCTTCCCCGACGGTCGCGTCGTCGAGCCGGATCCGCCGGCGACCGACGACCCGGCGAACGGGCCCGGCACGCCCGGCGAGCCGCCCTCGGGCGGCGGCACCGATGGCGGCGGCGACTCGGGCGGCCCCGGAAACGGGAACGGGAACGGGAACGGGAACGGCGGCGGCAACGGCGGTCCCGGCGGCTGATCGGCCGGCGGTGCGGTCGCGCACCCGGTCGATCCGGACGGCGCGGCACCGATCGTGCGAACGCGCGCGAACGGGCACGGCGCATCGCGCGCCGTGCCCGTCCTCCGCGTCAGCCCGCCGCCGGAGCGATCCGCCCGTGCCGCACGCGGTGGATGAACCAGGCGGCCAGCGCCACCAGCGTCAGCACTCCGAAGACGACCAGCCACGGCAGCAGCGCGCCGGGCGCGACGCCCTGCGTGCCGGCTGCGAGCTCGGCGGAACCCGCGGCGAGCCGGCCGTTGCCGTCGCGGAGCTCGGCGGCCCCGGTCGCGAGCGCGTCCGCCCCGGTCGCGAGCTCGATCGTGCCGTCGGCGAGCGTGCGCGTTCCCGTCGCGAGTTCGGCGGAACCGGCTGCGAGCTCGTCGAGGCCGGTGGACAGGTCCGTCGCGCCCTGGGCGAGCGAGCCGTTCCCGACGGCGAGTCCGCTCGCCCCGGTCGACAGGCGCTGGGCGCCGGTCGCGAGCTCGGCCGTGCCGGTGGCGAGGCGTCCGGTGCCCGCGACGAGCTCGTCGACCTTGAGGTCGAGCGTGGAGGTGCCGCCGCGAAGGGTCGCGGCGCCCGCGCTCAACCGAGCGGCGCCGTCGGCGAGTTCGGCCGACTTCGCGCTGAGGGTGCCGGCGCTCGTCGCGGCGAGGTCGAGCTTGGCGTCGAGGGTGGCGGCGCCTGCCGCGAGCTCGCCCGACTTCGCTGCGGCGACGTCGAGCTTCGCGGCGAGCGCGTGCGTGCCGGCCGACGTGGACTGCGCGCCCGTCGACACGTTCGCCGCACCGGTCGACACCGCGCCGGCGGTGCCGGAGAGGTGCTGGGCGGCCTGCGCGAGCGCGAGCGCGTCGGCCACGGTCGCCTCGTCCGCTCCGCCGTCGGCGAGCGCCTGGTGCAGGGCGGCGAGCTGCTGCGCGAGCGACGCGCTGCCCGCGGCGACGGCCGCGGTACCGTCGGCGACGCCCTTCGCGCCCGCCGCCACGTCCCCCGTGCCGGCGACGAGGAGCTGGACGCCCTGGGAGCCGGCCGCGTCGCGCAGCCCCGCCGCGAGAGCCGCGGAGCCGGCCTCGACGAGGTCGCCGCCGTCGGCGAGCGCGGCGACGCCGCCGGCCAGCTGCGATGCGCCGTCGGCGAGGCGGGCGGCGCCGTCCGCGGCGCTGCCGGCACCGGACGCCACCTCCGCGGCGCCCGCGTTCGCGCGGCTGATGCCGTCCGACAGCGCGCTCGATCCGTTCGCGGCACGAGCCGCCCCCGAGGCGGCGTCGCTCGCGCCGGTCGCGCTCCGCGCCGCTCCGTCGGCGAGTTCGGCAGCTCCGGCCTGCGCGGACGCGGCTCCAGCCTCGAGCTTCGCCGCGCCTGCGGCGGCGGACTCGGCGCCCGCCCCGGCGGCCTCGGCCCCCTCGGCCGCCGCGGCCGCGCCGTCCCGGACGGCGCCCACCCCCGTGGCGAGGGCCTGCGCCCCGTCGGCGAGTTCGGCCGAGCCCGCGTCGGCCGCTCCGGCGCCGTCGGAGAGACGGACGGCGCCCGCGGAGATCGTGTTCGTGGTGAGCAGGAAGAACGCCGCGAGGGCGATCAGGGCGATGGTCGTCGCGGCGGCGGCGATCCGCACGCCGAGGCCGTGGCGGTGCACGGCGTGGTCGGTTCTCGTCATCGAGTCTCCTGGGTTTCCGGCGCGCCGAAGGCGCCCGTGTACGTGGGGTGCAGGACCGACGGCGCCGGGGTGCCGAGGCGCCGCCACTCGTGTCCGCGTGCGCGCCCTCGGTCGTGACATCCGGCCGACGGTCGCTCCGTCGCGGCCGAAAGTGGCATGAATCTGGCAGAGATCCCGTGAGTTCGTCAATGAACGCCGGGGAACTTCGGTGGAACCGGCCAACGGGCGGTCGATGGCGGCGCGCCGCGTTGTGTCAGTCCGACAGCGGATGCCGCGGCAGCCGCCTCACAGGTCGAACGAGTCGCCGGGTTCGAGCGGCAGGTACTCGCCGCCGCCCTGCTCGGTCGCCCAACCCAGCCGGGCGTTCGAGAGGTCCTTCCCGGCACGGGAGAGCACCATCTCGTGCGTGGGGAACGCGCGCCGCGGGCGGACCGCCATGACGTAGTCCATCGCCTCCGAGATCTTCATCCAGGGCGCACCGGCGGGCGCCGCGAGCGCGTCGACCTCGACGCCCTCGGGGACCGCGAAGGAGTCGCCGGCGTAGTACAGCGCGTCGTTCACGAGCACGCCGACGTTGTCGATCACCGGGATCGACGGGTGGATCACCGCGTGCCGGCCGCCGAAGAAGCGCAGCCGGAACGGGCCGACCTCGACCTCGTCGCCGGGCGCGACGCGCTCGACCTCGATGCCCGCGTCCGCAGCCGCCGCGACGACCCCGTCGGGTCCGAAGACCCGGGCGCCCGGGCTGCGGTCGCGGATGCGACCGAGCTGCTCGGGCGTCCAGTGATCGTCGTGCAGGTGGGTGATCACCACGGCGAGCGCGCCCGCCGCCTCCGTGATCGGGGTGGTGAACTTGCCCGGGTCGACGAACAGCCGGTCGCCGGAGTGCTCCACGACCAGGGCGGCATGCTCGAGCTTGGTGACGCGCATGTTCCGAGCCAACACCGTGCGTGTCGTGCGCGCAACCGGGTCGCCCTGCCATGATCGCTGCATGTCGCGTGGCCCCCGTCGCCTCCTGCTCGCGGTGAATCCGAGCGCCTCGTTCGGTCGCAACCGTTCGATCGGCCCTGCCACCGCGCACCGCCTCGAGGCCGAGGGGTACGAGGTGACGGTGCTGCGCGCCGACAACTTCGAGCTCCTGCGGCGGGAGGTCCAGGCCTCGTTCGACGAGGGGGCCGACGGGCTCGTCGTCGTCGGCGGCGACGGCATGGTCTCGCTGGGCGTGAACGTGCTCGCGGGGACCCAGGTGCCCATGGGGCTCGTCGCGGCGGGGACGGGCAACGACCTCGCTCGCGCGCTCGGCCTGCCGCACGACGACCCCGAGGCGGGGATCGAGGCGCTCGTCGAGGCGCTCCGGCGGCCGCCGCAGTCGATCGACCTCGGCGTCATGCAGCACGGCGAGCTCCGCACGTGGTTCGCGTGCGTGCTGTCGGCGGGCTTCGACGCGGTCGTCAACGAGCGGGCGAACCGGATGACGCGTCCGCGCGGTCCGAGTCGGTACACCATCGCCCTGCTGCGCGAGCTCGCGACGTTCCGGCCCCGTCGGTACGCGATCACGATCGACGGCGTGCGGCGCGACCAGGCCGCGATGCTCGTCTCGGTCGCGAACACCCCGTCGCTCGGCGGCGGCATGCGGATCGTGCCGCACGCCGACCTCGCCGACGGCATGCTCGACGTGTTCATCGTGCACCCGCTGTCGCGCATCGGCCTGCTCGGCGTGTTCCCGCGCGTCTTCGCGGGGGAGCATGTCGACCATCCGGCAGTGGAGTTCGTACGCGCGCGCCGCGTGCGCGTGGAGGCGGACGACATCATCGCGTACGCCGACGGAGAGCGGGTCGGGCCCCTGCCGATCGAGGTCGAGGTGGTGCCCGCCGCGCTGCGGGTGTTCGCCTGAGCCGGTCGCAGCGGGCCCCGAGCCCTCGATTTGGAATGCGCCGGAAACGTATGCCATACTCGAACACGTCGCAGCGAGGCCCCATCGTTTAGCGGCCTAGGACGCCGCCCTCTCACGGCGGTAGCGCGGGTTCAAATCCCGCTGGGGTCACCAATGACAGGCGAACGCCCTCGCATCACCATGCGGGGGCGTTCGTCGTTTCCGGGGTGGGTCGCCTAGACTCGTCCGAGCGAAGGGGAGTATCCCGCCGGGCCACCGGTCCCGGGCCACGATCGTCAGTACGAGCGCCGTCGATGCCGCTCCGGGCGTGGCGGCGCATCCGATGCGCCGGGAGAGACTTTCGGCCATCGCCGCACCCTCCGAAAGGCCCTCCGTGACCGCATTGCCCCTCTGGTTCGAAGTCGGTTCGCTCGTCGTCCTGACGCTGATCCTCGTCGCCGACCTGCTCCTGGTGATCAAGCGCCCGCACGTCCCGTCGTTCCGGGAGTCGACCCTGTGGGTCGTGTTCTACATCGCGCTCGCCCTCGTGTTCGCGGGCCTGATGTTCGTCATCGGCGACGCGGAGCACGGCGCGCAGTTCCTCGCGGGCTGGCTCACCGAGTACAGCCTCTCGATCGACAACCTCTTCGTCTTCGTCATCATCATGGCGAGGTTCGCGGTGCCCCGGAAGTACCAGCAGGAGGTGCTGATGGTGGGCATCATCCTCGCGCTGATCCTCCGCGGGATCTTCATCCTGCTGGGTGCGCAGCTGATCGAGAACTTCAGCTGGATCTTCTACATCTTCGGCGCGTTCCTGCTCTACACCGCGGCGCAGCAGGCCTTCGGCGACCACGAGGACGAGGGCGGCGACTCCGCGCTCATCCGCATGCTCCGCCGCCGGCTGCCGATCACGAACGACTACGACGGCATCAGGCTCCGCACGATGATCGACGGTCGCCGCTTCTTCACCCCGATGCTCATCGTCTTCGTCGCGATCGGCACCACCGACCTGATCTTCGCGCTGGATTCGATCCCCGCGATCTTCGGCATCACCCAGAGTCCGTTCATCGTGTTCACGGCCAACGTGTTCGCGCTGATGGGCCTGCGCCAGCTGTACTTCCTCCTCGGCGGCCTGCTCGAGCGCCTCGAGTACCTCAAGTACGGCATCGCGTTCATCCTCGCGTTCATCGGCGTGAAGCTCGTCCTGCACGCGATGCACCAGAACGAGCTGCCCTTCATCAACGGCGGCGAGCACATCGAGTGGGCGCCGGACATCTCGACGTGGACCTCCCTGGCGGTGATCGTCGGCGCGATGGCGGTGGCCACCGTGGCGAGCGTCGTGAAGGCGAACCTCGACGCCCGACGTCGCGGCCACACGCTCGGCGAGGAGATCCCGCACTTCACGGAGGAGGTCGAGCGCGATCGCGACGCCGACAACTCGTCCGTCGAGCGCTGAGGCGGTGCGTGGCGCGTCGTTGTGACGCGGGCGCGGCGAGCGCTTGCTAGCGTGGAGCGACTGCGCCCCCGCGGCGTGGACTCTGCCCTGCCCAGAGAGGATCCGATCACGTGACGACTGACGGCAGCGGTGTCGTGCCCATCCCCTCGGGATCGGCACGGATCGCGCACAGCGCCCGCACCCACGTCGGCAACGTCCGCACGGTGAACGAGGACTCGCTGCTCGCGCAGCCGCCCGTCTACCTCGTCGCGGACGGCATGGGCGGGCACGCCCGCGGCGACGCCGCGAGCCGTGCCGTGGTCCACACCTTCCGCCGGCATCTCGACGCGGGCGCGCCGTCGACCCCGGAGCGCGTGCTCGACGCGATCCACACCTCGAACGACGTGGTCCGCGCGCTCTCCGACGAGGGGGACGAGGGGACGGCCGTGGCCGGCACGACGGTCTCGGGCATCGCGCTGGTCGACGCCGGCGACGGACGCGGCGTGCACTGGATGGTCTTCAACGTCGGCGACTCGCGCGTGTACGTCTGGGACGGGCGGCGGCTCGAGCAGGTGACGATCGACCATTCCGCCGTGCAGGAGATGGTCGATGCGGGGCTCATCCGCGCGGAGGACGCGGAGCGTCACCCCGACCGGAACGTCATCACGCGGGCGATGGGCGCCGACGCGCACGTCGAGCCGGACGTCTGGCTGATCCCGGCGACGGGCCGACAGGTGTTCCTCATCTGCTCCGACGGGTTGTCCAAGGAGGTCGGCGACGACGAGATCGGGCGTCTCCTGGCCGGTCACTCGATGCACGCGGCGGGCCTCGCCGGCGAGCTGGTGGATGCCGCGCTCGCGGCTGGCGCCCGCGACAACGTGAGCGCGATCGTGGTGGAGTCCGACCTCGGCGGCGTCGCCGACGAGGACGGGACGACGCGGGATCGAGGAGACGGCCTCCCCGAGGCGGTCGAGGAGACCACGCCGCGCGGAAACGGGGGATGACGTGGCGGAGTACCTGCCCGACCACGGCGGTCGCTGGCTGGCCGCGATGCGCGAGGAGGCGCTGCTGGTGCTTCCGGCCGAGCGCGTCGACGACGTGCGGGCGCTCTGGCCTCACCTCGACGGCGATGCCGCCGCGCACGTGATCGACCGGTTGGCTGGGTCGGGCATCACCGCTGCGCCGAGCTTCGCGCTCGTGGTGCGTGAGCGTCCGTCGGGGACGGCGCGGGCGCTCGTGCGCGGCGACCTCAGCGTGACGCTCGGCGACGTCGAGGTCTCGGGAGCAGGAGTGTCGACGTGGCAGGAACGCGCCGTCGACGGGCACCCCCACGTGCACGTCGCGATCGCCGGCGCGAACGCCGGGCGGCGGTGGCCGATCGTCGAGGGCGTGGTCGCGGCATCCGTCGTCGACTGGCCGTCGACGACGCGGGAGCCGGAGTCCGCGTCGGTGGAGCGACCTGCCGCCCGGGAGGTGCGGTCCTCCGGGACGTCCGCCGCCGACGCCGCGGCGGAGACCATCGCACCCGACGAACGGACGATCGTCCCGGAGGACACGGTCGTCGGCGTCTCGAGGACCGAACGGCCGCGCATCGAACGGCCCGTCTTCGACCGGGCGCCGGCGGCCGCCGAGCCGCCCGCCGCACCCGCCGCACCCGCCGCACCCGCCGACGAGCGTGCGCCGGCCGTGGTGCCCGTGATCGTCCCGCCGGACTTCGGGTCCAGCCCCCCGTCGCGGCCAGAACCCGCGACGCCCCGGCCGGTGGCGGTCGCGCCGACGCCGACGACGGCGGCACCGACGGCGCTCGGCGACCACGACGGACTGACGGTCGCGCGATCCGACCTCGGACGCCTCCGCGAGGAGCGCCGCGATCCAGCGGGGAGGGACGAGCCGACGGGCGACCCGGCGACCCGCGATGCGCCGGCATCCTCGCCCGCATCCCCGCCGCCCGCACTCCGCATGCCCGACGGGTCCATCGAGCCGATCGTCGGCGAACTCGTCCTCGGTCGTGCTCCCGCGATCGGGCGCGTCACCGGCACCGGGATCCCGAGGCGCGTCGTCATCGGCGCCGGCGACCCGGACATCTCGCGGACCCACCTCCGCGTCGCCGTCGAGGGCGGCACCGTGGTCGTGACCGACCTCGAGTCGCGGAACGGCACGCAGGTCGTCGCACCGGGCCAGCCGCCGCTGCGCCTCCGCCCGTCCGAGGCGACCCCGGTGCTGCCGGACACCGTCATCGACCTCGGCGGCGGCTGGAGCATCCAGGTGGTGGTGCGCTGATGCGACGCCCGCCCGCCGCGCCTCCGGAGCTCCCCGGCTTCACGCACCTCGGCCTCCTCGGATCGGGCGGCTTCGCCGACGTGTACCTGTACGAGCAGCGCCTGCCCCGTCGCAAGGTGGCCGTGAAGGTGCTCCTCGCCGACGACATCGACGCCACGACCCGCGCGCAGTTCGTCGCCGAGGCGAACCTGATGGCGCGCCTCTCGGCGCACCCGTTCATCGTCACGATCTTCCACGCCGACGTGTCGGCCGACGGCCGCCCCTACTTCGTGATGGAGTACTGCTCCGGTCCGAGCCTGTCCGAGCGGTACAAGCGCCGGCCGCTGACCGTCGAGGACGCGCTGCGCACCGGCATCCGCCTCGCCGGGGCGGTCGCGACCGCGCACGCCGCAGGTATCCTCCATCGCGACATCAAGCCCGCGAACGTGCTGACGAACGACTACGGATGGCCGGCGCTCAGCGACTTCGGCATCTCGTCCGACCTCGAGGGCGACCTCCCGGTCCACACGATGTCGTTCACGGGCGATGCGGCGGCCACCGGCTCGGGGAGCGGCTCCGACCGGGCCGCGGTGGGCATGAGCGTTCCGTGGTCGCCGCCCGAGATGTTCGAGGACGACCCGCGCCCGGACACGCGCAGCGACGTGTTCGCCCTCGCGGCCACCGTGCACACGCTGCTCGCGGGCCGCACGCCGTTCGAGGTCCCGGGTCGCTCGAACGGCCCGCTCGACCTCATCGGGCGCATCGAGCGAGGCCGCATCACGCCGATCGGCCGCGACGACGTCGCGGCGAGCCTCGAGGCGGTGCTCGCGACCGGCATGGCCGCGTCGCGCGACGCCAGGTTCCAGAGCGCCGTGGAGTTCGGCCGGGCGCTGCAGCGCATCGAACTCGAACTCGGCTACTCGGTGACGGGCATCGAGGTGCCCAACCTCGCCGTGCCCGCCGACGGCGAGCAGATGCCCCCCGCTGTCGACTCTGACGACGAACCCGCGACCCGCGCGCGGTCGGTGCGCGTCGTCGAGGCCGGCATCGTCGCGCCCGGCCACTGGGCCGCGCCGGCCCCGGCGAGCGCGGCGGCCGCCGCGACCGGGCTCGACCTGCCGCCCGCGGGCGATGAGGCCGATGCGACGCGCGTCCGCGGCGTCCGGGAGGTCGTGGCGCAGGCCCGCCCCACGGTCGACCCGTCGCCCGTCGACGACGGCACGGTGCTCAGGCCGGCGCGAGCCTCCGCGTCGGCGAACGAGGCCGCGGGCACGGCCCCCGCCGCGCCGCCGCGGCACGATGCCTCGCGTCGCGCCGGGCCGGCGCCGGACGGCCCGGCGTCGTCGGGCGGGAGGCGGGCGTTGGCCGGGATCATCACCGCCGTCGCGGGGATCGCGGTCATCGTCGCCGTGAGCGCCGCGCTGCTGCTCGGCGGACCGCTCGGCGGTCCGGACGCCGACCCGGCCGAGCCCGGCCCGATCGCGGAGGACGCCGTGGTCGCCGCGAGCGTGCCGGCGCCCGAGGTCGAGCCGGGCACGGTCGCCGACGGGCGGGCGGTGTTCGAGGTCAGCCACGACGGAGCCGAGGACGGCGACCGCTACCGCTGGCAGCGTGCCGACGGATCCGGGTCGACCGCGGTCGCCGACGGCCCCGCGATCGTCGTGGACGACGTGGCGGCCGGCCAGACCGTCTGCATCGAGGTCCAGGTGCAGCGCGGCAGCAAGACCTCCGAGCCCGTCACGGGGTGCACGTCGTGAGGCCGCTGCGGGTCGAGTACTGCGGCGAGTGGTACACGGTCGAGGCCGGCAGCACCTTCACGATCGGACGCGAGTCCGACCTCACGATCGACGACAACCCCTACCTGCACCGCACCTTCCTCACGCTCTCGAGCGAGTTCGGCCTGTGGTGGCTCTCGAACGTCGGCCAGCTGCTGTCCGCGACGGTGTCGGACGCCACGGGCAGCGTGCAGTCCTGGGTGGCCCCGGGCGCCAAGCTCCCGCTCGTGTTCAAGACCGTCCACGTGCTCTTCAGTGCCGGAGCGACGACGTACGACTTCACGGTGCACGCGGAGGAGGACTTCTACAACACCTCGCTCACCGCGGCACCCGCCGACGGCGGAACGACGATCCTGCCCGTGACGCTCACGACGAACCAGCGGCTGCTCATCGTCGCGCTCGCCGAGCACGTGCTCTCGCAGCCCAGCGCGGGTCGTGCGACGGTGCCGTCGTCCGCCGAGGCCGCGGCGCGCCTCGGCTGGAGCATGACGACGTTCAACCGGAAGCTCGACAACGTGTGCGAGAAGCTCGACAGGATCGGCGTCGACGGACTCCGGGGCGGGCGCGGCCGGCTCGCCGTGAACCGCCGCGCCCGCCTGGTCGAGTACGCCGTCGCGACGCGGCTCGTGAGCGTGGAGGACCTGGAGCTCCTCGATGCCGACCCCCGGGGCGACGCCTCCGGCGACGGCTGATCGAGGCATCCGCCGCCGGAGGCGGTTCTCCGATTCGCCGTCGACGCGTGCGGGGGATCCTCTCCGGATCGGAACGGAGGTGGGGACCGCTCCCCATTTCGGGGGCCCCGAATCGGCGTGTTAGCGTATGCGCGACCCGCCGGTCCCTCCGGCGGCGACATCCGACGCCCTACCGACGGAACGCACCGGGGGAGACGTATTCGTGGTCACGTTGAGGTCATGGGCGCGGTCGCGCCGGAACGTCGCCTCGGCCGCCGCGCTCGCCGTCCTGGCCGGCGTTCCCGTGGGGCTCGCCGTCGCCCACCAGGGCTTCCCCGTCACCGACCCCGACCTGCGCGCGCGCGAGGTGTGGGTCACGAACGCCGAGGAACTGCTCGCGGGCCGGCTGAACCGGCAGATCGAGGAACTCGACGCGGCCGTGGCGACGGCGACGAACGAGATCGACGTCTTCCAGGACGGCGAGGACGCCTTCCTGTACGACCCGAGCATCGGCTCGATCGAGCGCATCGACCCGTCCTTCACCACGCTCGTCCAGCGCATCGACGTCCCGCCCTCGTCCGAGGTCGCGTACGGCGGCGACGTGCTGGCGATCCTCTCGCCCGAGGGCGAGCTCTGGCGCGTCAACGCCGACGGCGACCTCGCCTTCGACCACCGGGGCACCGACCCGGTCGTCGAGCTCGGCCCGGGCGCGCACGTCGCGGTCACGCCCGAGGGCACGGTCCTCGCGACCTCGCCGGGCGACGGCGAGCTCGTCTCCCTCACCCGCGAGTCGTCGGAGCCGACCACGGCCGGACTCCCCGCCGTCGGCGAACACCAGCTCGCGGCCGTCGGCGAGCGCGCCGTGGTGTTCGACGAGGACGCCGGCCGCGTGGTCGTGGAGGGACGTGAGGTCGAACTGCCCGAGGCCGCCCTGCGGATCCAGCAGTCCGGGCCCGAGAGCGACCGCGTCGTGCTCGCCACCGCGACGAGCCTGCTCGAGGTGCCGCTCGGCGGCGGTGCCGTCCGCACGATCCCGAACGGCGGGGACGTCGCGGCCGCGGATGCCGGCGACGTCGCGGCGCCGGTTCGGCTCGGCTCCTGCGCGCACGGTGCCTGGGGCGGCGCCGTCGGACGCTACCTGCTCGCGTGCGACGACGCGGAGCCGCGGTCGACCGCGATCGAGCAGCCGACCGCGGGCTCCCGACTCGAGTTCCGCGTGAATCGCGACGTGATCGTGCTGAACGACCTCGCGAACGGCAATGCGTGGCTCGTGGACTCCGACCTCCGCCTCGTCGACAACTGGGAGGAGGTCACGCCCCCCGAGGAGAGCGACGAGCTCGAGGGTGACGAGAAGTCGGCCCAGCAGACCTTCGAGGACACGCTCGCCGAGCGCACCGACGTGAACCGGCCGCCGGTCGCGCGCGACGACGAGTACGGGGTGCGGCCGGAGCGCACGACCATCCTCGACGTGCTCGAGAACGACACCGACCCCGACGGCGACGTGCTCACGATCGCCGGCACGTCCGAGGTCTCCGAGGCGGCCGGCCGCCTCGAGCTCATCGACGGCGGGCGGGCGCTGCAGTTCACCCCGGCGGCCGGCGCCGCGGGCAGCGTGTCGTTCCGCTACGGCGTGGACGACGGCCGCGGCGGCGTCGCCGAGGCATCCGTCGACGTGCGCATCGTGCCGGACAGCGAGAACGCCGTGCCCGCCGCGCTCCGACAGTCGGCGATCAGCCTCGAGCAGGGCCAGCACCTGACGTACAACCTGCTCGCCGACTGGAACGACCCCGACGGCGACGACCTGTACCTCGTGAACGCCTCGCCGACGGGCGGCGACGCGGTGCGGTCGAGCCCCGACGGGGCGATCACGTTCGAGCACCGCTCCGCCGAACTCGGCACCAAGGAGGTGCAGTACACGGTCTCCGACGGGCGGACCACGGCCGCCGGCACCCTGACCGTCGACGTGAAGCCGACCGGAACGCTGAACCCCGTCGGAACCCCCGACTTCGCGCGGGTCTTCGCGGGCGAGACGACGCTCATCGAGCCGCTCGCGAACGACCTCTCGCCCTCCGGGGCGGGCCTCGAGCTCCTCGGCGTCGAGGAGGCGCCGGAGGTCGCCGCCGTCACCCCGAACGTCGAGCGCGGCACCATCGCGTTCTCGAGCACGGAGCCGGGGGAGTACGTCTTCCTCTACTCGCTCGGCGCCGGTGCGGCGACGAGCAAGGGGCTCGTGCGCGTGCAGGTCGTCGACGCGCCCGCCGAGGCGCCCCCGCCGATCGCGGTGAAGGACACGGCCTACCTCAGGGCCGCCGAGCCGCTGACCGTGCCGGTGCTCGCCAACGACGTCTCGCCGTCGGGCCGGGTCCTCGCCGTGCAGTCGATCGACGACTCCGCCGCCGACGGACTCGTCTCGGTCGAGATCCTCACGAACACCGTGCTCCGCGTGACCGCGTCGCAGGCCGTCGACGAGCAGTTGCAGGTGTCGTACACGGTCTCCGACGGCGTGAACTCGTCGACGGCGAGCGTGACGATCGTGCCCGTGCCGCCGCTCGTCAAGCACCAGCCGCCCGTCGCGGTCGACGACGGCGCGGTCGTGCGGTCGGGAGACATCGTGACGGTCGACGTGCTCGAGAACGACACGCATCCGGATGCCGCGACCCTGCACCTGGTCCCGGAGCTCGTCGAGGTCGACGCGCCCGACGGGCTGGCCTTCACCGACGGCGACGCCGTGCGCTTCCAGGCTCCCGAGGCTCCCGGGGTGTACAGCGCGATCTACACCGTGACCGACGACCACGAGCAGACCGCGCGCGCGACCGTGCGGTTCACGGTCGTCGGCCGCGACGCGGGCGAGAACCGCGCCCCGCTGCCGACGCCGCTCACCTCGCGGACGTTCGCCGGGTCGGCGGTGAAGGTCGACGTGCCGCTCGACCAGCTCGACCCGGACGGCGACTCCGTGACGCTCACGGGCATCACGGTGGCGCCCGAGTTCGGGCGTGTCATCGAGCGCACGAGCACGTCGTTCACGTACGAGGCGTTCGACGGATCGGCGGGCACCGACGAGTTCGGCTACGAGGTGCGCGACACGTTCGGCGCCACCGCCGAGGGCACCATCCGCATCGGCGTCATCCCGCGACCCGAGGTGCAGCTGCCGCCGACGGCGGTCGACGACGCCATCGAGATGAAGCCCGGCCGCACGGCGTCGGTCGAGGTGCTGCTCAACGACTCCGACCCGAGCGGCTACCAGCTGCACGTGGCCGACCTGCCCGAGGTCGACGACGGCATCGACGCCGAGATCCGCGACCGGCGCCGGATCGTGGTGACCGCACCGCAGCAGGAGGCCGCCTACACGATCCGCTACGAGATCTCGAACGGCCATGGCGGCGCCGACACGGCCTTCCTCCAGGTCGCCGTGACCGAGGACGCCGTGGTCGACCCGCCCACGGCGGAGGACCAGGTGATCGAGCCCGAGCAGGTCGTCGACGGCGAGGTGGCGACCGTCGACCCGCTCGCGGATGCCACGAACCCGGGCGGCCTCGTCGAGGACCTCGCCGTCTCCCTCGAGGGGCCGAACGCCGGGCGGGCCGAGGTCGCCGCCGACGGCACGATCGACGTGACGCCGGGCCGTGAGCGCTACGCCGTCGCGTACCGGCTCGCGAACGAGCTCGACGACCTGTCGGCGATGGCGTTCGTGATCGTGCCGCCCGTTCCGTCCGGCGACGACACCGTCGAGGAGACGCAGCGACCGAAGACGCCCGAGGAGCTGCTCGCGGAGGAGCGGGCCAGGTTCCCCGCGCCCTACCTCAAGGACCTCGGCGACGTCATCGTTCCGATGAACGGCAGCATCAGCTGGAACGTCGACGACCTCGTCATCGTGCCGTCGGGCGACCCGGCGCTGATCCTGTCGGCGTCCTCGACGAACGCGGGCGAACCAGCGTTCGTCAGTGGCACGGCCGTGCAGTACGTGCCGGCGGCCGACTACCGCGGCGCGGCGTCGCTGACCTTCGAGGTGACGGACGGCGAGAGCGCCGACGATCCCGTCGGGCGCACCGCCATCCTCACCGTCCCGATCACCGTCGGCGACCCCGACTTCAACGACACCCCGCCGACGTTCACGCCGCGCACCGAGACCATCGAGGCCGGCGAGGCGCCGCTCGAGGTCGACCTGCGCTCGTCGACCGACCAGCCGAATCCCGACAACATCGAGCGCGTCGAGTACCGGAACCTGCAGGGCGCGAATGCCGACATCGTGGCGAGCATCGTCGAGGGCTCCATCCTCCGGCTCTCGTCGCCGCTCGGGGTGCAGCCGGGCACCGAGACGCGGATCTCGTTCGACGTGGTCTTCAACGGGTTCACGGTGCCGGGGTACGTCGACGTGACCGTGGTCTCGTCGACGCGGGCGATGCCGAAGGCGAGCGACGACGGGCCGGTCGAGATGGTCCGGGGCGGCACCTCCACGATCGACGTGCTCGCGAACGACTTCAACCCCTTCGCGCCCGACTCGCCCCTGACCGTCGTGGCGGCGCAGGTCGACCAGGCGGATGTCGGCGCGAACGCGTCGGTGTCGCACACGGCCTCCGACGTGACCGTGAACGCGGGTGCGGCGTTCACCGGCACGCTGAGCGTGATCTACCGCATCCAGGACGGCACGCAGGATCCGGCGCGCGAGGTGCAGGGCCGGGTGACCGTCGTGGTCCGCGACGCGCCCGACCGGCCGGCCGCGCCCGAGATCCGGAACTCCGGCGACCGCTCGGTGACGATCCGGTGGGCGGCGCCGGCGAACAACAACTCGGCGATCACCGACTACCAGGTCGAGTACAACGGCCAGACGCGGGACTTCGGCGCCGGCGCCGCCGGCGTGAACCAGGAGTTCACGGGGCTCGCGAACGGAACGGCCTACACCTTCCGCGTGCGAGCGAAGAACGTCATCGGCTGGAGCCAGTGGTCGCCGCTGTCCGCGTCGGAGACGCCGTACGGCACGCCGGGCGCGCCGACCGGCGTGAACGCGCAGGTCAACGGCTACGCCCCCACGAGCGTCGACGTGAGCTGGAACGCCCCGTCGAACACCGGCGGCGGCACGATCCGCTACGACGTCCGGATCGACGGCGGAACGTGGGTGAACTCGGGACAGGACCGCACGCATCGCTTCACGGGCGTCGGGGCGGGCTCGCACACGGTGTCGGTGCGTGCGGTGAACCTCGGCAGCGGGAACGCCGGCACCGCCTCGTCCGACAGCTTCTCGGTCCAGAACCCGCCGCCCCCGCAGCCATCCGGATCGATCGGCAAGGGCCCGAGCCGTGCGTGCGACAGCGGAGGCGGCGGGTGCGCGAACGTGCGCATCACCTGGACCGACATGGACCCGGGGCGCTACCAGGTGTACGTGACGGTGAACGGCGGCTGGAGCAACTGGAAGGGCACCTACGACGTGAGCGCGAACGGGCGGCTCGAGCTGCTGAACCACCTCGGCGTACGTTCTGCGGGCGAGACCATCGCCGTGCGCTTCGAGAACGTCAGCGGCGGCACGTCGCGAACGCTCGGCGCGATCAGCGGAACGCAGTGGAACAACATCGGCTTCAACACGTGGTGACGGGCGTGACACCGCCCGCACCGTACGACCCGAAGGAACGAACATGACCGTGACCCAAGACCAGGCCAGCTGGTTCCAGGACGCCTTCTCGAAGCTCGTCGACAACGTCGACCGCGCGATCCTCGGCAAGCGCGACATCATCGAGCTCGTCGTGACCGCGATGCTCTCCGAGGGGCACGTGCTGCTCGAGGACTACCCGGGCACCGGCAAGACCGTGCTCGCGAAGGCGCTCGCGAACACGCTCGACGGCACGCACTCGCGCATCCAGTTCACCCCCGACCTGCTGCCGTCGGACGTCACGGGCGTGACGATCTACGACCAGGGCAAGGGGCAGTTCGAGTTCCACCGCGGCCCGATCTTCGCGTCGGTCGTGCTCGCCGACGAGATCAACCGCGCGAGCCCGAAGACCCAGTCGGCGCTCCTCGAGGTCATGGAGGAGGGCCGCGTCACCGTCGACGGCGTCGGCTACGAGGTGGGCAGCCCGTTCATGGTCATCGCGACGCAGAACCCGGTCGAGCAGGCGGGCACCTACTCGCTGCCCGAGGCGCAGCTCGACCGCTTCCTCGTCAAGACCTCGCTCGGCTACCCCGATCACGACACCGCCGTGACGCTGCTGCTCGACTCGGCGAACCGCGCCCGTGCGTCGAAGGTGTCGCCGATCATCGCCTCCAGCTCGGTCACCACGATGGCGCGGCTCGCGGCCGATGTGCACGTCGACGCGGCGGTGCTCTCGTACCTCAACCAGGTCGTCTCGGCGACGCGCGCCCACCGCGACTCGGCGCTCGGCGTCAGCATGCGCGGCGCGCTCGCGCTCGCGCGAGCCGCGAAGACCTGGGCGATCTCGCGCGGACGCACGTACGTCACGCCCGACGACGTCCGCGAGCTCGCCGTGCCGGTGCTCGCGCACCGCATCATCGTCGACCCCGAGGCCGAGTTCGCCGGAGCGACCGCCGACGAGATCGTCCGCGGGGTGCTCGGCGAGATCGCGCCGCCGGCGTACCGCGCGGCATGACGACCGGCATCGACGCGCCCGCGTCGACGCCGCCCGAACCGGCGGCGCCGGCGCCCGTCGCTTCGGCTCCGACCGCATCGGCGACGGCGCCCTCGCAGACGCGCATCGCGCTGCGGTCCGCCGGGCGTTCGCTCGCGGCATCCGCTCGTTCCCTGACCGCCGCGCTGCGACGCGCCGGCCGGGCCCTCGGCGCCTTCGCCGCACCGGTCACGGGCGTGATCTCGCCGGTCGGATGGCTCGTGCTGGCCGCCGGCCTCATCGCGCTCGCGCTCGCGTGGCCGCTCGGCTGGATCGAGCTCGCGTTCGTCGGCGCGACGCTGCTCGCCGCGCTCCTCGTCGCCGTGCCGTTCGCGTTCGGCCGGATGGCATACCGCGTCGAGATCGAACTGCAGCCGCGCCGCGTGGTGGCCGGTGAACGCGCACTGGGGCGGCTCGTCGTGCAGAACGTCGGCGACGCGGCATCCGTGCCCTCGCAGTTCGAACTGCCCGTCGGCAACGGGCTCGCCGAGTTCGTGATCCCGACGATCCCCGCGGGCGGCGAGCACGAGGAGCTGTTCGCCGTGCCGACCCAGCGGCGCGCCGTGATCGTCGCCGGCCCCGCCGCATCCGTCCGAGGCGACCAGCTCGGCCTGCTCCGGCGCGAGGTGCGCTGGACCGACCCCGTCGACCTGTTCGTCCACCCCGTGACCGCACGGCTGAAGCCGTCGGCGGCGGGACTCGTGCGCGACCTCGAGGGCGAGGTCACGAAGACCATCACCGACAACGACATCTCCTTCCACGCCCTCCGGGCGTACGAGCCCGGCGACGCGCTGCGGAACGTCCACTGGCGCACGTCGGCGCGCACCGGGCGGCTCATGGTCCGCCAGTACGAGGAGACCCGGCGCTCGCAGCTGCTGCTCGTGCAGCCGACCAGCGCCGGGCACTACGCCTCCGAGGAGGAGTTCGAGCTCGCGGTGTCGGTGCTCGCCTCGCTCGGGGTCCAGGTGATCCGCGACGCCACGCGCCTCGCCGTCGTCGCAGACCGCGTGCGGCTCGGCACGGCGACGCCGACGGCCCTGCTCGACGACTCCTGCCGGGTCGCGCCCCTCGAGGAGGGCGCGGCGCCCGTGCGCGAGGTGGTCCGCGAGGCGGGACGCCGCATCCCGGCGCCGAGCGTGCTCATCGTCGTCGGCGGGTCGCGCGCACCGCTCGCCGAGTTCCGGGCGGCCGAGACCGTGTTCGGCTCCGACACGCAGGTGATCGTGTTCCGCACGGAGGCGGGCGCCGCATCGCGCATCACGCGCGTGGGGGAGTCGACGATCGTCACGGTCGGCTCGCTCGACGACCTGCCGCGCCTCGTGAGGAGGGTCCGACCGTGACCCGGATCCCCCGTGGCGCCCTCGCCGACCTCGGCGTGCTCTCGGCGCTGTCGCTCGTCGCGATCGCCGGGTACGAGACGAGCTTCGGCGGCCTCGACTTCCTGGCGGCCGCACTCGCCGGCATCCTGGTCGGCACGCTCGCCGCCGTGCTCGGCACGATCCTGCGGCTGAACGTGCTCGTGACCGTACTGCTCGGCATCGTGCTGTACTTCGTCGTCGGCACGCCGTTCACGATGCCCGCCGCGGCGTTCCTCGTCGTCCTGCCGACGCTCACCTCGCTCGCGGGACTCGCCGTCGGCGCCGTCCACGGCTGGGCCGACATCCTCACCATCGCCGCGCCCGTGGAGGCGCCCGACCACGTCGCCGTGGTGCCGTACGCGGCGGCCGCGGTCGTCTCGCTCGTCGGCGGCATGCTCGTGCTCAGGTGGCTTCCGGGTCGTCGCACCCCGACCCGCTCGGCCGTCGTGCTCGTCGGGCCGGTGCTGCTGTTCCTGTCCGGGATCCTGCTCGGCACCGACCAGGCGTTCCTCGCCGCCGTCCGCGGCGTCGCGTTCGCGTCGGTCGCGCTCGCCTGGATCGCCTGGCGTCGCGGCGCGAGCGTCGAGTCGGGCGGCGACGGGGCGGCGCGCCTGCGCCGCCGGAGGCTCACGGGATCGGCGATCGTGGTGGCCGGGGCCGTGATCGTCGGATCCGTCGCGGGCGTCGCGGTCGCGCCCGTCGCACCCGACCGCTTCGTGCTCCGCGACCGGATCGTGCCGCCCTTCGACCCGCTGCAGTTCCCCAGTCCGCTCGCCGGCTACCGCGAGTACACGAAGGAGCTGGCCGACTCGCCGGTGTTCGTCGTCGACGGATTGGAGCCGGGCGACACGCTGCGGCTCGCCGCGATGGACTCCTACACCGGCCGACTCTGGAACGTCGCCGGTCCCGACGAGGCGGCCGCCGACGGCGGCTACGCGATCGTCGGCTCGACACTGCCCGCGCCCGACCTCGCCGACCTCGGCGGCGGCCGGTCGATCGAGGTCGAGATCGCGGCCTACTCCGACGTCTGGCTCCCGACCGTCGGCTACGGCTCACGGCTCGAGCTGCTGGACCGCGGGTCGGTCGAGCGCGCGGGCGACGTGCGCTACAACGCCGCCGCCGGGACCGCCGTGCTCACGAGCGGCGCCGCCGAGGGCACGCGCTACCGCCTCGAGGCGCGCGTGCAGGTCCAGCCCGAGGACGCCGACCTCGTCGACGTGCCGGTCGCCCGGCTCGCCCCGCCTCCCGTCGAGGACCTGCCCGACGTCGTCGCCGCGAAGGCCGAGGAGTACGCGGGCGACGCGCCGAGCCCCATCGAGCAGCTCCGGAACGTCGAGCGGAAGCTCAGGACGACGGGGTTCCTCAGCCACGGGCTCGCGAGCGACGCCGTCGCCTCGCGCGCCGGACACGGCGCCGATCGCCTCATCGAGCTCTTCACGCGCAGCCGGATGGTCGGCGACGAGGAGCAGTACGCCGCGGCGATGGCGCTCATGGCCCGTCACCTGGGCTACCCGTCGCGCGTCGTGATGGGCTACGCGCCCGAGGTCGCCGACGGCGACGGTGCGGTCGAGGTGGTGGGTGCCGACGTCACGGCGTGGGTCGAGGTGCCGTTCGAGGGCGTGGGCTGGATCGCCTTCCACCCGACTCCGGACGACGTCGACGTGCCGCAGGAGCAGACCCCCAAGCCGAAGTCCGAGCCCCAGCCGCAAGTGCGCCAGCCCCCGCGAGCCGAGCAGGCGCAGGACGAGCTCCTCACCACGACCGAGATCGACGACACGGACGACGAGGATCGCGACCGCCCGTTCCGGCTGCCCGCCTGGGCGTGGGCCGTGATCGCCTCGATCGGCATCCCCGCGGCGCTGCTGCTGCTGCCGATGCTGGTCGTCGCGCTCGCGAAACGCCACCGGCGCGCCGTCCGGCATCGCGGCACGCCGGACCGTCGCGTCGCCGGGGCGTGGGACGAACTCGTCGACCGCTACGCCGAGCTCGGCTTCGAACCGCCTGAGCGGTCGTCGCGCCTGCAGACCGCCCGGGCGCTCGAGCGCCAGCTCGACGAGCAGGGTCTCGGCGACGTCCGCATCGCGGGTCGCGCGCCGCTCTCGGCGATCGCCGCGACCGTGGACCGCGACGTGTTCGGCGGCGGGGAGGTCGAGTCGGCCTCGGTCGAGCGACGCTGGACCGAGGCGGATGCCGCGGCCGCGGCGGTCGCGGCGGCAGCGGGACGGATGCGGCGCTTCGTCGCCCGATACCGTCTCCGCCGCCGCCGGTGACGGCCGGGCGCGACGATGCCGCGGGTTAAGGTGGGGGCGTGAGCGAGCCCGACTTCATCGTGCCCCCGCCCGGGCTCGTGCCGGACGCGCCCGCCTCGGCCGGCCCGGAGCACGCCGAGGGCACGGTGCGCGCCCAGCGGGCGCTCCCGGGGTTCCGCCCGCCACCGGGCATCCGCCCGCCGTCGGCCCTGCCGATCGCGCCGCCCGCCCAGGCGTTCCCGCCCGCGGATCCGGACGCGGCAGCGGCGTCGGCAGCCTCGCGCGCTGCGCAGACCGCGCCGCCCGCACCGGGCCCGTGGCACTTGCGCAGCGCCGACGGAATCGAGTTCACCGTTCCCGACCGGGTGGTCGCCGGCCGCGACCCGAAGCCGCCGGCCTGGCTGCAGGGGGCGACGGTCGTGGCGATCCCCGACCACACCCGCTCGATGTCCAAGACCCACGCGCTCCTCGAGGTGCGGGACGAGCGGCTCCTCGTCACCGACCTCGATTCCACGAACGGGGTGCGCGTCTGGCCCGAGGGGTCCGACCCCACCGACCTGGAGTCGGGCGTGCCCGCCGAGGTGCCGCCCGATGCGGTCCTCCTGCTCGGCGACGTCGCCTTCCTCGTGGAACGGGCACCCGCCGACTCGGTGTAATCTGTCGGCATGCGTGCTCGGCGACTTCTCCTTCCGTGCCGCGGCGGGGCCCGGTTCTGAGGCCTTCCCCGCCGCGGAGTCCGTCGACGGCCGACCACCCTCCCCGAAGGAAGACGAACCGCATGAACGACAGCACCCCGAACCCGGCGCGTCCGCGCACCCTGGCCGAGAAGGTCTGGGACGCGCACCTGGTCGCGAAGGGCGAGGCCGGCACGCCCGACCTCATCTACATCGACCTCCACCTCGTGCACGAGGTGACGAGCCCGCAGGCGTTCGACGGGCTCCGCATGGCCGGCCGGCCGGTCCGCCGCCCCGACCTGACGATCGCGACCGAGGACCACAACACCCCGACGCTCGACATCGACAAGCCCATCGCCGACCCGACGAGCCGCACCCAGATCGAGACCCTGCGCCGGAACGCCGCCGAGTTCGGCATCCGCATCCACTCGCTGGGCGACAAGGAGCAGGGCATCGTCCACGTCGTCGGCCCGCAGCTCGGCCTGACGCAACCCGGCATCACCGTCGTCTGCGGCGACAGCCACACCTCCACGCACGGCGCCTTCGGCGCCATGGCGTTCGGCATCGGCACGAGCGAGGTCGAGCACGTGCTCGCCACGCAGACGCTGCCGCTGAAGCCCTTCAAGACCATGGCGATCACCGTCGAGGGCACCCTCCGCCCCGGCGTCACGGCGAAGGACATCATCCTCGCCGTGATCGCGAAGATCGGCACCGGCGGCGGTCAGGGCTACGTGCTCGAGTACCGCGGCAGCGCCATCCGCGCCCTGTCGATGGACGGCCGGATGACGATCTGCAACATGTCGATCGAGGCGGGAGCCCGGGCCGGCATGGTCGCGCCCGACGAGACGACGTTCGAGTACCTGAAGGGCCGCGCGCACGCACCGGAGGGCGAGGACTGGGATGCGGCGGTCGAGTACTGGCGCACGCTGCCGACCGACGAGGGCGCCGTCTTCGACGCCGAGGTGTTCATCGACGCCGACGAGCTCGAGCCCTTCGTCACGTGGGGCACGAACCCCGGCCAGGGCGTGTCGCTCAGCGAGGCCGTGCCCGACCCGGCCGCCATGGAGGACCAGCACGAGCGCGCCGCCGCCGAGCGCGCGCTGGAGTACATGGACCTCGAGCCGGGCACGCCGCTGAAGGAGATCGCGGTCGACGCCGTGTTCATGGGCTCGTGCACGAACAGCCGGATCGAGGACCTCCGCGCGTTCGCGTCGATCATCAAGGGCCGCACCAAGGCCGACGGCGTGCGCGTCATGGTCGTGCCCGGCTCGGCGCGCGTGCGCCTCGAGGCCGAGGCCGAGGGCCTCGACAAGGTCTTCCAGGAGTTCGGCGCGGAGTGGCGCTTCGCCGGCTGCTCGATGTGCCTCGGCATGAACCCCGACCAGCTGGCCCCCGGCGAGCGCTGCGCGTCGACGTCGAACCGCAACTTCGAGGGACGGCAGGGCAAGGGCGGCCGCACGCACCTGGTCTCGCCGCTCGTCGCAGCGGCGACGGCCGTGCGGGGCACGCTCTCGAGCCCCTGGGACCTCGAACAGGATTCCGCGGCCGAACCGGTCGGCGCCGGCGTGAAGGGTGGCAACTGACATGGAGAAGTTCAGAACGCACGACGGCGTCGCCGTCCCCCTGCGCCGGTCCAACGTCGACACCGACCAGATCATCCCCGCCGTCTTCCTGAAGCGCGTCACCAAGACCGGCTTCGACGACGCGCTGTTCCACGCCTGGCGCCAGGATCCCGAGTTCGTGCTCAACCACCCGGCGCACGTCGGCGCGTCCGTCCTGATCGCGGGCCCCGACTTCGGCACCGGGTCGAGCCGCGAGCACGCGGTGTGGGCGCTGCGCGACTACGGCTTCCGGGTCGTCATCTCGAGCCGGTTCGGCGACATCTTCCGCGGCAATGCGGGCAAGCAGGGGCTGCTCGCGGCGCAGGTCGCGTACGAGGACATCGAGCGGCTGTGGGAGGCCATCGAGGCCCAGCCGGGAATAGCCGCGACCGTCGACCTGGTTGAGCGTACGGTGAGCATCGGGAGCCTCACAGTCAGCTTCGATATCGATGACTACACTCGGTGGAGGCTGCTCGAAGGGCTCGACGACATCGGGCTCACCCTCCGGGACGAGCAGGCCATCTCCGACTTCGAGGCGACTCGGGCGGGGTGGCGGCCGACGACGCTCCCCATCAGGGAGCCGGCAGAGACAGGGAACTGAGTGAACACACTCGTGGATGACGCGAAGCAGCATGCGACGGCGGTCGGCCTTCCGGTCGACCGCATCACGATCAACGGGGGCAAGCCGCTCCGTGGTCGGATCGAGCTGAAGGGGGCCAAGAACCTCGTCACGAAGGCGATGGTCGCGGCGATCCTCGGCGACACGCCGAGCGTCCTGAAGGACGTCCCCAACATCAGCGACGTGCGCATCGTGCGCGGTCTCCTCGAGGTCCACGGCGTGACCGTGACCGAGGGTCCCGACCACGGCGACCTCATCCTCGACCCGGCGGCGGTCGAGTCGGCGCACATGGCCGACATCGACGCGCACGCCGGTTCGAGTCGCATCCCGATCCTGTTCTGCGGGCCGCTGCTGCACCGCCTCGGCGAGGCGTTCATCCCCGACCTCGGCGGTTGCCGCATCGGCGACCGCCCGATCGACTACCACCTCGAGGTCCTGCGCAACTTCGGCGCGATCGTCGAGAAGCTGCCGAGCGGTATCCGCATGTCGGCGCCGACCGGCCTCAAGGGCGCGAAGGTGTCGCTGCCCTACCCGAGTGTCGGCGCGACCGAGCAGGTCCTGCTCACCGCGGTGCTCGCCGAGGGCATCACCGAGCTCACGGGCGCGGCGATCGAGCCCGAGATCATGGACCTCATCAACATCCTGCAGAAGATGGGCGCCATCATCACGGTCGACACCGACCGGGTGATCCGCATCGAGGGCGTCGAGCGGCTCCAGGGCTACTCGCACCGCGCGCTGTTCGACCGGAACGAGGCGGCGAGCTGGGCGGCGGCCGCGCTCGCGACGGAGGGCGACATCTTCGTCGGCGGTGCACGCCAGCCCGAGATGCTCACGTTCCTCAACATCTTCCGCAAGGTCGGCGGGGCGTTCGAGATCGAGGACGACGGCATCCGCTTCTACCACCCCGGTGGGGAGCTGAAGCCCGTCATCATCGAGACCGACGTTCACCCGGGCTTCATGACCGATTGGCAGCAGCCGCTCGTCGTGGCGCTGACGAAGGCCAAGGGCGTCTCGATCGTGCACGAGACCGTCTACGAGCAGCGCTTCGGCTTCGTCGACGCGCTCGTCGAGATGGGCGCGTCGATCGACGTGCACAAGGAGTGCCTGGGCGGCCGGCCGTGCCGGTTCGGACAGCGCAACTTCAAGCACTCCGCGGTCATCTCCGGCCCGTCGCAGCTGCGCGGCGCCGACATCGAGGTGCCCGACCTGCGCGGCGGGTTCAGCCACCTCATCGCGGCGCTGACCGCCGAGGGTCGTTCGACCGTCTCGAACGTCGGGATCATCGCGCGCGGCTACGAGAACTTCATCACGAAGCTCGAGCTGCTCGGAGCGGACTTCGCGCTCGAAGGATAATGGGTCAGTGCCCCATCGTGACCCCTCCGTCGTGCCCGCAGCGAAGCCCGGCGCCGAGAAGCGCCGCCCGTCGTTCTTCTGGGTGCTGGCCGCGCTGATCCTCCCGCTGTGGAGCCTCGGCGTGAAGTACCGTTTCCACCACCCCGAGCGGATGCCGCAGGCCGGCGCCTTCGTGCTCTCGCCCAACCACTACAGCGAGATCGACCCCCTCGTCATGGGCGTCGCCTCATGGCACCTCGGGCGACTCCCGCGGTTCATGGCCAAGGCGTCGCTGTTCAAGAACCCCGTGCTCGGATGGTTCCTGCGCACGTCCGGCCAGATCCCCGTCGAGCGCGCCGGAAGCAGCAGCCACGCCGCCATCCGCGCGGCGGAGGAGCTCGTCGAGAAGGGCCGGGTGGTCATCGTCTACCCCGAGGGCTCGCTCACGCGCGACCCCGACATGTGGCCGATGCGCGGCAAGACCGGCGCGGTGCGCATCGCGCTCGAGCGCGGCATCCCCGTCGTCCCCGCGGCCCACTGGGGCACGCAGCAGATCATGCCGCGCTACGCGAAGAAGGTGAGCTTCTTCCCGCGGAAGACCGTCGACGTCATCATCGGCGAGCCGCTCGACCTGTCGGCCTACGAGGGCAAGCCGCTCGACCAGGCGACCCTCCTCGCCGCGACGAACGACCTCATGAACGCCATCGCCGCGCTCGTGGGCGAGCTCCGGGGCGAGACGCCGCCGGCCGAGCGATGGGACCCGGCCAAGCACGGGCAGAAGGAGACGGGGCGCCTCGATGGCTAGGGGTGCCGGTCGCCGCGTTCCCGGCAAGCGCGTCGCGGTCCTCGGCGCGGGCAGCTGGGGCACGACGTTCGCGAAGATCCTCGCCGACGGCGGCGCCGACGTCATGCTGTGGGCGCGGCGTCCCGAGCTCGCGCGCGAGATCCAGGAGGCCAAGCGCAACAGCGACTACCTCCCCGGCATCAACCTGCCGATCGGGTTGCGCGCGACGAGCCGGCTCGACCTCGCCCTCGCCGGCGCCGAGCAGGTCTACATCAGCGTGCCGAGCCAGACCCTGCGCCAGAACCTGATCGCGGCGGAGCCGCACCTGCACGCCGAGGCGACGATCGTCTCGCTCATGAAGGGCGTCGAGAAGTCGACGGGGCACCGCATGAGCGAGGTCATCGCCGAGGTGCTGCCGATCGCCGAGTCGAAGATCGCGGTGATCTCGGGGCCGAACCTCGCGCTCGAGATCGCCAAGGAGCAGCCCACGGCGGCCGTGGTCTCGTCGGCGAGCCTCGAGACCGCGCAGTCGGTGGCCTCCGTCTCGCGCAACCGGTACTTCCACTCGTTCGTGAACACCGACGTCATCGGCACCGAGTTCGGCGGGGTCCTGAAGAACCTCATCGCCGTCGCGATCGGTATCGTCGACGGCGCGGGCTACGGCGAGAACACGAAGGCGTCGATCATCACGCGCGGCCTCGTCGAGATGACCGACTTCGCGGTCGCCTACGGCGCGCACCCCGACACGCTGTCCGGGCTCGCCGGGCTCGGCGACCTCATCGCGACCTGCCAGTCGCCGCTGTCGCGCAACAACACCGCCGGGCGCCTCCTCGGCCAGGGCTACAAGCTGCCGGAGGTGGTCAACCAGATGCAGCAGACCACCGAGGGGCTCGCATCGGTCGGTCCGATCCTCGAGCTGGCGCGCGCCAAGGGGGTCGAGATGCCCATCGTCGAGCAGGTCCGGCAGGTGCTCGCCGGCACGCTCGAACCGAAGGACATCGCGCCGCACCTCACGACCGACGACGAGCCCCAGGGCGAAAGGACGATGGATGGACAAGCTCAGGGTGGTTCTGCTCTTCGGCGGGCGCTCCAGCGAGCATTCGATCAGCTGCGCCACGGCGGCGGGAGTGCTCCGGGCGATCGACCGTGACCGCTACGAGCTGATCCCGGTCGGGATCACGCGCGACGGCGCGTTCGTGCTGGAGGCGGACGACCCCGAGCGGTTCGCGCTCGACCCGGAGAACCTGCCCGAGGTGCACGACAACGGCACGCGCGTGCGCTGGCCCGAGTCCGCGGCGTCGCGCGAGCTGCACGTCCTGACCGCGAGCGGCGAGGAGGCCTCGCTCGGCGAGGTCGACCTCCTCTTCCCGATCCTGCACGGTCCGTTCGGCGAGGACGGCACGATCCAGGGCCTGTTCGAGCTCCTCGGACTGCCGTACGTCGGCTCCGGCGTGCTCGCGAGCTCGCTCGGCATGCACAAGCACTTCACGAAGACCGCGCTCGCCGCTGCGGGCATCCCGGTCGCGCCGTGGCGCACCGTGACCGCGCGCGAGTGGGCGGACGACCCGGCCGCCGTGCGCGCCGACGCCGCCGCCCTGGGGCTGCCGCAGTTCGTGAAGCCCGCCCGAGCCGGCTCGAGCGTCGGCGTGAGCAAGGTCTCCGATGCCGGGCAGCTCGACGAGGCGCTCGAGGTCGCGTTCGCCGAGGACGACACCGTGCTCATCGAGTCGGCCGTGATCGGCCGGGAGGTCGAGATCGGCGTCCTCGGCGGGGCGCCCGGCGAGCGGCCGAGGGCGTCGGTCGCGGGCGAGATCGTGCTCACGGGCGACGGGTTCTACGACTTCGCGGCGAAGTACCTCGACGCGCCCGGCGTCGACCTGGTGTGTCCGGCCGACCTCGGCGACGGTCGCCTCGAGGAGATGCGCGACCTCGCGATCCGGGCCTTCGAGGCCATCGGCGCCGAGGGGCTCGCGCGCGTGGACTTCTTCCTCACGGACGAGGGCTTCGTGGTCAACGAGCTCAACACGATGCCGGGCTTCACCCCGATCTCGATGTTCCCGCGCTGCTGGCAGGAGTCCGGCGTGAGCTACCCCGAGCTGATCGACGAACTCATCCGGGTCGGGATGGCGCGGGGCGTGCGCGTCGGCTGAGTGCGGCCCCGGGGCGCGCCGGGGTCACCCCGGCCGCAGGGCGGGGACGTCAGCCCGCGTCGGTCGCCCCGGCCGTGCCGGGTGCGAGACCCTCGAGGTCGGTGCATCCGCCCTCGGCGGGGATCGCCGCGACCGCACCCGAGAGGTCGGCGATGGCCGTCGAGCCGGCGACGGCGTCGTTGTCGACGACCACCTCGACGGCGGGCGAGCGGCCGTACGTCACGAAGCGGTAGGTGGGCGCGTCGGACTCGTCGATGATCCAGTCGACCTCGTCGACGCTCACGCAGCGCAGCGTCGTGGGGCCGGGCGACTCGACCCCGCAGCGGAGCAGCACCGCGGCCGGCGAGCCCCACGCCCCCGTGCCCTGGGCGGTGGTCTCGCGTGCGTCGAGGCCGGCGACCTGGTCGGGCAGGCGCACCACGACCGACGCGCAGTCCGCGTCGGCGGCATCCGGCGCCGGATCGAACGGCACCGGCTGGCTGCAGGCGGCGAGCAGGGGCACTGCGGACGCGGCGACCAGCGAGGCCGCGGCGAGGCGCATGCGGCGGCGCCGGCGGCGGCCTGACGGGGGAGTCGACATCGTCGATCAGGCTACCGTGGGAGCCATGGAGCAGCCTGCACGCGAGCCCTCGCCCACGATCGGCGAACTCGGCGAGACCGCGGTGCTGGCCCGCATCCTGCCGCGCCTCGACCCGGGCGACGCCGCGCTCCTCGGCGCGGGCGATGACGCGGCGGTCGTGGCCGCCGCCGACGGGCGGTTCGTCGTCACGACGGACCTCATGGTGCACGGCCCGGACTTCCGCCTCGCGTGGTCGCGCCCGCACGACCTCGGCTGGAAGGCGGCGGCCACGAACCTCACCGACGTCGCCGCGATGGGCGCGCGGCCGACGGCGCTCGTCGTCTCGATCGCCGCGCCGCCGACGACGCCCGTCTCGCTGCTCGAGGGCATCGCCGACGGTCTGCGCGACGCGCTCGCGGCACTCGCGCCGAGGGCGGGGGTGGTCGGCGGCGACCTGTCCGCATCGTCCGTGCTCACGATCGCGGTGACCGCGTTCGGCGACCTCGAGGGTCGCGCGCCCGTCCTGCGGTCCGGCGCCCGGCCGGGCGACGTCCTCGCCCACGCCGGGGCGCGCGGGGATGCGGCGCGCGGGCTCAAGCTGCTCTTCGCCGAGGCGCGCGACGCCGACGGCGAGCCCGACGCCGACCTCGCCGCTGCGGCCCGGGAGCGGCACCCGCACCTCGTCGGGGCGCAGCTCGCGCCGACGCCGCCGGTCTCGGCCGGCGTCGCGGCCGCCACGGGCGGGGCGACGGCGATGCTCGACGTGAGCGACGGGCTCGCGCGCGACGCGCGCCGGCTCGCGGAGGCGAGCGGCGTCGGGCTCGAGTTCCACGCCGACGCGCTCGGCCCGGACCCGCTGACGGCGCTCGCCGGCGCGGAGGACCACGGCCTGCTCGCGACGTTCCCGGCGGGCACGGTGCCGCCCGAGCCCTTCGAGGTCGTGGGCGTCGCGAACGGCGACCCGGGGCGGCTCACGCTCGACGGCGAGCCGGTCGACACGAGCGGGTGGGACCCCTACTCGGGCTGGGACGGCGGCGCCGGCTGATCGGCCTCGGCCGCCGAGGCCCACCACAGGGTCGTCTCGCCGTAGTCGCGGCGCCGCTCTGGCTCGATGCCGTCGGGCCAGGCGGGTTCGGGGGAGCGGCTGCTGCGTTCCACGACGACCGTCGCGGCGCCGGAGAGGAGCGGGGCGAGGAGCGCCAGGTCCTTCGCGAGCTCGGCCTCGCCGAGGTCGTAGGGCGGGTCGATGAACGCGAGGTCGACGCCGCCGGCCGCCGACTCGAGGTAGGAGGCGACGCTCCTGGCCTCGACGCGGACGCGCGGTGCGCGCACTCCACGCGCCGCCTTCGCGAGGGCGGCGGCGTTGCGCCGGCAGACCTCGGCGGCGGGCCGCGCCTTCTCGACGAGCACCACCTCGGCGGCGCCGCGGCTCGCGGCCTCGAGCCCGAGCGCGCCCGATCCGGCGTACAGGTCGAGCACCGAGGCGTCCGCGACGGCGTCGCGCGCCTCGAGGGCGGAGAAGATCGCCTCGCGCACGCGATCGCTCGTCGGGCGCGTGCCCGAGCGGGGCACGGCGAGGGTGAGCGAGCCGGCGAAGCCGGCGATGATGCGCGTCATGTCTCGGGAGCATAACGGCCCCTCCTCCGGCGCTGCCATGATGGAGGAGTGGATGATTCGACCGACGCCCTGCACGCCGATCCGTCCCATCACCGGGGGCACGAGCAGCAGGCCATCGACCGGATGTGGGACTTCGCGGACCCCGCTGCGAGCGAGGAGCGCTTCCGCGCCGCCGCCGCCGACGAGACGCTGAGCACGCACGGTCGTGCCGTGATGGCCACCCAGCTCGCCCGGGCGATCGGCATCCAGCAGCGCGAGGAGGAGGCGCTCGCGGTGCTCGACGAGCTCGAGTCGGCCGACGCCGGCGACTCCGACGAGGAGGCGGCCGAACTGCGCGCGCGCATCGCGCTCGAGCGCGGACGGATGGCCGCGGCGGGCGAGCGTGCCGACGAGGCCGTCCCCGAGTTCACGCGGGCCGTCCGCGAGGCCGCGCTCGGAGGCTCGACGTTCCTGGTGCTCGACGCGCTCCACATGCTCGCGTTGAACGACGACGGCCACGAGGAGGAGTGGGCCGCCGAGGGCTTCGACATCCTCGAGGGCGTCCGCGATCCGCGCCTGAAGCGCTGGGGCGTGGCCCTGCACAACAACCTCGGCTGGACCAAGCACGACGGCGGCGACGCGCAGGCGGCCCTCCACCACTTCCAGAAGGCCGTCGACGCGGCCGACCGCTACGGCACGCCCGGCCAGCAGCACGTCGCCCGGTGGTCGGTCGGGCGCGCCCTCCGGACGCTCGGTCGCACCGACGAGGCGCTCGAGATCCAACGCGAACTCGCGCTCGCGCGTCCCGACGACCCCTACGTGCGCGCCGAGATCGAGGCCCTCGCGCCCGCGCCGACGGAGGCGGAGCCTACGATCGAGCCATGACGGCCGATCGCGTGGCGGAGGGGGCGCTGACCCTCGACAGCCGCCTGAACGGCGCGCTCGGCGGGCGCACCGCGCAGGCGCTCCAGCGGGCCTTCGGCTACACCACGGTCGGCGACCTGCTCGCGCACTACCCGCGTCGCTACGCCACGCGCGGCGAGCTGACGGCGCTCGCCGAGCTCCCGCTCGACGAGAACGTCACGATCGTCGCCGAGGTGCTCGAGGTGCGCGAGCGCACGATGCGGTCCCGCCGCGGATCGATCCTCGAGGCGAAGATCTCCGACGGCACCGGCATCCTCACCCTGACGTTCTTCAACCAGAAGTGGCGCGCGAACGAGCTGAAGCCCGGCGTGCGCGGCATGTTCGCGGGCAAGGTGTCCGACTACCGGGGCGCCCGCCAGCTCGCCCACCCCGACTACCAGCTCTTCGACGACGCGGTGCCGACGACCGGGGCGGATGCCGCGGCCGTCCGCTGGGCGACCGCGCCGATCCCGATCTACCCCGCCACCGGCACGCTCTCCAGCTGGCAGCTGCAGAGCGCGATCGGCGTCCTGCTCGACGGGCTCGGGCCCGTCGACGATCCGATCCCCGAGCCCGTCCGGCGCGGTCGCGGCATCCGGTCGCACCGCGACGCGCTCGAGGGCGTGCACCGGCCCGAGCGCGACGAGGACTGGAAGGCCGCACGCCGCACGCTCCGCTTCACCGAGGCGTTCGTGCTGCAGACCGCGCTCCTCGAGCGCCGGGCCGCGGCACGCGCGCACGAGGCCGTTCGGCGCGAACCGCGACCCGGCGGGCTGCTCGAGCGGTTCGAGGCGTCGCTGCCGTTCTCGCTGACCGACGACCAGCGCGAGGTCGGCGGCGAGATCCTCGCCGACCTCGCCGAACCGGTGCCGATGAACCGGCTCGTGCAGGGCGAGGTGGGCTCGGGCAAGACGGTCGTGGCGCTGCGCGCCATGCTCGCGGTCGCGGAGTCTGGGGGCCAGTCGGCGCTCCTCGCCCCGACCGAGGTACTCGCCGCGCAGCACCTGCGCTCGATCGCGAAGATGCTCGGTCGCGAGCTGTCGGCGGAGCTCATGCCCACGCTCGTCACCGGCCAACTGCAGGCCGCAGAGCGACGGAAGGCGGCGCTGCGCGTCGCCGCGGGCCAGTCGCGCATCGTGGTGGGCACGCATGCGCTCCTCGGCGACACCACGACGTTCGCCGACCTCGGCCTCGTCGTCGTCGACGAGCAGCACCGCTTCGGCGTCGAGCAGCGCGAGGCGCTGCGCCTCAAGGGGCGCCACCCGCACGTGCTCGTGCTCACGGCGACGCCGATCCCGCGCACCGTCGCGATGACGGTGTTCGGCGACCTCGACGTGAGCACCATCCGGCAGCTGCCGGCCGGGCGGGCGGGGATCGAGACCCACCTCGTCCCGCTCGCCGAGCGCCCGGGCTGGCGGGCCAGGGTGTGGGAGCGCCTCGCGGAGGAGCTCGCGCAGGGACGGCAGGGCTTCGTCGTCTGCCCCGCGATCGAGCCGAAGGTGGCCGAGGAGGACGCCGAGCCCGCCGAGGGCGAGCCGGCTCCGGGCGCCGGCCCCGCGGCATCCGTCGCCTCGGTGCTCGCCGAGCTGCGGGCGCTGCCCTCGCTCGCCGGCGCGCGCATCGCCCCGCTGCACGGGCGGATGCCGGCCGAGGAGAAGGACGACACGATGCGAGCGTTCGCCGCGACGGAGCTCGACGTGCTCGTCGCGACGACGGTGATCGAGGTCGGCGTCGATGTGCCCAATGCGAGCACCATGGTCGTGGTCGACGCCGACCGGTTCGGGGTCTCGCAGCTGCACCAGCTGCGCGGCCGGGTCGGCCGGGGCAGCGTGCCCGGGCTCTGCCTGCTCGTCTCGCACGCCGAGGCCGGGAGCGTCGCGCGGGAGCGCCTCGAGGCCGTCGCCGCGACGCTCGACGGGTTCGAGCTCGCGCGGGTCGACCTCGAGCTGCGCCGGGAGGGCGACGTGCTCGGCGCGACGCAGTCCGGCGGACGGTCGTCGTTGAAGCTGCTCCGCGTCGCCCGCGACGGCGACCTCATCGCCGATGCCCGCGAGGCCGCCGCCGAGCTGCTCGCCGACGACCCGGGACTCGCCGGGCACCCGGCGCTCGCCGCCGCCGTGCGACGCCGTCTCGACGACGAGGCGAGCGAGTACCTGAGCAGGGGCTGAGACTCTCCCGCGCCCGGCCCGGAGCGTCGATCGCGCACTACGCTGGCACGTATGCAGCGGATCGCCGTCGTCCCCGGATCATTCGACCCTGTCACGCGCGGACACCTCGATGTCATCGAGCGGGCCGCCGGCCTGTACGACCAGCTGCACGTCGTCGTCGTGCACAACCCCGGCAAGTCGGCGCTGCTGCCCATCGCGCAGCGCGTCGCGCTCATCGAGCAGTCCATCGCCGACGCCCACATCCCGGGCGACATCGTCGTCGCGTCGTGGAGCATGGGCCTCCTCGTCGATTACTGCACCGACGTCGGCGCCTCGGTGCTCGTCAAGGGCATCCGCTCGCAGGTCGACGTCGGCTACGAGACGCCCATGGCGATCGTGAACCGGCACCTCGCGGGCGTCGAGACCGTCTTCCTCCTGCCCGACCCGGCGAACGCGCACGTGTCGAGCTCGCTGGTGCGGCAGGTCTCCGCGCTCGGCGGCGACGTGGCGCCGTACGTGCCGCGATCCGTCGCCGAGTACCTCCAGGGGGCGATGCGGCCGTGAGCGACACCGAGGGCGGCGTCGGCGTCGCCGCCGCGATGGGGATCGACGAGGTCGGCGACCGCGCCGCGGCCATCGTCCGCAACGTCGAGACGGTGATCAGCGGCAAGCGGGAGGCCGTGACGGCGGCGCTCACCGTGCTCCTCGCCGAAGGGCACCTCCTCATCGAGGACGTGCCGGGCGTGGGCAAGACGATGCTCGCCAAGGCGCTCGCCCGGTCCGTCGACTGCACGGTCAGTCGCATCCAGTTCACGCCCGACCTGCTGCCGAGCGACGTCACGGGCGTCTCCGTCTTCGACCAGGTCTCACGTCGGTTCGAGTTCAAGCCGGGACCGGTGTTCGCGAACATCGTGATCGGAGACGAGATCAACCGTGCGAGCCCGAAGACGCAGTCGGCCCTCCTGGAGTGCATGGAGGAGCGCCAGGTCACGGCCGACGGCACGACCTACCGCCTGGAGCAGCCGTTCACGGTCGTCGCCACCCAGAACCCCGTCGAGATGGAGGGCACGTACCCGCTGCCCGAGGCGCAGCGCGACCGGTTCATGGCCCGCATCTCGATGGGCTACCCGGCCACCGCCGACGAGCTCGCGATGCTCGCCCAGCGCGAGACCGCGAGCCCGCTCGACAGCCTGGAACCCGTCGTGTCGCTCGCCGAGCTCCGCGCGATGATCGAGACGGTCCAGCGGGTGTTCACCTCCGAGCCCGTCAAGGAGTACGCGGTCGAGCTGGCGCGCGCCACCCGGGAGGACCGCCAGCTGCGGCTCGGGGCGAGTCCTCGTGCGACGCTCCAGCTGATCCGCGCGGCGAAGGCGCACGCCGCCATGCACGGCCGCGAGTTCGTGCTGCCCGACGACGTCGACGCGCTCGCCGTCCCGGTGCTCGCGCACCGGCTCGTGCCGACCAGCCGCGCGGTCGGCGGGCACGACCACGACGGCGGCCCGCTGATCGACCAGATCGTTCGTCGCATCGTCGGCGAGACGCCCGTCCCGGTCGGCAGCGCCCGGAGGGAGTGATCCGGATGTCGCGGGCCGGCCGAATGCGTCACCAGGCGCGTCCCCGCCTGACCGCGCGGGGGATCGCACTCATGGTCGTGGGGGCCATCCTCTTCGGCGTCTCCCTCTGGTTCGACCTGCGCGACATCCTGCTCCTCGCCGCCGTCGGCATCGCGATGCCGCTCGCCGCGCTCGGCTACCTCGCCGTGCGCCCGCCCCGGCTCGCGGTCCACCGCACCTTCGAACCGCCGGTGGTCGGTGCCGGGCACGGGACGACCGTGAGGCTGCGCGTGCACAACCGGAGCCGTCGCGCCTTCGACGGCGCGCACTGGCGCGACCTCGCCTCGCCGGCGCTCCGCCCGCCGCCCGAGGCGATCCTGCCGGCGATCGGGCGCACCGAGGGGGTCCTGCCCTCGGGTGACGACACCGTCGGGCTGGAGTACCGCATGCGGACGCCGCGGCGCGGCGTGTTCGACGTGGGACCGCTCCGGATCTCATTGGCGGATCCGTTCGGGCTCGCCCGCATCGATCGCGTGGCGGGCGGTGCCCGCGACCTCGTGGTGACGCCGAGGGTCACGCCCCTCGAGCCCGCCGTCGGCCTGCTCGCGAGCGTCGACGGCACGGTGCACGCGCTGCAGCGGCGCACGCGACCGAACAGCGACGAGCTGATCGCCCGCGAGTACCGGTACGGCGACCCGCTCCGACGGGTGCACTGGGCCGCGACGGCCCGCCGCGGGGAGCTGATGGTGCGCGACGAGGAGCAGCGCGGCGACCCCGAGCTCCGCGTGCTCCTCGACACGGCGCTCGGCGGCCGCGTGTCGCATCCGGCGTCCGGGACGCGGGACGGCGCCGACGCCCTCGATCCGGCGTTCGAGCTCGGGGTCGAGATCGCCGCATCGCTCGGCGTGCACCTCCTCGACCGCGGCTTCCGGGTGCGGCTCGACCCGGTCGAGGATCCCGCGGTCCACGTCGAGCCGATCGCGCCGGAGGCGGGCGGGTACCGTTCGCCGGGCGGTGACGTCGCGCTGCTCGAGGACCTCGCTCGGCTCGACCCGCCGCGCCGTGATGCGGCACGCAGCGAGCCGCGCGAGACCCGGCGGCATCCGACCGCGCCCGTGACGACCGTCCGGCGCGACATGCGCATGCCGGCGATCGCCGTGCTCGTGGACCCGTCGGGCGACGCGGCCGAGACGCTCGTCGCGCTCCGCAGCTCGGTCGAGCCAGCGATCGCGTTCGCCGCCGACAGCGTCTCCGCCCGCATCGTCGACCGGCTCGAGGAGGCCGACTGGCGGGTGATCCGCGTCCGTCGGGCGGCCGACCTGCCCGCGGCGTGGCAGGAGGCGTGGCGGTCGGCCCGCGAGGCCGTGCGCTCGGGAGGCCGCCGTGGGTCCTGACCGCTACCCGCTGACCCGTGCGCAGTCGCTCGCGCTGTCGGGGGCGAGCCTGCTCCTCCTCCTCGTGGCGACGACCGCGCTCGGGCCGCTGATCGCGGGGAGCGGATGGTGGTGGGCCGGCGCCGTCGTCGCAGTCGCCGTGATCGGCGGCGGTGCGGCGCTCCGCGCCGTGCGCACGCCGCCGTCGCTCGTCCCGCCGCTCGAACTCGTCGCGATGCTGCTCGCGCTCACGCTGCTCTTCGGCGGGGCGACGAGCCTCGCGCTGGTGATCCCGACGCCCGACACGTTCGCGGTGTTCGGCGAACTCACCGAGGGTGCGCGGCGCACGATCGAGCAGCAGTCGGTGCCGGCGATCCCCGTCCCCGCCCTCGTATTCGCGATCGCGGTCGGCGTCGGCCTCATCGCCGTCTTCCTCGACCTGCTCGTCCAGACCGTGCGCGTCCCCGCGCTCGCCGCGATCCCCGTGCTGGTGCCCGCGCTCGTCCCGGGCCTGTTCGTCGCGGAGGGCGCCGAGGTGCCGGCCCTCGTGCTCACCGCGGCGACCTACCTGCTCCTCCTCCGCGTCGACGTCCGCGTCCGCCGCGCCGCGGAACTCGTGCAGGAGGACGACCGGGACGACGCGCCCGTCGTCAGCGCGCCCAAGCGCGCGCCGATCGTGTCGACGATGGGCGCGTCGCTCGGATTGGCCGCGATCGGGCTCGTCGCGGCATCCGTCATCGCCGCCGCGACGCCCAGCGTGACGACGAGCTTCCTGGTCGGCACCGGCGGGCCCGCGACGCTCTTCGCCCGCGGCGTCAGTCCGTACGTCGACCTCGGCCGCGACCTGCGCAGGCCCGAGCCGGTGCCGGCGTTCTCGTACGTCTCGCCGGAGGGGGAGCGGCCCTACTTCACCCTGCTCACGATCGAGCGGCTCGAGGGGCAGGTGTGGTCCGCGACCGACCGTGCGGTCGACGGGGACAACACGCTCGGCACCCTGCCCCCGCCCGACGGGCTCGCCGGCGACGTCCTGGTCGAGCCGCGCCCGATCGCCGTGCAGGTCGACCAGGTGCGCACGGCCTGGCTGCCGGTGCCGTACCCGTCGACCGAGGTCAGCGGGGTGAACGGGTCGTGGTTCTGGGACCAGGGCACGCTCAACGTCCGGAGCGTCGATGCGACGACGCTCGGGCAGCAGTACCGCCTCACGCACCTCGACGTGCAGCCCGATGTCACGCAGCTGCGCGCGGCATCGGTCCCGTCTCCGGGCGCGGTGGCCGATGCGACCCGCCGGCTGCCCGAGGACGTTCCGCCGATCATCGCCGAGACGGCCGCGTCCGTCACGGCGTCGGCGGCGACGCGCTACGACGCCGCGGTCGCGATCCAGGCGTTCCTGCGGGGCTCGGACTTCGAGTACTCCGAGAGCGCCCCCGTCGCGGACGGGTACGACGGCGCGGGGTTCGAGGCCGTCGCCGCGTTCCTCGAGCAGCGGGCAGGCTACTGCGTGCACTTCGCGTCGACGATGGCGGTGCTCGCCCGCGAGGTCGGCATCCCGTCGCGCATCTCGATCGGGTACACCTCGGGCACGCCCGGCGACGGTCGCGTCGACGGCGAGGTCGTGATCGAGGTCGACTCGCACGACCTGCACGCCTGGCCCGAGCTGTACTTCGAGGGCGTCGGGTGGGTGCCGTTCGAGCCGACGCCCGGGCGGGGGAGCGTTCCCGACTACTCGCGCCCGAACGCAGGGCAGTCCGCTCCGGGGGCGATCCCGACGGGGCCCGCCGCGACGCCCGGGGCGACCGGCCGGCCCGAGGGCGATCCGGACCGCGCGCTCGGCGGTGCCGGCACCACGCCGTCGGCGGGGGCCCAGGTCGCGCAGGTCGGGCTGCTCGGCCTCGCCGTGGCGTTCGTCCTCCTCCTGCCCGCGATGATCCGCATCGGCGTCCGCACCGCGCGACGCTCGGGCATCCGGTCCGGGGACCGACCGGCGGATGCCGCGTGGCGCGAGCTCCTCGCGACCGCCGTCGACCTCGGCCTGCCGATCGACCCGCGGCGCACCGTGCGCGGGGTCGCGGCGGAGCTCGCCGAGCGACCGGCCTTCCGCGGCGACCCGGGGTCGCCGCCGGGCGAGCGGGTCGAGGCGCTCGCCGCCCTGGAGCGCGTGCGCGATGCGGTGGAGCGGGAGCGCTACGGTCGCGTCCGCGGAGCTGCGGCGGTCGGGGTCGCGGGTGAGGGTGCGTCGTCGGCCGCCTCGTCCGCGCGTCCGGGCGACGGCGAGGACCGCGAGCCCGCGCGCCGCGCCGCCCTCGCAGCGGACCTCCGGGCCGCATCCGACGCGCTCCGCGCCGACGCGTCCGCCGCTCGCCGGGTCGCGGCGGTGCTGGTCCCCGGGTCGCTCCGCCCCTCGGCGCGCGTCGCGTTCGGCCGGCCCGCATCGTCCGGCGAGTAGGATCGTCGTTCGTGGCCGTACAGCATTCCCCATTCAGCATCAACGTGCGCGACCTCGTCAACCGACCCGGCGAGATGCGCGAGCAGCAGTTCGACGTGCCGGTTCCCGAGCAGCTGGGCGAGGGCCTGGTGTCGATCCGGCAGGGTTCCGACCTCGCGATCGACGTGCGCCTGGAGTCCGTCCACGAGGGCGTGCTGGCGACCGCGGAGGTGGACGCGACCGCCGAGGGAGAGTGCGGTCGGTGCCTCATCGACATCGCACTGCCCGTCCGAGTCGAGTTCCAGGAGCTTTTCGCGTATCATTCTGGGGAAGCTTTCGAGTATGAGGTTCAAGACGACCACGTGGATCTTGAACCCCTCATCCGAGATGCGGTAGTGCTGGCACTGCCCTTCCAGCCGGTGTGCCGGCCTGACTGCCCGGGTCTCGACCCCGAAACCGGACAGCGAATGGCCGATCATCCGGAACTCGTCACCCCTGTCGAGCGCGATCCGCGTTGGGCTGCGCTCGCAGGGTTCACGGCTTCCGAAGACGAGGGCGCGGATGCTGCATCCGACGCCGACCAGCAGAGAGATTGAGAGAGAGTCATGGCTGTTCCCAAGCGGAAGAAGTCACGCGCCAACACCCACGCGCGCCGTTCGCAGTGGAAGGCCGAGGCCCCCACGCTCGTCAAGACCGTCGAGAACGGCAAGGTCACCTACAGCCTCCCGCACCGCGCGCGCGTGGTCGAGGACTCGGCGGGCACCCCGCTCTTCCTCGAGTACAAGGGCCGCAAGGTCGCCGACGTCTAGTCGGCCCGTGAACGACGAACGACCGGTCGTGAGGCGCGTCGAGCGCACGGACACCGGGGCCGACGAGCTCGCCGAACTGCAGCGCACGCTGCGCGTCGAGCTCGACCCCGATCTCCTGCTCCTCGCCCTCACGCACCGGTCGTTCGCGTACGAGAACGGCGGCATCCCGACCAACGAGCGCCTGGAGTTCCTCGGCGACTCGATCCTCGGGCAGGCGGTGACCGTCAAGCTGTTCACCGACCACCCCGAGCTCGACGAGGGCGAGCTGGCCAAGCGCCGGGCGAGCCTGGTCTCGAGCGTCGCGCTGGCCGAGGTCGCCCGGACGATCGGGCTCGGCCCGTACATCCGACTGGGCCGCGGCGAGACGATGACCGGCGGCGCAGAGAAGCCGTCGATCCTCGCGGACACCGTCGAGGCGATCATCGGCGCGGTCTACCTCTCGCGCGGCGGCGACGTCGCCACCGACCTCGTGCTGCGCCTCATCACGCCGCTCATGCGCGACCCCGACCGGTTCGGCGCCGCGATGGACCCGAAGACGAGCCTGCAGGAGATCGCCGCCCGCCGCGGCGCGACCGCGCCGTCGTACTCCGTGAGCGAGAGCGGCCCGGACCACAGCAAGCACTTCGTCGCGACGGTCACCGTCGGGGGCCTCGTGACCGCATCGGGCGAGGGCTCGAGCAAGAAGCAGGCCGAGATGGCGGCCGCGCTCGAGGCTTGGACCACCCTGAACGACCGCTGACGTGCCCGAACTGCCCGAGGTCGAGGTGGTCCGCGCCGGGCTCGCACCGGCGGTCACCGGTGCCCGGGTCGCGGGCGTCGAGGTGCTCGACGTCCGCTCGCTGAAGCGCCACGAGTCGGCGGCCGGCGACTTCGAGACGCTGCTCACCGGCGAGCGCATCGAGGCCGCCGTGCGGCGCGGCAAGTTCCTCTGGATGCCCCTCGCCGGCGGTGCGGCACTCGTCGCGCACCTCGGCATGAGCGGCCAGCTCCTGCTCCGCAGGCCGGACCACCCCGGCGACGATCGGCACGCGCGGATCAGGGTGCAACTGGAGCACCCGGTGCACGGGGAGCTCCGAGTCGACTTCGTCGACCAGCGGATCTTCGGGTCGATGGCGATCGATCGCATGCTGCCGACCGCGGATGGTCGCGTCGCGGGCTTCTCGGCCGACGTCACCGGCGCATGGGCGCGGTCGATCCCGTCGCAGGTCGCGCACATCGCGCGCGATCCGATCGACCCCGCGTTCGACGACGCCGCGTTCGCCGCGGCGCTCGCCCGCCGGGCGACGGGCATCAAGCGCGTGCTGCTCGACCAGGGCGTGGTCTCGGGCATCGGCAACATCTACGCCGACGAGGCGCTGTGGGCGGTCCGCATGCACGGCGAGCAGCCCGCATCGAGCCTCAGCCGACGACGCGTCCGCGAGCTGCTCGCCGCCGTTCGCGAGGTGCTGCAGAAGGCCCTCGCCGAAGGTGGGACGAGCTTCGACGCGCAGTACGTCAACGTGAACGGCGCATCCGGCTACTTCTCCCACTCGCTGAACGCGTACGGGCGCACCGGTCGCCCGTGCCCGAGGTGCGGCACGCCCATCGTCCGCGAGGCGTTCATGAACCGGTCGTCGCATCGCTGCCCGCGCTGCCAGCGCCTGCGCGCCGGCTCGCGCGCCGCCGCGACGCCGACGGGCGTAGGGCGGCTCGCACGCACGGCTCGCAGCAAAGCTCCAGAATCGTCCGGATCGAGTGCGGGCGCGAGCCCCGTTCCGAACCGCCGACGAACCTGAACCGTCGCGGGGAGGGCTCGCCTTCCACCCCGGCCCGAACACCACCGATCGACGACGCCGTGGCGCACCCCCAAACGGAGGGTCTATTGTCGATTCCACGCGTGCCTTCCGGCAGCTCGACCACCGTTGTCGAAAGGAATGACGATGAGCGACTCCCTCGACGCCCGGACCGGGCGCACCCGAATCCGTGGTACGGCCATCGCCGCCGTCACCGCCGCGCTCGGCCTGATCCTCGCCGCGACCACGGCGGTCGCCCCGGCATCGGCGGCGAAGCCGGTGAAGGGCGGGACGGCATCGACCGTGTACGACTGCGGGTTCTTCCACGACCGCACGGTCACCGCACCGAAGGTCGCGGTCAGCACGGTCGCGCTCAGGGCCGGCGAGGTCATCGGCGTCACCGTCAGCCCCGCCCGTGCGGGTGACGACGTGTTCCTCGTCTCCAACATCGGGTTGAACATCACGTTCGCCGGAGGGCCCGCCACCGAGGGGTTCAGATTCACCGCACCGGTCACGGCGACGTACGGTCTGTCGTTCTCGCTGCGCACCCCGGAGGGATCGACCGCACCTGACGGGCTGACGTGGAAGTTCACCTGCTCCACCGGCCCGTCGGCGATGACCGGCGCACCGATGCCGACCGCGTCGGATTCGGACCGGGACGGGGTGACGGACACCGCCGACCTCTGCCCGTCCACTGCCATCCCGGAGTCCGTGCGGAAGACCGCCGGAAAGTACTACGCCACCACCGGTGGGAAGTTCGTCGATGGTGCCGGGAAGGGGTCCGGTCTGACCGTCATCGACACCGCCGGCTGTAACGCCGCCCAGATCGCCTCCAAGCTGAAGCTGTCAGGGAAGGATGCCCGCGGCGGTATCACGCTCGCTCAGTTGACCGACTGGGCGAACACTCACTGATCGGCGCTGCACGGTCGGCGAGCGCCCCCGACGTCAAGCGCCCTCGGGGTGCACCGGTGCGCCGTCCTCAGCCCCGCTGCCACGTCGCCTGGATCGAGTGCGGGCGGAACCCCAGTTCGCGGTTGATCGCGAGCATGGGCCCGTTCTCGTCGGCGTTCCAGGTGTAGACGTCGGTGCGCTCGGGTGCGGCATCCGCGAGAGCGACGAGGTTCGCGAGCTTCATGCGCAGGCCGAGGCCGTGTCCCCGGTGCGGCCCGAGGACGAGCGTGTCGTCCTGGTAGGCGGCGCGCTTGCCGGGCGCGAGCGTGAGGATCGTGAAGCCGGCGACCTCGCCGTCGGCGGCGACCGCGGCGACGGTGAGGTGCGAGCGCCCGGCCTCGAGGGCGCGCGCCTCCTCGTCGAGGATGCGCGCGGCGTCCCAGTGCTCGTCGGGGAAGTCGACGGCGCCGCTCGGCGCCTCCGCGACCATCTGCGACCGGGCGGCCGCGAACGCGTCGAGGTGCTCGGCGGGCGTGCGATCGCGCCAGAGCTCGAGGCGGTAGCCGTCGGTCCGCGCGGCCTGCTCGGCCAGCCGGCGGAACCGCGGGCCGGCGCCGCCGACGGGAAGGACGCTCGCCACGAGCAGCTGGCCGAGGTCGTAGCCCCGCGAGCGCGCGAACCGGACCGACGGCGCGCCGGCGGGCAGGGAGGCGCCGCCCTGCGGCGCGTGGAGGCGTTCGCCGGCTCCGTCGTCGGTGCGATGCTCCGAGATGAGGATCGTCGACTTCCGTCCGGCGTCGCGCGCCGCGGCCTCGACGGCGTCGAGCACGCGGCCGCCGAGGCCGCGTCGGCGATGGGCCGGGTCGACGCCGACCATGGTGATCATGGGCGCGCCGTCGTCGTCCTCGCGTTCCCACCACGCCGCGGTCGCGGCGACGAGGCGGCCGTCGTCGAAGATGCCGAATCGGTGTCGCTCGAGGTACGGGTTGCCGCCGAGCACCGCGAGCTCGGCCGCGGACCAGCTGAACTCGTCGGTGCCGATCGTCTCGAGCTGGATGCGACGGGCGAGGTCGGCGTACGCCTCCAGGTCGGCCGATTCGGGGATGCCGATGCGGTCGGGCGCCTCGATCGGCCGGAGCACGACCGTCGACCCCGTCGCCGCGGCGCCGCCCTCGGGCACGGCCGCGCTCACGGCCGCTGCCAGACCGACTCGAGGGCGAACGGCCGGAATCCGAGGTCGAGGTTGATGGCGAGCATGTGCTCATTCTCGTCGGCGTTCCACGTGTAGATCCGCTCGCGCGAGGCATCCGCCTCATGCAGCAGGCGGAGGTTCTCCAGCTTCAGGCGCATCCCGAGCCGATGGCCGCGGTGGGCCGCCAGCACGATGGTGTCCCACTGCTCGACGGCGACGGAGCCGGCGGGGAGCGACAGGACGGTGAAGCCCGCGACCCCGCCGTCGGGCGCGATGGCCGCCGCCGTGAGTGTCGTGCGTCCCTTCTCGAGGGCGCGGCGCTCCTCGTCGCGCACGCGCTCGGCGTCCCAGTGCTCGAGCTCGTAGGCGATGGCACCAGAGGGTGCGTCGACCGACATCCGCTCGTGGGCGACGGCGAGCGAGTCGAGGAGCTCGTCGGGGGCGCGGTCGACCCACGCGCGCACCCGGTAGGCGTCGGATGCGGCGAGCCCCTCGAGCCGCGAAGCGAACTCCTCGTCGCGACCGGCGACGTCGAGGACGCTGACCCGGTCGAGTTGGCCGAGCGCGAAGCCGTGCGCCAGCGCGAACTGCGCGGCGGGGTCGTCGACCGGGATCGTGGCGTCGCCCTGCGGGGCACGCAGCACCGCGCCGGAGGCGCCGCCCGGGGCGGTGAGGGTGCCGGCTCGACCGTCGTTCCCCGTCGCCGTCCCCGCGGCGTGGTCGGCCGCGAGGACCAGCGTCGTCCGTCCGGCCTCCGCCGCGATGCGCTCGGCGCACGTGAGCAGCGTCGAGCCGATCCGCTCCCGGCGTCGATCGGGGACGACGCCGAGCAGCTCGAGGTAGGCGGTCCTGGCGTCGTCGTCGCGCTCCCAGACCAGCTCGGCGATGCCGACGAGGTCGTCGCCGTCGAACGCGCCGAACGGCGTGTGCACGCGGTACGGATCGTCCGCGAACTCCACCGCGAGCTCGCCGACGGGCCGCGCGAGCTCGTCGGTGCCGAGCCGTTCCAGGTCGAGCCGGCGGATCAGGGCGGCGTACGCGTCGAGCTCCGGGGGCGCCGGAGCGCGCGGCGTCGCGGGCAGTCGGATCGGTCGGACCTCCGCGTCCATGCGTCCTCCGTCGTTCGGGCAGCGTGCCAGCCTAGTGGGACGGACGGCGAGCCGGTACCCGCGATGCCCGGCGTCGCCCGCCGGACGGGACGCCCCCGGGGAGCCCCGATCCGCTCGAATGCGGCGAGCGAGCGCGGGCGCGCGGCATCCGCTCGGGTACGCTCGTCCGAGGCATCCAGCACCATCACGCCGCGACACCGGGGGGACATGTACCTCAAGAGCCTCACCCTGAAGGGCTTCAAGTCCTTCGCGCAGCCGACCACCTTCGCGTTCGAGCCCGGGGTCACGTGCATCGTCGGCCCGAACGGCTCCGGCAAGTCGAACGTCGTCGACGCGCTCGCCTGGGTGATGGGGGAGCAGGGCGCCAAGACGCTCCGCGGCGGCAAGATGGAGGACGTGATCTTCGCGGGCACGTCGACGCGCGGTCCGCTCGGCCGCGCCGAGGTGAGCCTGACCATCGACAACGCGGACGGCGCGCTGCCGATCGAGTACACCGAGGTCACGATCTCGCGCACCCTCTTCCGCAACGGCGGCAGCGAGTACGCGATCAACGGCGAGCAGTGCCGCCTGCTCGACGTGCAGGAGCTGCTCAGCGACTCGGGCCTCGGCCGCGAGATGCATGTCATCGTCGGCCAGGGCCAGCTCGACCAGGTGCTGCACGCGAGCCCGGAGGATCGCAGGGGGTTCATCGAGGAGGCTGCGGGCATCCTGAAGCACCGCCGGCGCAAGGAGAAGACGCTCCGAAAGCTCGACGCCATGCAGGCGAACCTCACGCGCCTCACCGACCTCGCCGCGGAGCTCCGTCGGCAGCTCAAGCCCCTCGGCCGCCAGGCCGAGGTCGCGCGCGAGGCCGCCGGCATCGCCGCCGTCGTGCGCGACGCGAAGGCACGGCTCGTGGCCGACGAGGTCGTCGAGCTTCGACGCGCGCTCGAGGTGGCCGGGCGCACCGAGCACGAACGGCACGCCGAGCGCCTCGTGCTCCAGCAGGAGCTCGAACGCCACCAGGCCCACATCGATCGGCTCGAGCAGGCGCAGGGCGGCGACGACGTCGACCGTGCGCGCGCCGTGAGCTTCGCGCTCGAGCAGTCCGAGGCCAGGCTGCGCGCGCTCGACTCGCTCGCGCGACAGCGCATCGCGCTGCTCTCAGCGGCCGACGAGGGCACGGATGCCGCGCCCACCGTGACGCTCGCCGACATCGACGCGGCGCGGGGCGACCTGGACGGCATCCGCGGCGGCGTCGGCGACGCGGCGTCCGCCCTCGAGCAGGCGGCCGTCACCACCCGCGACGCGAGGAGTGCGCTCGACGCCGTCGACGAGGAGATCGCCGCGCAGGCGTCACGCGTCAGCGAGTACGACCTGCGCGCCTCCCAGCTCTCCGGCCGGGCCGACGCCGCGGCCTCGAAGCTCGCGGCCGTCCGCGGCGAGGTGCTCCGGCACCGCAACGCCCTCGACGACGCGCAATCGCGGCGCGAGACGGCCGCCGCCGACCTCGCGCGCGTCGAGGCGGAGTCCGACGCCGATCCCGCCTCCGCGACCGACCTCGACGAGGCGTACGAGCTCGCGCAGGCGGCGGTGTTCGAGGCCGAGGCCGAGATCGAGAAGCTCCGCGAGGCGCTCCACGACCGCGAACGCGAACGCGACGCACTCGGCGCCCGCGTCGGGGCGCTCTCGCTCGCGCTCGACCAGAAGGACGGCTCGGCCGCGCTTGCCGCCTCCGGCACCGCGGGCGTCCGCGGCCTCCTCGCCGAGCACCTCCGCGTGGAGCCGGGCTACGAGGCCGCGATCGCCGCGGCGCTCGGGCCGCTCGCCGAGTCCGTGCTCGTGGACGACCGCGACGCGGCGCTCCGGGCCGTCGGCGTCGCGACCGACGACGACCTCGGCCGCGTCGCGCTCACCATCGCCGACCCCGGTGCCGGCGTTCCCGGCACCGAGGGCCTCGACGTCGACGGCCTGATGGCCGCCGCCGACGTGGTCACCGCACCCGTCGGCGTCCTCGCCCTCCTCGGCGAGGTGCTCGTCGCCGACGACCTCGACGCGGTCCGCGCCGCAGAGCCGGCGCTCGCCGCGCTCGACCGGCCCGCGACCGTGATCACGCGCGGCGGCACCGTCGTGGGGCGCTACGTCGTGCACGGCGGCTCCGGGCGCACCCAGAGCCGCATCGAGCTGATCGCCGAGCGCGACCGCGCCGAGGCGCGGCTCGACGAGGTGCGCTCCGACATCGAGCGCGCCCGGTTCGACCTCGACGAGCAGCGCGGCAACGCCGAGCACGCCAAGCAGCAGTCGAAGCTCGCGCTCGCGGCGCTCCGCGAGTTCGACGCGCAGCTCGCCCAGCGCACCGAGTCCCTGAACCGGGCCCGCGTGCAGGCCGAGGCCGCCGCGGCCGAGACCGATCGACTCGCGGAGGCGCTCCGCACCGCCGAGGAGCGCATCGCGGAGGCCGAGCAGGCCGCCACGGCGGCGAAGGGCGAACTCGAGGCCGCGCGCGCCGAGCCGCGGCCCGTGCTCGAGGCCGACCGTCGGGACGGCGCGCTCGCCGCGCTCGAACGCGCGCGGGAGGGCGAGGTCGAGGCGCGACTGAGGCTCGAGACCGCGCGCGAACGCGTGCGCGCCGAGGAGGCGCGGATCGTCGCGATGGAGCGCCAGCACGAGGCCGAGCGCCGTGCCGCCGACGAGGCCGCGCGCCGAGCCGTCATCCGTCGTGCGCAGCTCGAGGCCGCGTCTCGCGTCGCCGACGCGCTGCCGCCCGTCCTCGCCGCGGTCGGCCGCTCGGTCGCCGAGGCCCGCGTCGCGCTGGCGGCGGCCGAGGCCGAGCGGGCGAGCCGCAACGAGGAGGTCCAGGTCGCGCGTCGCGCCGAGGCATCCGCTCGCGAGCGCCTGCAGGCCGTCACCGAGGACGTGCACGGCCTCGAACTGCGGATCTACGAGAAGAAGCTCCACGTCGGCTCGCTCATCGAGCGCGCCGAGAGCGAGCTCGGGCTCGGCGAGGAGGTCCTCGTCGCCGAGTACGGCCCCGACCATCCCGTGCCCGACGACGCCGACGCCGACGCCGAGCCGCGGCCGTTCGTGCGCGCCGAGCAGCAGAAGCGCCTGCAGGCCGCCGAGCGCAAGCTCGCCCAGCTCGGCCGGGTCAACCCGCTCGCCCTCGAGGAGTTCGCGGCGCTCGAGCAGCGCCACCAGTTCCTCACCGAGCAGCTCACCGACCTCGCGAACACCCGCAAGGACCTCCTCACGATCATCGAGGAGATCGACGGGCGCATGGAGTCGATCTTCCGCTCCGCGTTCGAGGACACTCGCGCGGCCTTCGCCGAGGTCTTCCCGATCCTGTTCCCGGGCGGCGAGGGCCGCATCGCGCTGACGAACCCCGACGACCTGCTCACGACCGGCATCGAGGTGAGCGTGAAGCCCGCGGGCAAGAAGATCGAGCGACTCTCGCTGCTCTCGGGCGGCGAGCGCTCGCTCGCGGCCGTGGCGCTCCTCATGGCGATCTTCAAGGCCCGTCCGAGCCCGTTCTACATCATGGACGAGGTCGAGGCGGCGCTCGACGACGCCAACCTCGGGCGCCTGCTGACGACCTTCGAGGCGCTGCGCGAGGAGAGCCAGCTCATCGTCATCACCCACCAGAAGCGCACGATGGAGATCGCGGACGCGCTCTACGGCGTCTCGATGCGCCAGGACGGGGTCTCGGCGGTCGTCGGGCAGCGCGTACGCGAGGAGCTCGACGCGAAGGCGAGCTGAGACGACGGATGCCGCGGGCGCGGCCTCCGCTCAGCCGCGGCCGCGGCCTCCGCTCAGGTGAGCCGGCGGTCGCCCGGTGCGAGCACGCGGAACCAGCGGTAGCCGTACGCGTCGAGCTCGACGTCGACCCGGCCGCGCTCGTCGATCGGATCGGCGTCGACGGCGAACAGGTCGGACAGCACCGCCTCGTCGGGCAGGTCGCCGAGCTCGAGCGTCACCCGCACGGGGCGCGGCGCGAAGTTGTGCAGCGCGACGAACCGCAGGTGGTCCTCGGTGATGCGGTGCGCGAGCACGGCGGGCTCGCCGACGTCGAGCAGTTCGAACGCACCCCACCCGATCTCGGGTGAACCGCGGTACCGCGTGACGAAGCCGCGGATCGTCGCCAGCAGCGAATCGGGGTCGTGCATCTGCGCCTGCACGCTGACGTGCTCGGGCGCGTACCCGTCGCCGGGCGGGGTCGCCGCGAGCCGACCAGGCGCGGCCCGGGAGAACCCGCCGTTGCGGCCGCCCGTCCACTGCATCGGCGTGCGCACCGCCTGGCGCTTCTCCTGCTCGCCGTTCTCGCCCATGCCGATCTCCTCGCCGTAGAAGAGCACGGGCGTGCCGGGCAGCGCGAACAGCAGGCTGTAGACCATGCGGATGCGGCGCGGATCGCCCTCCAGCATCGTCGGCAGCCGACGAACGATCCCGCGGCCGTAGACGCGCATCCACTCCTCGGGCGCGAACGCGTCGAACACCTCCTCGCGTTCGGCGTCGGAGAGCTTGTCGAGCGTGAGCTCGTCGTGGTTGCGCACGAAGTTCGCCCACTGCTTCTCGGGCTCGAGCTGCGGCCGCCGCGCGAGCGTGTCGCGGAGCGCCGTGGCGTCCTGTCTGGCGAGCGACAGGTACAGCCGCTGCATCGCCTCGAAGTCGAACTGCAGCGTGAGCTCGGCCGGGTCGCCCTCGGCGCCGAAGTACTCGAGTTGCTCCTCGTAGGGCAGGTTGACCTCGCCGAGCAGGATCGCCTCGCTCGCCCGTCGCTGCAGGTAGCGGCGGAGGTCGCGCATGAGCTCGTGCGGGTCGCCGATGTCCTCGCCCTCCGGCGGCTCGATGAGGAACGGCACGGCGTCGACGCGGAAGCCGGAGAACCCGAGCTGCAGCCAGAACCCGACGGTCTTCGCGATCTCGTCGCGGACCTCGGGGTTGGCGATGTTGAGGTCGGGCTGGTGCCGGTAGAACGAGTGCAGGTAGTACTGCCCGGTGCCATCGTGCCACTGCCAGACGCCCTCCTCCTCGCCGGGGAAGACGCTCTCGGGCGGGTTCGGCGGGATCTCGTCGCGCCAGACGTAGAAGTCGCGGTACGGCGCGTTGCGCCCCCGCTTGGCCGACACGAACCACGGGTGGCGGTCGGACGTGTGGTTCATGACGAGGTCCATGATCACGCGGATGCCGCGGTCCTTCGCCGCACGCGTGAACGCGACGACGTCCCCGAGCGACCCGAGGCGCGGGTCGACGCCGAGGAAGTCGACGATGTCGTACCCGTCGTCCTGGTCGGGCGAGGGCTGGAAGGGCATGAGCCAGATGCACGTGACGCCGAGCTCGGCGAGGTGGTCGAGCCGCTGCGCGAGGCCCTCGAAGTCGCCGGACCCGTCGTCGTTCCAGTCCATGTAGGTCTCGACGTCGAGGCAGTAGACGATCGCCGTCTTCCACCACAGGTCGCCGCGGTCGGTCGCGCGCATCGGCTCAGCCCTCGATCCCGGCCGACGGGCCGGCGGCGCGCAGCGCGGGCAGCACGTGGGCGCCGAACGTGTCGATGAACCCCTCCTGCTCCTGCCCGACGTGGTGCAGGTAGATGCGGTCGACGCCGAGCTCGGCGATCTCGAGCAGCGCGTCGAGGTGCCGCTGCGGGTCCGACGACGCCAGGAGCGTGTCGGCGACCTCGGACGGGGTCGCGTCGGCCGTGCGCTCGTCGAACGCCTCGGGGGTCGCGAGCTCCCACGCCAGGTGCGGCGGGACGAGGCTCTGCCGCCACTGGTCGTGCGCGATGCCCACGGCCTCGTCGTCGGTCGGCGCCCAGCTGAGGTGCACCTGCACGCAGACCGGCCCGCGACCGCCCGCGCCGCGGTAGGCGTCGATGAAGTCCCCGAGCGCCTCGCGGTCCTGGTCGACCGTGATCACGCCGTCGGCCCACTCGGCGGTCTCGGCCGCGGTCTCGGTGCTCACCGCCGCGGCGATGAGCGGCGGTGCCTCCTCGGGCCGCGTCCAGAGCCGCGCCTCGTGCACGCTGACCGTCCCCTCATGGGTGACCGTCTCGCCGGCGAGGAGGCGGCGCATGACGTCGATCGTCTCGGCGAGCCGGCGGTCGCGGTGGTCCTTCTCCGGCCAGGGCTCGCCCGTGATGTGCTCGTTGACGGCCTCGCCGCTGCCGATGGCCGCCCAGAACCGGCCGGGGAACATCTCGCCGAGCGTCGCGATCTTCTGCGCCGCGACGGCCGGGTGGTAGCGCTGGCCCGGCGCGGTCACCACTCCGAGCGAGAACGATGTCGCCTGCAGCGCCGCGCCGAGCCACGACCACGCGTAGCCGGAGTGGCCCTGGCGGACGCTCCAGGGCGCCCAGTGGTCGCTGCACATGGCCGCGTCGAAGCCGGCCTGCTCGGCGTGCACGACGGCGTCGAGGAGCGCGCTCGGCGGGAGCTGCTCGTGCGACGCGTGGAATCCGACGAGGGGCATGGGGGTCTCCTTCCGTCAGCGGTCGATGCTTCCGCGGGTCGCGGGGCGGCGACAAGGCCTTGCGGAGGCCGGACGCGGCCGGTATCGCGCGGCCGGCGGCGTGAGCCCGCGGCATCCGTCACCCGTAGGCTGGGAGGCATGGCAGAACGCGCATCGTGGTCGCTCGGGTCGGCCCTCCGCAACGTGTTCGGCGCGAGGACGATCGACGAGGACACCTGGGACGACCTCGAGTCCGCCCTCATCCGCGCCGACTTCGGGCCGGCGGTGACCGAGGAGATCGTCGAGTCGATCAAGGCGCAGGTCGAGCGGTACAAGACCACCGACCCGCGCGACGTGCAGCGGATGCTCCGCGAGCTCGTCGAGGAGCGGCTCGCCAAGTACGACCCGACCCTCAAGCTCACCGAGCGCCCCGCGATCGTACTCGTCGTCGGGGTGAACGGCGTCGGCAAGACGACCACGATCGGCAAGTTCGCCAAGTTCCTCGGCAACTACGGTCGGAGCGTGGTCGTCGGCGCCGCCGACACCTTCCGCGCCGCCGCCGTCGACCAGCTCGCCACCTGGGCCGAGCGGGCGGGCGCGCAGGTCGTCCGGCCCGAGCGCGAGGGCCAGGACCCGGCGTCCGTCGCCTTCCAGACCGTGGACTTCGCCAAGCGCACCGGCACCGAGATGGTCATCATCGACACCGCCGGCCGGCTGCACACCAAGGGCGGGCTCATGGACGAGCTCGGCAAGATCCGGCGCGTGGTGGAGAAGCAGGCGCCGATCAGCGAGGTGCTGCTCGTGCTCGATGCGACCACGGGCCAGAACGGGCTCGCGCAGGCCGAGGCGTTCATCCAGCACGGCGGCGTGACCGGGCTCGTGCTCACCAAGCTCGACGGCTCTGCCAAGGGCGGGTTCGTCATCGCGGTGCAGGAGAGGACCGGCCTGCCGATCAAGCTCATCGGCCAGGGCGAGGGCATCGGCGACCTGACGGGCTTCACGCCGCACGTGTTCGCGCAGCAGCTCGTCGGCTGAGAAAGGGGGAGGCGCGCATGTCCATGGAGCACGACTACTTCGGACTCGTCGGCGACTACTGGTCGGAGGACGTCGAGTACGGCGACCAGCGCGTCGAGGTGGTCCTCGACGCCGACGCCGACACCGTGGCGCTCGCGGCGCTGGACGTCGCGGCGACCCTGGTCGGCGAGCTCGAACTCGTCGACGACGAGCTCCGGTCGGCCTTCGTCACCCAGCTCGACTCGGGCGCGTCGCCCGTGATGCGCTTCCTCGCCGCGGTGCTCGACCCCGACCTCGAGCAGGCCGAGGAGGTCGAGGCCGCGATCGGCCGCGACTCCGGGGATCGCCAGATCGACGCGCTGCGGTCGATGTCGCTGACCCGCGTCGACCTCCGTCCCGACGCCGACGAGCCGGGCGACGCGTTCGCGGAGTTCGAGTACGCGCTCGCGCCGGAGGACACCGACGAGCGGCTGGTCGCGTCGATCGACCTCGAGCGCGAGATCGTGGACGTCCGCTTCGAGGGCTGAGCCGGTTCCGGCCCGTGCCGGTGCTGAGCGGATGCCGCGGCGCCGCCCTCTACACTTGAGGGCATCATGGCTACGTTCGGCACCCTCTCCGACCGTCTCACCGAGACGTTCAAGAACCTCCGCACCAAGGGCAAGCTCTCCGCATCCGACGTCGACGGCACCGTCCGCGAGATCCGGCGCGCCCTCCTCGACGCCGACGTCTCGCTCGACGTCGTCAAGTCGTTCACCGCGACCGTGCGCGAGCGCGCGCTCGGCGACGAGGTGAACAAGGCGCTGAACCCCGCCCAGCAGGTCGTGCAGATCGTCAACGAGGAACTCGTCGGGATCCTCGGCGGCCAGCAGCGCCGACTGCAGTTCGCCAAGAACCCGCCGACCGTCATCATGCTCGCCGGCCTCCAGGGCGCCGGCAAGACGACGCTCGCGGGCAAGCTCGCGAAGTGGCTGAAGAAGGACGGCCACACGCCCATGCTCGTGGCCGCCGACCTCCAGCGCCCGAACGCCGTGAACCAGCTCCAGGTCGTCGGCGAGCAGGCCGGCGTCACGGTCTTCGCGCCCGAGCCCGGCAACGGCGTCGGCGACCCGGTGCGCGTGGCGAAGGACGCGGTCGCGCAGGCGCAGCGCGCCCAGCACGACGTCGTCGTCATCGACACCGCCGGCCGCCTCGGCGTCGACGCCGAGATGATGAAGCAGGCCGCCGACATCCGGAAGGCCACGAACCCCGACGAGGTCCTCTTCGTCATCGACGCCATGATCGGCCAGGACGCGGTCGCGACCGCGAAGGCCTTCCAGGAGGGCGTCGACTTCACGGGAGTCGTGCTCTCCAAGCTCGACGGCGACGCGCGCGGCGGCGCCGCGCTCTCCGTGGCATCCGTCACCGGCCGCCCCATCATCTTCGCCTCGACCGGGGAGACGCTCGACGACTTCGAGCCGTTCCACCCCGACCGCATGGCGAGCCGCATCCTCGACCTCGGCGACATCCTCACCCTCATCGAGCAGGCCCAGCAGGCCTTCGACGAGGAGGAGGCGCTCAAGGTCGCCGAGAAGATCGCGTCGGAGCAGTTCACGCTCGACGACTTCCTCGCGCAGATGCAGCAGCTCCGCGGCGCGGGCTCGATCAAGAAGATGCTCGGCATGCTCCCCGGCGCGGGCGGCATGAAGCAGCAGCTCGAGAACTTCGACGAGCGCGAGATCGTGCGCACCGAGGCGATCATCCAGTCGATGACGCCGGCCGAGCGCAAGAACACCAAGCTCCTGAACGGCTCGCGCCGCCTCCGCATCGCGAAGGGTTCCGGCATGACCGTCACCGACGTCAACCAGCTCGTGCAGCGCTTCGAGCAGGCCGCGAAGATGATGAAGACCGTCGCGCGCGGCGGCGTGCCGCAGATCCCCGGCATGGGCCCCATCCCGGGCGGAGGCGGACACGGCGGCGGCAAGCGCCAGGCCGCGAAGGGCAAGAAGAAGTCCGGCGGCTCGCGATCGGGCAACCCCGCGAAGCGCGCCGCGGAAAACGCGGCGATCGCGTCGGGCCAGGTGCCCGGCGCGGCCTCGAACGCTCCCGCCGGCTCGGGCTTCGGCCTCGGCGGCGGTGCCGGCGCCACGGGCACGCCCTCCGAGGAGGAGATGGCCGCGCTGCAGAAGCTGCTCGGCCGCTGACCCGCGCGGCCGCAGAGCCGCTGCGGAGTGCCCGGGCCGTGTGCCCGGGACTAGTGTTGGACGCGCGGCGCGCGCCGCGGACGAGGACGGAGCGACGATGACGACCGGCGACCCCGACTACCGCGACTCGGGCCTCGAGTTCGCGCCCGACTTCCTGCTCGGTTCGGCGACCGCGTCGTACCAGATCGAGGGCGCCGCGACCGAGGGCGGCCGTGGGCCGTCGATCTGGGACACGTTCAGCCACACCCCGGGCAAGGTCTGGAACGGCGACACGGGCGACGTCGCCTGCGACCACTACCACCGGTGGGAGTCCGACCTCGACCTGATGGCCGAGCTCGGGCTCGAGGCGTACCGGTTCTCGGTCGCGTGGCCGCGCATCCAGCCGACGGGTCGCGGGCCGGCGAACGAGGAGGGGCTGGCGTTCTACGAGCGCCTCGTCGACGGGCTCATCGCCCGCGGCATCCGCCCCATCGCGACGCTCTACCACTGGGACCTGCCGCAGGAACTCGAGGACGAGGGCGGCTGGACCAGCCGCGCGACGGCCGAGGCGTTCGCCGACTACGCGCGGATCGTGGGGGAGCGGCTCGGCGACCGCATCGCCGTGTGGACCACGCTCAACGAGCCGTGGTGCTCCGCCTACCTCGGGTACGGCTCCGGAGCGCACGCGCCCGGGCTCCTCGACGGTGCGAAGGCGCTCGCCGCGGTGCACCACCTCAACCTCGCGCACGGCCTCGCCGTCGCCGCGCTCCGCGAGGTCGTCACGAACGACCCCGGCTTCTCGATCACGCTCAACCTGCACGTCATCCGCCCGTCCGGCGAGACGGGGCACGAGGCCGCCCGCCGCATCGACGGCCTCGCCAACCGCGTCTTCCTCGGGCCCCTCTTCGGCGACGGCTACCCGTCCGACGTCGTCGAGGACACCGCAGAGGTCACGGACTGGTCGTTCGTGAAGCCGGGCGACACCGAGCTCATCGCGCAGCCGATCGACCTGCTCGGCGTGAACTACTACTCGACCGTGACCGTCCGGATGTGGGACGGGGTCTCGCCGCGCGTGAACGCCGACGGGCACAAGGACATGGGCGGCACGCCATGGCCGGGCTCCCAGCACGTCGAGTTCCTCGAGCAGCCCGGCCCGTACACGGCGATGGGCTGGAACATCGACCCGTCCGGCCTCGAGGACCTGCTGATCGCGCTGCACGACGCCTACCCCGAGGTGCCGCTCATGATCACCGAGAACGGCGCCGCGTTCGACGACGTCGTCACCGAGGGCTCCGACGGCCCCGAGGTGCGCGACCTCGACCGCATCGACTACCTTCGCCGGCACTTCACGGCCGCGCATCGCGCGATGGCCAGGGGCGTCGACCTTCGCGGCTACCAGGTGTGGTCGCTCATGGACAACTTCGAGTGGGGCTACGGCTACTCCAAGCGCTTCGGCATCGTGCGGGTCGACTACGACACGCTCGAGCGGCTGCCCAAGGCGAGCGCTCGCTGGTTCGCCGAGCTCATCCGCACCCGACGAATCCCGGAGTAGGCGGCTCCCGGAGCAGGCCGCTCCCGGAGCCGGCGGCGGCTACCCGTCCGAGCCGGACTCGCCTCGCGGCTGCGTGCCCTCGCGGAGCTCGCGCGCGAGGTGCGCGACGACCGCCGTCAGGTCGCCGCCGTGCTGCTCGGCGACCTTCAGCTGGCGCTGGTACCCGGCGCCCTCGTCGATCGTGCGGCGGATGCGCTGCAGCTCGACCGCGCAGCCGAGGCGATCGGCCACGGGGGCGAGCGTGACGAGCAGGTCGCGGAGCGCGTCCGCGACGGGCCGCTCGTTGCCCGCGGCATCCGTGATGATCTCGGCGTGCATGCCGTACCGTGCGGCGCGCCACTTGTTCTCGCGCACGTACCAGGGCTGCATGACCGGCATCGTCTCGCCCTCGTCGATCCGCGTCGACATCCACTCGACGAGGCACTGGATGAGTGCGGCGATCGCGCCGATCTCGTCGGCCGACGACACGCCGTCGCAGACGCGGACCTCGACGGTGCCCCAGCGCGGGGAGGGGCGGATGTCCCAGCGCACCTCGGTGTGGTCCTCGATGACGCCGGTGCGGACGAGGTCGTCGACGTACCGCTCGTACGCGCCCCAGTCGGGCAGCTGGTACGGCAGGCCCGCGGTGGGCAGTTGCTGGAACATCAGCGCCCGGTTCGACGCGTAACCCGTCTCGACCCCCGCCCAGAACGGGCTCGAGGCCGAGAGCGCCTGCAGGTGCGGGACGTACGCGAGCAGCCCGTCGAGGATCGGCAGCGCCTTGTCGCGTTCCTCGATGCCGACGTGCACGTGGATGCCCCAGATCATCATGTTGCGGCCCCACCAGCGCGTGCGCTCGATGAGCTTGCGGTAGCGGGGCTTGTCGGTGAGCCGCTGGTCGTACCAGCGGCTGAACGGATGGGATCCGCTGCACATCAGCTCGTACTCGCCGATCCGGTCGAGCACGGCGCGCACCTCCGCCACCTGCCCGGTGAGGTCGTCGACGGCGCCCGCGACGGAGTCGTGCACGCCGCTCACCAGTTCGACGGTGTTCGTCAGGAGCTCCGACGTGATGGACGCATGCGGCGTCCCGTCGGCGTCGCCGAGCTCGGCGAGCACGCGGTCGCCGACGGACGCAAGCTCCCCGGTCGAGCGGTCGACGATCGCGAGTTCCCACTCGATGCCGACGGTCGATCGCTCGGATCGCGCGAACTCGATCGCCATGCGGCCCCCCGTCCCGCGCCAGTGGGCGCACGGCAATCATGACACGGCGGGTCGCATCGAGTCCGGCTCCGTGACGACGGAGTCGTCCTGTCGTTCCGGCGGCGCGGGGACTAACCTATAATGCATGACATATCACTGGTGCCGGCATGGGTGATCCCTCCCCGCTGCTCGAGGTGGCGAGCCTCCGGGAGCAGGTCGAGCGTGCGATCGCCTCCCGCATCATCGCGGGCGAGGCCGAGCCCGGCGACGTCCTCACCGTGCCCACGACGGCCGCGGCGTTCGGCGTCAGCGCGACCCCGGTCCGCGAGGCCATGCTCGACCTGGCGCGGCGCGGGTTCCTCGCCCCCATGCGCAACCGGGGGTTCCGGGTGACCGAGGTCTCCCTCGACGAGCTGCGCCAGCTGCGCGAGGTGCGCCGCCTGCTCGAGGTACCGCCCATGCGCGAGCTCGCCGGCCGCGTCCCGGAGGCGACGGCGGTGCGACTGCTGGACCTCGCCGCCGAGATCGTCCGCGCGGGCGGCGAGGGACGCTTCCAGGACTACCTCGAGGCCGACACCGACTTCCACCTGACGCTGCTCGGGCTCACCGGCAACCGGTACCTCGTCGACGTCGTGCGGGAGCTCCGCCAGCAGACCCGCCTCACCGGGCTCGCCGAGCTCGCGGAGACGGGCGCGCTGACCGAGTCGGCGCTCGAGCACGCCGAACTCGTCCGACTGCTCGTCGACGGCCGTGGCGATGCCGCCGCCGACCTGATGTCACGCCACATCGGGCACGTCGGCGGCATCTGGAGCGGCGAGCACGAGGACTGAGACGCAGCGTGCGGGTCGTGGTCATCGGGGCGGGCATCGTCGGCGCCGCCTGCGCGCTCGCGCTCGCCGAACACGGGGCCGAGGTGGTCGTCGTCGACCGGGTGGGCGTCGCCGGCGAGACCTCCAGCCGGTGCGAGGGGAACCTCCTCGTGAGCGACAAGGTGCCCGGCGCCGAGGCCGACCTCGCGATCGCCTCGAACGCGAGGTGGCGGAGCCTCGCCGCCCGACTCGACGCCGACCGGCGCGACGGCCGGCCCGCGACGGAGTTCGAGGCGAAGGGCGGCATCGTCGTCGCCTTCCACGGCGGCGAGGCCGCGCTCGAGCGGTTCGCCGAGGCGCAGCGGGCGACGGGCATCCGCGCGGAGGCCCTGGACGCGGCGTCGCTCGCGGCGGCCGAGCCGCACCTGTCGCCCGAGGTCGCGCACGCCGTCCGCTACCCCGACGACGCGCAGGTGCAGCCCTCGAACGCGACGCAGGCGCTGCTCGCCGAGGCGATCCGGCTCGGCGCGCGCCTCGTGATCGGCGAGGTCACCGGGGCGGCCGGGCGGCCGGGCACGCTCACCGGCGTCCGGACGGGCACGGGCGAGATCGGCGCCGACGTCGTCGTGAACTGCGCCGGCCCGTGGTCCGCGGAGGTCGCCGCCCGGCTCGGTGCCCGCCTCGACATCCGCCCGAGGCGCGGCATGATCCTCGTGACGGCCCCCATGCCGCAGCGCGTGTTCCACAAGGTCTACGACAGCGACTACGTCGGCGCCGTCGGGTCGGGCGACGCCGCCCTGCAGACCTCGACCGTCGTCGAGTCGACGCCCGGCGGCACCGTGCTCATCGGGTCCAGCCGCGAGCGCGTCGGCTTCGACGAACGGCCCGGCGTGGCACCCGCGGCGGCGATCGCGGCCAAGGCCGTCCGGCTGTTCCCGTTCCTCGAGCGGACCATCCTCCTGCGCACCTACGTCGGGTTCCGTCCGTACGCGCCCGACCACCTCCCCGTGATCGGGCCCGACCCCGACGTCGCGGGACTCGTCCACGCGACGGGCCACGAGGGCGCGGGCATCGGCCTCGCGCCGGCCACCGCCGAGCTCGTCGCGCACGCCGTGCTCGGCGCACCGACCGACCTCGATCCGACCCCGTTCCTGCCGGGCAGGGACGGCCTCCGGGAGACCGCATGATCCAGATCACCGTCGACGGCGAACCCGTCAGGGGCCGAGACGGCCAGACCATCGCCGGCGTGCTCATCGGGGCCGGACGCACCGCCTGGCGCACCGCGCAGACGGGGGACCGGGGCCTGTTCTGCGGCATCGGCGCCTGCCACGACTGCCTCGTCACGGTCAACGGCGTCGAGGGGGTCCGAGCCTGCCGTCGCGAGGCCGTCGACGGCGACCGCATCGAGCGCGAGGTGCGTCCGTGACGCACGTGGCGATCCTCGGCGGGGGCCCGGCCGGACTCGCCGCCGCGCAGGCCGCGCTCGCCGGCGGGGCGCACGTGACCCTGCTCGACGAGGGCGACCGCCTCGGCGGACAGTACTGGCGTCATCACGAACGGCTCACCGATCACCGCCTCCAGCACGGATGGCACCGGTTCGAGCGCCTGCGCGCGGCCCTCGACCGCGGCGGCGCGCATGTGCACGCCGGGGCGAGCGTGTGGTCCGCCGAGGCGGACGTGGACGGCGTGCGACTCCGCGCCGTGGTCGGCACCGCGGACGCCGACGGGCGGACGGCCGTCGACGTCGCCGCCGACGCGGTGGTCGTCGCGACGGGCGCGCACGACCTCGCACTGCCCGTCCCCGGCTGGACCCTGCCCGGTGTCACCACGGCCGGCGGTGCCCAGGCGCTCGCGAAGCGGGACGGCGTCGCGGTCGGCCGGCGCACGGTGGTGAGCGGCGCGGGCCCGTTCCTCCTTCCGGTGGCGCAGTCGCTCGCGCTCCTCGGATGCGAGGTCGTCGGGGTGCACGAGGCGTCTCGTCTCGCTGCGCTCGCAGCGGGGTGGCTGCCGCGCCCGTGGGAGCTCGCCGGCAAGGCCTGGGAGTTCCTCGAGTACGCCGGTGCCCTCGCGCGGCATCGGATCCCGTACCGGGTCGGCAGCGCTGTCGTGCGCGTCCTCGGCGAGGAGCGGGTGGAGGGCGTCGTCGTCGCCGAGCTCGACGCCGACTGGCGCCCGATGGCGGCAACCGAGCGCGAGGTCGCGTGCGACGCCGTGGCGCTCGGTCACGGCTTCACGCCCCGGCTCGAGGCTGCGCTCGCGCTGGGTTGCGCCGTCCACGGCGACCGCCGCGGGCGCGTCGTCGCGGTCGACGAGCGGCAGCGCACCAGCGTGGCGCGCGTCTTCGCGGCGGGCGAGGTCACGGGCATCGCCGGCGCCGACGCCGCCCTCGCCGAGGGCGCCGTCGCGGGGTTCCTCGCCGCCGGCGGTGCGCTCGACGACCCCCGACTCCGGGGCCCGCTGGCCGCCAGGCGGCGGACGCGTGCGTTCGCGACGCGCCTGGAGCGTGCGCACGGGATCCGGCCGGGGTGGACGGCGTGGGTCGACGACGACACCATCGTGTGCCGCTGCGAGGCGGTCACGCGGCGCACCATCGCCGAACGTGCGGAGGTGCCGCTCCGCGCGATGCGGCTCGCGACGCGCGCGGGGCTCGGTCCGTGCCAGGGGCGCACGTGCGGCCGCGCGGTCGAGGCGATCGTCGCCGATGCGGGCGGCGCCGGGGCTTCCGAGGGGTTCGACCGTCGGCCGGTGCTCGCGCCGGTCCGCCTCGGCGAGGTCGCGGCGGTTGCCGACACCGGACCAGCCTCGTAGCATGTGACATATTACTCTAGACCGACACGGAGGATCGAAGCAGATGAGCACCACCATGGACCTCGGCGGCGTGGTCGTCGCGACGACCCTCGCCTTCCGGGAGGACGACTCGGCGCCCGCCGGCCTCGCGGTCGACTACGACCGGTTCGCCGAGCACGTCGACTTCCTGATGCGCAACGGATGCCGCGGCGTCGGGCCGAACGGCTCGCTCGGCGAGTACTCGTCCCTCACCGACGACGAGCGCCGGCGCGTCATCCAGGTCGCCGTCGAGGCCGTCGACGGTCGCGGCATCGTCGTCGCCGGCGCGCACGGCGTCGGCAGCCACCAGGCGCGGCGATGGGCGGAGCTGGCCCGCGAGGACGGCGCCGACGGCGTGCTGCTGCTGCCGCCCACGCTCTACCGCGCGAACGACGGGGAGGTCATCGCGCACTACGAGGAGGTCGCGAAGGCAGGCCTGCCGATCATGGCCTACAACAACCCCTTCGACACCAAGGTCGACCTCGTCCCGTCCCTCGTCGCGAAGCTCGCCGAGATCCCCGAGGTCGTCGCGATCAAGGAGTTCTCCGGCGACGTCCGGCGCGTGTACGAGATCAGGGAGCTCTGCGACATCGACGTCATCGCGGGCGCCGACGACGTGCTGTTCGAGCTCATGGTGAACGGCGCGGTCGGCTGGTTCGCCGGCTACCCGAACGCCTTCCCCAAGGAGGCGGTCGAGCTCTACGACCTGTGCGCCCGAGGCGACTGGCACGAGGCGAAGGCCCTCTACGAGCAACTCGTCGCCGTGTTCCGCTGGGACTCGCGCACCGAGTTCGTCCAGGCCATCAAGCTCTCCATGGACGTCTGCGGCAACTCGTACGGCGGGCCGACCCGCCCGCCGCGCGGCCCCCTCTCCGCGGAGCAGCGTGCGCAGGTCACGGCCGACACCGAGCGGGCGCTCGCCGCACTGGCGGCCCGCTGATGCGCGCGCGCCGCGTGATCTCGGCGGTCGACTCCCACACCGAGGGGATGCCGACCCGCGTGGTCACGGGCGGCGTCGGCCGGATCCCCGGCGCGACCATGAACGACCGGCGCCTGTACGCCATGGAGCACCTCGACGGGCTCCGGGGGCTGCTGATGAACGAGCCGCGCGGGCACGCGTCGATGTCCGGCGCGCTGCTGCAGCCGCCCGCCCGTGACGACGCCGACTGGGGCGTGGTCTTCATCGAGGCCAGCGGGTTCCTGCCGATGTGCGGGCACGGCACCATCGGGGTGGCGACCGTCCTCGTCGAGACGGGCATGGTCGAGGTCGTCGAGCCGGTGACCGAGATCCGGCTCGACGTGCCGGCCGGCCTCGTCGTCGCGCGGGTCGACGTGGAGGACGGCCGGGCGACGCGCGTCACGATCGAGAACGTGCCGAGCTTCGTCGAGCGGCTGGATGCCGCGATCGAGGTGCCCGGCCTCGGCAACGTGCCGTACTCCATCGCGTTCGGCGGCAACTTCTACGCGCTCGTCGACCTCGACGCGGTCGGCCTCCCCTTCGACCGGGCGCGGCAGGACGACATCCTCGCGGCCGGGCTCGCGATCATGGCGGCGATCAACGCCCAGGCGCCGCCGCGGCATCCGGAGATCGAGGGCGCCGACCACGTGCACCACGTCGAGTTCATCGCCCCGGGATCCGACGCGGTGCGCTCGCGGCACGCGATGGCGATCCATCCGGGATGGTTCGACCGGTCGCCGTGCGGGACCGGGACCTGCGCCAGGATGGCGGAACTGCACGCCCGCGGCGAGCTCGCGCTCGAGGCCGACTTCGTCAACGAGTCGTTCATCGGGAGCGAGTTCACCGGGCGGATCCTTCGCGAGACGGACCTCGGCGGCGTGCCGGCGGTCGTGCCGACGATCAGCGGGCGCGCGTGGGTGACCGGGTTCGGCCAGTACGTGCTCGATCCCGACGACCCGTTCCCCGAGGGCTTCGTGTTCTGAGCGGATGCCGCGTCGCAGCACAGCGGGCGCCGGCGACGGTCAGCGCAGGCTGAACCCCGCCGCCAGGGGGTCGTCCGGGTCGAGTTCGAACTCGCACGCGCCGACCCGGTACGCCTGCCCCGTGACCTCGGGGACCACTCCGTCGGCGGTACGCCCGGCCACGCGGCCGAGGAACCGGGTGCCGATGATCGAGTCGTGCGTGAGCACCTCGTCGTCGGCGAGTTCGCCCCGCTCGGCCAACAGCGCCACGCGCGCCGCCGTGCCCGAGCCGCAGGGACTGCGGTCCACCTCGCCGTCGGCGAAGACCGTCACGTTGCGCTGCCACGGCCCGTCCTCGGTGCGTCCGAGGTCGTCGACGAGGATCGTCCCGTAGACCCCGGACAGGCGCTCGTCGGCGAGCTGCGCGACGGGGTGGTCGTCGAGCGCCCACTTGACCTCCCGGCCGAGTCGGATGAGGTCGGTCGTGTGCGACGGCGTCACCTCGAGGCCGAGCGCGGCCGCGGGAAGCGTCGCGTACACGGCGCCGCCGAACACGAGGTCGACGTCGACCTCGCCCAGGCTCGTCGGAAGGCGGATCCCGGTCGCGAGGACTCGCGACGGGACGTTCCGGAACACCACGCCGGTCGTGCGCCCTGCGCTGCGCTGCACGCGCGCCTGCACACGGCCGCTCGGCACGTCGATCGTGACGACCGCCTCGCCGTCGTCGGGCGCGTCCGCGCGCCCGGTCCTGACGGCCCAGGCGCCCAGCGCCATGGTGCCGTGGCCGCACGCGGTCGAGAACCCGTCCTTGTGCCAGAACAGCACCCCGAAGTCCGCCCCGTCGTCGTCGGGCGGCGTGATGAAGCCGCCGTACATGTCGTCGTGGCCACGCGGCTCGAGGCACAGGAACCGACGCAGGGCATCGGCGGGCCCGTCCATCGCCTCGACGCGGCGCTCGGCGACGGTCGCGCCCTCCGTCGGGGCGTCGAGCACGATGCGGAAGGGCTCGCCCGCCGTGTGCCAGTCCTCGGTGCGCCAGCGCATCATCCGCGCCGTTCGCCGGCGAGGGCCAGGGGCGCCACGGCGAGGTCCTGCCACCCCATCCCGCAGGTCTTCACGACCCGTGGGCGATCGGATGGCACCGGCGGGCCGCCGAACAGCCGGGAGAACGGGACCAGCGACTCTCGCGAGAGCCGGCCCTCGGCGATGGCGAGGATCACGTCGCCGGCTTCAGCGAGCGCGACGCGCTCCGACTCGACGATCACGTGCGCACGACCGACGAGGTCGCCGGGCAGTTCGCGCGCCGCCGGCTCGTGGGAGCCGACGGCGACGACGGTCGCACGATCCGGCACGAGGGCGCCGTCGAACAGCGGCTCGCGAGCCGTCGTGGCGCACACCACGAGGTCGGCGTCGGCGACGTCCGCGGCGCTGCCGACCGCGACGTCCAGCCCCGGACCGGCGACGCTCGCGGCGGCGCGTCGCGCCTTCTCCGCATCGCGGCCGACGAACCTGATCCGCTCGACGGGCCGGATCGCGCGCATCGCCGCGACGTGCCGAACGCCCTGCGGGCCGGTGCCGAAGACGACGAGCGAGGCGGCGTCGGGCGCGGCCACGACGTCCGCCGCCGCCGCCGAGACGGCGGGCGTACGGAGGTTCGTGAGCTCGGTCCCGTCCAGCACGGCGACCGGGGCGAGCGTCTCGGCGTCGATGAGGACGTAGACGGCCCGGATCCGGTCGAGCCCCCGGGACGGGTTCGCGGGGGCGACGGTCGCGAGCTTCTGGCCGACCCAGCCGCCGAGCTCGGAGGGCATGAGCAGGAGCTGGCCCCGGCGCACGTCGACGACGCTCCGAGGGGGATCGGCGTCGGGGTCGAAGCCGCCGAGCAGCGCCCGCCGGATCGCGTCGACGGCCGCGCGCATCGTGATGCGCTCGGCGATCGCGGACCCGTCGATGAGGTCGAGGGATTCGAGGGTGCCGCCCATGGGCCCATCGTATGCATGGGTGCGACCCGGAGGATTCTCGTTTCCGCGCGGAATCTGCAAGAATGGTCAGTCGAGTTCTGTACCGCCCGACCCTCTATCCGGCGCGCAGGACACCCTTTGAGCTTCCGCCGAGTGTGCACCCCACGCTCACGGCTGTCAGTTCGCCTACCTCACAACACATCCAGGAGAATCGTGGCTGTCAAGATCCGCCTCAAGCGGCTCGGCAAGATCCGTGCCCCGTACTACCGCATCGTCGTCGCCGACTCGCGCACCAAGCGCGACGGTCGCGTGATCGAGGAGATCGGCAAGTACCACCCGACCGAGAACCCCTCGTTCATCGAGGTCGACTCGGAGCGCGCGCAGTACTGGCTCGGCGTCGGCGCCCAGCCGACCGAGCAGGTGCTCGCCATCCTCAAGCTGACCGGCGACTGGGGCACGTTCAAGGGCGACAAGAACGCCAAGAACACCGTCCAGACCGCCGCCCCGAAGGCCGAGTACGAGGTCGACACGACCAAGAAGTCGGTCGTGAAGCCGAAGGCCGAGAAGCCGGCCAAGGCCGAGCAGCCCGCCGAGGCCGCCGACGAGACCGCGTCGGACGAGGCGTAGGCCTTGCTCACCTCCGCGCTCGAGCACCTCGTCAAGGGGATCGTCGATCACCCCGACGAGGTGAAGGTCGTCTCCGCGTCGAGCGCACGCGGCGAGGTCCTCGAGGTGCACGTGCACCCCGAGGACCTCGGCCGCGTCATCGGGCGGTCCGGTCGCACCGCGAAGGCGATGCGGACGATCGTCGCCGCCCTCGCCGACGGCCGCCGGGTCCGCGTCGACGTCGTCGACTCCGACGACTGACGTGGCCGCGGCAACCCGCCCCCAGCAGCTCCGCGTCGGCCGGCTGACGAAGGCGCACGGCCTGAAGGGCGCCCTCAAGCTCGAGCTCTACACCGACGACCCCGAGCGGCGCTTCGTGCCCGGCGCGGTGTTCTCGCTGCAGGTGCCCGAGGAGTCGCCGTGGCACGGCCGCACGCTCGCGTTCCGCGAGCTGCGCTGGTACAACGGCCAGCCGGTCGGCTTCTTCGAGGGCGTCGACGACCGCACCGCGGCCGAGGGGCTCGTGAAGGCGATCCTGTGGGTCGACCAGCCCGTCGACGAGGAGCCCGAGCCCGATGCCTGGTACGACCACCAGCTGATCGGTCTCGCCGTCGTCCGCGACGGCGAGCGCATCGGCCAGGTGGCGCACGTCGACCACCTGCCCGCGCAGGACCTCCTGATCGTCAAGACGAAGCGCGGCGACGTCATGGTGCCGTTCGTCGCGGCGTTCGTGCCCGAGGTCGACGTCGAGGCCGGAACGCTCACCGTCACGCCCCCGCCCGGGCTGTTCGAGGAGCTCTCCGACGAGGCGGACGCGCCCGCGGAGGGCGTCGAGGCCGAGGCATCCGTCACCGACGCGCCCGACGCCGACGCGCCCGTCACCGACGCGCCCGACGCCGACGCGCCCGACGAGACGCACTCGGCGTAGGCGACGACGATGCGCATCGACATCGTCACCATCTTCCCGTCGTTCTTCGACGTGCTCGACCTGTCGCTGCTCGGCAAGGCGCGGCAGACGGGCCTCATCGAGGTCGTCACCCACGACCTCCGCGACTTCACCCACGACCGCCATCGCACGGTCGACGACACGCCCTACGGCGGTGGCGCGGGCATGGTCATGAAGCCCGAGCCGTGGGGCGAGGCGCTCGACTCGATCGTCGGCGATGGCCATTCGGAGGCGCTCCTCGTGGTGCCGTCGCCCGCCGGCGAGCCGTTCACGCAGGCGACGGCCCGCGAGCTCGCGACCGAGCAGCACCTGGTGTTCGCGTGCGGTCGCTACGAGGGCATCGACCAGCGCGTCGTCGACCACTACTCGACGCGCATGCGTGTGCGTCCGATCAGCCTCGGCGATTACGTCCTGAACGGCGGCGAGGTCGCGGTCATGGCGATGATCGAGGCCGCGGGCCGCCTGGTGCCCGGTGTGGTGGGCAACCCGGAGAGCCTCGTCGAGGAGTCGCACGAGGACGGCCTGCTCGAGTACCCGAGCTACACGAAGCCCGCCGTCTGGCGCGGGCTCGAGGTCCCACCGGTGCTGTTGTCCGGGCACCACGGGCGCGTGGCGGAGTGGCGCCACGAGCAGCAGGTCGAGCGCACGCGCCGCGTGCGTCCCGAGCTGCTCGACGGCGACGCGCCGGACGGGTCCGACGCCCGCTGACCCGGCGCTCCCGCCGTCCCCGCGTGAGGGACTCTTCACGCGCCGGAAACACGTGGGTGTGCTCGGCGAAACACGCCCTGAATACCGTCGGATCGGCGGGTGAGACCGGATTCCGCCGGAAGGTGCGGGCGTGAGATGGGTCGGACGAGCGATGCCGGAGACGTGTCACAGCCGGTCCGTCGTCCGCCGCTCCGCCTCGTCGCCGTCACCCATGGGACGCCCTCGACGGCCAACCGCGAGGCGGTCATCAGGCTGATCGACGGCGTCGCATCGGCCCGACCCGACCTCGACGTCTCGATCACGTTCGTCGACGCGAGCAACGCCGACATCGGCGCCGCGCTCGAGGCCGCGGCCGAGCCCGACGCGGTCATCGTGCCGCTCGTGCTGAGCGCGGGGTTCCACGTCCGCACGGGGCTCTCGCTCGGCCTCGACCGCATCGGCGGTTCGGCGCGCCTGGCCGCCGAGCTCGGGCCCGACCAACGCCTCGTCGACGTGCTCGCCGAGCGCCTGCTCGCCGCGGGACTCGGCGACGGCGACACGGTCCTCCTCGCGGCGGCGGGCTCGAACGACCCTCGCGCCGTGCGCGAGTGCTTCGAGACCGCGCGACGACTCGGCCAGAGCCTCGGCCGGTCGGTGACGGTCGGGTTCATCGCGGCCGCGATCCCGCGACTGCCCGATGCGATCGAGATGATCCGCGAGGTGCACCCCGGTTCGCGCATCGTCGTCGGGCCGTACCTGCTCGCCCCCGGCACGTTCTACGACCAGGCCGTCGCGGCGGGCGGCGACGCGATCGCCGACCCGCTGCTCGTGCCCGGCGAGCCGCCGCCCCCGGCGCTCGTCGAACTGGTGCTCGACCGGTACACCGCGATCGAGCAGGAGCAGCGCGAGCACGCCTGAGGCGTGCCCGGAACCGCCGCGGACGCCGCGCCCCTTCCCGTGCGCGGCCGTCAGGCGGTGAGGCTCGGCGCCTCGTCGGCCTCGGCCGCGCGTGCGAGGACCTCGGCGATGCGCCCGCGGCATCCGCCGCACCCGGTGCCGGCCCGCGTGTCGCGGCCGACGCACTCGACCGTGGTGCTGCCGCACGCCGCGGACTCCTGGATGCGGCCGACGGTCACGCCGTTGCACCAGCACACGGTCGCCTCGGGCGCGAAGGCGTCGGCGTTCGCCGACGGGTCGTCGTCGGGCCCGTCGAAGCGCAGCAGCATCGAGCGGTCCGCCGGTAGTTCGGCTCGACGTTCGAACAGCAGCGTCAGCTCCGCCGCGGTCCGCGGCATGCCGACGCTCGCGAAGCCCGTGAGGATCCCGTCCTCGGTGACCATCTTCACGTAGCGGAGGTGCTCCGGGTCCGCCCACTGGGCGACGCGCCGACGCGGTGCGAGTGCATCGTCGTCCCACGGGTCGGCCGAGACGTCGCCCACGGCGACGACGTCGACGTGCTCGGCCTTGAGCATGACGATCGCGTCCCGCTCCGGTGCGAGCGGCGCTCCGGCCTCGCGGTCGCCGGCCTCGGCGGCGAGCGCGGCGGCGAGGTGCTCGGCCTGCCGCCAACCGGGCCCGATGAGCCCGGACGGCGCGCCGGGCAGGATGCGTCGGCCGACGGTCTCGTCGGTCCGTTCGACGACCTGCGCGCAGTCGCCGATCGCGAAGACGTCCGGGTCGCTCCAGCTGCGGAGGTCGGGCCCGACGACGACGCCCACGGCGGTGCGGAGCCCGGCGAGCGTCGCGAGCTCGTTCCGCGGGCTCACGCCGCACGAGAGCACGAGGAGGTCGCCGCGGACCTGCTTGCCGTCGGCCGTGACGAGCATGTCGAAGCGCCGCGTGCCGTCGGCGTCGGTGCGGAACCCGATCGCCTCGGCGCGACTGTGCGCGATGACGGTGATCCCCGTGCGTCGGAGTGCCGAGCGCAGCACGTGCCCGGCACCGCGGTCGAGGTTGCGCGGCATGGGGTGCGGCCCGTGGTGCACGACGCACACCTGCGCGCCGGCGTGGGCCGCGGCGAGCGCCAGCTCGAGGCCGAGCACGCCGGCGCCGAGCACGACGATGCGTCGGCGTCCGCGCACCGCGGCGAGCACGCGCTCGGCATCCTCGAGGTCGCGGAGCGCGGTGACGCCCGCCGGCAGCTCGTCGTCGCGTGCGACGAGCGTGGACGGGTGGCGCTCGAGGTCGGCGAGGTCGCGCCGCGGACGGTCGACCCCGTCGAGGGTCGGCACGTTCGCGCGCGACCCGGTGGCGAGCACGAGCCGGTCGTACGGGAGCGCCTCGCCCGTCGACAGGTGGACCAGGTGGGCGTCGCGGTCGATCCGCGTCGCCCGTACGCCGAGGAGGACGGCGGCGCCCGACGCCTCCGCGGCCTCCCGGTCGCCGACGAGCATCGCGTCGAGGTCGGCGTTGCCGACGGCGTACTCGGCGACGAGGACGCGGTTGTAGGCCTCGACGGGTTCGCCCGCGACGACGGTGAGCGCGACGGCGCCCGAGCGGACGTCGGGCAGCAGCTCCTCGACGAAGCGCGCGCCGACCGGGCCGTAGCCGATGAGGACGATCCGCAGAGGGGTCATGATCCGGCTCCCGCTTCGACGAGGCGCGTGACGCGCACGAGGTTGGACTTGAACTCGGGCATCGACGAGATCGGGTCGACGTCGTCCGAGGTGAGGAGGTTCGCGGCCTGCTCGTCGCCGTAGTGGAACGGCAGGAACACCGCGTCGGGGCGGATGTCGGTGGTGAGCCTGGCCCGACAGCGCACGGTGCCACGTTCGTTGGCGACCTCGACGGGCTCGTCGTCGCCGATGCCGAGACGTGCCGCCGTCGCCGGGTGCAGTGCGGCGCGCGCATCGGGTTGCGCGCCGAGTAGCTCGGGCACCCGGCGGGTCTGCGCGCCGCTCTGGTAGTGCTCGAGCAGCCGGCCGGTCACGAGGATCAGTTCGTCGGGCGACGGCGCCGGGCGGGCGCCCGCGCGGGGGGCGACGGCGACCAGGCGGGCGAGGCCGTCGTCGTGGTGGAACCGCTCGGCGAAGAGCCGCGGGGTCCCGTGGCCGCCGCGCGGGAACGGCCAGTACGCCTCGGCGCCGGAGTCGAGCATGGCGTAGTCGATCCCCGAGTAGTCCGCGATGCCGCCCTCTGACGCGAGGCGCAGCTCCTCGAACACCGCCTCCGGGTCGGTGTCGAAGCGCGCGGACGAGCCGAGCCGCCGCGCGAGCTCGTGCAGGAGCCGGAGCTCGTCGCGCGCGCCGGCCGGCGGCGTGAGCGCCCGGCGACGACGGATGACGCGTCCCTCGAGGTTCGTCATCGTCCCCTCCTCCTCGGCCCACTGCAGCACGGGCAGCACGACGTCGGCGAGCGCCGCCGTCTCCGAGAGGACGAAGTCGCACACGACGAGGAGGTCGAGGCGCTCGATCCCGCGCCGCACCTCGGCGACGTTCGGGGAGGACACCACGAGGTTCGAGCCGTGCACGAGCAGCGCCCGCACCCCGCCCGGCCGGCCGAGCGAGCCGAGCAGCTCGATCGCCGGCAGCCCGGGCCCGGGGATCTCCGCCGGGTCCACGCCCCACACGCGAGCGACGTGGTCGCGTGCAGCGGGGTCGGTGATCTTCCGGTAGCCGGGGAGCTGGTCGCACTTCTGGCCGTGCTCGCGGCCGCCCTGGCCGTTGCCCTGGCCGGTGAGCGTGCCGTAGCCGCTGCCGAGGCGTCCCGGCAGTCCGAGCAGCAGCGCGAGGTTGATCGCGGCGGTCGCGGTGTCGGTGCCGTCGACGTGCTGCTCGACGCCGCGACCGGTGAGGATGAAGGTCCGGCCGCCGGCGGCCAGCCGCCGGGCGATCGCACGGATCGTCGTGGCGGGCACGCCCGTCGCCGACTGCACGCGCTCGGGCCACCACTGGGCGAGGCTCCGCCGGAGTGCGGCGAACCCCGTGGTGCGCGCGGCCACGTACGCGTCGTCGGCGAGTCGCTCGGCGACCACGACGTGCGCGAGGCCGAGCAGGAGGACCAGGTCGGTGCCGGGCGCCGGCTGCACGTGCAGGCCCTGCCCGTCGTCGGTGAGCCGCGCGGTCGCCGTGCGCCGCGGGTCGACGACGACGAGGCCGCCCGCCGCCTGCGCGCCCGCGAGGTGGCCGATGAACGGGGGCATGGTCTCGGCGACGTTCGTGCCGAGCAGGAGGATCGTGTCGGCGTCGTCGAGGTCGGTGAGGGGGAACGGCAGCCCGCGGTCGATGCCGAACGCGCGGTTGCCCGCCGCGGCGGCCGACGACATGCAGTAGCGGCCGTTGTAGTCGATGCGGCTCGTGCCGAGCGCGAGGCGCGCGAACTTGCCGAGGAGGTAGGCCTTCTCGTTCGTCAGCCCGCCGCCGCCGAAGACGCCGACGGCGTCGGCGCCGTGCTGCGAGCGGATGCCGCGGAGCCGGTCGGCCACGAGGTCGAGGGCCGCATCCCACGTGGTCTCCTGGAGCGAGCCGTCGGCGGCGCGCACGAGGGGCGCGGTCAGCCGGGACGGGGAGGCGAGGAGCTCGGCGGAGGTCCAGCCCTTCTTGCAGAGCCCGCCGCGGTTGGCGGGGAAGTCGCGACCGGCCACCGTCACCGGCGCCGCCGGGGCGGCATCCGGCGCGGCCGCGGCATCCGTCGGGGTCAGCGTCATCGCGCACTGGAGGGCGCAGTACGGGCAGTGGGTGTCGGCTGCCATGTCGTCCTCCGGAGTTCGTCGATGGGGTGCGGGAGCGGGTCGGGCGGTGAGGTCGCCCGACCCGCCCCGGTCAGATGCGGTGTCCCGAGCGCTTGGCGAGCGTCAGGTAGACGCCCGCGGTGATGAGGAGCATCACCGCGTACGCCCACACGAACCAGCCGAGCCCCGTCGTGTAGTCGCCGTACGTGGTCTTCGAGAAGCCGAGCAGCTGCGGGATCACGAACCCGCCGTACGCGCCGACCGACGAGATGATGCCGAGCGCGGCGGCCGCCTTCCGCTGCGAGCTCACGTCGCCGGCCGACTCGTGCGCGTTGTGCGCGCCGGCACGGAGGGCGAACACGGTCGGGATCATCCGGTAGGTCGAGCCGTTGCCCACACCCGAGGCCGTGAACAGCACCAGGAACAGGCTGAGGAAGAGCCAGAAGTTCCCGCTCGGGAGCGTCCACACCACCGCGAGCGCGCCGAGCGCCATCACGGCGAAGGCCGCAATCGTGATCTGCGTGCCGCCGAAGCGGTCGGCGAGACGACCGCCGTAGGGGCGGGCGAGCGAGCCGACGAGCGCGCCCATGAACGCGAGCGACAGGGTCGCCGACCCGACGTGGAAGGCGGAGAAGTCGGGGAACTGGTCGGCGATGAGCTTCGGGAAGACGCCCGCGAACCCGATGAACGAGCCGAACGTGCCGATGTAGAGCACGGCGAGGATCCACAGGTGCGGCTCCTTCAGCGCGGCGAGCGAGGCCGCGACATCCGCCTTCGCGTTCGAGAGGTTGTCCATGCGGAGCGCCGCCCCGACCATCGCGATGAGGATGAACGGCACCCAGATCCATCCCGCGAGCGGGAGGTTCAGCGTGACCGCCGCACCGATCGTGATCGCGATCGGCACCACGAACTGCGCGACCGACGCGCCCAGGTTGCCGCCTGCGGCGTTCAGGCCGAGCGCCCAGCCCTTCTCGCGCTGGGGATAGAAGTAGGTGATGTTCGCCATCGAGCTCGCGAAGTTGCCGCCGCCGAAGCCGGCGAGCGCGGCGATCGCGAGCATGACGCCGAAGGGCGTCTCAGGGTTCGACACCGCGATCGCGAGGCCGATCGCCGGGATGAGCAGCAGGCCCGCCGAGACGATCGTCCAGTTGCGGCCCCCGAAGCGCGGGACCATGAACGTGTACGGGATGCGGAGCGTCGCCCCGACGAGCGCGGGGATCGAGATGAGCCAGAACACCTGGCCCGTCTCGAACGCGAACCCGGCGGCCGGGAGCGAGACGACCACGATCGACCAGAGCTGCCAGACGACGAAGCCGAGGAACTCGGCGAAGATCGACCAACGGAGGTTGCGGGCGGCGATGCGCCGGCCCTCTCCCTCCCACTGGACGTGGTTCTCGGGGTCCCAGCCGTCGATCCAACGGCCGGGACGGCGGGTGAGGGCACCCGCGACCGCGGGCGGCGCGCCGGGCGCGGTGACGGCGGCGGGGGCCGCTGCCGTGGTGGCGGACAGGGTCTCGGTCATCGTTGCCTCCGGTGGAAGTCGGGCTCTCGTCGAGCTGGTGAGGCGACGCTATCCGCGGCGTGTTTCCCCGACCGGCGCGGGTGGTGAACTTCGTGTTCCCACCTGCTCACCCATCCCCGAGGTCGATGTGAGGTCATGGTCAGACGTCGATCCGGTACCCGCGCTTGACCACGGTCGAGATGAGGCCGGGCACGCCGAGGGTCTGCCGCAGGCGGCTCAGGGCGACCTCCAGCGCACGCTCGTCGGCGCCACCCGGCATTCCGGCGGCGAGGCGCTCGCGTGCGACGACGGACCCGCGGGCCCGGACGAGCGAACGGAGGATCGAGAGCGCGACGGGCGGCAGCGCCACGCGGCGTCCGCGCACCTCGACGACCGAGCCCCGCAGCGCGAGCGGTCCGTGCTGCGTCTCGAGCCGGAGGACCCGCTCCTCCTCGAGGTGCTCGCACACCTGGCGGATCATGGCGCCCATACGGTACCGGTCCGGCTGGAGCGGGTGGATCCCGGCCGCGACGAGCGGCGCGGAGGTCACGGGCCCGACCGTCGCCGCGACCACCGGCCCGCGCATCGCGTCGACGAGGTCGTCGTACCTGCCGCGGGCCTCGGCGGCCATGAGCAGTGCGTGCACGGCCGGCGCGCTCGTGAACGTGATGCAGTCGAGGCCGCCCGTGCATGCGGCCTCGATGAGTCGGTCCACGCGCTCGTCGGTGAGGTCGGGATCGATCCAGCGGTACGGCTCGACGGTGAGGACCCGGTCGTGCGCGTCGCGCAGTCGGTCGAGGGCGTCGGGGGGCAGGTACCCGTGCAGCTGCACCGCGACGGTGAGGCCCGGCGGACGCGTCGCGAGCACTTCGTCGATGAGCGACTCGGTGGTCTCCTCGGCGCTCATGCCGACGTCGTCGAGGCCGGCCGCGCGGATGCCGCCGCGCGCCTTCGGGCCGCGGACCAGGATCGCGGTGCGCCCGAGCGCGTACAGCAGGTCGTCGCCGAGCCCCGCGGCATCCGCCACCTCGAACCAGCGTCGGACGCCGTACGCCGTCGTCGCGAGGAGCACGTCGGGCCGGGCCTCGATGATCGCGCGCGTGTCGGCGATCACGGGCTCGTCGGAGCTGGCGTTCGCCATGCGGATGGTCGGCGCGTGCACCACTTGGGCGCCGCGACGCACGAACGCGTCGATGAGGTCCGCGGATCGGCGGTCGCTCGTGACGCCGATCCGGAACCCCTCGAGCTGGTCGGGCCGGAACCCGATCGTCGCCTCGACGTGGTCCGTCATGCGGCCGCCCCTGCGAATCCGGCCGCGCGTTCCATGAGCTCGGCGGCGGTGCGGTCGCCGTCGTGCGCGAGCCGCACCACCTCGCCGACCACGATCACCGCGGGGGAGGCGACACCCGCGAGCCCCGCCGCCGGGACGATGCCGGCGAGGTCGGCGACCGTCGTGCGCTGGTCGCAGCGGAAGCCGCGCTCGATGATCGCGACCGGCATCGATCCCGCCATGCCGTGGCGGGCGAGCCCTGCGGCGAGCTGCGGGAGCGTGCCCACCCCCATGAGCACGACGATCGTTCCGCCGAGACCGGCGAGGTGGCGGAGCTCGTCGTCGCTGAGCGGCGCGTGCCCGGACACCACGGTGAAGAGGCGGCTGATGCCGCGATGCGTGAGGGGGATGCCGGCGGCGCCGGGCACGGCGACGGCGCTCGTCACGCCCGGGAGGACCTCGACGGGCACGCCGGCCCGGTGGCACGCGAGGACCTCCTCGCCGCCGCGCCCGAAGACGTAGGGGTCGCCGCCCTTCAGGCGGACGGCGTGGCGGCCCGCGAGCGCGTGCGCGACGAGGAGGGCCTCGATCTCCTCCTGCGGCATGGCGTGATGGCCGGGCTGCTTGCCGACGTCGACGAGCTCGGCGTCGGGCGCGAGCTCGGCGAGGCGTGCGTGCGGCGCGAGCCGGTCGTACAGCACGACGTCCGCCGAGCCGAGCGCTCGGACGGCCGCGACGGTGAGGAGCTCCTCGCGCCCGGGACCGCCGCCGACGAGCGTCACGCGCCCGGTCACGCGTCGGCCCCCCTGACCGGGATGGTGGGTCCGGCGACGAGCACGGCCTCGCCGCGGGCGATCTCGTCGGGCCGGGCCGGCCGGAGCTGGCCGCGCTCCTCGACGCGGGCGAGCGCCGAGACGGCCGCGCCTGCGGCGTCGTCGGGGTCGGGGGCGTTCACGAACGGTCGGAAGCGGCGGAGCCGCTCGGGGTCGGCGAGGGTGGCCGCCCACTCGTCCTCGTACGTGTCGACGTGCGTCGCCATCGCCGCCTCGAGTTCGTCGGCGAGGCCGAGCGAATCGTGCACGACCACGTCGCGGACGTGGTCGAGGCCGCCTTCGATGTCCTCGATCCACCGGGCCGTGCGCTGCAGGCGGTCGGCGGTGCGGATGTAGTACATCATGTAGCGGTCGACGTAGCGGATGAGGGTCTCGTCGTCGAGGTCGCTCGCGAGCAACTGCGCGTGCGTGGGCTGGAACCCGCCGTTCCCGCCGACGTAGAGGTTCCAGCCCTGGTCGGTGGCGATCACGCCGACGTCCTTGCCTCGCGCCTCCGCGCATTCGCGCGCGCAGCCCGAGACGCCGAACTTCAGTTTGTGCGGCGACCGCAGCCCCCGGTAGCGGAGCTCGAGGCGGATCGCCATCGCGACCGAGTCCTGCACGCCGTAGCGGCACCAGGTCGAGCCGACGCAGCTCTTCACGTTCCTGAGCGCCTTGCCGTACGCCTGGCCCGACTCGAAGCCGGCGTCGATGAGCCGCTTCCAGATGTCGGGGAGCTGGTCGAGCCGGGCCCCGAACAGGTCGATGCGCTGGCCGCCGGTGATCTTCGTGTACAGCCCGAAGTCGGTGGCGACCTGCGCGATCACGGCGAGCTTCTGCGGCGTGATCTCGCCCGCCGGGATGCGCGGCACGACCGAGTACGTGCCGTCCTTCTGCATGTTCGCCATGGCGCGGTCGTTCGTGTCCTGGAGGCCGCCGCGGCCGCCGTCGAGGATGTACGAGCCGTGCTGGGCGGCGAGCACCGAGGCGACCACCGGCTTGCACACGTCGCAGCCCCGCCCCGTGCCCAGCCGGCCGATGATCTCCTCGAACGAGGTCAGCTCGAGCACCCTGACGGACTCGAAGATCTCCTGCCGCGAGATCGGGAAGTGCTCGCAGAGCGCGCGCGAGACCGTCTTGCCCGATTTCTTCAGCTCGGCTTCGAGCAGCTTCTTCACGAGCGGCACGCACGACCCGCACTGGGTGCCCGCGCGCGTGCAGGCCTTGAGCGGCCCGAGCTCGGCGCAGCCCTCGGCGTGCTCGCCGTGCGGCCCGTTCACCGCGTCGCGGATCGTGCCGGCCGCGACGTTGTTGCAGGCGCAGACCAGGGCGGATGCCGGGAGCTCGTCGCCCGCGGGCGCCTCCATGCCCGACGCCGACAGGTAGGCCGCGGGCTCGCCCGACAGCTCGGTGCCGAGCAGCGGCCGCAGCGACGCGTACGGCGAGGCGTCGCCGACGAAGATGCCGCCGAGCAGCGTCTTCGCGTCGTCGGTCATGACGAGCTTCTGGTACATGCCGCGCGCGGGGTCGGCGTAGACGATCTCGAGGGCCTGATCGGTCCTGGCGAGCGCGTCGCCGAAGCTCGCGACGTCGACGCCCGCGAGCTTCAGCTTCGTCGCGTCGTCGACCGTCGTGAACTCGGCTGCGCCGCCCAGCAGCCGGTCGGCGACGACCTCGGCCATCGCGTTCGCCGGGGCGACGAGGCCGGTGCAGCGGCCCTCAAAGCTCGCGACCTCGCCGATCGCCCAGACGTGCGGGGCGGATGCCGCGCAGCCCGTGTCGATCGCGACCCCCCCGCGCGGCCCCAGCTCGAGCCCCATCGCCCGAGCCAGCTCGTCGCGCGGCGTGATCCCGATCGCGAACACGACGAGGTCGGCGTCGACGCGGCGGTCGTCGGTGAGCTCCACCCCCACGACGCCGCCGCTGCCCGTGAGCACCTTCGCGGGGCGGACCCCGAGGTGCAGGTCGATGCCCTGGCCGGCGATGATGCGCCCGAGGGCGCGCCCGGCGCCCTCGTCGAGCTGCGCCGACATCAGCCAGGATCCGGAGTGCACGATCGCGGCGTCCGCACCGAGCTTCGCGAGGCCGCCCGCGGCCTCGAGGCCGAGCAGGCCGCCGCCCGCGACGACCACGCGTGGGGCGCGGCCGAGGCGCGCGGAGAGCTCGCGCGTCTCCGCCACGAGGGAGTCGACGTCGTCGATCGTGCGGTAGACGCGGATGTGCTCGCTGCCCGGGATCGGCGGCACGGGTGCGCTCGAGCCGGTCGCGAGGACGAGTTCGTCGAAACGGAGTTCCACCCCGTTCGCCGTCGTCGCGACGCCGGCCGCGGCATCCACCTCGGCGACGTGCTCGCCCGTGATGAGGCGCACGGAGCCCTCGGACCACGGCGTGGCGGGCAGCGCGAGGTCGGCGGTGGTGTCGGCCAGGCGGGTGCTGAGCGCGACCCGGTCGTACGGGGCGTGCACCTCGTCGGCGACGACGGTCAGGCGGAGCGTGCGGCCGCCGTCGCGGGCGTGCAGGCTGTCGGCCAGTCGGTGGGCGGCGGGCCCGCCGCCGACGACGAGGACGTCGCGCGGGGCGACGGCGTCGATCTCGGTGTCGTTCATGGCTCCTCCGGTCCTGGGTTGACGGTGAGCGTACGGCGGCGCGGTTTCGCCCCTGTTTCGGAGCCGTAACACAAGCGCTCGGGGACCTTGCATGACGCCGCGCGTCATGTGAGGGCGGTTTCACCCCGGTGAAACACCAATGGCGGGGTCGGGGAAACATCCGATCCGTAGCGTCGGTGGCGACGACGAGGAGGACCCCAGATGACGTCGACGATCGAACTCACGACCCGGTGGATCCGCGCCTGCGGGATCGCCGACCTCGAGCCCGGTTGGGGCGAGGTGGCGCTCATCGGGTCGCGGCTCGTCGCCCTCGTCAGGGTCGATGACGAGGAGGTGTACGCCGTGGACCACCACGACCCGCACACTGGAGCACCGGTCATGGCACGTGGCATCGTGGGCTCGCGCGCCGAGCGGCCCACCATCGCGTCGCCGTTGCACAAGGAGGTCTACGACCTCGGCACGGGGGAGTGCTTCACCGACCCGGCCCTCGGACTGCGCACGTTCCGCACGCGCGTCATCGGCGGGATGCTCGAGGTGGAGGTCGACGCGTGAGGCGCGCGACGGTCATCGCGGCATCGCATGGCACGTCGTCTCGGGCGGGCCGTGCCGCGGTCGCGGCGCTCGTCGCCGAGGTGCGCGCATCGGCGCCCGTCGGCTGCGACGTGATCGACGCGTTCGTCGACGTCCAGGAGCCCGACGTGGCCACCGTGCTCGAGGCCGTCGGCGACGACGCCGACGTGACGGTCGTCCCGCTCCTGCTCTCCGCCGGCTACCACGTGCACGTCGACCTCGCAGAGGCGGCCCACGGACGTCGCACCGGTCTCGCCGGCGCGCTCGGGCCCGATGAGCGGCTCGTCGACGTGCTCGTCGAGCGTCTCCGCGAGGCGGGGCTGGCGCCCGGCGACCGCGTCGTGCTCGCGGCCGCGGGGTCGAGCGATGCCCGGGCGGTCGAGGACTGCCGTGCCGTCGCCCGCAGGCTCGGCGAACGCCTCGGCCGGCTCGTGACGATCGGGTTCCTCTCCGCTGCGCGGCCGACGCTCGCGGAATCCGTCGGCTTCGCCCGTGCCACCCACCCGCTCTCGCGCATCGTGGCGGCGACGTACCTGCTCGCGCCCGGCCACTTCCACGACCTCGCGGCGTCGGCCGGCGCCGACGTGACCGCGGCGCCCCTGCTGCGCGCGGATGCCGCACCACCGCCGGGAATCGTCGAGCTCGTCCTCGACCGCGCCGGGGTCGGGGCGCCGAGCCCGGTCGCGTAGGGCGGCTCTTCCGGCGGGCTCAGCCCCGCCGGGTCAGCACGATCGGGTCGCCGTCGGTGATGGCGACCGTGTGCTCGGAGTGCGCCCCGCGCGAGCCGTCGACGCTCCGGAGCGTCCAGCCGTCGGGGTCCGTGAAGATGCGGTCCGTGCGGTGCAGGAACCACGGCTCGATCGCGACGACCAGGCCGGGCTTCAGCGGCAGCCCGCGCCCGGGGCGCCCGTTGTTCGGGATGTGCGGGTCGCCGTGCATCGTGCGGCCGACGCCGTGGCCGCCGAAGTCGGTGTTGATCGAGAGGCCCTCGGCCTTCGCGACGTCGGCGATCGCGCGCGAGATGTCGCCGATGCGATTGCCGGGGCGCGCGGCGGCGATGCCCGCGTCGAGCGCGCGCTGCGTCGTGTCGATGAGCCGCAGGTCCTCGTCGCGCGGGGTGCCGACGACGATCGACACCGCCGAGTCGGCGACCCAGCCGTCGACCGAGGCGGCGAAGTCGAGGCTCAGCAGGTCGCCGTCCTGCAACCGGTAGTCGTGGGGGAGGCCGTGCAGCACGGCGTCGTTGACCGAGGTGCAGATGACCTTCCCGAACGGGCTGGCACCGAACGACGGGTGGTAGTCGATGTAGCAGCTCTCCGCGCCGGCCTTCCGGATCATCTCGTGCGCGAGCGCGTCGAGCTCCAGCAGGTTGACGCCGACGGCCGCAGCCTTCGACGTCGCCTCCAGCACGCTCGCCACGAAGCGGCCCGCGGGACGCATCTCCTCGATCTCGGCAGGGGTCCTCAGTTCGATCACGCTCATCCTCTCCGCCTCCCATTCTGGCGGCTCCGCCCTGAGTGAACACCCGGCCGGCCCCCAGCGGCCCCAAGTACGCTGGGCGCATGCTCATCCGACGCGGGTTCTACCGGTGGCAGTTCGCCGCCGCGATCGTGCTGCCGGTCTGGTTGCTCCTCGGCTACGCGATCTTCGGCTCGAGCGGGTGGGGCGTGCTCGGCCTCATGTTCGCCACGCCCGTCGCGTTCGTCATGCTCGGCATCGTCGCCCTGCTCGTGGCCGCGCGGCCCGACGTGCGCCAGGCGAAGGCGGTCGCCTGGTCGGATGTCGCGGTGCTCGGCGCCTGGCACCTGCTGATCGTCGCCGCGGGATTCTACGGACCGACCGGCATCACCTTCGCCGTACTCGCGATGGTCGGCGGCATCGCCGCGTTCTGGTACGCGATCTGGCGGCTCCTCCGCGACGGCGCACGCCGCGTGCGCGCGACGATGGACGAGTACGAGCGCCTCGTCGCCGAGGGCTCGACCGCCCAGCGCGTCGGCGGCGACCCGCGGCGGACGCCGGCCGACGACGCCGGCGAGGTCATCGTGATCCGCGAGGAGCGGCGCTGGGAGGAGCCGCGGGGCTGACCCGCGTCCGCCTCCGTCCCCGCCGCGTCGGGTCGGGGCATCCGTTCAGCGCTTTTGGCCGGGAGCCATCCGATCTGGCAGAATGGTTGTTCGTGCCGTCGCATGGCTCTGCCTCCGGGGAGCCCGCACGTCGCGAGTGATCGCGCGAACGGCACCGAACTCTTCTTCCAATCAGATCCGCGTTCGACCGGTGGCGGGCGCAGAGAGCGAACCATCATGCACATCCTCGACCACGTCGACGCCGCGAGCCTCCGCTCGGACATCCCGGACTTCCGCCCGGGCGACACCGTCAAGGTGCACGTCAACATCGTCGAAGGCACCCGTTCGCGCATCCAGGTCTTCCAGGGCGTCGTCATCGGCCGCTCGGGCGAGGGCGTGCGCGAGACCTTCACCGTCCGCAAGATCAGCTTCCAGGTGGGCGTCGAGCGCAAGTTCCCGGTCCACTCGCCGGTGATCGACCACATCGAGGTCGTCACCCGCGGTGACGTCCGTCGCGCCAAGCTCTACTACCTGCGCGAGCTCCGCGGCAAGAAGGCGAAGATCAAGGAGAAGCGCGAGAACTGATCGGCCCGCGCGCCGTTCCGAACGCGTCATCCGCTCGAGCTCCTCACCCCTAGACTGGGGCGGGGAGCTCGAGCCGTTTCATGACTGAAGACACACGTACGCAGCGCGACGAACGCGCCACCTCCGGGGCGTCCTCGCGCCGCCGGAGCACACTGCTGTTCCTCCGTGACCTGGTGGTGATCTTCCTGGTCGCCGTGCTCGTCTCGTTCCTCATCAAGACGTTCCTGATCCGGTCGTTCTTCATCCCGTCGCAGTCGATGGAGGAGACGCTGATGCAGGACGACCGCATCATCGTCAACCAGCTCGTGCCCGAGGTCACGCCAATCGAGCACGGCGACGTCGTCGTGTTCAAGGACCCGGGCGGGTGGCTGCCCGCTCGCTCCGAGGAGGCGCGCCCGCCGCTCGTCGCGGTCGTCGACGGCTTCCTCGCGTTCGTCGGACTCGCCGCGCCCGACTCCAACGACCACCTCGTCAAGCGGGTCGTCGGCCTCCCGGGCGACCACGTCGTGTGCTGCAACGCGCTCGGCCAGATGACCGTCAACGGCGTGCCGCTCGACGAGCCCTACGTCGCGCTGCCGCCCGGCGAGACCAAGGTGTCGCGCGACGACTTCGACGTGACCGTCCCCGACGACTCCCTCTGGGTCATGGGCGACAACCGCTACAACTCGAAGGACTCCCGCTATAACACGGGGACGCCGCTCGAGGGCTTCGTGCCGATCGAGAACGTCGTCGGTCGCGCCGTCGTGGTGAGCTGGCCGATCTCGAACTGGGCCTGGCTCGACAACTACCCCGAGGTGTTCGCGGGCGTCGACGAGGGGACCGGCTGACGTGCCTCCCGCCGGGGTGCCGACGCTGAAGCTGGAGCGCGACCTCCTGGCCGGGGGAGCCCCCGTCGTGCTCGCGTGCGACGAGGTGGGCCGCGGGGCGCTCGCGGGCCCCGTGACGGTCGGGATCGTCGTGATCGACACGACGGTGAAGCGGATGCCGGCGGGCCTGCGCGACTCGAAGCTCCTGCCCGAGCCGAAGCGCGAACTGCTCGCGCCGCGTGCAGCATCGTGGGTCCACGCGTCGGCGGTCGGCGAGGCGAGTGCCGAGGAGATCGATCGCCTCGGCATCATGGCGTGCCTCGGCCTCGCCGGCGCGCGGGCGTTCGCCGCCCTCGGTGTCGACCGCGGGCTGGTCGCGGGCGCACCGCTGGTGCTCGACGGCAACTACGACTGGCTCAGCCAGTCCATCGAGCACCGGGCGCAGGTCATCACGCGCATCAAGGCCGACCGCGACTGCGCGTCGGTGTCCGCGGCATCCGTCATCGCCAAGGTGCACCGTGATCGGGGCATGCGCAGGGCGCACGACGAGACGCCGCTCTACCACTGGCACGAGAACAAGGGGTACTCGAGCGCCGCGCACTTCGCCGCGATCGCCGAGCACGGGCCGAGCGCGCTGCACCGGCGCACCTGGCTGCACGACCGGTCGCCCGAACCGGCGCCGTCGCTGTTCGACCTCGAAGTAGGATGATCCACGATGGATGAGGACGAGTTCGACGACTACGACCGTGAAGTGGAGCTCGCGCTGTACCGCGAGTACCGCGACATCGTCACGCAGTTCAAGTACGTGGTCGAGACGGAGCGGCGCTTCTATCTCGCGAACGAGGTCGAGTTGGTGCGCCGCGACACCGAGCACGATTTCTACTTCGAACTGTCGATGAAGGACGTCTGGGTCTGGGACGTCTACCGAGCCGACCGCTTCGTGAAGTCGGTGCGCGTGCTGACCTTCAAGGACGTGAACGTGGAGGAGCTCGCCACGCGCGAGTTCGAGCTTCCGAAGGACCTCGCGCTCGAGGAGTAGCCGGGCTGCGAGCCGTCCTCCACCGGCCTCCGGTCGACGGGTTCGGCCACGGACCCGTCTCGACGCGCCCTGCCGTCGCCGCCCGATCGCGACGCTGGGCCCATGGCCCACAACATCGAACTCGGGCGGCGCGGCGAACAGGTCGCGGCCGACCACCTCGAGGCGCGCGGCATGCGCGTCATCGACCGCAACTGGCGCTGCACGCACGGCGAACTCGACCTCGTGCTGCGCGACGGCGACTGCACCGTCTTCGCCGAGGTGAAGACCCGCACCGGACCGGCCTTCGGCCACCCGTTCGAGGCGATCACCGAGATGAAGCTCGCCCGCCTGCGTCGCCTCGCCGTCGCGTGGTGCGAGGCGAACGACCATCAGGCCGCGCGCATCCGCATCGACGCCGTCGCGGTGCACGCGCCGTCGTCGGGGCCGGCGATCATCGAGCACCTCCAGGGCATCGGCTGATGGCCGTCGCACGCACCAGGGCGATCGCCCTCGTGGGGCTCTCCGGGTCGGTCGTCGAGGTCGAGGCCGACCTGTCGAGCCAGCTCCCGGCCTTCGTCATCATCGGCCTGCCCGACACCGCGCTCGGCGAGGCGCGTGAGCGCGTCCGCTCGGCCGCCGGGAACGCGGGGTGTCCGCTCCCCGCGCGGCGGTTGACCGTGAACCTCTCCCCGGCGTCGTTGCCGAAGCACGGCTCGGCCTTCGACCTCGCGATCGCGCTGTCCTGCCTGGCTTCGGCGGGCACGGTTGACGCGGAGTCCGTCGCCCGATTCGTGCACCTCGGCGAGCTCGGGCTCGACGGGCGGCTCCGCCCGACGCATGGGATCCTGCCCGCGGTGCTGGCCGCGGCGCGCGCGGGGTGCGAGCGGGTGATGGTGCCGACCGCGAATGCCGCCGAAGCCCGCCTCGTGCCCGGCGTCGAGGTGGTCGCCGTGGCGAGCCTCCGCGAGGCGGTGGAACGGCACGGCGGCGAGCCCGGGGCGGAGACCGGCAGCGTCGGCGGGTCGGCCGTCGAGGGCGACGCGTCGGAGCCGCCGTCGGGTGCCATGGCGCCCGATGGAGACCTCGCCGACGTCGTCGGCGGCGACGAGCCGCGCCAGGCGCTGCTCGTCGCGGCGGCCGGCGGTCATCACCTGCTCCTGGCCGGACCGCCGGGCGCGGGAAAGACGATGCTCGCGTCGCGTCTGCCCGGCATCCTTCCCGACCTCTCGCCGGAGGCGGCGCTCGAGGTCGCCTCGCTGCGCTCGCTCGCCGGCCACCCGATCGGCGAGACGCTGTCGGTGCGCCCGCCGTTCGAGGCGCCGCATCACACCGCGAGCGCTGCGGCCATGGTCGGCGGAGGGAGCCGGGGAATCCGCCCGGGCGCCGCCGCGCGCGCATCCCACGGCGTGCTCTTCCTCGACGAGGCGCCGGAGTTCCCCGCCGGCGTGCTCGATGCGCTCCGCCAACCGCTCGAGTCGGGCCGGATCACCATCCACCGCGCGAACTCCGTCGCCACCTTCCCCGCCCGATTCCAGCTCGTGCTCGCGGCGAACCCGTGCCCCTGCGGCGGCGGGGACTCGCCGGAGGAGGGCTGCGCGTGCCCGCCCGCGACCAGGCGGCGGTACTTCGCGCGCATCTCCGGGCCCCTGCTCGATCGCGTCGACTTGCGACTGCCCGTGCACCGGATCACGCCGTCGAGGCTCAAGGTGGAGCGGGATCGGGTCGGCGAGCCAGGGACGACCCCGACCATGACCTCGCAGGAGGCGCGCCGGCTCGTCGTGCAGGCGAGGGACGCCGCGGCGCGGCGGCTGGCCGGCACGCCCTGGCGCACCAACGCCGAGATGCCCGGGCCATGGCTCCGAGGCGACGGCGGACTGCATCCCGGCCCGGCGGCGACCCGCGCGCTCGATCGCTCGCTCGAGCGCGGCGGCGTCACGATGCGGGGCTACGACCGGGTGCTCAAGGTCGCCTGGACGATCGCCGATCTCGATGGCGCCGACCGCCCGGACGCCGAGCACGTCGGACGCGCCCTCGCCATGCGCTTGGGGACCGCGGCATGAGCGGCGATCCGCTCGGCGCCCTCGCGCGCGGCGCCGCCGACGCGCTGACCGCGGTCAGGGCGTGGTCGGGCTCGACCGCGTCGAGCGACCCCGAGGCGGCGGTCGCGGCCGCGCTGCTCGGCTACCTCTCCGAGCCCGGCGACGGCGTGCTCGGCCGGGTCGTCGGCGTGCTCGGCGCCCGCCGGGCCGCGACCGGGCTCCTCGCCGTTCGGCCAGGGCCCGAGCTGGCCGAGGAGGTCGCGGCTCGCGCGCCCGGCGGGGTCGATGTCCCGAGTCCCCGTGAACTCTCCGCCGGACTCGCGCGGTGGCTCCCCAGGCTCGACGCGGCCGCGTTCGCCCGATCGATCGCGCAGGCCGCGCGCGTGCGCGCGCACCTGCTGCTCCCCGACGACGACGCGTGGCCGGACCGGGTCGACGACCTCGGCGCGCACGCGCCGCTCGCACTGTGGGTCCGCGGACGTCCGGCCGCGCTCTCCGAGTCGCCGTCCATCGCCCTCGTCGGCGCACGCGCCGCGACCGGATACGGCGAGCATGTCGCCATCGAGTCCTCCGCCGGGCTCGTCGACCGCGGGTTCGCCGTCGTCTCCGGCGGCGCGTACGGCATCGACGGCACGGCGCATCGGGCGGCGCTCGCCGCGGGCGGCACCACTGTGGCATTCCTGGCCGGGGGCGTCGACCGCTACTACCCGGCCGGTCACGAGACGCTGCTCGGCCGCATCGCCGACACGGGCGCGGTGGTCTCCGAGCTGCCGTGCGGCGCGGCACCGACGCGCTGGCGCTTCCTCCAACGCAACAGGTTGATCGCCGCCGCGGCCGGCGCGACGGTCGTGCTCGAGGCGGGCATGCGATCCGGGTCGCTCAACACCGCCGGTCACGCGGCGACGCTCGGGCGTCCGCTGGGGGCGGTGCCGGGGGCGGTCACGAGCCCGGCGTCGGCCGGATGTCACCGCCTGCTCCGCGAGTTCGACGCGGTCTGCGTCACGGATGCCGCGCAGATGGCGGAACTCGTCACGGTCGACGGCGGCGGGCGCGACGGGGACGGAACGCGTCGGGTCGGCGCGCCGGCACGTCAGCACGTCCTCGACGGGCTCACCTCGGAGGAACGACGCGTGCTGGATGCGCTCGGGGTGCGCCGCCGGCGCACCATCGACGAGCTCGTGCGATCCACCGGGATGGGGTCCGGCGCCGTCATGGGCGCGCTCGGGGCCCTGGACGCCACGGGCCTCGCGGCCCGATCCGACGAGGGCTGGGTTCGGCGACCCCCCGATTGAGGCTCGGCTTCACGTGGACGGTGGTTCTAGGCTGGCGGCGGAGGCAGACATGGATCATCCTCGGCTCGGCAGGTACCCCGCGGCACGTCACGTGATCGCGCACCTCAGCGACACGCACCTCCTCGAGGGCGGTGCCCGACTCGGCGGTCGCGCCGACACCGTCACCCAACTCGAACACGCATCTGAGCAGATCGCCCGAATGGCGGGCGGACTCGACGCGATCCTCGTCAGCGGAGACATCGCCGATCTCGGCGAGGAGGACGCCTACCATCGCGTCCGTGCCGCGCTCGACCCCGTCGCCGCGGCGACCGGCGCTCGGGTGATCTGGGTGATGGGAAACCACGACGAGCGGGCGCCCTTCCGGCGCGTGCTCCTCGACGACGACAGCGGCGACGAGAGCCCCGTCAACCAGGTGATCGACCTCGATGGCCTGCGCATCGTCGCGGTGGATTCGAGCGTGCCCGGGTACCACCACGGCATCCTCGAAGCCGAGACGCTGGACTGGCTGGACGCCGTGCTGGCCGAGCCCGCGCCGAACGGGACGATCGTCGCGCTGCACCACGCCCCCATCGCGACGCCCCTGGCCCTGATGGACGTCCTCGAGCTCAGGCGGCAGGACGAGTTCGCCGAAGTCCTGAGGGATCGCGACGTCCGCGCCATCCTCGGAGGGCACCTGCACTACCCGACCCAGGGCACGTTCGCCGGGATCCCCGTCTCCGTGGCCGGTTCGCTCGCCTACACGATGGACCTCTCCGCGCCCGCGCGCCACCTCGTCGGCATCGACGGCGGCAGGTCGTTCTCGCTCGTGCACTGCTTCGACGACGCCGTCGTCACGTCCGTGGTCCCGGTCGGGACGTTCGGCGAGATCACCAGCTTCGGCGAGCAGTTCCTCGCCGAGGTCGAAGCCCTCGACGAGGAGGGCCGGCTCGACCGCTTCTCGCGGAAGCGGGAATGGGTGACGGATGGCTGATCCGGCGGAGGATGGCTCGTCGCGGATTCTGGCGCGCACCGCCGTCCGCCCGACGGGCATGGACGACGCCGTCGACGCCTACCTCGAGCACGTCCGCCTCGAGCGCGGCCACTCGGAGCACACCGTGGCGGCCTACGCATCCGACCTCGCCGACCTGGGGCGGTTCGCCGAGCACCGTTCGGCGACCGGCGTCGACGCCGTCGACCTGGACCTGCTGCGCGACTGGCTCTGGGAGGCGACCGAGCGGGGCCTCGCACGCGCCACCGTGGCGCGGCGCGCCGCCTCCGCTCGGGGGTTCTGCGCCTGGCTCGAACGCACGGGCATCCTCCCGGTCGACCCGGCCGCCCGCCTTCGCGCCCCGCGCGCGAAGCGCACCCTGCCCCGCGTCGTGGCGGCGCCCGCCGTCGCCACGCTGCTCGACGGCCTGCAGGCGCAAGCCGCGGAGGGCGAGCCGGTGGCCGTCAGGAACCTCGCCGTCGTCGAACTGCTCTACGCGTGCGGGCTCCGCGTCTCCGAACTCGTCGGGCTCGACGTCGACGACGTCGACCGGGGGAATCGGACGGTCCGCGTCACGGGCAAGGGGGCGAAGGAGCGCGTCGTGCCGTACGGCGCCCCCGCCGCCGCCGCGCTCGACCGCTACCTCGCCTCCGCTCGACCGGCGCTCCTCGCCGCCGCGGCGACGGCGGGCGGATCCGCTGCGGAAGCGGGCCGAGCGGTCTTCGTCGGCGTCCGGGGAGCGCGTCTCGGCGTCCGGAGCGTGCACCGCCTCGTCGCCGGACTCCTCGCGGAACTTCCCGGGTCCGGCCCGGCCGGCCCCCACGCCTTCCGGCACAGCGCTGCGACGCACCTGCTCGACGGCGGCGCCGACCTCCGCGCCGTGCAGGAGTTCCTCGGGCACGCGAACCTCGGCACGACGCAGATCTACACCCACGTCTCAGCCGAGCGGCTCAAGCAGACCTACCGCACGGCGCACCCGCGCGCCTGACGAGGCGGACGCTCACCCGCCCATCGGGAGGAGCACCGCGCGCGGCACGCCGCCGAACCACAGCAGCGGGGAGACGTACTCGCCGTGCACGCGCACGCCGAGGTGCACGCACTCGTCGTCGCAGTGACCGCCCGTCGCGACGATCGCGACCGGCTCGCCGGCCCGCACCGGCACGCCCGCCGTCACGGCGGCGGCCACCGGCTCGATCGAGCTGACGACGCCGTCGCCGTGGTCGATCGAGAGCACGCCACGGTCGGCGACCGGCCCGGCGAATGAGACGACGCCGGACGCCGGGGCCACGACCGTGCTGCCGGGTGCGGCCGCCAGGTCGATTCCGCGGTGTCCTGCGGCGTAGGGCGTCGGCGGGGCCCGGAACGACGCGACGACCAGCACCGGTGGTCCGACCGGCCAGGTCCACCGATCGGCGATCGGTCCGAGGGGGACGCTACCGGGTGACGCCGCGATCGATCCGGGCTCCGCCGTCGCGGAGGCGGACCCCGGTGCACCCAGGACGACGAGGAGCGCAGCGAGGACGCCTGCGACGCTCGCCGCGACGACGGAATCGGGGACGGGGGAGAGGCGCATGCGTCGAGCGTGCTGCGCGCGCCATCCGATCGTCGGCCGGCGCATCACCTGGTGCTCGGGCCGCGCACCGGCGCCACTGGTGAGGAGGGGTCGCCGAGCCGCGCCGTGATAGCATGACCGGAGCGCCCCGCCTGTCGGGGCGACTACGCGTGCCCATTCGGCCACCGACTCCACTCAGTCCAGTTCGCAGCTCTCCGAGCGCGAGCCGGCGGAGCCGTGCCGGGCACCAGGGCTTCCGACCGCCGGTTGGAGCATCAACTGAGAACAGAAGGAGTACGGCCATGGCCGTCGTCACCATTCGCCAGCTGCTCGACAGCGGCGTGCACTTCGGGCACCAGACCCGCCGTTGGAACCCGAAGATGAAGCGCTTCATCTTCACCGAGCGTTCCGGCATCTACATCATCGACCTCCAGCAGTCGCTCGCCTACATCGACAAGGCCTACGACTTCGTCAAGGAGACGGTCGCCCACGGCGGCACCATCCTCTTCGTCGGCACCAAGAAGCAGGCGCAGGAGTCGATCGCCGAGCAGGCCACGCGCGTCGGCCAGCCGTACGTCAACCAGCGTTGGCTCGGCGGCCTCCTCACGAACTTCGCCACGGTCTCCAAGCGCCTCGCGCGCATGAAGGAGCTCGAGGAGCTGGACTACGAGGGCACCACCTCGGGCTTCACCAAGAAGGAGCTCCTCCTCAAGAAGCGCGAGCTCGACAAGCTCCACAAGTCGCTCGGCGGCATCCGCAACCTCTCGAAGACGCCGTCGGCGCTCTGGGTCGTGGACACCAAGAAGGAGCACCTCGCGATCGACGAGGCCAAGAAGCTCGGCATCCCCGTCATCGGCATCCTCGACACCAACTGCGACCCCGATGAGGTCCAGTACCCGATCCCGGGCAACGACGACGCGATCCGCTCGGTGAGCCTGCTCACCCGCATCGTCGCCGACGCCGCGGCCGAGGGCCTCATCCAGCGCCACCAGAAGCCCGAGGAGGGCGAGGAGGCGGAGCCGCTCGCCGAGTGGGAGCAGGAGCTCCTCAAGGCCGGCTCGGAGACGACGCCGGAGCAGGCCTCCGCCGAGACCGAGAAGGTCGCGGAGACCGAGACTGAGGCGAAGGCCGAGGCCGCCGAGGTCGTCGACGAGGCGGCCACCGAGGTCGCCGCGACCGAGTCCGAGGCCGACGCCGCGGGCGCAGCTGCCGCCGAGTAGTCGGCACCCCCAACCCACTCCGAAACGACAGGGAGTCCATTCCACATGGCCAACGTCAGCATCGCCGACATCAAGGCGCTCCGCGAGCAGCTCGGAACCGGCATGACCGACACCAAGAACGCGCTCGTCGAGGCCGACGGCGACATCGAGAAGGCGACTGAGATCCTCCGCCTCAAGGGCGCCAAGGGCAACGCCAAGCGCGCCGACCGCTCGACCTCCGAGGGCCTCGTCGCCGCCGCCGAGAACGGCGACGGCACCGCGACCCTCATCGAGCTCGCGTGCGAGACCGACTTCGTCGCCAAGGGCGACAAGTTCGTCGGCCTCGCCGACCGCGTGCTCGCGGCCGTCGCCGCGGCTCGCGCCGAGACCGTCGAGGCCGCCCTGGCCGCGCCGGCCGAGGCCGGGACCGTCGCCGAGCTCATCGACGGCGAGGCCGCGATCCTCGGCGAGAAGGTCGAGCTCCGTCGCGTCCGCCTCGTGAAGGGCGAGCACTTCTCGATCTACCTGCACAAGACCTCGAAGGACCTGCCCCCGCAGGTCGGCGTGGTCCTCGGCTACGCGGGAGACGACGCGGAGACCGCGCGATCGATCGCGCAGCACATCTCGTTCGCCGCGCCGGAGTACCTCACCCGTGAGGACGTCCCGGCCGAGGCGGTCGAGAAGGAGCGCGCGCTCGTCGAGCAGATCACCCGCGAGGAGGGCAAGCCCGAGGCCGCCCTCCCGAAGATCGTCGAGGGTCGCCTCGGCGCGTTCTTCAAGCAGGTCGCGCTGCTCGAGCAGGACTACGCGAAGGACAACAAGCTGTCCGTCGGCAAGGTCGTGCAGGACGCCGGTCTGACCGTGAGCGACTTCGCTCGCTTCAAGGTCGGCGCGTAACACGTGCCAGGGGAGTCCGGACCGCATCGCGCGGTCCGGGCTCCTTTGCTGTGTCCGGATGCCGCGGTGACGCGGATCGGGGGCAGAGCGGTCCCGCCTGCACTGCGGCGCGGGCCCGGAACCACTAGTTTTGACTCCCAGAGGGGAAGGATCGATCGGGGATGACGGAACACACGCGCAGGGTGCTGCTCAAGTTGTCGGGCGAGGCGTTCGGCGGTGGCGCACTCGGAGTCAACCCCGACGTGGTCAGCTCGCTGGCACGCGAGATCGCCGACGCGGCGCGGACCGTCGAGGTCGCGATCGTCGTCGGCGGCGGCAACTTCTTCCGCGGCGCCGAACTCAGCCAGCGCGGCATGGACCGCGGGCGCGCCGACTACATGGGCATGCTCGGCACCGTCATGAACTCGCTCGCCCTCCAGGACTTCCTCGAGCAGGCGGGCGCGGAGACGCGCGTCCAGTCCGCGATCTCCATGACGCAGGTCGCGGAGCCCTACATCCCGCGACGTGCCGAGCGGCACCTCGAGAAGGGCCGCGTGGTCATTTTCGGCGCCGGCGCCGGGCTGCCGTACTTCTCGACCGACACCGTCGCCGCGCAGCGCGCGCTCGAGATCGGCGCAGATGTCGTCCTCGTCGCCAAGAACGGCGTCGACGGCGTGTACTCCGACGACCCGCGCACGAACCCCGACGCCCACAAGATCGACCGGATCAGCTACCAGGAGGCGCTGCAGCGCGGCCTCAAGGTCGTCGACTCGACGGCGTTCAGCCTCTGCATGGACAACGGCATGCCGATGCAGGTCTTCGGAATGGAGCCCGCGGGCAACGTGACGAAGGCGATCCTGGGCGCCGAGCTCGGCACCGTCGTCAGCAACGGCGAGCCGAACACCGATCGATAGACTGTCCCGAGCCCGAGAGAAGGAGTCCCCGTGATCGCGGATGTACTGTCCGAAGCAAGTGCACGCATGCAGAAGGCCGTGGAGGTCGCCAAGGACGACTTCGCCTCCGTCCGCACCGGCCGCGCCAACCCCCAGCTCTTCCAGAAGATCATGGTGAGCTACTACGGCACGCCGACGCCGCTCGCCCAGCTCGCCTCGCTCGCGAACCCCGAGGCGCGCACGCTCGTCGTCACCCCCTACGACAAGTCCGCGATGAAGGACATCGAGCAGGCGATCCGCGACACGCCCAACCTCGGTGCCAACCCGTCGAACGACGGCAACATCATCCGCGTCACCCTGCCCGAGCTCACCGAGGAGCGCCGCAAGGAGTTCGTGAAGATCGTGCGCTCGAAGGCGGAGGATGCGCGGGTGTCCGTCCGCAACATCCGTCGCAAGGCGAAGGACGACCTCGAGGCACTGAAGGGCGAGGTCGGCGACGACGAGGTGGTGCGCGGCGAGAAGGAGCTCGAGCACGTCACGAAGTCCCACGTCGACCAGATCGACGAGGCGCTCAAGCGCAAGGAAGCCGAACTCCTCGAGGTCTGAGGGGCCACACCATGACGGGCGTCCCTGATGGGGAACGGTCGGACGCCGACGACCAGCGGCATTCGACGCGCGACGACATCCGCGCGCAGATGCATGCGCGGCGGGTGGACCTCGAGCGCCAGTTCGAGGCATCCCGCGCGCAGTTCGACGAGGCGCAGGAGCGCATCAACGCGCGGACCGGGCGCAACCTGCTGCTCGCCATCCTGATCGGCCTCGCGTTCGGCGGCACCCTGCTGCTCAGCCTCCTGGTCTTCAAGGAACTGTTCATGGTGTTCGCGGTCGTCGTGGCCGGGTTCTCCAGCTCCGAGCTCGCCGCCGCGCTGAAGCACGGCGGCTACCGGGTGCCGCGCATCCCGACCGTGGTCGCAGCCGTCGTCGCCGTGCCCGTGGCCTACTACGGCGGCCCGGCGGGGCAGCTCGTCGCGGTCCTCGCCGGCATGGCGCTCGTCGTGCTGTGGCGCCTCGCCCAGCAGGCTTCGGCGAGCGTCCGGGCCGAGACCACGGGCCTCGGCCGCGACCTCGGGGCGGGTGTCTTCGTCCAGGGGTACGTCACGTTCCTGGCCACGTTCGCGGTGGTGCTCACCGCGGCCGACGGCGGCCAGTGGTGGACGCTGGCGTTCATCATCACCGCGGTCGCCGCCGACACGGGCGCGTACGCCTCCGGCCTCGCGTTCGGGAAGCACCCGATGGCGCCGGTGATCAGCCCGAAGAAGACCTGGGAGGGCTTCGCCGGCGGCGCGTCCGCGAGCCTGATCGCCGGCGTCCTGCTCGCGCTGTTCATGCTCGGGCAGCCGTGGTGGTTCGGCCTGGTCTTCGGTGCCGCCATCTTCCTGTCGGCGACCCTCGGAGACCTCGCCGAGTCGCTCATCAAGCGAGACCTGGGCATCAAGGACATGAGTTCGTGGCTGCCGGGCCACGGCGGCTTCCTCGACCGGCTCGACTCGATCCTTCCGTCGGCGGCCGTCGCGTTCGCCGCGTTCCAGATCTTCGGATGAGCGTGCGCGAGGAACCGGTGCGCGTGCGCGATACTGGTGCGGTGGATGCCACGTTCCCCCGGGCCCGCAGGAATCAACTGGGCTACAAGACCGCAGAGGTCGAGGATTTCCTCCAGCGCGCCCGTCGCGCCTACGACGGGCGCCCCGACCCCGACGATCAGGGTCTCGATGCCGAGCGCATCCGCCTGACCGCGTTCTCGATGCAGAAGGGCGGCTACTCGACCTCCCACGTCGACGCCGCCATGGAGCGGCTCGAGGACGCCTTCGCGTTCCGCGAACGGCAGATCGCCTCGCGGCTGCACGGCGACGAGGCGTGGCTCGCCGAGGCGCGTACGACCGCGCAGGTGGTGGCGAACAGGCTCGCTCGTCCCGAGGGCGCCCGCTTCGACCGCGTGAGCTGGCTCGCCGTCGGCTACGACGTGCACGAGGTCGACGCGTTCGCCGATCGGCTCACCCGGTACTTCCGCGACGGGTGGCCGATCGCGATCGACGACGTGCGCGCGGTCGTGTTCTCCGCCCAGCGCGGCGGTTATCGCGAGGCGCAGGTCGATCTCGTGCTGGACGCCGTCGTCGACGTGATGCTCGCAGTCCGGTGAGCGGCTCGGGGTTCGACCGGGGGGACTCCCTCCGTTACACTCGTCCAATCGTGGGCAGGCATTCGGGTGAGTACGACGACATGCCGATGGATGCCGTCCGCGAGCGCTGGGCGCGCGCCGACGCGGCCGCCGCGACCCGATCGCTCCGCCCGCAGGCTGCGGCGCGCCCGACCCGGCCGACGCAGCGCGTCGAGGCCCCCGGGCCGAGGCGATCGACGCAGCGGGGGAGCGTGACCGGCCCGGTCAAGCAGGCGGCGACGGTGGTGTTCGCCTTCGCGGCATCCGTCAGCTTCCTCCTCGTCAACGTCGTCGATCCCTACTCGGGCGCGACGGCCACCTCGACCTACGTCCCGGTCGACCGCTTCGGCGGCGAGGCCACGCAGGAGGTCGAGCTCGCAGACGGGTACTCCTCGCTCGCGGTGGCTTCCGAGGGGTACGTCGTCGAGGCGAAGCCCGAGGAGCCCGAGCCCGAGGCCGCGGCCGCCGCGGGCTGGGCGCCGCCCGCGGTGGTTCCCGATCCGGGCAGCGCGCAGGCGTACGGCGCGCAGGCGGTCGCCGCTCGCGGTTGGCCGACGACCGAGTTCGACTGCCTCGTCGCGCTCTGGAACAAGGAATCCGGATGGCGCGTCAACGCCTACAACGCCTCGAGCGGCGCGTACGGCATCCCGCAGGCGCTTCCCGGGTCGAAGATGGCGACCGCCGGTGCCGACTGGGAGACGAACGCGGCCACGCAGATCGAGTGGGGCCTCGGGTACATCCAGGCCCGCTACGGCACGCCGTGCGGCGCGTGGGCGCACTCGCAGAGCGTCGGCTGGTACTGATCCGCCCGCCGCGCGGCATCCGCCCCGAACCGTAGACTGGACCGATGGCCCGCTCGCACCGCTCCCGTGGTCGCGCCGCGAAGGCGCGTGAGCCGCACCCGGAGCTCGATGTCGCGCGGATGACGGCCGGCTGGCGCCGCACCGAGGTACGCGCCGGGCGCGAATGGAACGTGCAGCCCGTGTCGGAGGCGCAGGCCGTGAAGGCCTACCTCTGTCCGGGCTGCGGGCTCGAGATCGACCCGGGTGTCGCGCACCTGGTGGCCTGGCGCGCCGACGGCGTCCTGGGCGACGCGGCCGACCTGGCCTCTCGACGACATTGGCACACCCACTGCTGGAGGATCGGACCCACGTGACCGACGACACCATGACCGAGATCCGCGCCGGCGTCATGCTGCCCGCGCACCGCGAGGAGATCGAGCTGCGCACCGACGACGGGCTCCGCCTCGTCGGGGAGCTCGCGACCCCCCTCGACCGCGCGCCCGTTGCGACCCTCGTGACGCTGCATCCGCTGCCCACGGCGGGCGGATTCATGGACTCGCACATCCTGCGCAAGGCCGCCGCCCGGCTTCCCGCGCTCGCCGGTCTCGCGGTGCTCCGCTTCAACACGCGCGGCACGAGCTCCGTGCGCGGCACGAGCGAGGGCGAATTCGGCCACGGCGTCAGCGAGCGAGCGGATGTCGCGGCCGCGATGCGCCTGGTGGCCGAGCGCGGCCTGCCGAACCCCTGGCTCGTCGGCTGGTCGTTCGGGACCGAGCTCGCGCTGAAGTACGGCCTCGAGCACGGCATCGCCGGCGCGATCCTCCTCTCGCCGCCATTGCACCGGACGAGCGATGAGGAGCTCGCGCGCTGGCGTTCGGCGCCCGTTCCCGTCGTGGCGCTGATCCCCGAGCACGACGACTACCTCAAGCCGGCCGAGGCCGCCCAGCGGTTCGCGGGCCTGCCGAACCTCACGCGGATCGACGTCGAGGGCGGCAAGCACCTCTGGGTGGGGGAGTCGCAGACCCGCCGCGTGCTGGACGAGATCGTGCGCGCGGTGAACCCGGCGGCGCTGCCGCTGGCGACGGAATGGCCCGCGGCATCCGTCTCGACCGCCGAGGCGTGACCCCGGCGCGTCACGGTTCGCGATGCGGCGACCGCGGCCCGTGCCCGATCAGCGCTCGTTCTGGCGTGGGATGACGACCTGCTTGATGATGAGCAGGATCGCCGCCGCGATCGGGATCGCCACGAGCGCACCGAGGATCCCGAGCAGCGCGCCGCCGGCGAGGGCCGCGACGACCACGAGCGCGCCGGGTACCTTCACCGCGCGGCTCATGATGCGCGGGGAGAGCACGTACGCCTCGACCTGCATGTAGATCAGGTAGTAGATCGCGGCGACGAGCGCCGTGAGCGGCGATCCCAGTCCCGGGATCAGGCAGAGCAGCACGATGATCACGGATCCCGTGAGCGTGCCGACGAGCGGCACCAGCGAGAACAGGAACGCGATGAACGCGAGCACCGCGGGGAACGGTGCGCGGATGATGGAGAGGAACGTGAAGCTCAGGAAGCCGTTGACGGCCGCGAGCGAGACCTGCCCGATCACGTACCGGCCGACGGACTGCGTGATCTGCTCGGTCAGGTCGGCGAACCGGGCGCGACGCGACGCGGCGATGAGCTGGTAGGTCGCCCGCTTCATCGCGTCGAGCGACGCCGTGAAGTAGATCGTGAGGACCGCGACCACGATGACCGCGAACACCCCGCCGCCGATCGCGATCGCGACGGCCCAGACGCCGCCGAGCAGTTCGCTCAGCCGGTTGGGGTTGGTGAAGAAGTCGGTGAGTGCCGCTCCCGCCTGTTCGCTGATCTCCTCGATCAGCAGGAGCGGGAACTGCTCCTGCAGCCAGGCGATCCAGTCGACGCGGTTGACCTGGTCGATGATCCGGGGGATCTGCGCGATCAGCTCGGCGACCTGGTCGACGATGATCGGGATCACCGCGATGAGCAGCGCCGCGACGACCGCGGCGACGCCGGCGATGACGAGCAGGATGGCGCCCCAACGCGGAAGCCCCCGGCGCTCGAGCCCGCTCACGGCGGGCTCGAGGCCGAGGGCCAGGAACAGTGCTGCTCCGATGTAGGTGAGGATCGTCGACAGGCTCGACACGGCGGACAGGATGACGAGTCCGGTGCCCACGCCGAGCGTGCCGACGAGCGCGATGCGGAACGCGTTCTGGATCTTCAATCCCCGCGCTCCCTCGTCTCGCGTTACTTGTTGGCCACCTGCTCCGCCTGGGTCAGCACGCCGCGAAGGCTCTCGAAGTAGCCGGCGACCGCGTCTCGCTCGATCCTAATCTGGGCGAGGCGGTCCTCGGCGTCCGCCACGAGGGCGCGCGTGCGCTCCTCGGCGTCGGCGATGAGCTTGCGAGCCTGGGCGTGCGCGGCGGCGACGCGCTCGCGCGCCTCCTCGTCGGCCTTGTCGCGGGCGTCCGCGATGTCGGTCCGCGCCTCGGTCTCGAGGCGGTCGGCCTCGGCGCGCGCCTCGGCGGTGCGGGCGACCGCCTCTGCGAGCTCGGCGTTGGAGTCCTCGAGGAACTTCCTGGTCTGCTCCGCGGCCTCCTGCTGCGCCGTCAGGAGCTCCTGCTCGGCCTCGTCGCGCTTGGTCGCGAGCTCCGCCTCGAGGTCCATGCGGGCACGCTCGATCTCGCGGCGCATCCGGTCGACCTCGTGGGTGGTCTTCTTCTTCATCGAGGTCAGCTGGTTGTCGAGGTCGATGCGGGCCTGCTCCGCCTCGGCCTCGAAGTCGGCGCGAGCCTGCTCCTGCTCGAGGGCGAGGTCGGCGCGCATCTGCTCGAGCTCCGCGGCGTGCTTCGCGCGAATGCGCTCGAGCTCGTGCTGCAGCTTGAGGCGAGCGGTCTCGGTCTCCCGCTCGAGGTCGACGCCGACCTGCTCGCGCTCCTGCGCGAGCTTGACCCGCTCCGCCTCGAGCTCGCGGTCCAGATCGGTGCGGGCCTGCTCCAGCTCGTGCTCGAGCACGGCGCGACGCTCCTCGACCTCGGCCTCGAGCGCGGCACGCGCCTCGGCCGTCTCGCGCTCGAGGTCGAGCCGCGCCTGCTCGGTCTCCTTGGCCAGGTCGATGCGCGCCTGCTCGGTCTCCTTGGCGAGCTCCGCGCGCTTCTGGTCGAGTTCGACCGCGACCTCGGCGCGGGTCTGCTCGGTCTCCTCCTTGAGCCCGGCGGCGGCAGCGCGCGCCTCGTTGGCCTCGTTGTTGGCGGCGACGAGCATCTCGGCGGCCTTGCGCTCGGCCTCGGCCACGACGGCCGACGACTCGCGCTTCGCGGTGGCGCGGGCCTCGGCGGCCTCGGTCGACGCGGTACCGCGGATCGAGGCGGCGTCGCGGTTGGCGTCGTCGCGGACCTGCTCGCTCGACTCGTGCGCGCGGGCGACCATGTCGTCGGCCTCGGCGCGCGCGTTCTCGAGCAGGCGGTTGGCCTGGGCGCGCGCCTCGCTCAGGGTGCGCTCGGCGAGCTCGTGCGCGTCGGAGCGCATGAGGTGCGCCTCGTCCTCCGCGGCACGGCGCAGCTTCTCGGCGTCGATGTCGGCCTGTGCGATCAGCCGCGTCGACTGCTCCTCGGCGACGCGCAGCGTGTTCTCGAGCTTCGTGCCGAGGCCGGAGAACGTCGGGCTGCCGACCTCCTCGAGCTCCGCGGTCAGTTCCTCGATGCGGGCGAGGAGTCGCTTGTTCTCCTTCTGCGCATCGCCGGACGCGTTGTTCGCCGAGATGATCTCGCGGCGGAGCTGGTTGATGCTGCGGTCGACCTCGTCCTTGTCGTATCCGCGGAACACCTGCGTGAACTCGGTCTCTTCGACGGCCAATTCTTCCTCCGGGGTCCGTGTCCCGCGTTGTGGGGGGTTGTGGGGGGCGCGCGGGTCGCCTCCGATCATACGGCGCGAAGGCCCGCGGCTGGGGGTCGATGTCATCCAGACATCGGTTAGGAGACTCCCAGACACCGTCGCTAGTGTGGGGTGTCTTTGTCGGATGCCGCCCCCGCGGCCTGGAGGTAACCCGAGTGCGCTTCGTCCTCGCCATTCTGGCGTTCGCTGCTGCCGCCGTGCTGGTCGGCTTCGGCATCGCCCAACGGACCGTCTTCCTCGAGCCTGACAAGGTCTCGCTCGGAACGGTGGTCGAGAACCAGGCCAGCTACACGGTGCTCACGCCCCAGGCCCTCGCCGCCAACCCGGGCAAGCAGACCATCACGGTGTCCGGCGGTGGGCCGGTCTACGTGGCATACGGGCGCACCGACGACGTCCTCAGCTGGATCGGCGACGATCCCTACGTCGCGGTCGGCTACGACGGCGAGGTCGGCGAGCTCACGAGCGAGGTCGTCGTGGCGCAGCCGGTCGACGACTCGACCCCGACGACCGAGGAGCCCGCGGACTCCGAGGACGCCGAGTCGGAGCCCGACCCCGAGGCGTCGCCGGCCGGCAGCGACCTGTGGCTCGACGAGTTCACGGGCGACCGCACGCTCACCACCACGGTCGACGTCCCGGAGGGGATCACCGTGCTCATCTCGTCGGACGGGACCGCGCCGGCACCGGGGCGCATCGTCGTGTCCTGGCCGCTCGACAACGCCACCCCGTGGGCCGGGCCGCTCATCGCGGGCGGGGCCCTGCTCTTCCTCGTCGGGATCGTCCTCGTGATCTCGGGCGTGGTGGCCCACCGCCGCTCGCGGGGGCCGCGCCGCAACCTCCCGAAGGGCCCGAAGGGCAAGCTCACCCGCGCGCCTCGGCCGCCGCGCTCGCAGCGCGCCGCACTCGGCTCGGGCGGATCCCGCAGGTCGACCGGCCGTGCGCGACGCATCGCCCTCCTGCCCGTGCTCCTGGTCCCCGCCATCGCGCTGTCGGCGTGCTCGTCGGACTACTGGCCCGACCTGTCGTCGGCGCCCGAGACGACGGCCCCGGCCACCCCGGTCGAGACCGCGGCCGAGGGCGACGAGGCCGAGCCGGTCGAGCCCGCGGCACCGGAGGTCGTCCCGGCCGTCACGGTGCCCCAGATGGAGCGCATCATGCGTCGCGTCGCGGTGTTCACGACCGAGGTCGACGCCGACGCCGATTCGAAGCGGCTCGCCGAGCGCTTCACGGGCCCCGCACTCGAGGCCCGGAAGGCGAACTACGCGATCCGCAAGTCCCTGCCCGACCAGGCGTCGCTCCCGGCGATCCCGGCGTCACCACTGACGCTGACCCTGCCGCAGCAGGTGACCGGCTGGCCGCGGACCGTCCTCACGATCGCGAAGAACAACGACGACGAGACGATCGCGCCGACCGCCCTGGTCCTGCGCCAGGAGTCGCCCCGCGAGAACTACAAGGTGCTGTACGCGACGGCGCTCGTTCCCGACGCCGACGTTCCCGAGGTCGCGCCCGCGTCGATCGGCGCCCCGCCGATCAACCCCGAGTTCAAGGGCCTCATCATGCCGACCGGGCAGGTCGCCCCGGCCTACGCCGACGTGCTGCTGAAGGGCGACGAGTCGGAGTACGCGGAGTTCTTCGACCCGGAGGGCGACGTCATCCGGCAGCAGCTCGGCGTCGAGGGCCAGAAGGCCATCGCCGACGACCTTCCGGACACGGCCGACGTGGCGTTCTCGAACGCGCCCGGCGAGAGTCCGACGGTCGCGCTGGCCACGAACGACTCCGGCGCCCTGGTGACCGTCTCGATCACGCAGACCGAGAAGGTCACGCCCAACGACGGCGGCACCATCGGCTTCAAGGAGGGCCAGCCCGGCGCGGCGCTCTCCGGCTTCGACGAGAAGAGCGCGAAGGGCGTCGAGCGCGAGATCGGCATCCAGCTCATGTTCTACGTGCCCGCGGTCGGATCCGAGGAGCAGATCCGACTGCTGGGCTGGTCCGAATCCCTGATCGGCGCATCGGAGGTCAAGTGACGAACGCGTTCCCACCCCACGAGCCCGCCAGCCTGCGCGGAGCGGTCGACCTGTCCTCGCTTGTCCACCGAGATGAGCGACGGGCCGCGGATGCCCCGGGCGCGACGCCCGCCGCCGGAAGCCCCGGCGGCTACGTCGCGGCCGTCGACGACCAGAGCTTCGCCCAAGTGCTCGAGCTCTCGCGCTCGGTCCCCGTCGTCCTCGCCCTGTGGGCGTCGTGGAGTGAGCAGTCGACCCAGCTCGTGGCGGCCCTCGAACGACTCGTGAACGCCCGCGAGGGGCGCCTCGTTCTGGCGCCCGCCGACGCCGACCGCAGCCCCCAGCTCGTGCAGGCCCTGCAGGCGCAGGCGATCCCCACGGTGGTCGCGCTCGTCGCCGGGCAGCCGGTGCCGCTCTTCCAGGGCGTTCAGCCCGACGAGGTCGTCGACCAGGTGTTCGACCAGCTGCTCGAGGTCGCCGAGCGCAACGGCGTGACCGGGCGCGTGCCCGCCGCCGACGCCGAGGGCGCGGGCGACGACGCCGCCGAGGAGCCTGCGGAGGAGCCGCTGCCGCCGCTGCACCAGGAGGCGTTCGACGCCATCAGCACCGGCGACTACGCTGCCGCGGCATCCGCCTACCGCACCGCGATCGCCCAGGATCCGCGCGACGACCTCGCAGTTGCGGGCCTCGCGCAGGCGAACCTGCTGGCCCGGCTGCAGGGCAGGACGCTCGACGAGATCAGGAACCGCGCGGCGACCGCGCCGGCCGACCTCGACGCGCAGCTCGACGTCGCCGACCTCGACCTCTCGGGCGGTCACGTCGAGGACGCGTTCGCACGGCTCCTCGACCTGTTCCCGACGCTCGACGCGGAGGGCAGGAACCGGGTCCGTGAGCGGCTGCTCGAGCTGTTCCTGGTGGTCGGCGTCGAGGACCCGCGGGTCGCCGCGGCGCGTCGCCGGCTGGCGACGCTCCTCTACTAGCCTCCGGCCCTACGCCGGCGTGAACCAGAGCGCGCCGAGCGGCGGCAGCGTGAACACCGCCGACGCGGGCTTCCCGCCCCACGGCTGGTCCGTCGCGTCGACGCCGCCGAGGTTGCCGACGCCCGAGCCGCCGAACTCCGCGGCATCCGTGTTCAGCACCTCGCGCCAGCGTCCCGAGAACGGAAGGCCCAGCCGCACGTCGTGATGCGGGTTCCCGGCGAAGTTGACGATGCAGAGCAGCGGCCTGCGGTCGCGGTCGTAGCGGAGGAACGCGATCACGTTCATGTCGGCCGCACCGCCCTCGACCCAGTCGAAGCCCGCCGAGTCGTCGTCGAGCTGCCAGAGCGCGGGGGTCTCGGCGTAGGTGCGGTTCAGTCGGCCGACGAGCTCGGCGAGCTGCCGGTGGCTCGGCTGGTCGAGGATCCACCAGTCGAGGCCGCGTTCCTCGCTCCATTCCGACAGCTGCCCGAACTCCTGGCCCATGAAGAGCAGCTGCTTGCCGGGGTGCGCCCACATGTACGCGAGGTAGGCGCGCGTGTTCGCCAGCTGCTGCCAGTGGTCGCCCGGCATCTTGCGCACGAGTGACCCCTTGCCGTGCACGACCTCGTCGTGGCTGATCGGCAGGATGAAGTGCTCGCTGAACGTGTACAGGAACGAGAACGTGAGCTCGCCGTGGTGGTGCGAGCGGTACATCGGGTCGCGCTGGATGTACTGCAGGGTGTCGTGCATCCACCCCATGTTCCACTTGTAGCCGAATCCGAGTCCGCCCGAGCTCGTCGGCGCGGTCACGCCCGGCCAGCTCGTGGACTCCTCGGCGATCATCACGATGCCCGGGTTGCGCTTGTACGCCGTCGCGGTGGCCTCCTGGAGGAAGCCGATCGCCTCGAGGTGCTCGCGGCCGCCGTACCAGTTGGGCAGCCACTCGCCGTCCTCGCGCGAGTAGTCGAGGTAGAGCATGGAGGCGACGGCGTCGACGCGGAGGCCGTCGATGTGCATCTCCTCGAGCCAGAACAGCGCGTTCGCGACGAGGAAGTTCCGCACGCGCGGGTTGCCGTAGTCGAAGACGAGCGTGCCCCAGTCCCTCTGCTCGCCGCGGCGGGGGTCGGGGTGCTCGTACAGGGCCTCGCCGTCGAACCGGGCGAGCGCCCACTCGTCCTTGGGGAAGTGCCCCGGAACCCAGTCCATGATCACGCCGATGCCGGCCTGGTGGAGGCGGTCGATGAGGTACTTCAGGTCGTCGGGGGAGCCGAACCGGCTCGTGATGGCGTAGTACCCCGTGACCTGGTATCCCCACGATCCACCGAACGGATGCTCCGCCAGGGGCAGGAACTCGACGTGCGTGTAGCCGAGCCACTGGACGTACTCGATCAGCTCGTCCGCGATGTCGCGGTACCCCTTGCCGGGCCGCCAGGACCCGAGGTGCAGCTCGTAGACGCTCATGGGGAGCTCGTGCGGGTTGCGGTGGGGGCGCGCCGCCATCCACTCGCCGTCGGCCCAGTCGTGGTCGCTCGCCGCGACGACCGACGCGGTCGCGGGCGCGACCTCGGCACGGCGGGCCATCGGGTCGGCCTTCTTCAGCCACTCGCCCGACTGGGCGAGGATCTCGAACTTGTACGCCGCTCCCGGCTCGACGTCCGGCACGAACAGCTCCCAGACGCCGCTCGAGCCCATGTTGCGCATCGCGTGGCCGAGGCCGTCCCACCGGTTGAAGTCGCCGACGACGCGCACCGCGCGGGCGCGCGGCGCCCAGACGGTGAACGAGACGCCCCGGAGCGGGCCCGTGACCGACGGGTACTCGCGGTGATGGGCTCCGAGGACCGTCCAGAGCTCCTCGTGCCGCCCCTCCTCGATGAGGTGCAGGTCGAGCTCGCCGATCGTCGGCGCGTACCGGTAGGGGTCGTCGGCGGTCCACTCGGTGCCGTCGTCGTAGCGGGCGCGCACCCGGTAGCCCGTCGGCCCGAACTCGCCGGCGCCTGCCCACACGCCGTGGCCGACGTGCGCGAGCGGGAGCTCGGCGCCGTCGTCGAGCACGGCGGTGACGGAGGCCGCGAGGGGCCGCCTGACGCGGATCACGGTGCGGGCGCCGCCCTCGCCGGGGGCCTCGAAGCCGTGCTGGCCGAGCACCTGGTGCGGGTCGTGGTGACGGCCCTCGGCGACGGCCCGGAGGAGCTCGTCGGGAACGGAGGGGGCCTGGACGGGGGTCGTGTCGGTCATTCCGCGCCTCGAATCACTCGGAGGATGTGCACCGGCTGCGTGAACGCGTCCAGTCGCACGTAGTTGTGCTCGCCCCACTCCCAGCGTTCGCCGGTCACGAGGTCCTCGACCTCGAAGGTCCCGCCCTCGGGGAGGTCGATCGACGCGAGGTCGAGGTGCACGGTCGTCTCGCGCACCGAGTGCGGATCGACGTTCGCGACGACGAGGATCGTGTCGTGGTCGTCGGGGCCGTGGCCCTCGATGAAGCGCCCCTCGAGGTGCTTCGAGTAGACGAGCACCGAGTCGTCGTCGCTGTAGTGGAAGCGGATGTTGCGCAGCTGCCCGAGCGCCGGGTGGTCGGCGCGGATGCGGTTCAGGATCCCGAGGTAGAGCGCGAGCGACTTGCCGCCGGCCTCCGCGGCGGCGAAGTCGCGCGGCTTGTACTCGTACTTCTCGTTGTCGATCGCCTCCTCGGCCCCCGGGCGTGCGACGGACTCGAACAGCTCGAAGCCCGCGTACACGCCCCAGGTGGCGCCGGCCGTCGCGGCGATCGTCGCGCGGACCGTGAACGCCGCCGGCCCGCCGAACTGGAGGTACTCGGTGAGGATGTCGGGGGTGTTGACGAACAGGTTCGGCCGCATGAAGTCGGCCGTCTCCTGCGAGACGCTCGTGAGGAACTCCTGGAGCTCCTCCTTCGTGTTGCGCCACGTGAAGTACGAGTACGACTGCTGGAAGCCGACCATGGCGAGCGCCTGCATCATCGCCGGTCGGGTGAACGCCTCGGCGAGGAACACCACGTCGGGGTCGGTCGCGTTGATGTCGCCGATGAGCCGCTCCCAGAACATCAGGGGCTTGGTGTGCGGGTTGTCGACGCGGAAGATCCGCACGCCCTGCTTCATCCAGAGCCGCACGATCCTCGTCACCTCGTCGACGAGGCCGTCGAAGTCGTCGTCGAAATTGATCGGGTAGATGTCCTGGTACTTCTTCGGCGGGTTCTCGGCGTACGCGATCGTGCCGTCGGGCAGCGTGGTGAACCATTCGGGATGCTCGCTCACCCACGGGTGGTCGGGCGAGGCCTGGAGGGCGAGGTCGAGCGCGATCTCGATGCCCAGCGCCGCGGCACGGCGTACGAACGCGCGGAAGTCCGCGAGCGAGCCGAGGTCGGGGTGCACCGCGTCGTGGCCGCCCGTGGCGGCGCCGATCGCCCAGGGCGAGCCGGGGTCGAACGGCCCCGGCGTCAGCGTGTTGTTCGGGCCCTTGCGGAACGCGAAGCCGATCGGGTGGATCGGTGGCAGGTAGACCACGTCGAAGCCCATCGCCGCGACGCCGTCGAGCCGGCGCTGCGCGGTGCGGAACGTGCCCGACTTCCACGAGCCGTCCTTCTTCAGCTGCCGGGCGCCCTCCGAGCGGGGGAAGAACTCGTACCAGGAGCCGACGCCCGCGCGCCGACGCTCGACGAGGATCTCGTGCTCCTCGGAGTCGGTCGTCAGGCGTGCGAGCGGCCGGGAGCGGAACTCCTCGAGCACGGGGTCCTCGAGCAGCGCACGGCGAGCGGATGCCTCGGCATCCGCGTCGCGGAGCGCCGCCGCGTACGCCTTCAGGCGCTTGCGCACGGCCGCCGGCCGGCCGGCCTCCTTGGCCGCGCGCTCGGCGAGGCGCGCGCCGATCTCGTACATGAGCTCGACGTCGACGCCCGCGTCGATCTTCAGCTCGGCGTCGTGCACCCAGGTGCCGATCTCGTCGCCGAAGCCCGTCACGCGCCAGCGCCAGGTGCCGACCTCGTCGAGTCGGGCCTTCGCCTCCCAGCGGTCGGTGCCCGCAGCGCCCGCCGTCATGCGGTGCCGCTGCCTCGCACCCGACGGGCTCGTGAGCACGAGCATGGCGCCGACCAGGTCGTGGCCCTCGCGGAACACCGTGGCGCGGAACGGGACCACCTCCCCGGAGAACGCCTTGGGGTTCCATCGCGGATCGGGCAGGGCGGGTGTGAGCCGGGTCACGGGGATCCGGCCGGCTCGAACTGGGCGGCTCGTCACGTTCCGACCGTAGCGCGGATGCGGTGCGACCGACACCGGATTGCGCGGCGCTGCGTGCTCCGCGGGCGGCGCGGGCATCCGTTCATCTTCCCGACACACGGTGCTGCGTAGGGTGGACCCCGTGAAGCCGATCCGCAAGTTCACCGTCCGCGCCGTCGTCCCGTCGCAGCTGGGGGCGCTCGAGGAGCTCGCCGCGAACCTCCGCTGGTCGTGGCACGAGCCGACGCGACGCCTGTTCGAGCACATCGACCCCGTGGGCTGGCGCCGGTCGGGGCGCGACCCGATCGCGTTCCTCGGAGACGTGGACCCGCGACGACTCGACGAGCTGGCGGCGGACGACGGCTTCATCGGCTGGGCCGAGCACGAGCGCGACGCGCTCCGCGCCTATGTGTCCGAACCGCGCTGGTACCAGTCGCTCGACGCGGAGACGCCGCGGACCGTCGCCTACTTCTCGCCCGAGTTCGGCATCACCGAGGCGCTCCCGCAGTACTCGGGCGGCCTCGGCATCCTCGCCGGCGACCACCTCAAGGCCGCGTCCGACCTCGGAGTGCCGCTCGTCGCGGTCGGCCTGTTCTACAAGGCCGGGTACTTCTCGCAGGCGATCGCCCCGGACGGCTGGCAGCAGGAGCGCTACCCGGCCCTCGATCCCGACGGGCTCCCGCTGTCCGTGCTGCGGCGCGCCGACGGGACGCCGGTGCAGGTCACCCTCGCCGTGCCCGGCGGTCGCAGCCTGCACGCCCGCGTGTGGCAGGCCTCGGTCGGCCGCGTGCCGCTGCTCCTCCTCGACACCGACATCCCCGCGAACGACGACGACCTCCGCCAGGTGACCGACCGGCTCTACGGCGGCGGGGGAGAGCACCGCCTCCAGCAGGAGCTGCTGCTCGGCATCGGCGGGGTCCGCGCGCTCCGCGCGTGGAGCGGGCTCACCGGCCGGCATTTCCCCGACGTGTTCCACATGAACGAGGGGCATGCCGGGTTCCTCGGGCTCGAGCGCATCTCGGCGTGCATCGGCGACGGGCTCGCCTTCGCCGAGGCGCTCCAGCTCGTGCGGGCCGGCACCGTCTTCACGACCCACACACCCGTGCCCGCGGGCATCGACCGGTTCGACCGGGCGCTCGTGGCGAGCTACCTCGAGTCGGGGCTGCTCCCCGGGATCGACCCCGCCGACGCGCTGCCGCTGGGACTCGAACCGGGCGTGCCCGCCGAGGACAGCGCGTTCAACATGGCGATGATGGGCCTGCGGCTCGCACAGCGCGCGAACGGCGTGTCGAAGTTGCACGGCGAGGTGAGCCGGCGCATGTTCGGCGACCTGTGGCCGGGGTTCGACGCCGACGAGGTGCCGATCACGTCGGTCACGAACGGCGTGCACGCGCCCACGTGGACCGACCCGGCGCTGCTCGCGCTCGCCGAGGAACGACTCGGGACGGGCGACACCGAGCACGCCGACTGGCTGAGCGCCGCGGTCAGCGACGCCGAGCTCTGGGGGGTGAAGCGCGGCATGCGCCTGCAGCTCGTGGAGGACGCTCGACGCCGCCTCGCCGACGCGTGGGCCGACCAGCACGGCGGCGCCGTCGCGCCCGACTGGGTGCGTCGCGTGCTCGACCCGGACGTGCTCACGATCGGCTTCGCGCGCCGCGTGCCGACGTACAAGCGGCTCACGCTGATGCTGCAGGATCCGGAGCGGTTCGCGGCGATCCTCACCAACCCCGACCGGCCCGTCCAGTTCGTGATCGCCGGCAAGGCGCACCCCGCCGACGAGGAGGGCAAGCGGCTCATCCAGCGCCTCGTGCAGTTCGCGCAACGACCCGAGCTCCGCGAGCGCATCGTGTTCCTGCCCGACTACGACATGGGCATGGCCGAGCGGCTGTACCCGGGCTGCGACGTCTGGATGAACAACCCGCTCCGGCCGCTCGAGGCATGCGGCACGTCGGGCATGAAGGCGGCGATGAACGGCGCCCTCAACCTGTCGATCCTCGACGGCTGGTGGGCCGAGTACGCCGCCGACGACCACGGCTGGGTGATCCCGACGGCGGATGCCGCGGGCGACCAGGCCGAGCGCGACCGGCTCGAGGCATCCGCCCTCTACGACCTGCTCGAGCACCGGATCACGCGGCTGTTCTACGACCGCGACCGCGACGGCGTGCCGACCGAGTGGATGGCGCGCGTTCGTCGCACGCTCGCACTGCTCTCGCCCGAGCTCGGGGCGGACCGCATGGTGCGCGAGTACGTCGAGCGGCTGTACCGCCCGGCCGCCGAGCACGCCGCCGTGGTCGGAGCGGATGGCGCGAAGCCGGCGCGCGAGCTCGCGGCCTGGGGTGCGCGCGTGCGCGCCGCCTGGCCGGGCGTGCACGTTGCCCACGTCGAGTCGGGCGGCCTCGAGTCGACGCCGCACGTCGGCGACGAACTCCACCTCCGCGCGCACGTCGCGCTGGGCGCCCTGACCGAGTCCGAGGTGTCCGTCGAGGTCGTCTACGGCCACTCGCACGGCGACGACCGCATCGACGACGCTCGTGTCGCGGAACTCGTGCCCGACGGGACGTCGACGACGGATGCCGCGACCTGCGTCTACGTCGGCACGGTCACGCTCGACCGGGCCGGGGCGTTCGGGTACACCGTGCGCGTCGTGCCGCGGCATCCGCTGCTCGTCTCGCCGGCCGAGCTGGGGCTCGTCGCCGCCGCCGACTGAGCGTTCGTCGGACCGATCGGGCGGCGCGCCGGTGTGCCGACGGCGCGTCCGCGCGCATCGTCCGACGACGTGCCGGCGCACCTCAGCGGTCGCGACGCAGCGCGCGGACGAGCCGCGGGAACACGCCCGTCGCCCGGAACTGCGGGTCGTCGCCGCGAAGCAGCTCGGCCCGCCAGGCGCGGATCAGCAACGGGATGCAGAGCACGATCCCGACGGCCGCACTCCACTCGAGGAACGCCATGATGAACGCCATCAGCGGGCGCGGGCGATCGCGGCGTAGCGACCGGAGGTCACCGCGATGAGGTCGTCGGGCGCGAGCTCCAGGTCGAGGCCGCGGCGACCGCCCGAGACGAGGATCGTCTCGAACAGGATCGCGGTCTCGTCGAGCACGGTCGGCAGCGCGACCTTCTGGCCGATCGGGCTGATCCCGCCGACGACGTAGCCGGTCCTCCGTTCGGCGAGCGACGGATCGGCCATCTCGGCGCGCTTGCCCCCGAGCGCGGCCGCCAGCGCCTTGAGGTCGAGCTGGTCGGAGACCGGGACGATTCCCACCGCGAGCGCCCCGTCGACGTTCGCGAGCAGGGTCTTGAACACGCGCTCCGGCTCGATGCCGAGCTTCTCGGCCGCTTCGAGGCCGTAGGCGGCGGCGCGCGGATCGTGGTCGTACGGGTGCGCCGTGAAGCGGATCCCCGCGCGCGTCAGCGCGACGGTCGCGGGCGTGCCGGGCGTGCCATCCGCTCGCCTCGCCATCAGGCCGCGGGCTCCGGTGCCTCGCCGGCGCGTCGTCCGTCTCCGGCGTCGTCGGCCTCGTCGGCGCCCGCGCCGAGCGAACCCGCCGCGGCGTCGACCAGCACCGGAGCCGGTTCGCCCGACGCGCGGAAGAGCCGCATCGACTGCGGGGCCATCACGAGGCGCGTACCGGGCTCGTGGCGCGCGCCGAGTTCGTCGCCGGGCTCGTCGACGGCCGAATCCCACAGCAGCTCGTAGTCGTCGACCCCGGGGTGCGAAGGCAGCAGCACCTCGACCTCGCGCTCGGAGGCGTGCACGACGAGGAGGATGCGGTTGAAGCCCTCGAACTCGGGCGTGGAGGCTGCGAGGAACTGCAGGGTCCGCTGCGACGGGTCGTGCCAGTGCTCGATCGTCATGGTCTCGCCGTCGGCGTTGTACCAGTCCATCTGCGAGGCGCTCGGCACGCGCTCGCCGAACCGGCCGTAGCGCACGGGACGCAGCGCGGGGTGCTCGCGGCGCAGTCGCAGCAGGTGCCGGGTCGTCGCCTCGATCGCGGCGTCGCGCTCGTCGGCCGACCACGCGAGCCAGGTCAGCTCGGAGTCGTGGCAGTACGCGTTGTTGTTGCCGCGCTGGCTGCGGCCGTACTCGTCTCCGGCCGTGAGCATCGGCACGCCGGCCGAGAGCAGCAGCGTGCCGAGCAGGTTCCGGATGCTCCGGCGCCGCGCCGACACGACGCCCGGGTCGTCCGTGGGCCCCTCCACGCCGTGGTTGTACGAGTTGTTGTGATCGGCGCCGTCGCGGTTGTGCTCGCCGTTGCCGAGGTTGTGCTTGACGTCGTAGGCCGTGAGGTCGGCGAGCGTGAAGCCGTCGTGCGCGGTGATGAAGTTCAGGCTCGCGAGCGGGCCGCGCTCTGCGGCGAACGTGTTGGACGAACCCGCGAGGCGCGTGGCGAAGCGGCCGATGCCGCTGCCGTGCTCGCCATGGCGCTCGCGTCGCAGGTCGCCGAGCCAGAAGTCGCGCACCCGGTCGCGGTAGCGGTCGTTCCACTCGCTGAAGCCGGGCGCGAAGTTGCCGGTCTGCCAGCCGAACGGCCCGACGTCCCACGGCTCGGCGATGAGCTTGCCGGCCCCGATCACGGGGTCGGCGAGCATCGCCGCGAGGAGCGGATGGTGGGGGGAGTAGGCGCCGAGCGCGTCACGGCCGAGCGTGGCGGCGAGGTCGAGCCGGAAACCGTCGACCTGCAGCTCGTCGGCCCAGTACCGCAGCGAGTCGAGCACGAGGCGCATCGGCGCGTCGTGGCCGAAGTCGAGGGTGTTGCCGCAGCCGGTCGTGTCCACGTAGCGGCCGTGCGCGTCGTGCCGGTAGTACGAGGAGTTGTCGATGCCGCGGAAGCTGTACGTCGGCCCCTGCCGACCCTCCTCCGCGGTGTGGTTGTAGACGACGTCGAGCACGACCTCGAGGCCGGCCTCGTGCAGGCGCTTGACCATTCCCGCGAACTCGCGCCGCACGGCCTCGGGCCCGGCGGCCTGCGCCTCGGCGCTCGCGTACGGCGCGTGCGGCGCGAAGAAGCCGAGCGTGTTGTAGCCCCAGTAGTTGACCTGCCCCTGGCGGACGAGCCGCTCCTCGGCGACGAACGCCTGCACCGGCAGCAGTTCGACGGTCGTGACCCCGAGGCCCGTGAGGTACTCGAGCGACGCATCGTGCGCGAGGCCGGCGTACGTGCCGCGCCACGGCTCCGGGATGCGCTCGTTGAGCCGGCTGAACCCCTTCGGGTGCGCCTCGTAGACGACGGTGTGGTCGAGGGGCACCAAGGGCTTGCCGACGCCGCCCCAGTCGAAGCCCTCCGACGCGAGCGAGTCCAGCACGACCCCCCGCCAGGATCCGTCCGCCGCCGCGTGCAGGCCCTTGGCCCACGGGTCGAGCAGCGTGTGCGCGGGGTTGAACGCGTGCTCGAGCCCGGCGGGTCCGTCGACCCGCAGGCCGTACCGGGCACCCGGCACGAGCGCGGCCGACGTCCCCTCCCACACGCCGTCCGCGCCGCGCATGAGCGGCAGTCGTTCGACGGCCCAGTCCAGGTCCTCGGCGGAGAACACCTCGAGGTCCACGGAGGTCGCGTGCTCGGACCAGACGCGGATCGTGCCGCCGCCGGGTCCGGTGCGCACGCCCAGGTCGTGGAGCGGATCGGCCGGAGACATGCGAACTACAGTAGTTCGTGGGGAACCGGTTCCCGGTCAGGAGGTGCTCGATGCCCCGCCGCGACCCCGTCTACCTCGACCACGCCGCCACGACCCCGCTCCGCCCCGAGGCGATCGACGCGATCACGCACGCACTGCGCCTCGTCGGCAACCCGGCCTCCATCCACAGCGCCGGGCAGCATGCCAAGCGCCTGCTCGAGGAGTCGCGCGAGCAGGTCGCCGCGACGCTCGGTGCCGATCCGATCGAGGTCGTCTTCACCGGCAGCGGCACGGAGGCCGTCAACCTCGCGATCAAGGGACTCTTCTGGCGGCGGCGCGCCGAGGCATCCGCTCATCGCATCCTCATGCCGGGCGGCGAGCACCACGCCACGATCGACACGGTCGAGTGGCTCGCCGGCATGGACGGCGCCGAGGCCGTCGAACTGCCCCTCGACGCGCTGGGGCGGCTGCGGGTCGACGCGCTCGCCGCGGAGCTCGATCGGGACGCGGCATCCGTCGCCCTCGTCACGATGCTCTGGGCCAACAACGAGGTCGGCACGATCGAGCCCGTCATCGAGGTCGCCGAGCTCTGCGCGCGCGCCGGCGTGCCGCTGCACGTCGACGCGATCGCCGCGTACGGGCACGTGCCCGTCGACCTGCACGCGATCCGTCGCGAGACCGCGGCGCCCGTGGGCGCGGGGCTCGTGGCGATCAGCGTGTCGGCGCACAAGGTCGGCGGGCCGGTCGGCATCGGCGCGCTCGTGCTCGACCGGTCGACGCGCATCGAGCCGCTCCTGCACGGCGGCGGGCAGCAGCGGCGCATCCGCTCGGGCACGCAGGACGTCGCCGCGGCGGCGGGGTTCGCGGCCGCGGCCGCGGCGACGGTGGCGCACGCCCCGACCGAGGACGAGCGGATGTCGCGCCTGCGCGACCGGCTCGTGGCCGGGGTCGCGGCCGCCGTGCCGGACGCGCGCCTCTCCGGCGATCCCGACCGGGCGACGCGGCTGCCCGGGAACGCGCACTTCTCCTTCCCGGGCTGCGAGGGCGACTCGCTGCTGTTCCTGCTGGATGCCGCGGGCGTCGCGGTCTCGACCGGGTCGGCGTGCCAGGCCGGCGTGCCGGAGCCCTCGCACGTGCTGCTCGCGATGGGCCGCACGGAGCCGGAGGCGCGAGGGGCGCTGCGCATCACCCTGGGTCGCACGACGACCGAGGCCGACGTCGACGCGTTCCTCGAGGCGCTGCCCGCCGCCGTCGAGCGGGCGACGCGCGCCGGCATGGCCGACCGGATCACGAGCTTCGACCGCTGAGCGCCGCTGCGCGGCCGCCCTGCGGCGTCCGTTCAGGAGGGGGTTCGTAGACTGGGACGCATGCGAGTCCTGGCAGCGATGAGCGGCGGCGTCGACAGCGCCGTCGCCGCGGCGCGCGCCGTGGAGGCGGGGCACGATGTCGTCGGCGTGCACCTCGCGCTCAGCCGCATGCCCGGCACGCTGCGCACGGGCAGCCGCGGCTGCTGCACGATCGAGGACTCGATGGACGCCCAGCGCGCCGCGAACGTGCTCGGCATCCCCTACTACGTGTGGGACTTCTCCGAGCGCTTCAAGGCCGACGTCGTCGACGACTTCATCGCCGAGTACGCCGCCGGACGCACCCCGAACCCGTGCATGCGCTGCAACGAGCGCATCAAGTTCGCCGCACTGCTCGAGAAGGCGCTCGCACTCGGCTTCGACGCCGTCGCCACCGGGCACTACGCGAAGATCACGACGGATGCCGCGGGCCGGCGCGAGCTCCATCGCGCGAGCGCGGAGGCGAAGGACCAGAGCTACGTGCTCGGCGTGCTCACGGCCGAGCAGCTGGCGCACGCGTACTTCCCGCTCGGCGACACGCCGTCGAAGCAGCTCGTGCGCGAGGAGGCCGCGCGCCGCGGCCTGTCGGTCGCGCAGAAGCCCGACTCGTACGACATCTGCTTCATCTCCGATGGCGACACCAGGGGTTGGCTCGCCGAGAAGGTCGGCACCGCGCCCGGCGACATCGTCGACCGGACCGGCGCCGTCGTCGGCGCGCACGAGGGCGCGCACGCGTACACGGTCGGCCAGCGACGCGGGCTCCGGCTCGGCACGCCCGCGGCCGACGGGAAGCCGCGGTTCGTGCTCGAGGTGCGCCCCAAGGAGCGCACGGTGGTCGTGGGCCCGAAGGAGGCGCTCGCGGTCGCCGGGATCGCCGGTGCGCGGTTCTCGTGGGCGGGCGCCGACCCCGTGGCATCCGGCCTGGTCGCCGCCGAGGGCGACGCCTTCGACTGCGAGGTGCAGATCCGGGCGCACGCCGACCCGGTGCCCGCGGTCGCGAGGGTGGCGACGGATGCCGCCGGCTCCGCCGAGTTCGTGATCACGCCCGAGACGCCGCTCGATGGCGTCGCTCCGGGGCAGACGGCGGTCGTGTACGTGGGTACGCGGGTGCTCGGGCAGTGCACGATCGATCGCACGGTGAGCGCGGTCCCCGTCGACGCCTGATCGAATCTGTACCCCATTCGGGGGGCGGATCGCGTAGGGTCGGCTCGGTGGCGTCGCATCCCCCGGCGACGTGCCGTGAGGAGTCGACATGACCTATTCGCCGTATCCCGCCGTCCCGGCGAACGACGTCGCAGACCCGTTCCGCAACCTCGACCCGCCGCCCGCCACGCGGGCGACGGAGGTCATCGACTCCGGCCCCGACGGGTTCGACGGCCTCGTCGACCCGCCGCCCGTCGGCCGCGAGGAGGTCGCCGAGCGCCAGGCCGAGGTGTTCGGCGGGCCGAAGGTCGGCGCGGGCTTCTTCGGCATGCTGGTGGCCGCCGCGACGGGTTCCGGGCTGGTCGCGATGCTGGTGCTGGCGGACGCGCTGCTCGGCGTCGGAGCGTTCCCCGATCCGTGGGCGACGGGCGGGATCGGCCCGCTCGAGTCGACCACGGTCGGCTGGGTCGTCGTCGGCGTCCTGCTCGCCATCGTGCTCGCCGCCGCGTACTGCGGCGGCTACGTGGCGGGGCGGATGGCGCGCTTCAGCGGCGTCGCGCAGGGCCTCGCCGTGTGGGTGTGGGGGATCGTGATCGCCATCGCCGCGGCCATCGGCGCCGTGCTGCTCGACGACCGGTACGACCTCCTCGCGCGTGCCACGGCGGCGCTCCCGAGCCTCGCCGTGCCGCCGGACGCCCTGCTGGTCGCGGGCGTCGTCGCCGCGACCTCCCTCGCCGCGATCACGCTCGGCGGCGCCGTGCTGGGCGGGATCGTCGGAGTGAGGTTCCATCGGCGCGTCGACCGCGTCGGGCTCGACGGCTGAGGGGGCGTGCCTCCTCCCTCGACCGGGCGACACGCGCGGCGGCATCCGCCGTCACGCGGGGCATCCCGGTCGACGCCTGAACGCTCGCTGGGCGTTCGCTGCACGCGGCGAGTGCGGAATCGGGGCGTTTGTCAAGGCCTGCGCACGTCCCGCGGGTCCCGCGTAGGGTCGCAGGCGCGCCGAAGGGGCATCCTCCTTCGGCGACGACCACGAGAGGGGACCACATCATGAGCACCTCGACCGACCGCCCGGGACACGATCCGAACCGCGATCCGCGCACGGGAACGGCGCCCGCCGACCGGCCCGTCGACGCCGACGGCGACGGCGTCCGCGACGATCGGGCCGACGGCCGCACCGCGGCCTACGATCGCAAGCTCGACGAGCGGGCCGCGGAGTCCGACCGCGCCGACGCGGCCGACCGGCACGCGGTGCGCGACGACCGTCTCGTCGCCGACCCAGCGGTGCGGGCCGCGGTCATCGACCGCGAGCGCGAGCGGTTCGGCGGCATCAAGTTCGGCGCCGCGTTCTTCGGCTGGCTCACCGCGCTCGGGCTGGGCGCACTGCTCACCGCACTCCTCGCGGGCACCGGAGCCGCGCTCGGACTCGGCAACGTCGAGGCCGCCGTCGACGAGGCGGTCGCGGAGGACCCGCAGACGATCGGCGTGATCGGGGCCATCGCCCTGCTCGTGGTCCTGTTCGTCGCCTACTTCGCCGGCGGCTACGTGGCCGGGCGGATGGCGCGCTTCAACGGGCTGAAGCAGGGCATCGCGGTCTGGTTGTGGGCGATCGTCATGGCGGTCGTCGGCGCGGCGATCGCGGCGCTCGCCGGCACGCGCTACGACGTGTTCGCCACGCTCAACACCTTCCCCCGCATCCCCGTCAACGAGGGCGAGCTGACGGTGGCGGGCATCGTCACCCTGCTGCTCCTCGTCGTCATCACCCTCGGCGGCGCGATCCTCGGCGGCAAGGCGGGCACCCGCTACCACCGCAAGGTCGACGCGGCCGGGTTCGGCATGTAGTCGACGAGGCGTCGACGACGCTCGGGGCGCGCGGGGGATCCGCGCGCCCCGATCCGCGTTCCGGGGCGATGGGCACGGCACCGGCCGTCGCGCGCCGCGCCGACCTCCCGGCGAGGTCGGCGGTGGCTTCTAGGATGACTGCGTGAGCGACATCCCCACCGAGTTCGACGACGCCCGCATCGAGTCCGAGGCGCTCCGCGAGCGCATCGAGCGGTACCGGACGACGTACTACTCCGAGGGCGTGAGCCTCGTCAGCGACGCGGAGTACGACGCCGACTTCCATCGCCTCGAGGCCCTCGAGCGCGCGTTCCCCGAACTGGCCGGGCAGGACAGCCCGACGCAGCAGGTCGGCGCGGCGCTCGTCTCCGTCGGCTTCCCGTCGCACGAGCACGCCGAGCGCATGCTGAGCCTCGACAACGTGTTCAGCCTCGACGAGTTCGCCGACTGGGCGACGAAGGCGCAGGCCGCCGCCGGGCGCCCGGTCCGCTGGCTCTCCGAGCTCAAGATCGACGGGCTCGCGATCAGCCTCGCCTATCGCGACGGCGTGCTCGAGACCGCGACCACGCGCGGCGACGGTCGCGTCGGCGAGGACATCACCGAGAACGTCGAGTTCATCCCCGCGATCCCGCGTCGGCTCGAGGGCGAGGGATTCCCGTCGTTCTTCGAGGTGCGGGGCGAGGTCTTCCTCCGCTCCGAGGACTTCGACGCGCTCAACGAGCGCCAGCACGCACTCCAGGCCGAGTTCGCCGCCGAGCAGCGCGCCAAGGGGCGGGCGGAGGAGGCGATCCCGACCCGCTTCCCCGAGTTCGCGAACGCCCGCAACACCGCCGCGGGCAGCCTTCGGCAGCGGCGCGAGAACAAGGGCCCGCTGCAGCTCGAGCTCATGCGCGACCGGCTCGGACGCCTCGCCCTCTACCTGCACGGCATCGGCGCGTGGGAGCGACCGCCCGTGTCGAGCCAGTCCGAGATCTACGGCCTGCTGTCCGGGTGGGGGCTCCCCGTCTCGCCGCACTCGCGCGTGTTCGACACGATCGACGAGGTCTCCGCCTTCATCTCCGACCGCGGCGAGCACCGCCACGACGTCGAGCACGAGATCGACGGCATCGTCGTGAAGATCGACGAGCTCGCACTGCACGACGAGCTCGGCGCGACGAGCCGGGCCCCGCGATGGGCCATCGCCTACAAGTACCCGCCCGAGGAGGTGCACACGAAGCTGCTCGACATCCGCGTCGGCGTCGGTCGCACGGGTCGGGCCACACCGTACGCGGTCATGGCGCCCGTGAAGGTGCAGGGCAGCACGGTCGAGCAGGCCACGCTCCACAACCAGGAGGTCGTGAAGGCCAAGGGCGTCCTGATCGGCGACACCGTCGTGCTGCGCAAGGCGGGCGACGTGATCCCCGAGATCCTCGGAGCGGTCGAGGAGCTGCGCGACGGCACCGAGCGCGAATGGCGGATGCCGGAGCTCTGTCCCGAGTGCGGCACGCCGCTGCGCCCGGCGAAGGAGGGCGACATCGACCTCCGCTGCCCGAACGCGCGCAGCTGCCCGGCGCAGGTCCGCGGCCGGGTCGAGCACATCGGCTCCCGCGGCGCGCTCGACATCGAGGCGCTCGGCGAGGTCACCGCCGCCGCCCTCACCCAGCCGTTCGTCCCGTCCACGCCGCCGCTCGTCACCGAGGCGGGGCTCTTCGACCTCACGGTCGACGAGCTCGTCCCGATCGAGGTCGTCGTCCGCGATGCCGAGACCGGCGAGCCGAGGACCGACCCGGTCACCGGCGAGGAGGTCCGGCGCGCACCCTTCCAGAAGGTTCGCATCACGTATCCTCCGGGCACCGAGCAGATGTCGGCCGCCGAGCGGCGGGCCGCCGGGATCCGGAAGGACCATCGCGAGCTGCGGCCGTCGGAGGCGGCCACGAAGCTCCTCTCCGAGCTCGAGAAGGCGAAGACGAAGCCGCTCTGGCGGATCCTCGTCTCGCTCAACATCCGGCACGTCGGGCCGGTCGCGGCGCGGGCGCTGGCCGACCACTTCGGCTCGCTCGATGCGATCCGCGCCGCGAACCGCGAGGAGCTCGCCGAGGTCGAGGGCGTCGGCGGGATCATCGCCGATTCGCTGGTCGAGTGGTTCGGCGTGGACTGGCACCGCGACATCGTCGAGCGGTGGGCCGCGGCCGGGGTGCAGTTCACGACGCCCGGCCACCCGGGCCCGGGGCGGGCCGCCGAGGCGGGCGGCGTGCTCGCCGGCCTCACCGTCGTCGCGACGGGCAGCCTCGAGGGCTTCACGCGCGACGGCGCGCAGGAGGCGATCATCGCGGCCGGCGGCAAGGCGGCATCGAGCGTGTCGAAGAAGACCGACTTCGTCGCGGCCGGCCCGGGTGCCGGCTCGAAGCTCGCGAAGGCCGAGGAACTGGGCGTGCGGGTGATCGACGCGGCGCAGTTCGCGATCCTGGTGACCGAGGGGCCCGACGCGCTCGTCGGGTGAGAGGGGGCTGGAGATGCAGGCTGAGGAGCACGACGAGTCGCCCGAGGCCGCGCGCCCCGAGCCCTCCCCGGGCACCACGCGTCGCGAGTTCCTCCGGTACGGCGGGGTGGCCGGGGCGAGCGCGATCGTCGCCGGCGGGGGAGCGGCCGCGATCGCCGCCGCAGCGGGGCACTCCGCGGGGGTCGAGGAGGGTGCGGCCGGGATCGCCCCGCTGCCGCCTCCTCCGCCGACCCGGTCGAAGCCCGGATTCGACCACCTCGTCGTCGTGATGGGCGAGAACCGCTCGTTCGACAACCTCCTCGGCTGGCTCTACGATCGCGGCGACCTCCCCGACGGCATGCGCTTCGACGGCCTCGCGTTCGGCGACTACGCGAACGCGACGGCCGACGGCGAGCGGATCGCCGCGCACGTGTACGACGGCCAGACCGACGCGATCATGCGCCGCCCCGACCCCGACCCGGGCGAGGAGTACCCGCACGTCAACACGCAGCTCTTCGGCACGATCCGGCCCGCCTCGAACGCGACCGCCGAGATCGACGACATGGGCGCCCCCTTCAACGCGCCGGATGCCGGCGCCGCGCCGAGCATGGACGGCTTCCTGCTGGACTACGCGAACCACGTGGAGCATCGGCGCGGCGACGGCGCGCGCGACATCGGCCAGATCATGGGCTCGTTCTCCCCCGAGATGCTGCCGGTGCTCTCGATGCTCGCGAAGGGCTTCGCCGTCTACGACGCTTGGCACTGCGCGGTGCCGTCGCAGACGTTCTGCAATCGATCGTTCTTCCACGCCTCGACCTCGCACGGGTTCGTCACCAACCGCGGCGACGGCGGCTACCGCAAGTGGCTCGACGCCGACGCGAGCCCGACGATCTTCAACCGGCTCGAGGACGCGGGCCTCGACTGGCGGATCTACTTCGACGACCTGCAGTTGGTGTCGATGACGGGCATCATCCACGCCCCGGCGCTCGAGAAGTACTGGCGCAGCGCCCACTTCGCGCCGATGTCGCAGTTCTGGGGCGACGTGGCCGACGGCACGCTCGCGCCGTACAGCTTCGTCGAACCGCGGATGATCTTCGATCACAACGACTTCCATCCGCCGGTGGGTCGCCTCCGCGAATCCGACGTCGACGGCGACGAGGTCACGGACGGCGCCGTCTCGGACGTCCGTGCGGGCGAGGCGCTCATCCACGCGATCTACTCCGCGATCCGGGCGAGCGCGTCCGACTCCGGCTCCAATGCGATGAACACGATGCTCCTCGTGACGTTCGACGAGCACGGCGGTACGTACGACCACGTTCCGCCTCCGGCGGCGACGCCCCCGAACGCGAGCGATGACGCGGGGGAGATGGGCTTCACGTTCGACCGGCTCGGATGCCGTGTGCCGGCGATCGCGATCTCCGCGTACACCGCCGCGGGCACCGTCATCAACGACCCGATGCACCACGGCTCGGTCGTCGCCACGCTGTGCGCGGCCCACGGCCTCGACCCGCTCACCGACCGGGACGACGGCGCACCGACGATCCGCAACGCCGTCACGCTCGACGCGCCGAGGCATCCGCTCACCTGGCCGGCGACCACGCCGCAGTACACGCCGCCCAACCCGGAGGCGCAGCCGTTGCACCCCGGAGATGCGCACCGCACCGCACCGCTCAGCCCGCCCGCGAAGGGCCTGCTCGGCCTCCTCATCGCCAAGTACGGCGACGGCGAATCCGAACCGGCGACGTACGGCGAGGCGTACGGGCTGCTCCAGAAGTACGGCGTCGGACTGTTCGGCGCGCCTCGATAGAATCGCTGCATCCCCATTCCCGGACGACGGAGCAGCATGTCTGAAATCAGCGCCGAGCAGGTCGCGCATCTCGCGAACCTCGCACGCATCGCGCTCACCGAGGAAGAGATCGAGCACCTCACGACGGAGCTCGGCCAGATCATGCAGGCGGTCGAGAAGGTGAGCGAGGTGGCCACGCCCGACGTCGTGCCCACGAGCCACCCGATCCCCCTGCACAATCCGCTTCGGGAGGACGTGCCGACCGACGTGCTGAGCGTCGAGCAGGCGCTCTCGGGGGCGCCCGAGCACGACGGTACGCGCTTCGTGGTCTCGGCGATCCTGGGGGAAGAGCAGTGAGCGACCTGATCCGGCTGAACGCCGCCGACCTCGCCGCGAAGCTCGCCTCCGGCGAGGTCTCGTCCGTCGAGGCGACCAAGGCCCATCTCGACCGCATCGCGGCCGTCGACGGCGCGGTGCACGCGTTCCTGCACGTCAACGCCGAGGCCCTCGAGACCGCCGCCGACGTCGACCGCCGTCGCGCGGCCGGCGAGGAGCTCGGCCCGCTCGCCGGTGTGCCGATCGCCGTCAAGGACGTGCTGGTCACCAAGGGCATGCCGTCGACGTCGGGCTCGCGCATCCTCGAGGGCTGGATCCCGCCCTACGACGCGACGCCGGTGCGCAAGGTCCGCGAGGCCGGCATGGTGCCGCTCGGAAAGACCAACATGGACGAGTTCGCCATGGGCTCGTCGACCGAGCACTCCGCGTACGGCCCCACCCACAACCCCTGGGACCTCGATCGCATCCCCGGCGGTTCCGGCGGCGGCTCGGCCGCGGCGGTCGCGGCCTTCGAGGCGCCGCTCGCGCTCGGCAGCGACACGGGCGGCTCGATCCGCCAGCCCGCGCACGTGACGGGCACCGTCGGCACGAAGCCCACGTACGGCGGCGTCAGCCGCTGCGGCTCGATCGCCCTCGCGTCCTCGCTCGACCAGGTCGGCCCGGTGAGCCGCACCGTGCTCGACGCGGCGCTCCTGCACGACGTCATCGCCGGGCACGACCCGCACGACCAGACCTCGATCCCCGACGCGTGGCCGTCGATGGCCGATGCGGTTCGCCGGGCGGATGTCTCGGGCCTGCGCATCGGCGTCGTGAAGGAGCTCGACTCCGACGGCTTCCAGGCCGGTGTCCGCCAGCGCTTCCACGAGTCGCTCGAGCTGCTCGCCGCCAACGGCGCGGAGATCGTCGAGGTGAGCGCGCCGAACTTCGAGTACGCGATCGCCGCGTACTACCTGATCCTGCCCGCCGAGGCGTCCTCCAACCTCGCGAAGTTCGACTCGGTGCGCTTCGGCCTCCGCGTCGTCCCCGAGGGCGGCGGCACGGTCGAGGAGGTCATGGCGGCCACTCGCGAGGCGGGCTTCGGCCCCGAGGTCAAGCGCCGCATCATCCTCGGCACCTACGCCCTGTCGGCCGGCTACTACGACGCCTACTACGGCAGCGCCCAGAAGGTCCGCACGCTCGTGCAGCAGGACTTCGACGCCGCCTTCGCGCAGGTCGACGTGCTCGCCACGCCCACGGCGCCGACCACAGCCTTCAAGCTCGGCGAGAAGCTCGACGACCCGCTGTCGATGTACCTCAACGACGTCGCCACGATCCCCGCGAACCTCGCCGGCGTGCCCGGCATCTCGGTGCCCACCGGCCTCGCGCCGGAGGACGGCCTGCCGGTCGGCATCCAGTTCCTGGCGCCGGCCCGCGAGGACGCCCGCCTCTACAACGTCGGCGGCGCCCTCGAGGCCATCCTCGTCGACCGCTGGGGCGGCCCGCTGCTCTCGCAGGCGCCCGACCTGTCCACCCACGAACTCATGGCGACCGAGGAGGGCGTGGTCTGATGGCGCGCGCGGCACTGATGGACTTCGACGAGGCACTCGAACGCTTCGAGCCGGTGATCGGCCTCGAGGTGCACGTCGAACTCAACACCAGGACGAAGATGTTCTCGTCGGCGCCGAACCCGGCCAACGACGAGTTCCACGGCGCCGAGCCGAACACGCTCGTCGCGCCGGTCGACATGGGCCTGCCGGGCTCGCTCCCGGCCGTGAACGCCACGGCGGTGCGGTACTCGATCTCGCTCGGGCTCGCGCTGGGCTGCGGGATCGCGCCGTCGAGCCGGTTCGCACGGAAGAACTACTTCTACCCCGACCTCGGCAAGAACTACCAGATCTCCCAGTACGACGAGCCGATCGCCTTCGAGGGCTCGGTCGAGGTCGAGCTCGAGAACGGTCGCACGTTCGAGGTCGCGATCGAGCGCGCGCACATGGAGGAGGACGCCGGCAAGCTCACCCACGTCGGCTCGACGGGTCGCATCCATGGCGCCGAGTACTCGCTCGTCGACTACAACCGCGCGGGCGTCCCGCTCGTCGAGATCGTGACGAAGCCGATCGTGGGGGCGGGGGCGGATGCTCCGGCGCTCGCCCGCGCGTACGTCGCGACGATCCGCGACATCGTGCTCTCGCTCGGCATCTCGGAGGCGCGCATGGAGCGCGGCAACCTCCGGTGCGACGCGAACGTCTCCCTCCGCCCGAAGGGCCAGGAGAAGTTCGGCACGCGCACCGAGACGAAGAACGTCAACTCGATGCGCTCGGTCGAGCGCGCGGTCCGCTACGAGATCCAGCGCCAGGCGGCGATCCTCGCCGACGGCGGCACGATCACGCAGGAGACGCGCCACTGGCACGAGGACACCGGGACCACGAGCCCGGGTCGCCCGAAGTCCGACGCCGACGACTACCGGTACTTCCCCGAGCCCGACCTGCTGCCGGTCGAGCCCGACCCGGCCGTCATCGAGGAGCTGCGCGCCGCGCTGCCCGAGCCTCCGGCGGCTCGCCGTCGTCGGCTGAAGGCCGAGTGGGGCTTCACCGACCTCGAGTTCCAGGACGTCGCGAACGGCGGGCTCCTGAACGAGGTCGCCGCGACCGTCGATGCCGGCGCGAGCCCGGCCGCCGCGCGCAAGTGGTGGACCGGCGAGCTCACCCGCATCGCGAACGCGCAGGGTGCGGACCCCGCGGGCCTCGCCGAGCCGGCGCACGTCGCCGAGCTCGCGGCGCTCGTCGACGAGGGCATCCTCACCGACCGCCTCGCCCGCCAGGTGCTCGAGGGCGTCGTCGCCGGTGAGGGTTCCCCGCGCGAGATCGTCGACGCCCGCGGGCTCGCGGTCGTCTCCGACGACGGCGCGCTCATCTCCGCGATCGACGAGGCGCTCGCCGCGCAGCCCGACGTGCTCGCGAAGATCCGCGACGGCAAGGTCCAGGCCGCGGGCGCCGTCATCGGCGCGGTCATGAAGGCCATGCAGGGCAAGGCCGACGCGGCGCGCGTGCGCGAGCTCGTGCTCGAGCGGGCGGCCGCCGACAGCTAGGTCGACCGATCGAGGGATGCCGCGGCGCGCGTGATCGCGCCGCGGCATCCGTCGTCTCCCAGCACGTTCATGGCGGGCGCCAGTAGCCTGATCCATCCCGAACCACTTGCGAGGACATCATGGGATTCCTGGACCGACTCTTCGGCACCGACGACCGCACCGCACGACCCGCTCCGCCCGTGCCCCAGGCGCGCCGCCTCAGCGAGGACGAGCTCGCGATCGAGCGATACCGCTACCTCCTGCGCACGGCGCCGCCGGAGTCGATCGAGGCGGTGCACGCCGAGGCGTTCGCGAAGCTCACGCCCGAGCAGCGGCAGCAGGTCTTCCGATCGCTGGCCGACCAGGGGCCCGAGGGCGAGCGACTGGCCTCCGACGACCCGAGTGCGCTCGCGCGCGCCGCGACGCGGCAGGAATTGCGGCAGCCGGGCTCGATGGAGCGGGCGTTCGCGGGCGCCCCCGGGACGACCGGCGCTGCGCAGGGCGCTGCCGGCCGCGGTGCGGGGCCGTCGTTCGGCTCGATGGTGGGCGGCTCGATGCTCGGCACGATCGCGGGCGTCGTGGTCGGCTCGGCCATCGCGCAGGCGATCCTGCCCGACCCGTCGGCCTTCGACGCGGCGGGGGCGGCCGACGCCGGCGTCGACGGCGGCACGGACGCCGGCGCGGATGCGGGGTCGGTCGACGCCGCCGGTGCCGGCGATGCGGGCGGCGACTGGGGCGGGTTCGGCGACTTCGGCGGTGGCGGCGGAGACTTCGGCGGTGGGGACTTCGGCGACTTCGGGTTCTGACCGGTGTCGGCGGCGAGCGCTAGGGTCGCGGCGTGAGCAAGCAGGACGGCTCGTCCAGGCAGGTGACGACCGGGCCGGTCGACGACTCCGCGACGCCGGTCCTGCACGTCGACATGGATGCGTTCTTCGTGTCCGTCGAGCTGCTGCGCAGGCCCGAGCTGCGCGGTAGGCCCGTGCTCGTGGGCGGCACGGCCGGCCGCGGGGTCGTCGCAGCGGCGAGCTACGAGGCCCGGCGCTTCGGCGTGAACTCGGCGATGCCGATGTCGGTCGCGCTGCAGCGGTGCCCCAACGCGATCGTGCTCCGCGGCGACCACCGGCGCTACTCCGAGTACTCAGAACGCGTGATGACGATCTTCCGCGAGCTCACGCCCCTCGTCGAGCCGCTGTCGATCGACGAGGCGTTCCTCGACGTGTCGGGGGCGCGTCGACTGCACGGCAGCCCTGCCGAGATCGCCTGGACGATCCGCCGACGCGTGCACGACGAGACCGGCCTCACCTGCTCGGTCGGCGTCGCCGCGAGCAAGTACGTCGCGAAGGTCGCCTCATCGCGGGCCAAGCCCGACGGCATGCTCGTCGTGCCCGCCGCCGAGACGACCGCGTTCCTGCACCCGCTCCCCGTCTCGGCGCTGTGGGGCGTCGGTCGCGTGACCGAGGAGTCGCTCCTGAAGCTCGGCCTCCGCACGGTCGGCGACGTGGCCGAGATGCCCGAGGCGGCGCTCGCCCGCGCCGTCGGCCCGGCGCTCGCGGCCCGCCTGATCCGGCTTGCCGACGGCATCGACCCGCGCGACGTCGAGACGCGGCGGGTCGAGAAGAGCATCGGGCACGAGACGACGTTCCACCACGACCTGGTCGCGCACGACGAGATCGCACGTGAGCTGCTGCGGCTGGCGACCGACGTGGGCGTCCGCCTGCGTCGCGCCGGCATGCTCGCCCGCACCGTGACACTGAAGCTCAGGTACGGCGACTTCACGACGGTGACGCGGTCGCGCACGCTCGCCGAGCCCACCGACGTCGCGAGGCGCATCTACGAGGAGGCCCTCGTGCCGCTCGGCGAACTGGTCGGCGACGGTCGTCGCATCCGGCTCATCGGCGTTCGCGCCGAGCAGCTCCGGCACGCCGGCGACGGCGCGCCGCTCTGGGACCCCGACGAGGGGTGGCGCGACGCCGAGCGGACGATCGACGAGGTCGTGCGGCGGTTCGGGCGCGGAGCCGTGCGACCCGCGGCGCTCGTCCGACCGGCGGTCGAATCCGCGGCGCCGACCGTGCGCGACGGTGCGGAGGAGCCGCCGCCGCCCGGGCCGCGTTCGTTCTGGTGATCCGCGTTCGCGGCTCTGATGTCCGTGCGGCGCACGAGCCGCGGCATCCGTCAACACCCTTCCGACGGCACTGCGGCGCCGGTAGCGTGGCCGCATGGCTGATTTCGTGCTCGAGCTCGCAGACAAGGTCGCCGGCGTCGGCGTCCGCACCTCCTACGCCGACAAGGTCGAGATCGGCGGTGCCGAGGTCGTGCCGGTCGCGCTCGGCGCCTACGGCTTCGGCGGCGGCTCCGGCACCGACGACGAGCAGAACCAGGGCTCCGGCGGCGGTGGCGGCGGCTGGTCCGTCCCGCTCGGCGCCTACGTGGGCCGCGGCGGCGACGTCCGGTTCGAGCCGAACGTCCTGGGCCTGCTCATCGTCTCGATCCCGCTCGTCGTGGTGACCGGCAAGGCGCTGCGCCTGGTGATCCGCGCGCTGAAGAAGTAGCCCGCGCGCCGCGCCGTCGCCGGCCCGGCCGGTCCCCGCGTCACGCGCGCAACCCGGCCTCCGCGGCGCGCGTATACTCGTGGTCGAACACGGGAGTCCGGTGAGCCGGGCTGAGAGGAAGGTTCTCCAACCTTCGACCGTCGAACCTGATCTGGGTCATGCCAGCGCAGGGAGGGCATCCAATCTCATTTCCCGTGCCGCTTTCCACGAGACGAAAGGGCACGACAGTGCACGAGACATCCACCGACCAGACCCCCACGGCCGGCACGAACGACGCGCGCGAAGGCGGCGCTCCGCGCAGCACCCGCTGGCGGGTCGTCGACATCGTCGTGGCGAGCGTGATCGGCGTCGCGACCGGGCTGGTCTTCCTCTTCTGGAACAACGTCGGCTACGCGTGGTTCAGCGCGGCCGACGCGCTCACGCCCGGGCTCGGCGGCATCGCCGTCGGCATCTGGCTGATCGGCGGCGTGCTCGGCGGACTCATCATCCGCAAGCCCGGTGCGGCGCTCTACGTCGAACTGCTCGCGGCGATCGTCTCGGCGCTCGTCGGCAACCAGTGGGGCATCGAGACGATCTACTCCGGACTCGCCCAGGGGCTCGGTGCCGAGCTCGTCTTCCTCGCGACCGGCTACCGCCGGTTCGGCGTCGTCACCGCGATGCTCGCGGGTGCGGCGGCGGGCGCTGCCGCGTGGGTCCTCGAGCTGTTCCTCTCCGGCAACCTGCAGAAGTCGGCCGAGTTCCTCGCCCTGTACTTCGGCACCGTCGTGGTCTCGGGGGCGGTCCTGGCCGGCCTCCTCGGCTGGATCGTGGTGCGGGCGCTCGCAGCGACCGGCGCCCTCAGCCGGTTCGGCGCCGGACGGGACGTCGCCGGGCGGGTCTGACCCGTGGACCGCACACCGGGAGCCGCCGGTCCCGCCCGCGTGGATGCCGCGGGGTGGGGCTGGCGGCACGCCGGCCGCCGTCGTGCGGCGCTCCAGGGCATCGACCTCCGGATCCACCCGGGGGAGCGGGTGCTGCTGCTCGGCCCGTCCGGATCGGGGAAGTCGACACTGCTGCACGCGCTCGCGGGCGTGCTCGGCGGCGACGACGAGGGCGAGCACCACGGCCGGCTGCTCGTCGACGGCCGTTCGCCCGCCGAGGCGCGCGGTCGCGCCGGCCTCGTGCTGCAGGATCCGGACTCCCAGGTGGTCCTCGCGCGCGTCGGCGACGACGTGGCGTTCGGCTGCGAGAACCTGGGCATCCCGCGCGAGGAGATCTGGGAGCGCGTGCGCGAGGCGATCGATGCCGTCGGCCTCGACCTCCCGCTCTCCCACCCGACGTCGCGTCTCTCCGGCGGCCAGAAGCAGCGGATGGCGCTGGCCGGCGCGCTCGCGATGCGTCCGGGCCTGCTGCTGCTCGACGAGCCCACCGCGAACCTCGATCCCGCCGGCGTCGCCGAGGTGCGCGACGCGGTCGCGCGCGTGCTCGATCGCACGGGTGCCACGCTCGTCGTCGTCGAGCATCGGGTGGAAGTCTGGCTCGACCTCGTCGACCGGGTCGTCGTGCTCGGCTCCGACGGTCGGCTGCTGGCCGACGGCCCGCCATCGGTCGTGCTCGACGAGCGGCGCGAGGCGCTCGCCGCCGCCGGCGTGTGGGTGCCCGGCGTGCCGCTCGAGGTGCCCGATGCGACGGATGCCGCGGCGCCGCTGATACGGCCGGCGCTCTCGACCGAGTCGCTCGCGATCGGGCGGCCGCGCGGCGCGGTGCTGCACGAACGGCTCGGACTCGTGGTGCCCGAGGCGTCGTCGACCGTGCTCACGGGCCCGAACGGCGCGGGCAAGTCGACCCTCGCGCTGACGCTCGGCGGCCTGCTCGCGCCGCGCGCCGGTCGCGTCATCGCGGCGCCCGCCCTGACCCGGGGGATCGGCGACGCACCGCTCCGGTGGCGTTCGCGTGAACTGCTGACGCGGATCGGCACGGTGTTCCAGGAACCCGAGCACCAGTTCGTCGCGACGACCGTCCGAGACGAGGTCGCCGTCGCCCCGCGGGCGCTCGGGCTCGCACAGGCCGACGTCGACGTCCGCGTGGACGAGGTGCTCCAGCGACTCCGGCTCGACCACCTCGCGGCCGCCAACCCCTTCACGCTGTCGGGCGGTGAGGCGCGCCGACTCACCGTCGGTGCGGTGCTCGCGACCCGCCCGGGTGCCGTCATCCTCGACGAGCCGACCTTCGGCCAGGACCGGCTCGGCTGGGTCGAACTGGTCCGGCTGCTGCACGAGCTCGTCGGGGAGGGCACGACGCTGCTCTCGGTGACCCACGATGCGGCGTACATCGCGTCGCTCGGTGCCCACCGCATCCGGCTCGACACCAGCGCGGGGGCGGGCGCCCGCGCCGCGACCCGAGGTGGCCCCGCATGAGCGCGCTCGACGTCGCCGAGCCGGCCACCGGTCCGACGCTCCGATTCGTCGACCGGGTGAACCCGGCCACGCGACTCGCCGCCGCGATGGTGCTGACGACGCCGTTGCTCGTCACGGTGGACTGGGTGAGCGCCGCGATCGCGCTCGCGATACAGCTCGTGCTCTTCGCCCTCGCAGGCGTGACGCCGGCGCTGCTCGTGCGACGCACGTGGCCGATCCTCATCGCCGCGCCGCTCGCCGGCATCAGCATGCTGCTCTACGGCCGCCCGTCGGGCACCGTCCACTGGGAGTTCTGGCTGGCGAAGGTCACCGACGGGTCGATCCAGCTCGCGATCGCCGTCACCCTCCGCGTGCTCGCGATCGGCCTGCCGGCGGCACTGCTGTTCCTCCGCGTCGACCCGACCGATCTCGCCGACGGGCTCGCCCAGGTGTGGCGCCTGCCCGCGCGGTTCGTGCTCGGAGCGCTCGCGGCGACGCGGCTCGTCGGCCTCTTCGTCGAGGACTGGCGCTCCATGGCCCTCGCCCGACGCGCCCGCGGCATCGGCGACCACGGCGCGGTGCGCCGGGCGGCGACCATGGCGTTCGCGCTGCTCGTGCTCGCGATCAGGCGCGGCTCGAAGCTCGCGACCGCGATGGAGGCCCGAGGGTTCGGAGCCGACACGCCGCGCACGTGGGCGCGTCCGTCCAGCGTCGGCGCGCCCGACGCCCTGCTCGTCGTGATCGCGGCCGCGGTCGCGGCGGCGGCGATCGCCGGGGCGGTCTGGGCGGGGACCTACCACCCGGTGTGGGCGTGAACGTCCAGGGGGCGCTCACGCTGCGACCGGCGCTCGACGCCGTCCTCCGGGCGACGAGGGGGCGCCGCCATCCATTGGTCCTCGTCGACGGGCCGAGCGGAGCCGGCAAGAGCACGTTCGCGGCCGCGCTGGTCGAGGCGTGGCCGGGACGCCCCGCCCGCCTCGTCCGCGTCGACCAGGCGATCCCGGGGTGGCCGGGACTCCGTCGCGGCGCCGATGCCCTCCGCCCTCGGCTGGTGCGCCCGCACGACGCGGGGCTCGTCGGTGCGCTCGATCGATGGGATTGGCACGCGGACCGGCGCGGGGCCGTCGAACGCGTCCCGCCCGGTCGGCCGCTCGTGCTCGAGGGATGCGGGGCGTTCCTCGCCGGCGCGGAGGCGACCGACGCCGTTCGCGTCTGGCTCGACGCCCCGTACGAGACGCGCCGCGACCGCGCGCTCGAGCGTGACGCGGGCGCGTTCGACGAGTTCTGGGCGGCGTGGGAGTCCGACTGGCGGCGCTACCGCCGCTCGTCCGGAGCCGGGCGGCGGCCGGCCATCCGCGTGCGACTCGGAGCTTGATCAGCGCGGATGCTGTGCCACGAACCCGGCCGGGACTACGCTCGGCACATGGGTGATGCGACGTATGTGGCGGAGTTCATCGACGGTCCGCTCGAGGGCGACTTCGAGCAGCGGGCCCTCGTCCGCGGCGAGCCGGAGAAGCGGGTCGGCATGGTCGCCGCCGTCGATGGGCTCGAGTCCCTGTTCTGGTACGACGCCGTCGAGCAGCGGGACGTGGGCGGGCAGTTGCGCGTCCGGTTCCGCTTCGACGCCGCGGACTCCGACCCGGTCGAGTCCGACGAGGAGAACGACTGACTCAGGCGTTCCCGTCGAGGAACGCCCCGATGAGTTCGCCCGGGTGGGTGAGTCGCCAGATCGGACCGGGATCGGTGATCGCCCGGTCGAGTTCGAGCGCCGAACTCACCTCCCGTTCGCCGATCGCGACCGTCACCGTGCCCACCTGTCGTCCCACCGGTGAAGTCGTGAAGGGCTCCACGTCGACGCTCGCGTCCTCCGCGACCGCGCCGAACGCGGCATCCGTGCGCCCCGCCGTGGCCACCAGCTGCGCCCGGGCGCCCCACGCGGAGGCGACCTCGCCGTAGCTCGCGCCGGCGGTGATGACCTCGATCGGCTCGGATGCCGCCTGCATGCCCTCGACGGCGGCGAGCACCGCCGAGTCGAGCGTGTCGTAGTCGTCCACGCCGGTCATCGCCCCGACCATCGTCCGCCGCTCGTCTCCCGAGCGCAGTTCGGCGGTCCACACGAACGTGATAGCGGCCTGGTCGGTGAAGCTGCGGCTGATCGCGCGGATGCCCTCGTCGTCGAGGTGGGCGATCGCGTCGGGGATCCGCCGGTCGTCGCTCGGCGTCGGCGCACCCGTGTCGCCCTCCAGCATCGCGGCGAGCGTCGGTTCCGCGAGTGCGAGTCCCGCGAGACGGGTGAGCTCCGTCGCGGTGCCGACGTTGTCGCCCGAGAGTCCGGTGGCGTCCGCGACCGACGTCGAGGTCAATCCCTGCTCGTCGAGCCATTCGTTGGCCGTCGTCACGTAGGCGTCGATGCTGCCGAAGGCCCACCGGGCGAGGGTGTCCGCGTGGTTGTTGCTCGAGGCAAGGAGGACGGCGCGGACGACGTCGCGCTCGGTCCAGGAGTCGCCGGGCGAGACCTGCACGGTCCGCGACCCCTCGGCGGAGTACCTGAGGTAGTCGGTGTAGTCCTCGGGCCCGATCCGGATGTCCGGGCCGTCGTCGTCGGCCGTGAGGGGGAGGGTGTCGAGCACCACCAGCGCGGTGACGAGCTTCGCGGCACCGCCGATGGGGGCGGCCTCGTCGTCGGCGGAGGCCGCGACGAGCGCGGCCTCGCCGTCGTCCTCGATGAAGGCGACGGCCGAGGCGTCCTCGGCGGGGAGGGCGACCGAGGTCGTCGCCGGCGCGGCCGCCTGCGCCGTGTCGACGCGGACCTGGACGTCGGGGAGCGGACCGAGCAGCATCGCCGGGCCGTAGACGCCGATGCCGAGGATCGCGAGCGCGCCGACGGCGATGCCGGCGACGCGTCCGGGGGAGGGACTCATGCGAATCAGGCTAGCGCGGCTTCGCTCACGCCCAGCCGAGCTCGTGCAGCCGGTCGTCGTCGATGCCGTAGAAATGCGCGATCTCGTGAACGAGCGTGACGTGGATCTCGTCGCGCAGCTCGTCCTCGGTCTCGGCGATCGCGAGGAGCGGCTCGCGGTAGAGCACGATCCGGTCGGGCATCTCGCCGAAGCCGTACCGGTCGCGCTCGGTCAGCGAGACTCCCTCGTACAGCCCGAGGAGGTCGAGCGAGCCGTCGTCAGGGCGGTCCTCCACGACGAACACGACGTTCTCGAGGCCCTCGACCATGTCGTCGGGCAACTCGTCGAGTTCGTCGACCACGAGCCGTTCGAAGCCCTCGGCGTCGAGTTCCACGACAGGCTCCGATCTGGAGGCGAATTGGGGTGAGTAACGGGGCTTGAACCCGCGACCTCCTGGACCACAACCAGGCGCTCTACCGACTGAGCTATACCCACCATGCGCCGCCCCGTTCGCACGAGCGGCAACCCTACGAGATTACACCACGTTCGGAGTGCTCGTTGACACGGCGGCGCGCTCGGCGGCCACCTCGGCGGCGATGCCCTGCAGTTCCTGGCTGGTCGGCCCGGGGTCGGCGACGAACACCGCGCGCCGGTAGTACTGCAGCTCGCGGATCGACTCGAGGATGTCGGCGAGCGCCCGATGCCCGCCGTCCTTCGCGGGCGCGTTGAAGTACGCCCGCGGGAACCAGCGCTTCGCGAGCTCCTTGATCGAGGAGACGTCGACGTTGCGGTAGTGCAGGTGCGCATCGAGTCGGGGCATGAAACGGCTGATGAAGGCGCGGTCGGTGCCGATCGAGTTGCCGGCCAGCGGCGCCCGCTGCTCCTCGGGGACGTGCTTCAGGACGTACTCGAGCACCTGGTACTCGGCGTCGGCCACGGAGACGCCGTTCGGGATCTCCTCGATGAGCCCGGACTGCGTGTGCATGGCGCGGACGAAGTCGCCCATCGACTCGAGCGCGCTCGCATCGGGCTTGATGACGATGTCGAGGCCCTCGTCGACCGGTCGGAGGTCGTAGTCGGTGATCACGACCGCGATCTCGACCAGTTCGTCGACCTCGAGGTCGAGCCCGGTCATCTCGCAGTCGATCCAGACCAGTCGGTCGCTCGAGGATGCCATGCGGCGAGTCTAGCCGCGCGGGCCGACACGACCGCGCCCGTACGCCCGGGGTGCGTCCGGGGTGCGTCCGGCACGCTGGGGTATCGTGGTGGCGATCGGCCCTCGTAGCTCAGCGGATAGAGCAGGAGCCTTCTAATCTCTTGGTCGCAGGTTCGATTCCTGCCGAGGGCGCCGAGTCCCGCTCCGGGTGATCGCGATGGCGATGAGCGGGTAGAGCAGGAGCGAGAGCAGTCCCGCGCCGACGAGCGCCGAGGCCGTGCCGGAGTCCATGTCGCCGGCCTCCACGCCGATCGTCGTCACGGCGACGATGATCGGCAGTGCGGTGGCCCCGAACAGTCCGGTCGCGATCCGCTCGCGCAGGGGCGCGCCGCGCGGCGCGAGCAGGGCCGACGGCAGGCCGCGGACGACGAGCAGCAGGACGGTGAACACCGGCAGCAGGATGAACGTGCGCGCGTCCTTCACGAGCGCCTCGAGGTCGAACGTGACGCCGGTGTAGATGAAGAAGACCGGCACGAAGACGCCGAAGCCGATGCCGTCGAGCTTCACCTCGATGGTGCGACGGTCCTGCTCGGGCGCTCCTTTCAGCAGGAGGCGCGCGATCACGCCCGCGGCGAAGGCGCCGAGCAGCATGTCGATGTCGAGGACGATGGAGAGCCCGACGAGCGCGAGCAGCACCATGATCACGAGGCGGATCGCGAACTGCCCGCTGGTGTGCAGGGTCGCGCCGATCGCGGCGTGGAGTGGGCGCCCGTCGCCGCGCGAGGCGCGCCAGATCGCGAGGCCCGTGATCGCGGCGAATGCGAGCAGCACGACCGCGGCGTGCAGCGGGGACCGACCGGACAGGAAGAGCGAGATCGCGATCAGCGGCAGGAACTCGCCGGCCGCGCCGATCGCGAACACCGAGACGCCGAACGGCGTCCGGAGCAGGCCCGCGTCCCGGAGGATCGGCAGCAGGGCACCGAGCGCGGTCGAGGTCAGGGCGATGCCGATGAACACGGCGCCGGCGTCGGGATCGACCAACCACCCCGCGGCCAGGCCGAGCGGCACCGAGATCAGCCAGCCGAGGCTCGCACGGACGAGCGGCCGCCCCCGGATCGCCTCGAAGTCGATCTCCTGGCCGGCGAGGAAGAACAGCATCGCGAGGCCGAAGTCGGAGAGCAGCTCGATGAACGGGTCGGGCTGGACCCAGCCGAGCACCGACGGACCGAGCGCAATGCCGAGCACCAGTTCGAAGATGACGACGGGGATCGCGATCCAGGTCCCGAACGCCCTCGTGGCGAGCGGCGCGATCGCCGCGATCGCCGGGATGAGCACCAGCGTGGGTACGTCGACGTGCACGCGGCCCCCCTTCGTCGGGGGAATGCTATCCGACGGCATGGTCGCGGCGGAGGAGGGGCGGATGCGTCATCCGCTCGTCACACGCGTGTCGTATCGTCGTGGCATGCGCGACCTCCAGGCACGGATCATCGAAGAACTGCACGTCGAGCCCGCGATCGACCCGGCCGAGCAGGTCCGTCGTCGCGTGGACTTCCTCAAGGCCTACCTCGCCGCGTCCGGGGCGAACGGCCTCGTCCTCGGCATCAGCGGCGGCCAGGACTCCTCGCTCGCTGGGCGCCTCTGCCAGCTGGCCGTCGAGGAGCTCGCCGCCGAGGGGCGCACGGCGCGGTTCATCGCGGTCCGGCTGCCGTACGGCGTGCAGCGCGACGCGGCCGACGCCGAGGTCGCGCTCGGGTTCATCCGCCCGGCGGAGACGGTCGAGTTCAACATCAAGCGCGGCGTCGACGGACTCGCCGCCGAGTTCGAGGCCGCCGTCGGGGGGCCGGTCAGCGACTTCGGCAAGGGCAACGTCAAGGCGCGCATGCGGATGGTCGCGCAGTACGCCCTGGCCGGCGAGGGCGGGCTGCTCGTGGTCGGCACGGACCACGCGGCCGAGGCGGTCACCGGGTTCTTCACGAAGTTCGGCGACGGCGGTGCCGACCTGCTGCCGCTGTCGGGGCTGACCAAGCGCCAGGGCCGCGCGGTCCTCGAGCACCTCGGCGCTCCGGAGCTCCTGTACCTCAAGACCCCGACGGCCGACCTCCTCGACCACGATCCCGGCCAGGCCGACGAGGCCAACCTCGGGCTGACCTACCGCGACATCGACGACTTCCTCGAGGGTCGCGAGATCGACGACCTGGTCGCCGAGAAGATCGAGGCCCGGTTCCTGCAGACCCGGCACAAGCGGGCGGAGCCGGTCACCATGTTCGATGCGTGGTGGCGCGCCTGACGCCCTGAGGCGCGCGGCCGCGGGCCGCGGACGGCGCGGCGGCGCTCAATCGCGCTGGGCGACGGCGCGCCGGTCCGTGTCCGCGTCGGCGACCTCGTCGGCGGTCGGCTCGGCCGGGGTCGTGACGGGCTGCGTGGCGGTGTCCTCGACGAGCGGCGCCTGCGTGTACCGCTCGTGGTGCTGCTCGGCGACCCAGGAGTCCTGCTCGGCGGCGAGCTCCTGGACCGGCTCGTCGCGCTGCAGCCGCCACCGCTCGAGGTCGTTGCGGAAGTCGCGCCGGGTGCGCGACGGATGCCGCTGCCACTCGAGCATGCGCTCGCGGAACTCGGCGACCGCGGGGTCGAGCTGGTAGCCGAACGTCGCGGAGGCGCGCTTCAGCTCGTGCAGCTGGTGCGCCGCCCAGTCGGCGGCGACGTCGGCCCCGCGCAGCGGAAGCAGTCGCACCATGATGTCGGCCTGGCCGACGGCGCGGTCGGCGAGGACCTGCTCCTGCGGGGTCAGCGAGTTCCAGACGGATGCCTCGGTCGCTGCGTCGATGAGCGTCGCGATCGCGGCGCGGCGCAGCTCCCGGTCGCGCTGCCGGATGAGACCGCGCACGGCCGAGCGGGCGATCCAGGCCGAGAGCAACCCGGAGACGAGGACCGAGACGAACACGACCCCGGCCGTGAACAGCACGGGACGGTTCTCGTCCGAGAGGATCCAGGCGACGACGTCATTCCACCACTGCATGTGCGCAGGCTAGCGCCGAGCGGCGGCGGTGCGGCGCAGCCGGCCCGGCGTGCCTCGCGACGGCCGAGCCGTCGCGAGGCAGGGGTGACGACCCCGTGGCGGCATCCGCTCAGCCGAGGGCGGTCCCGTCTGCGGCGTACGGTTCGATCGCCGCGATCTCCTCGTCGGCGAGCGGCGTGGCGTCGAGCGCCGCGACGTTCTGCTCGAGCTGTGCGACGCTCGAGGCGCCGATCAGGGCGCTCGCGACCTGCGGCACGCGGAGCACCCACGACAGCGCGAGCTGGGCGAGCGACTGCCCGCGGTCCGCCGCGATCGCGTTCAGGGCGCGGGCCCGTTCGAGGTACTCCTCGCTGATGCGCTCGGCGGGCAGGAAGTGGCTGGTCGCGGCGCGCGAACCCGCCGGCACGTCGCCCGAGAGGTACCGGTCGGTGAGGAGGCCCTGCGCGAGCGGCGAGAAGACGATCGCCGACGCGCCCACCTCGTCGAGGGCCGGGAACAGGCCGCCTTCGATATGGCGGTCGAACATCGAGTAGCGGGGCTGGTGGATCGTGAGCGGCACGCCCTCGGCGGCGAGCGCCTCGGCGGCGGCGATCGTCTGCTCGGGCGAGTAGTTCGAGATGCCGACGTAGAGCGCCTTGCCCTGCCGCACCGCGTGGGCGAGCGCACCCATCGTCTCCTCGATCGGGGTCTCGGGGTCGGGCCGATGCGAGTAGAACACGTCGACGTACTCGAGCCCGAGTCGACCGAGGCTCTGGTCGAGCGAGGCCAGCAGGTTCTTGCGCGAACCCCACTCGCCATAGGGCCCCTCCCACATGTGGTAGCCCGCCTTGGACGAGACGATGAGCTCGTCGCGGTACGGCTTCAGGTCGCTCGCGAGCAGGCGGCCGAAGTTCTCCTCGGCGCTGCCGGGAGGCGGGCCGTAGTTGTTCGCGAGGTCGAAGTGCGTGATGCCGAGGTCGAACGCACGGCGGACGATGGCCCGTTGGGTGTCGAGCGGACGGTCGTGGCCGAAGTTGTGCCACAGCCCGAGCGAGAGCGCCGGGAGCTTGAGGCCGCTCCGCCCGATCCGGTTGTAGGTCATCTGGTCGTAACGGTCGGGAGCGGCGACGAAGGTCATGCCCGGTAGCCTATGGCCGTGATGGAAAGCTACGTTCTCGCAGGCGGCTGCTTCTGGTGCCTGGACGCCGTCTACCGCACGCTCTGCGGCGTGCACGACGTGGTCTCGGGGTACACGGGCGGTGCGACGCCGAACCCCTCGTACGAGCTCGTCTGCACGGGCGCGACCGGCCACGCCGAGGCGGTGCGGGTCGACTTCGACCCCGACGTGCTTCCGCGCGAGGTCGTGCTCGACGTCTTCTTCACGCTGCACGACCCGACCCAGCTGAACCGTCAGGGAGCGGATGTCGGCACGCAGTACCGGTCCGCGATGTTCTTCACGGGCGACGCGCAGCGCGAACTGTTCGAGGCGGCACGCACGCGCGCGGCCGACTGGTGGCCCGGCGAGGTCGTGACGACGATCGAGCTGCTCGGCGAGTTCTTCCCGGCCGAGGAGTACCACCAGGACTTCTTCGCGAAGAACCCGGGCCAGGGCTACTGCCTCGCAGTGGCCCTGCCGAAGGTCAACAAGATCCGCCGCTCGTACGCGGACTACATCGTCGCCTGACCCCTCCTCACCAGCTCGGTGGAGGGCGGCGCCGTCCACCGACCGGGTGCCGGCCGACGGCCGCCGCATCCCCGGCGGCCACGCTGTGGTGAGCGGCATCCGGGGTCGTTCCGGCACGAGGGCCCCGGATGCCGCGAGCCGCCGATCCGCGGCGGCGTCGAGCCCTTGAGGAGCATCCATGTCCGACCTCGTGACCATCACCGGCGTCATCGGCAGCGACCCGCGGCACACGGTCACCGCGACCGACCTGCCGATCACCAGCTTCCGGCTGGCCTCCACGCGACGCTTCTTCGATCGCGCCTCCGGCGCGTGGACGGACGGGGAGACCAACTGGTACACGGTCTCGTCGTTCCGCCAGCTGGCCCTCAACACGGCGCGCTCGCTCCGGAAGGGGGAGCGTGTCGTCGTCCACGGGCGCCTGCGCGTCCGGGCGTGGGAGACCGGTGAGCGATCGGGCACCGCGATCGAGATCGACGCCGACGCGATCGGCCACGACCTCTCGTGGGGTGTCGCGGTGTACTCGAAGACCTCCGCCGCCCGCCTCGTCGACCCCGCCGTTGAGGCCGAGGAGCCCGGTGCGGGCGCCGAGGCGGAGGAGACCGGCGCGGTCGTCGAGGGCGAGAAGGGTCGCACCGACCTTCCCGATTGGGCCGAGGGCGCGGACTGGTCCGTCCCGCTGACCGGGGACGACGACGACCTCCGTCCGGGGGCGACCGGCGACGCCGTGCTCGGGCCGACGTCGGCCTCCTGATCCGCAGGTCCCGCGGTCTCGCGGTGGCCGGGTCGGAGACCCGCCGCCGTGGGGACCGTGCGGTTCGGAGGTCGACGCGGCCCGTGGACGGGAGCGGGCTCATCGCTCGCGGCATCCGTCGCGGTGTCGGTCGCGTCCTGAGCGCTCGCACCGCGGCGTTCGCGGGCACGGATGCCTCGTCGGAGCGACCGTCTCGATCGGCGGAGAGCGACCGCAGGACCGCGCGGACCGGACGCGCCGGGACGGGCCGCTAGGCTGGAGGGCTGAACCGCGCACTCCCGACGTGAGGAACTCAGTGGCTGACTACATTTACTCGATGGTCCGCGCCCGCAAGGCGGTCGGTGACAAGGTGATCCTCGACGACGTCACGATGGCGTTCCTCCCCGGAGCGAAGATCGGCGTCGTCGGCCCGAACGGCGCCGGAAAGTCGACGATCCTGAAGATCATGGCCGGACTCGACCAGCCGTCCAACGGCGAGGCGCGACTCACGCCCGGGTACTCGGTCGGCATCCTCATGCAGGAGCCCGAGCTCGACGAGACCAAGACGGTCCTCGAGAACGTGCAGGAGGGCGTCGGTCCGATCAAGGCCAAGATCGACCGCTTCAACGAGATCTCGGCCGCGATGGCCGACCCCGACGCCGACTTCGACACGCTGCTCGCCGAGATGGGCACGCTGCAGGAGGAGATCGACGCGGCGGACGCGTGGGACCTCGACTCGCAGCTCGACCAGGCCATGGACGCCCTCCGCTGCCCGCCGAGCGACACGCCGGTCTCGGTCCTCTCCGGCGGTGAGAAGCGACGCGTCGCACTCTGCAAGCTGCTGCTGCAGAAGCCCGACCTGCTCCTCCTCGACGAGCCCACCAACCACCTCGACGCCGAGAGCGTGCTGTGGCTCGAGCAGCACCTCGCCAAGTACCCCGGCGCCGTGCTCGCCGTGACCCACGACCGGTACTTCCTCGACCACGTCGCGGAGTGGATCTGCGAGGTCGACCGCGGCCGCCTCTACCCCTACGAGGGCAACTACTCGACGTACCTCGAGAAGAAGGCCGAGCGCCTCCAGGTGCAGGGCAAGAAGGACCAGAAGCTCCAGAAGCGCCTGAAGGACGAGCTCGAGTGGGTCCGCTCGAACGCGAAGGGGCGCCAGGCGAAGTCGAAGGCCCGCCTCGCGCGCTACGAGGAGATGGCGGCCGAGGCCGAGCGCACGCGGAAGCTCGACTTCGAGGAGATCCAGATCCCCGCGGGTCCGCGCCTCGGCGACGTCGTGCTCGAGGCGAAGAAGCTCGAGAAGGGCTTCGGCGACCGCATGCTGATCGACGGGCTGAGCTTCACGCTCCCGCGCAACGGCATCGTCGGCATCATCGGCCCCAACGGCGTCGGCAAGACCACGCTGTTCAAGACCATCGTCGGCTACGAGCCGCTCGACGGCGGCAACCTCAAGATCGGCGAGACCGTCAAGCTCTCGTACGTCGACCAGTCGCGCACCGGCATCGACCCGAACAAGACCCTCTGGGAGGTCGTCTCGGACGGGCTCGACTACATCCAGGTCGGCAAGACCGAGGTGCCGAGCCGTGCGTACGTGTCGACCTTCGGGTTCAAGGGACCCGACCAGCAGAAGCGCGCGGGCGTGCTCTCCGGCGGTGAGCGCAACCGACTGAACCTCGCGCTGACGCTCAAGCAGGGCGGCAACCTCCTGCTCCTCGACGAACCGACCAACGACCTCGACGTCGAGACGCTCTCGAGCCTCGAGAACGCGCTGCTCGAGTTCCCTGGCTGCGCCGTGGTCATCACCCACGACCGGTGGTTCCTCGACCGCATCGCGACGCACATCCTCGCCTACGAGGGCACCGACGAGAGCCCGGCGGACTGGTACTGGTTCGAGGGCAACTTCGAGGCGTACGAGGCCAACAAGGTCGAGCGCCTCGGCCCGGAGGCCGCGAAGCCCCACCGCTCCACGTACCGCAAGCTCACGAGGGATTGAGATGCGCCTGCACGTGCCGACGCCGCTCCGCTGGAGCGATCTCGACGCGTACGGCCACGTGAACAACGCCCGGATGCTGAGCCTGCTCGAGGAGGCTCGCATCCAGGCGTTCTGGGTCAACGACGACGGCACCGCCGAGCACGCCGTCGGCGCGTCGACGGCGGTGATCGACGCGTCGCCCGGCTCGGCCACGCTCTCGCTGATCGCGAGGCAGGAGGTCGAGTACCTCGCTCCGATCCCGTACCAGCGGCTGCCGCTCGACATCGAGCTCTGGATCGGTCGCATGGGCGGTGCGAGCCTCGAGGTCTGCTACGAGGTGTACTCGCCCGTGGGCGCCGAACCGCGGACGCTCTACACGCGCGCCGCGACGACGATCGTCCTCGTCGATGCCGCGACCGAGAAGCCGCGGCGGATCACCGACGCCGAGCGCGTCGCGTGGGAGCCGTACCTCGGCGATCCGATCGCGTTCCGTCGACGCTGATCCCGACGGCGTTCCCCCGTCGCGCGGCGGTCGACCGATCGACGGATCGTCGGATCGGCACCGCGCCGCAGCGTCCGCGCTATCGGTCCTCGAGCGGTTCGTCGCTGAAGGATCCCTCCCACACCGCTCGGCTGCCTGCCTCGCCGACGCGGACGGTCGTCCAGACGGCGCCGACGCCGACGCCGATCGTCGCCACGATCAGCAGGATCGCGATCGCGACGCGGGCCGGGCTCCGTCGCGCCGGCGTGGACACACCCCGCGCGGCGGCGACCTCCGTGTCCGTGACCCTGTGCGACGCGGCGCGCTCGGCGAGCGCGAGGCCGCCGATGAGCGCGGCGACGACCGCGAGCGCGACGACCCACGGTAGGATGTCCTCGCCCTGGTCGGCGTGCTCCTCGATGAGCGGCGTCTCCGGCACGCGCTCGACGAGCCACCTGCCCGCCTCGACGGTGATCCACGTCAGCCCCAGGAGCACGACGGAGCCGATGAGCGTCGGGATCCACAGCACGCGCCGGGCAGCCGGCCATGCGGCGAGCACCACGAGCAGGGCCGAGAGCAACGGCACGCCGACCACGACGGCGTGCACGAGCAGCACGTGCATCGGCAGGCCGGCGACCTGGAAGTCGAAGAGTTCGCTCATCCGGCGATCACGCGGTCCCCGTCGACGCTGACCGGCACCGAGGGAAGCGGCTCGAGCGCCGGGCCCTGCTCGACGTCGCCGGTCGCGGCGTCGAAGGTCGAGCCGTGGCACGGGCAGACGAACGTCGCGCCCTCGGCCGAGACCGTGCAGCCCTGATGGGTGCAGATCGCGCTGAAGGCCACGACCTCGCCGGCGGTCGGCTGCGAGAGCAGCACCGGTTCGCCGCCGATGGTGGCGCCGATGCTGCCGCCGACGGGGATGTCGGCGAGCGCAGCGACGTCCTCGCCCGCGGCGGCGGTCGGCGTGTCGGAGCCGCCGGCGTCGCTTCCCGCGTTCCCCGTGCCGGACTCGCCGCCGTCGGCGGAATCCGAGGATGGAGCGCATCCGGCGAGGATCAGCGCGCCGCCGAGCGCGCCGCTCCCGCCCAGCGCGAGCGCCGTGCGGCGCGAGAGTTCGCGAGCGTCGTCCATGTGCTGCCTCCTCATCCGGGCCGCGACGCGCGGCGTGGTGCCATTCTGCGGTACATCGTCCAGCCGGTGGCGCATTCGCCGCGATCCTTCAGGATGCGCCCGCCTCAGCCGACCGCGGCCGGGTCGGGCACGCGGACCATGCCCTCCTGCGCCACGCTCGCGACGAGCAGGCCCTCGCGCGTGTAGATGCGACCGAGCGAGAGCCCCCGCCCACCGCTCGCCGACGGCGAATCCATGGTGAACAGCAGCCACTCGTCGACGCGTGCGTCGCGGTGCCACCACATCGCGTGGTCGAGGCTCGCGACCTTCAGCCCCGGCGTCGCCCACGCGACGCCGTGCGCCCGCATCACCGGCTCGAGGATGGAGTAGTCGCTGGCGTAGGCGAGCGCCGCGCGGTGCTGCCGGAGGTCGTCGGGAAGGCGACCGAACGCCTTCATCCAGACGACCTGGTGCGGCACCCGCTCGCCCTCGACGGTGAGGTAGACCGGCGACGGGATGTGCCGGACGTCGAAGGCCCGCTCGCTCGACCAGTACCGGGCCACATCGTGGTCGAGGTGGCCGAGCACGTCGGCGGTCGACGGCAGCGAGTCGGGATCGGGGAGGTCGTGCGGCATCCCGATCTGGTGCTCCAGGCCGTCGTCGCGCGTCTGGAACGAGGCGATCAGCGAGAGGATGGGCAGGCCGTGCTGGAACGCCTGCGTGCGACGCGTCGAGAACGACCGGCCGTCGTGGATGCGGTCCACCGAGAACGTGATCGGGTGCTCCACGTCGCCGGGGCGCAGGAAGTAGCCGTGCATCGAGTGGATGGGGCGATCGTCGGGGACCGTGTGCGTCGCCGCGATGATCGACTGGGCCAGCACCTGGCCGCCGAAGACGCGGCCGCGCGGCATCCACTGCGACGGGCCGGTGAAGATGTCCTCGTCGGTTCGCGCACCCGTGTCGGTGAGTCGCAGCGTGCTCAGCAGGCCCTCGATCGAACCGCTCATCGTTCCTCCGTCTGGTCGGTCGGCCGTCGCGGCCGATCGGCGGGTGGGCGACGGGCGGGGCCGCGGCGCTCTCTCGGTAGTCTAGACAGGCCATGGTCCAGCAATTCACGCTTGCCGACAGCCTGTCGCTCGGCGATCTGCACACGTACCTCCAGCGCGCCTCGCGCGTGGAGGACGGCTCGGTGCGCCTCGTCGCGGCGAACGGGATCCTGGCCGTGTACACCGCGATCCTGTACCCGCGCGGCATCCTCGACGAGAGCCCGACCGTGCTCGGGCTGCGCACCTTCCAGCTCTTCGAGACCGACGACTTCGACGTGGTCGTGCCCATGCGCTCGGTCGTCGACCGCATCGTGCGTGCGCGCGGCGAGATCGGCGAGGACGACGAGTCGCGCCCGGTCACGATGACGAGGCCACCCGAGGTCAACACGGTCACCTGGGCGGGCATCTCCCCGCCGCGGGGCGGCTGGCGGCAGCTCGGCGAGACGGATGCCGCGACGCTCGAGCGGGCGGCCCGCGCGGGTATCGACGAGGTCGCGGCGACGATCCCCGACGGGACCGGCGAGCAGCTCGTCCAGCGCGTCCGCTCCGAGGTGTGGGGTCGCGGCATCGACGGGCTCGAGTACGTGCCGGCCGGCGCGGCGTTCGCGGCGTTCAGCCTCGGCTTCCTCGGCGACGACCCGACCGCGCTGTTCGAGACCGGCCCGTGGACGCGCCTGAGCTCCCGGCGCGGTCACGTGCTGGTCCGCCGGAAGGCCTGGACGCTCAAGGCGTAGCCGCGGCATCCCTCACGGGCGTCCCTGCGACCCGCCGCCGACACCGACGGCGGGAAGGGCTCCATACGCGCGTCCGCCCGGGTCGCTCAGCGCGCCGCGATCGCGCGCCCCGCCGCGCGGCCCGTGAACAGGCACCCGCCGAGGAACGTGCCCTCGAGCGCGCGGTAGCCGTGCACGCCGCCGCCGCCGAAGCCGGCGGCCTCGCCGACCGCATAGAGGCCGGGAACGGGCGCGCCGTCGCCGCCGAGCGCCCGCGAGTCGAGGTCGGTCTGGATGCCGCCGAGGCTCTTGCGCGTCAGGATGTGGAGCTTCACGGCGATGAGCGGGCCGGCCTTCGGGTCGAGGATGCGATGCGGCGGCGCCACCCGGATGAGCTTGTCGCCGCGGTACTTGCGGGCGCCGCGGACGGCGGTCAGCTGCAGGTCCTTCGAGAACTCGTGCTCGACCTCGCGGTCGCGGGCGACGATCTCGCGCTCGACGTTCTCGGTGTCGAGGAGGTCGTCGGGGGAGAGGCGGCGCATCCCGTCGAGGAGCTCTGGGAGCGTGTCGGCGACCACGAAGTCGACGCCGTGCTGCTTGAACGCCTCGACCGGCCCGGGTGCCCCCGAACCGAGGCGGTCGGCGAGCAGGCGGAGGTCCCTGTTCGTCAGGTCCGGGTTCTGCTCGCTGCCCGAGAGCGCGAACTCCTTCTCGATGATGCGCTGGGTGAGCACGAACCACGAGTGCCCGTGGCCGGTGCGCGAGAGGTGCTCGAGGGTGCCGAGTGTGTCGAAGCCGGGGAAGAGCGGGGCGGGCAGGCGCGCGCCCGTGGCGTCGAACCACATCGACGACGGCCCGGGCAGGATGCGGATGCCGTGCCTGGCCCACACCGGATCCCAGTTCGTGATGCCCTCGGTGTAATGCCACATGCGGTCGCCGTTGACGAGGCGGGCACCGGATGCCTCGGCGATGCCGAGCATGCGGCCGTCGACATGGGCCGGAACGCCCGACAGCATCTCGGCCGGCGGCGTGCCGAGCCGCTCGGGCCACGCCGCGCGGACGAGGTCGTGGTCGCCGCCGATGCCGCCGGACGCGACGACGACGGCGGCGGCGCGCACCTCGAACTCGCCGACGACGTCGCGATTCGACCCCTCGCCGCGCTCGACGTCGTCGGGCGCGAGCCGCGCGCCGCGGACCCCGACCACGGCGCCGTCCTCGACGACGAGCGCGTCCACGCGGTGGCGGAACCGCAGCGACACCAGCCCGGCGGCCTCGCCCGCGCGCACGCGCGCGATGAACGGTTCGAGCACGCCCGGCCCGGTGCCCCACGTGATGTGGAAACGGGGCACCGCGTTGCCGTGCCCGACCGCCATGCCGGCGCCGCGTTCGGCCCAGCCGACGACCGGGAAGAACTTCAGGCCCTTCTCGCGGAGCCACGCCCGCTTCTCGCCGGCCGCGAACTCGAGGTACGCCTCGGCCCACCGGCGGCCCCACTCGTCCTCGTCGCGGTCGAAACCGGCGGTTCCGAGCCAATCCTTGCGCGCGAGTTCGAGCGAGTCGCGGACCCCGAGTCTCCGTTGCTCGGGCGTGTCGACCAGGAACAGCCCACCGAACGACCACCAGGCCTGCCCGCCGAGGCTCGCCTCGGGCTCCTGGTCGACGACCACGACGCGCTTGCCCGCCTCGACCAGTTCCGATGCGGCGACGAGGCCGGACAGGCCGCCGCCGACGATCACGGCGTCGAACTCGGCGCCGGCGTCGGCGGGCACGGGGGGAGTGGTCGGGTCGGCCACGGGGGACTCCTTCGTCTCGGGCGATGCGGCTCGCGTCCAGGGGTGCGGATGCCGCGGGGCCGCGCCTGGGGGCGCGATGCGGGCGGCGGCTACTCCTCGAAGGTGTTCACCATCGCGAACGCCGCCCGCTGGAGATAGTCCCACAGGGTCGCCTCAGCGACCGGCGGGAGATCGAGCGTGTCGACGGCTGCGCGCATGTGCGCGAGCCAGCGGTCGCGGGCGTCGGGGTTGACCTTGAACGGCTGGTGCCGGAGCCGCAGGCGCGGGTGGCCGCGCTGCTCGCCGTACGTTGTGGGCCCGCCCCAGTACTGCTCGAGGAACATGAGCAGCCGTTCCTCGGCGGGGCCGAGGTCCTCCTCGGGGTACATGGGCTTCAGCACCGGGTCGCCGGCCACGCCGCGGTAGAACTCGTGGACGAGCCTCGCGAAGGTCTCGTGGCCGCCGACCTGGTCGTAGAAGCTCGGCGAGGGGAGATGGTCGGGCAGGCTCACGGGGCGTCCTTCGGGTTCGTGTCGGCGTCGGTCGTGGTCGGGACGCTGCCCGTGCCGGTGACGGTGCTCGCGGCGCGCATCGCGCGGAGCAGGCGCTTGCTCGGCGCCTTCCGCTCCACGACGGCGCTCGGCTCGGTCTTCGGCGGCTTCGCACCCTTCACCCGGGTCACGCCGTCGAAGCCGGTGAGGACGACGCTCGACAGGCTCGGCAGGGTCAGGTCCATGTCGTCGAGCGTGCGCTTCAGCCGCATCCGGAGCTCGCGGGCGACGTCGTCCTTGGCCGAGGTCCGGACCTTCATGACGATGCGGATGACCATGGCGTCGGCCGACACCGATTCGAGACCCCAGACCTCCGGCTTCTCGAGCACGCGCGAGCGCCACTTGCCCGACCGGGTCATCTCGTCGGCGGTGCCGAGCATCGCCGCCTCGACCTCGTCGACGTCGGCCGTGTACGGCACGGCGAGGTCGATGATGACCCTGGCCCAGCCCTGCGACATGTTGCCGACCCGGGTGATCTCGCCGTTGCGCACGAACCAGAGCGTGCCGTTGACGTCGCGAACGGACGTCACGCGGATGCGCACCTCCTCGACGATGCCCGTCGCGTGTCCCAGGTCGACGATGTCGCCGACGCCGAGTTGGTCCTCGACGACCATGAACATGCCGTTCAGGGCATCCTTCACGATGTTCTGCGCGCCGAAGCCGAGCCCCGCGCCGATCGCCGCGGAGAGCAGCGTGAACGAACCGAGCACGTCCGGCCAGAGCGTGCCGACCACGAGGATCACCACGAGGATGGCGATCGTGACGTTCACGATGTTCTTCAGCACCGACCCGAGCGTGCGCGTGCGCTGCACGACGCGGACGGCCGCGAGCGGCGACGCCGCGTTCAACGCCTGGGTGTCGGAGACATCCTGCTTGCGCTTGACGCCGGTGACGATCTGGTTGACCGTCCGCCGGATCACGAAGTGCAGGATCCAGCGGATGACGAGCGCGACCGCGACGATGATGGCGATGTCGATGAGGTTGAACAGGACCTGCCCGTACCAGGTCTCCTGGAAGGCGTCGATCTGGACGGAGATGTCGACCTGCTCGGGGCCGGGCTCTTCGAACGCGCGCATGATGCTCGAATCCTACTGAGCCGGGCCCGGGCGGATGCTGGATGCCCGGACGACGCACGGCCCGCCGGCGCCCGGGAGGGGCGCGCGGCGGGCCGTGCGCGACGCGGTCGGGCTCGCCGTCAGTCCGCGGTCGAGGCGTCGCGCCCGCGGGCCGCGAGGGCGCGTTCGAGCTCGCTCAGCTGCTCCGCGACGAGTCGGTGCAGCGGAGCGGGTTCGGCGTGCGACTCCAGCCACGCGCCGACCATCGCGGCGAGCTCGGCGTCGACGACCGGTGCCGGGAACAGCCTCCGCACGATGAGCGCGGCCATCGTGAAGCTGCGCTCGGCCCACACCCGGTCGAGCAGGTCGAGGTACTCCCGGGCGCTGCCCGCGAGGAGCGAGGCATCCGTCGTCCGCTGCCAGCCGTCGGCGATCGCTCGCGCCAGGTCGTTCGAGAGCGTCGTGTCGGTCGCGACGCGCCGCCACGCGGCATCCTTCACGGCCTGGTCGGGTCGCGCCGCGCGCGCGGTCTCGGCGAGCTGGCGCCCCTTCGCCGTGTCGTCGGCCGCGAGCGCCGTGTCGATCTCGTCGTCGGAGGCGGCGCCGAGCGCCGCCCGGGCGACCGCGATCTCCCAGCGCAGGTCGAGGTCGATGACGAGGCCCGGCAGGCTCGTCTCGCCCGTCGCGAGGGACTCGAGGACGTCGGCGTGGGCGGCCACGCATGCGAGTCGCGTGAACGCCTTCACGAACTGCAGTTGGGCGTCCGATCCCGCCGGCGCGAGTTCGGCGAGCGCCCAGATCGCATCCGCGGCCTCCTCCGCGAGCACGTCGCGGTGGTGGTCCGCGAGGTAACGGGAGACCGCGAACTCGAGCCGGGAGAGCGCCAGACCGCGGGCGGCGGACTGCGTCTCGTGCCCGACGTTCGCCACGACGAGTCGCACGAAGTCGGCGGCGGGGATCTCCGCATCGCGGACGCCGTCCCACGCCGACCCCATGACGACCGCCCGGGCCACCGGGTCGACGAGGTCGGACAGCCGGTCGCGGGCGACCGCGAACGACGGCCCGTCGAGGCGCACCTTCGCGTAGGTGAGGTCGTCGTCGTTCACGAGCAGCAGGGCGGGGCGCGGCCGGCCGACGAGCTCCGGCACGTCGGTCGAGGCGCCGTCGACGTCGAGCTCGACCCGGTGCACGCGCTCGAGCGATCCGTCGACGTCGTCGTAGGACCCGATCGCGACGCGGTGCGGGCGGATCGTCGGCTGCGACGCGGCCGCAGTCTGCACGACCCGCGCCGAGGTCACGAGCCCCGCGGCATCCGTCTCGACCTCGAGCCGCAGGGTGTTCACGCCCGCCGTCTCGAGCCACGTCGCCGACCATCCCGCCAGGTCGCGACCGCTTGCGCGTTCCAGTTCGACGAGCAGGTCGGCGAGGGTCGCGTTGCCGCCCGCATTGCGGGTGAGGTAGGCGCCGACGCCGCGCTGGAAGGCCTCGAGCCCCACCCATGCGACGAGCTGCTTGAGCACCGAGGCGCCCTTGTCGTACGTGATCGCGTCGAAGTTCACCTCGACGTCGCCGAGGTCGCGGATCTCCGCGACGATCGGGTGCGTCGAGGGCAGCTGGTCCTGTTCGGCGGCGTGCGTCTTCTCGTCGCTCGCGAAGGTCGCCCAGACGTCGGTGAACTCGGTGACCTGCGAGGTCGCGAGCGTCGACGCCCACGTGGCGAAGGACTCGTTCAGCCACAGGTCGTTCCACCAGCGCATCGTGACCGAGTTGCCGAACCACATGTGGCTGAGCTCGTGGAGCACGACGATGGCGCGCTGCTCGCGCCGCGCGTCGGACACCCGCGAGCGGAACAGGTAGCCCTCGTTGAAGGTCACCGCGCCGACGTTCTCCATCGCGCCCCAGTTGTACTCGGGCACGAAGACCTGGTCGTACTTGCCGTACGGGTAGGGCACGCCGAAGGCGTCCTCGTAGAACGCGAGTCCGCGCTGCACGAGTTCGAACATGACGTCGGGCTCGGCGTACTGCGAGAGCGACGCGCGCGTGAACAGGCCGAGCGGCACCTCCCGCCCGTCACGGCTCGTCGCCGACGACCGCCACGACGCGTACGGGCCGGCGATGATCGCGACGATGTAGCTCGAGATGACGGGGCCGGTCTCGAACGCCCAGACCGCGATGCCGGATGCGGCGGGGTGCGGCTCGGGCGAAGGCGCGTTGCTCAGCACGCTCCAGTGGTCGGGCGCCGTGATCGTGAAGCGGACCGACGCCTTGAGGTCGGGCTGGTCGAACACGGCGTACACGCGGTTCGCCTCGGCGACCGCGAACTCGGTGTAGAGGTACGCCTCGCCGTCGACGGGGTCGACGAAGCGGTGCAGCCCCTCGCCGGTGTTCGTGTACTCGCGCGTCGAGACGACCAGCAGCTCGTTCTCGGCCTCGAGGTCGGCGAGGCGGATGCGATAGCCGTCGGAGACGGACGCGACGTCGAGCGGCCGACCGTTCAGGACGACCTCGTGGAGCTCCGCGGTGGTGGCCTCGATGAACGTCGACGCACCGGGCGTCGCCGTGAAGCGCACGAGCGTGTCCGACCGGAACCGGCCGTCGTCGCCCGTGAGGTCGAGCGTGACCTCGTACGCGGGGGAGCCGAGGAGCGATGCGCGCTCCTCGGCCTCCGCCCGCGTCAGGTCGGGGCGACCCGACATCAGGCGTCCTGCGCGTCGCGCGCCTGCGCGGCCAGGGCGCGGTCGACCCCCGCGAGGTTCTCGACGACGAGTCGCCGGAGCGCGGCGGGCGCCTCCGGGTTCGCGTCGAGCCAAGCGCGCGAGGCGTCGGCCAGCGCGCCGTTCGCCAGGGTCGACGGGTAGAGGCCGTCGACGAGCTTCTCGGCGATCGCGTAGCTGCGCTCGGCCCAGACCCGCCCGATCATGGCGAAGTACCGGTCGACGAAGCCCTCCAGCAGGGCGAGGTCGGCCGATCGCACGAAGCCGATCGCGGTGTCGCGCACGACGGAGTTCGTCGCCGTGTCGGAATCGATGAGCGACGACCACGCGCGCTCCTTGGCCTCCGCCGTGGGGATCGCCGCACGCGCCTTCGAGGCGGCCTCGCGGCCGGTGACCGTGTCGTCCTCGGCGAGGCGCGCGTCGATCTCGGCGTCGCCGGCCCGGCCGGCCGCGGCGAGCGCGATGAGCAGTTCCCAGCCGAGGTCGGTGTCGACGGCGAGGCCGTCGAGCGACGCCGTCCCCGCGTAGAGGTCCTCGAGCGCGCCGAGGTTCGAGCCGTGCTCGGCGATCGCGGCGAACGACTTGACGAACTGGAACTGGGCGTCGCTGCCGGCCTCGGCCTCGTTCGCGAGCTCCCAGAATCCGTCGGCGAGGCGGCGCAGCGCGTCGGTCCGACGTGCGGGCTCGGTGTACGCGCTCGCGGCCAGGATCGCGTTCGCGAGGACGATGCGCAGCGTCGTCGACTCGGTCTCGCTCGCGATGTTGCCGAGCACGAGCGCGAGGTAGTCGCTCGCACGGGTCTCGGCGTCGCGCGTGGCATCCCACACCGAGCTCCACACGAGCGCCCGCGCCAACGGGTCCTCGATCTCCGACAGGTTCGCCAGGGCCACGCCGTGCGAAGCGCCGTCGAGGCGGATCTTGGCGTACGCCAGGTCGTCGTCGTTCAGCAGCACGAGGTCGGGACGCGCGATGCCGACGAGCTCCGCGACCTCGGTGCGCTCGCCGTCGACGTCGAGCTCCACGCGGTGCTCGCGCACGAGCTTGCCGCCGGTGAGGTTGTAGAAGCCGATCGCGAGACGGTGCGGGCGCAGGGTCGGGTAGGCCTCGATCGCCGACTGGAGCACGGCGAACGAGGTGATCCGGCCGTCGTGGTCGGTCTCGATCTCGGGCCGCAGCGTGTTCACGCCGGCGGTCTCGAGCCAGAGCTTCCCCCAGTCCGACAGGTCGCGGCCGCTCGCGACCTCGAGCTCGGCGAGCAGGTCGGCGAGGGTCGTGTTGCCCCACGCGTGCTTCTGGAAGTACGCGGAGACTCCGGCGAAGAACTCGTCGACGCCGACCCAGGCGACCAGCTGCTTCAGCACCGACCCGCCCTTGGCGTAGGTGATGCCGTCGAAGTTCACGAGCACGTCCTCGAGGTCGCGGATCTCGGCGACGATCGGGTGCGTCGAGGGCAGCTGGTCCTGCCGGTACGCCCAGCTCTTCTCCATGGCGTTGAAGGTCGTCCAGGCGCCCTCCCACTCGGTCGCCTCCGCGGTCGCGATCGTCGACGCCCACTCGGCGAACGACTCGTTCAGCCACAGGTCGTTCCACCACTTCATGGTCACGAGGTCGCCGAACCACATGTGCGCGAGCTCGTGCAGGATCGTGACGACCCGGCGCTCGCGGATCGCGTCCGTCACCTTCGAGCGGAACACGTACACCTCGGTGAACGTGACCGCGCCCGCGTTCTCCATCGCGCCGGCGTTGTACTCGGGCACGAAGAGCTGGTCGTACTTCGCGAACGGGTAGGGCACGCCGAACTTCGCCTCGAAGTACTCGAAGCCCTGCTTGGTCTTCTCGAACACGTAGTCGGCGTCCAAGTACTCCGACAGGCTCCTGCGGGCGAACACGCCGAGCGGGATCACGCGGCCGTCGGCGCTCGTGAGTTCGTCGCGCACCACGTCGTAGGGGCCGGCGACGAGCGCCGTGATGTAGCTGGAGATCCGCGGCGTCGGCTCGAAGGCCCAGGTCTTCGCACCCTCATGCGCGTCGACGGGCTCGGGCGTCGGCGAGTTCGACACGACCTGCCAGTGTGCGGGCGCCGTCACCGTGAACCGGAACGCCGCCTTCAGGTCGGGCTGCTCGAACACCGCGTACATGCGGCGCGAGTCGGGCACCTCGAACTGGGTGTACAGGTAGACCTCGTCGTCGACCGGGTCGACGAAGCGGTGCAGGCCCTCGCCCGTGTGCATGTAGCGGCCGTCGGCCACGACGGTCAGCTCGTTCTCGTCCTCGAGGTCGGCGAGCTGGATGCGGACGCCGTCGCTGACCTCGGCGGGGTCGAGGTCCTGGCCGTTGAGCGTGACCGAGTGCACGGTCGCGGTGATCGCGTCGATGAACGTCGACGCACCCTTCCGGGCGGCGAACCGCACGGTCGTCTCGGAGCGGAACACCTCCGGCCCGGTCGTCACGTCCAGCCGGACGTCGTAGTCGTGCACCGTGACGAGCGCGGCGCGCTCCTCGGCCTCGATGCGGGTGAGGTTCTCTCCAGGCACTCAGGTCTCCATCTGCGTCGAACGGATGCGTCGCCCCGGCGTTCGTGGCGCGGGACAACCCGATCAGCCTAGTCGTGCGACCTGCGCCACGGCAGGGGGCCGCCGCTCCATAGACTTGCCCCATGCGCATCCACATCGCGACCGACCACGCCGGCCTCGAGTTCAGCCGGACGCTCCAGGCGCACCTCGTCAACGGCGGGCACGAGGTCGTCGACCACGGTCCCGTCGAGTACGACGCGCTCGACGACTACCCGGCCTTCTGCATCAACGCCGCGCTCGCCGTGGCGCGCGACCAGGCCACGGGCGTGAAGACGCTCGGCGTGGTCTTCGGCGGCTCGGGCAACGGCGAGCAGATCGCCGCCAACAAGGTGGCGGGCATCCGCGCGGCCCTCGTGTGGAGCATGGACACCGCGATCCTCGCGCGCCAGCACAACGACGCGAACGTCATCTCGATCGGCGCGCGCCAGCACACCGTGGAGGAGGCGATCCGCTACATCGACGCCTTCATCGCCGAGCCCTTCTCCGGCGACGAGCGTCACGTGCGCCGCATCGGCCAGCTCGCCGAGTACGAGACGACCGGCGACATCGTCGGCAAGGGCGTCGACGTCGACGGCTCGACCGGTCGCGTCGTCCACGCCGCCGCGGAGTAGCCGGTGCCCGAGGGCCACTCCGTCCACCGCATCACCAGGCAGTTCGAGCGCAACTTCGTCGGCCGGCTCGTGCGCGCCTCGAGCCCGCAGGGCCGCTTCGCCGAGGGCGCGGCCGACCTCGACGGGCGGCGGATGGTCGACGCGCGCGCCGTCGGCAAGCAGATGTTCCTCGGCTTCGACGGCGACCGCTGGCTCAGGGTCCACCTCGGCATGTACGGCGCGTGGGACTTCGCGGGCGACATCCGGATGGACGCGACGATCGCGTCCTCGAACGGACGCATGGGCCAGACGAACCAGAGGGGCACGTTCCTCGACGGCCCGAACCCCGACGCGGTGGTGCTCGACACCGCGGGCGAGAACTCGGTCGCCTCGATCGGCGCGCCCCGACGCACCCGGTTGCGCATGTCGGAGTCCGAGAAGGAGGGGGCGGCGCTCGAGGCCTTCCCGCCCGAGCCGATCGGGCAGGTGCGGGTGCGGCTGCTCACCGACACCGTCGTCGCCGACCTCCGCGGGCCCACCGCGTGCGAGGTGCTCGACCCCGCGCAGGTCGAGCGGATCGTCGGGAAGCTGGGCCCCGACCCGCTGCTCGACCCCGGTGCCGACGCCGAGGAACGCTTCACGAGCGTCGTCCGCCGCAAGCCCACGCCCATCGGCCTGCTCCTCATGGACCAGAACGTCGTCTCGGGCATCGGCAACGTCTACCGCGCCGAGCTGCTCTTCCGCGCGCGCCTGAACCCGCACACGCCGGGACGGCTCGTGCCCGAGGAGACCGTCCGTGAGCTCTGGCACGACTGGTCGAGGCTCCTGCGTATCGGCGTCGAGACCGGGCAGATGATGACCATGGACGGCCTCGAGGGCGCGGCGTGGCGTGCGGCGATGGCGAACCGCGACGACCGCCACTGGGTGTACAAGCGCGAGGGCCTGCCGTGCCGGGTGTGCGGCACGAACATCCTGCTCGAGGAGATGGGCGCCCGGAAGCTGTACTGGTGCCCGAACTGCCAGGCGTAGGAGCGCGATCCGGATGAGACAGAACCCCAGCTTCACCATGGCGAAGGAGGACGCCGTCAAGCGCCTCGTCCGCGAGCACCCGTGGGCGAGCATCGTGAGCATGACGGATGCCTCGGGGCTCGTGGCATCGCACTACCCGGTGCTCCTCGACGAGACGGCCGACGGCATCGTGCTCCTCACGCACGTGGGCCGCCCCGACGAGGTCGTCCACGAGCTCGGCCGCCACGAGCTGCTCGAGCCCGACGAGAACCTCCGCGTCCTCGACGCGCTCGTCGACCACTTCGAGGAGCGCATGCCCGAACCGCGCGCCATTCGCTCGAGCCCTGAGAACGCCGCCTACGCCGAGCGGATCGCCGCAGGCACCGTCGGCCTCCGCATCCCGATCACGCGGTTCGTCGCCAAGAACAAGATGAGCCAGAACCGGCCCGCAGAGACCGTCGACCGCATCATCGCCGAACTCGACGGCGACGGGCCCTACGCGAGCCCCGCGCTCGCCGCGGAGATGCGTCGCACGCACGAGGTGCTCCGGGCCGCGCGCGCCGAGCGCCGAGGGCATGCGGGGGAGCGCCGGTGAGCCGGGCGGTCGCCGCGCCGCGAGGCTCGGTCCCCGAGCCCCTCGTGCTCGCCGGCGGACGACTCCCCGGTGAGCCCCTGCCGGTCGACCTGCATCTGGACGACGGGTTCGTGCGGACGGTCGCGCCCGCCGGCAGCATCCCGCCCGCGACGGGCGCCCGCCGCATCGAGCTGGCCGGCCGCTGGGTCGTGCCCGGCCTGTGGGACCGCCACGTGCACCTCTCGCAGTGGGCGATGGTGTCGCGGCGGCTCGACCTCGGCGACGCCGGGTCGGCGGCCGCGGCGGTCGCGCTCGTCGCGGCATCCGTCTCCGGCGGCGCCGACGAGGTCGTCGGCTTCGGCTACCGCGACGGACTCTGGCCCGACGCGCCGACGATCGACGCGCTCGACGCCGTCTCGGGCGACATCCCGGTGGTGCTCGTCTCGGCCGACCTGCACGCCTGCTGGGTGAACCGCGCCGCGGCGCGGCGGCACGGTCTCGCCGAGGCGGCAGGGGAGAGCGGCGTGCTCCGCGAGGACGACTGCTTCGGCCTCGTGCGCGAACTCGACGACCTCGCCGACGACGTGCTCGACGCCTGGGTCGACGCGGCGTCGCGCGCCGCTGCGGCACGCGGCGTGGTCGGAGTCGTCGACCTCGAGATGCGGTGGAACCGCGACGACTGGGCGCGCCGTGCGGCCGGTGGCGCCGATGCACTCCGCGTGCGATTCGGTGTCTACACGCGCGACCTCGACCGGGCCGAGGCCGAGGGCCTCCGGACCGGAGACGAGGTCGCGGGCACCGGCGGGCTCGTCCGCGTCGGCCCGTACAAGGTGATCACCGACGGCTCGCTCAACACGCGCACGGCCTGGTGCGTCGACCCGTACCCCGGGCTCGGCCCCGACGAGCACCCGCACGGGCTCGTCAACGTGCCGTACGAGGAGCTCGTCCCGCACCTGCGGCATGCCCACCGGATCGGGCTCGCGCCCGCCGTCCACGCGATCGGCGACCGCGCGAACGAGCGGGCGCTCGACGCCCTTGAGGCCGTGCGACCGGGCGGATGGCTCGGCCGCGCCTCGATCGAGCATGCGCAGCTGCTCCGTCGAGACGACGTGGACCGGTTCGCCGCGCTCGGCGTCGTCGCGAGCGTGCAGCCCGAGCACGCCATGGACGACCGCGACGTCGCCGACGTGTACTGGGAGGGGCGCACCGATCGCGCGTTCATGCTGCGCGACCTCGCCGCCGCGGGCGCGCTGCTCGCGCTCGGGTCCGACGCGCCGGTCGCGCCGCTCGACCCGTGGATCGCGATCGCCGCCGCCGTCGGCCGCTCGCGCGCCGGGCGCGAGCCGTGGCATCCCGAACAGGCCCTCGATGCGCGCGCCGCGCTCGCCGCCTCGACCGACGGCGTCGGCGCCGAGGTGCGCGAGGGCATGATGGCCGACCTCGCCGTCGTCGAGCACGATCCGCTCGCGGCATCCGTCGACGCCCTCAGGGCGATGCCCGTGGCGCTCACGCTGCTCGGCGGTCGAGCGACGCACGACGCCCTCTGATCCCGGGTGCGTGCGATGCGCGCACGACCGGACCGCACTGGTCGGGGCGGGGGCGAACCCCCGTCCCGATCCGGGTGGTCCTCGGCTGGGGCGGGCGCCCCGCGGGCGCGAGGCTCGAGACATGAGCTGCCGAACCGCCCGACGTCCGCGCCCCGAGCGCCCCGTCGCGTGCGACGATGACCGAGGAGACGAACGACCATGAGCACGATCACCGACCCCGCCGCGACCGGCCCGACGGTGCCGACGACGGATGCCGTGCCCCGACGTCGCGGCTACGGCCGCCTCTGGGCGAGCCTGCCCCGTGAACTCGGGTACGTGCTGCTCGGGTTCCCGGTCGCGATCGTCGCGTTCGCCACGCTCGTGACCCTGTTCTCGACGGGCGTCAGCCTGCTCGTCGTCGTCGTCGGGCTCGCGGTCATCGTCGCCGCGCTCTACACGGCACGCGGGTTCGGCACGTTCGAGCTCGTCCGCCTCCGCTGGGCGGGTCGGCCCGCCATCCGTCGCCCGCAGTGGGACGCCTCGGCACCGGTCGGCGAAGGGCCGTGGCGCGCGTTCTTCGCCCCGTTCGTGGACGGCCACTACTGGCTGTACCTGCTGCACGGCATGGTGGTCGCGCCGATCGTCTCGCTGTTCACCTGGACCGTGACCGTCGTCTGGGTCTCGATCGCGCTCGGCGGCGTGACGTACTGGATCTGGGCGATCTTCCTCCCGCAGGACTCGCGCGACGTGTGGCCGGTCGAATGGTTCCTCGACCGGACCTGGCCGGGCGGGTCCGCGGCGGTGGCCATCGACCCGCTCACGCTCGACGCCATCGCGCAGTTCGTGCTCGGCGCGCTGTTCCTGCTGACGCTGCCGCTCGTCACGGCCGGCTTCACGCTGCTGCACGACGCGATCGGTCGCGGCATGCTCGGCGCCTGGCGCTCCGAGGCCCTCGAACGGCAGGTGCAGCACCTCGCCGCCTCGCGCGGCGCCGCCGTGCAGGCCGAGGACGCCGCGCTGCGGCGGCTCGAACGCGACATCCACGACGGCCCGCAGCAGCGGCTCGTGCGCCTGCAGATGGACCTCGCGGCCATCGAGCGCAAGCTCGACGCCGACCCGGACACGGCGAAGGGGCTGCTCGTCGAGGCGCGCGACCAGGCGCGCGACACGCTCGACGAGCTCCGCGCGCTCTCCCGCGGGTTCGCGCCACCGCTGCTGCAGGACCGCGGACTCGCCAGCGCCCTCGAATCGCTCGCCGGTCGGAGCCCCGTCCCGGTCGAGCTCGAGTGGATGCTCCCGGCGGATGCCGCTCTGCCGGCCGCCATCGAGCGGAACGCCTACTTCATCGCCGCCGAACTCCTGACGAACGCGGTCAAGCACTCGGGCGCCAGCGCCCTCCGGCTGCGCGTCGCCCAGCGCGACACCGGTGCGACGGGGTTCTGGCTCGACCTCTGGGTGACCGACAACGGCCACGGCGGCGCCACAGCACTGCCCGGCCACGGGCTGGCGGGCCTCGACGAGCGCGTGCGCGGTCTCGGAGGCGTGCTCCTCGTCGACAGCCCGGCCGGCGGGCCGACCGTCATCGGCGCCCACTTCCCGTTCACGCCCGTCGATAGGGTGGGCGCGTGAGCGACACCCCACCGCCCGTCCGCCAGATCCGCGTGGTCCTCGCCGAGGACTCCATGCTCCTCCGCGAGGGACTCGTGCGCCTCTTCGACGAGGCCGGGTTCGAGACGGTCGGCGCGTACGGCGACGCCGAGGCGCTCCTCGACGACGTCGAGCGGGCCGCACCGGATGTCGCGGTGCTCGACGTGCGCATGCCGCCGACCTTCCGCGACGAGGGCGTTCGGGCGGCGATCGAACTTCGACGGCGCCGCCCCGGCACCGGCGTGCTGCTGCTCAGCCAGTACGTCGAGGGCACGTACGCGCACGAGCTGCTGTCGTCGGCCGACGGCGGGATGGGGTACCTCCTGAAGGACCGCGTGGCCTCGCTCGACGACCTGCAGGACGCGGTGCTCCGCATCCGCGACGGCGGCACCGTGCTCGATCCGCAGGTCGTGCGGGAGCTGCTCGCGCGGCGCGGCGACCCGCTCGCCTCGCTCACCCCGCGCGAGCGCGAGGTGCTCGAGCTCATGGCCGAGGGGCGCACGAACTCCGGCATCGCCGCGCAGCTCTTCATCGGCGTCGGGGCGGTCGAGAAGAACGTCACCTCGATCTTCCAGAAGCTCGGCCTCGAGGACTCCGGCACCGATCACCGCCGCGTGCTCGCGGTGCTCGCCTGGCTCCGACGTTAGGTCGGTCGAGCGCCGGGTCGCGCGCCGGTGCCAGTCATGCGTCGCTCGTGGTGCGCAGGGGTTCGTGGCGCTCGAAGAGCGCGAGGTACCCGCGGTAGCCGACCATCATCCAGACGACGAGGGACCCGACGCCGGCGATCGCACCGAGCGTGATCGCCAGCCAGATCGCGCCGCCGAGGCCGAGGACCACCCCGCCCGTGAACAGGCCGAGCACCGCTCCCTCGACCACGGAGATGATCATCGCGGAGCTCGCCAGGATCTGACCGGGACGCGGACCGAACGCGTAGTACGTGCGGAGGCTGCCGGCCTCGTCGTCGTCCGCCGAGGAGATGAAGTACGGCGCGAGGCCGGGGTCGAGGTCGAGGTACGCGCCACGCAGGCGATTCATCGCCACGACGAACATGAGGTCGTCGAGCGACGCGTTGAACGCGCGCTTCTGGGTGATGAGGCCGAGCAGCGCGAGCAGCAGCAGCACGCCGAGTGCGGCGACGCCGAACCATCCTCGGAACTGCGTGGCGTTGCCCAGCACGCCGAGCGTCACGAGGCCGGCCGAGACGAGCGTCAGGAAGATCGCGATGCGGGTGAGGACCTCGCTCTGCGTCGTGCTCCGCGATGCGAGCAGGCTCCAGTGCTCGGTGGCCAGCATCTGCGCCCGGAGCGACTTCTGCGCGTCCGTCAACCCGGTCGTCGTGGGGGCGTTCGCGTCCCGCTCGCGAGACGCCTCTGGCACGGATGCATCCGCCATGTCGGCATTCTGCACCCGGGCTCGTCATGCCGCGGCCTTCGCCGCGGAGTTTCGCTCATCGCGCGCGGGGGCTGCGGATCCGAGATCGCGACACGGGCTTCGATGGCCCGGTCCCGATCATGACGTCGGGCACGCGGGGACGGTCACTCGGAGGGGGTCGGCCGAAGCGGCGTGTAGGTGCTGAAGACCTCGCGGTAGCGCAGGTAGCCGATCCGCGCCCAGAGCACGAACCACCCGACCGCGATGACGACGCCGACGGCCACCGCGACGGCGGCCGACGCGCCGAACGAGGTCGCGACGGCGCCGAGGAGCAGCCCGACCATGGCGCTCTCCACCGAGGCGATCACGGTCATCGAGCTGGCGAAGGGCTGGCTCGGGCGCGGACCGAACGGGAAGTAGGTCCGGTGCGCACCGAGCCGGTCGTCGTTCGCCGAGCTGAGCAGGTACGGGGCCAGCCCCGGGTCGAGGTCGAGGTACGCACCGCGCAACCGGTTCATCGCGATGACGAAGCCGAGGTCCTCGGTCATGCCGTTGAGCACCCGCGCCTGCGTGATGAAGCCGAGGAGGGCGAGCAGCGCCAGCACGCTGATCGCCGCGACGCCGAACCAGCCGCGGAACCCGGTCGCGTTGCCGAGCACACTGAGGGTGACCAAGCCTGCGGACACGAGCGTGAGGTAGATGGCGATGCGGGTGAGCAGTTCGCTCTGCGTGGTGCTGCGCGAGGCGAGCAGGCTCCAGTGCTCGGTTGCGAGCATCTGCGCGCGGAGCGACTTCTGCGCGTCGCTCATCGCGCCGTCATCCCGACTGTCGGCCGATTCCGGCGGAGTCGGATCGGGCCCGGGTGGTGCCGCCATACCGGCATTCTGCACCCGGGCCCGGGGTTCCGCACCCGGGAGTCCGGGTGGGAGCGGCGTCCTGCCTACTCCACGCTGACATGCGCCGCGAGGAACCAGCGGTCCTTGTCGAGCCCCTGGCGGATCGCGATCGCCACGTCCTGGCTCGCGGGGTCGAGCTCCTCGAGCCCCTCGATCGCGGCGTTCACGCGTGCGGTGGCGACGTCGATCTGCGCGACGACGTCGGCGATGGTGTCATCCGACTGCTTGAATCCGGCCGCGGGATCCGCCGCCTCGGACTTCGAGGCGATGGTCGACATGCGCGCGTCGATCGGCAGCCCCAGCGCGACGACGCGCTCGGCCGCGAGGTCGGCCCACTCCTGCGCGTGGTCGACGACGGTGTCGAGGAACTCGTGCACCTCGAGGAAATCGCGGCCGCGCACGTTCCAGTGCGCCTGCTTGCCGTTGATCGCGAGCACCGTGAGCTCGTGGACGAGCGGGGTGAAGAACTGGGAGACGCCCGAGGCGACCTCCGGGTCGGCGCCGCTCATCGGCGCCTTCGTGGACTTCGATGCGGTCTTCGAGTCGGTCATGTGGTCCCCTTCCACTCGTACCCTTACGGATGCCACGGTAGGGCCAACGCCGTTCGCCGCCGCGGGATTCCCCGGGGACTCGCAGGGGCGTGACTCCCGGGCCGGATACGGGGTGGGCTCGATCGGATCGACGCCCGAGACGACGAACGGCTGAACCCGCGCGTTCAGCCGTCCGACGATGTACCGGGACATCACATGGAGGGGATGACGGGAATCGAACCCGCACCATCAGTTTGGAAGACTGAGGCTCTACCATTGAGCTACATCCCCGAGCGCCCGCACGCGGGCACCCGATCATCGTACACGGCGTCGGGGTCGTGGCCGTGCACGGCCGCGCCGCGGTTCGTCCGTCGTCCGTGATGTCCGGCTGCATCGATCAGCGCAGCGCGGCGATGCTCCTGAACACGCCCCGGGCCAGGCGCATCTGACGCTCGTACGTGGCGGCGATCGCGATCAGCAGCGCGCCCGCGATGCCGAGCCACAGCCACCACCAGACCGCCTCGTACAGCTGCGTGATCCACGGCCAGAGCTGGGCGACGGCGTGGATGAGCAGGACGGCACCGCCGAGGAGGAGCGGCGCCTGCAGCCGCAGCGTCGCGCCCGCGACGACGGCGAGGACCGCGGCCGCACCCAGGGCGACGAGTCGCCAGAGTTCGGGATCGGTCCAGTCCGCGAGGAGCGCGGGGACGAGCAGCACCGCGAGACCGGGGCCGAGCGCCATCCAGCTGCCGAGGGCCGGCGAACGACGGAGGCGGACGGCGCCGGCTGCGACGAGTGTCGCGCCGATCGGCACGGTCACGAGGTCGAACGGATCGACCGCGCCCGACCCGAGCGCGAGCCCGCCCGCGATGACGGCGACGGCCAGGCTGGTCCAGCCGAGCACCGGCCCGCCGAACGGACGTGCTCGGGTCGCCGTGGAGGCGACGTGGATCGCCCCGATCACGATCAGGAGCACCGCAGCCCGAAGGTCGGCGTCGCGGCCCGCGATGATCGCGAGCGCGGTCGGCAGCGATGCTGCAGCGACGGACGCGGCGAGCGCCGCCTCGGCGGCCCCTGTCGGCTCGACGCGGTCCCGAATCCAGAGCACGGTCGCCACGAGTCCGATCGCCAGGGCGATCAGGGGCCAGAACTCCACCGCGAGATCGCTCGCTCGGCCCGTGGCGAGCGCTGAGCCCCGAACGAGTGCCGCGCCGGTCGCGGCCACCCATCCGGTGGCGACGACGAGCATGCGGATGGGTACGCCGCGGAGCAGATCGGGCGTGAAGCTGCCGGCGATCACGAGCACGGCGCCAGTCGTGACGAGCACGAGCGTGCGCAGCTCGGATCCGCCCGCCAGGGCGACGCTCGGCAGGACGGCGACCGCGGCCGCTGCTGCGAGCAGCGCCGTCCGTCCCATGGCGGTCGAATCGGCGACGGCGCGCCTCCAGATCAGGAGTGCCGCCGACACCAGCAGACCGGCCGCGAGCGGAAGCGTGTACGGCTCGACATCGTCGATGCCGCGATCGCGCGTCCATGCCCAGACGGTCCCGACGCCGAGCACGGACGATCCCCACGACGCATGCACCGCGGGCGAACGGCCGGCGATCGGATCCCCGAACAGCGTGGCGATGAGCACCGGCACCGGCGTCAGCAGGAGGAGGACGATCCAGGTCCCCTCGGAGGGGACGATGCCCGACACTCCGAGGAGGGCCGCGAACAGCGCGAGGGCTCCCGTGGCGATGCCCCAGATCCGCCTGGTGAGCGGGTCGGCGGGAACGGCGAGCAGGCCGGCGCCGGCGGCGGCGAAGACCGCGGCGGCGATCCCGATCGCGACGTTCCCGCCGTCGAGGTCCGCACTGATGCCCGCTCCCGTGAACACCATGGCGAGAGGGGTGCCTGCGGCGAACAGCGCGCTCATGGGGCGCAGGCCCGAGCGGATCCAGACGAGCCCGACGGTGGCGAGGGCGGCCGCGGGCGCCCAGGTCCACGGCGTGAAGAAGGTGACGGCGAGCCAGGTCGTGCCGATCAGCGCGCCGGCGAACAGCGCGGCACCGGCCGTCAGGCGGTCCCTGGACGGGAGACGGCGAGCGGCGGCGAGGGCGCCCAGCGCGATCGTCGCGACCACCGCGACGAGGAACGCGGGTGCCGCCCACGGCGTCGTGATCGGCGCTCCCGATGCCTCGGCCCAGCTCGGGAACGCGAGCGTCGCGGCCAGGGCCACGAGCGACGCGGCCAGCACGTGCAGGACCCGAGCCGTCGGTGCCGCCGCTCGAGCGACGCGATCCGCGAAGACGCGCCCCGCGATCGTCAGGGTGAGAACCGCGGGCACGACCCACCACCAGAGGCCCGTCGCGGCGTGGCCGACGAGCCAGGCCAGCGCGGCCGCTGGAATACCGCCGGCGGCGAGGGCTGGAATCGCGCCCGTCACGCGCCCCACGGCCGGGACCACGGCAGTCGACAGGGCGGCCGCGGCGACGACGAGGAGGCCGACCTCCGCGGCGGCCATGGTCGGCATGAGGACCGCGGCGGCGAGCGCGGTCGCGAGCCCGGTCGCCACTGCCCACGCAGCGAGGCGGGGCAGACGGCTCATCAGCGCGAGGACCGCGATGAGCGCGAGGGTCGCGATGCCGAGTGCGAGCACCGCCCCCCAGGCCTCGTCCGGCAGGTCGCGCGGATCGGTCGCGCTCTCGTCCCAGAGACCGGTCGCGTCGAACGTGAGCCGCCCGAGGCCGTCCAGCGCGACGATGAGCGCCGGAAGAGTCGTGACGACCGCGATGGCGGAGGAGGTGAGGAGTGCGGGGAGCGCATCGCGCCGCACAGCGCCGATCCTCGTGAGCGCCGCGAGGGCGCAGGCCACGAGCGCCGCGAGTCCGGGCGCGAGCCACACGGACGTCGTCGTCTCCCGTTCGAGCGCGATCCCCACCACGAGCGCGAGCGGGACACTGAGACCGACCGCGACGGACGACAGCACGCGCCATCCGCTCGGTCCTGCCGCGGACGAGGGCAGGGCGACGAGGACGACGGCCCAGACGACGGCGACCGCGAGGAAGGACCAGAACGCCCCGCGCTCGACGGACGGAAGCGCCCATGCCGCCGAAGCGAGGGCGATGCCGCCGCCCGCGAAGCCGAACGTGCGCACGATGGTCCGCTCGACCTCGGGCCGGATGTACCGGGACGCCGCGCCGACGAGGGCCATCGTCGACCCCCCGAGCCACAGCCCCGTGGCGATCTCGTCGTCGGGAGCGAGGGCGGACGCGCCGACGAACACGCCGGCGGGTGCGAGCGCCGCCGCTGCGAGCCTCGGCAGGCGCAGGCGGCTGACGACTCCGGCCCCGGCGAGGATCGCCGCGACGACGAGCAGCGCGACGCCCCAGTAGGCCGCGTCGTCCACGCCGTCAGCGCCGAACAGGCCGTTCGCCTGGATGATCCAGGCGTCGAGGACGAGGAGGACGGCGCCGACGGCCGACACGCCCTCGGCGGTGCCCGGGAGGCGTCGGGCCCGAAGGAACCAGGCGAGGGCGAGGACGATCACGCTCACGCCGGCGGTGATGATCGAGCGCATCTCGAGGTCGGCGACGACGAACGCGAAGAAGAGGAAGACCATCGCTGCGACCGAGAGCAGCACGACCCCGAGGACGAGGAGCAGGAGCTGGACGCCGGACCGCCGCGGGGTCGAGACGGGCGCGACGTCGTCGGCGACCCCGACGGGCGCCGGCTCCTGCGGCGGCAGTGGGGCCGGCGCGGGCACGGCCGGCGACGCCGGAGCGACTGAAGGGCTCACGTACGACCCGGCCGCGGCGCCGATCGACGAGGGGCCGATCGTCGGCGCGACCGAGGCGCCGGTGAACGACGCCGTCGCGGCCGCTGCCCGATTCGACACGGCGACGTCGACGGGAGACGCTTGGACGGCTCTCATCCGGGTGATGATCGCCTGCCGGTCCGCCTCCGCGTCGCGTACCCGGGCGCCCGCGACGAGCAGGTCGTTCGCGGCCGCCACGTCGAGCCGCAGCCCGCACACGTCGCAGGCGGCGCGGTACAGCCGTGAGAAGCAGGCGGGGCACAACGTGGTGTCGGTGAGCTGCGCGGGATCGGTCGGCCAGCGACGCAGGCCGGACGCGGCGGGACGCGACGGGTCGGTCATGCGCACACTCTGGCACCGCGAGGGAGCCGGGCACCATAGGTGCGAGCACTGAACCCGCTCTCCACAGCGGTCGCGGACGGGTCGGACCGGCCGCTTCGGGCGGACGACGTCTCGTGCAGTAGACTTTCCCGGGTCCATTCCGCGTTTCGACCTGCTTCGGCGTGCCGACGCGCAGGACCGGCGAGTCAAGCCGGCGACTCGGGGCGTAGCTCAGCTTGGCTAGAGCGCCCGCTTTGGGAGCGGGAGGTCGCAGGTTCGAATCCTGTCGCCCCGACGAGTCGCCCAGGCTCGACCACGTACTTCCACCAAACAGGAGAAACTTCCCCATGCCGACCACTTCGGTTGAGAAGCTGAGCCCGACGCGCGCCAAGCTCACCATCTCGGTGACGCCCGAGGAGCTGAAGCCCAGCATCGCCCACGCCTACGAGCACATCGCCGAGCAGATCAACGTGCCCGGCTTCCGCAAGGGCAAGGTGCCCGCGCCCGTCATCGACCAGCGCGTCGGCAAGGCCGCCGTCCTCGAGCACGCGGTCAACGAGGGCCTCGACGGCTTCTACCGTGCCGCCGTCACCGAGCACGAGCTGCGCCCGCTCGGCCGCCCGGCCGCCGACATCGTCGAATGGCCGAACGAGAAGGACTTCTCGGGCGACCTCCTCCTCTCGATCGAGGTCGACGTCCGTCCCGAGATCGAGCTGCCCGAGTACGCGGGCCTCGAGGTGACCGTGGACTCGGTCGAGGTCGCTGACGACGAGGTCACCGCCGAGCTCGAGCGCCTCCGCAGCCGGTTCGGCACGCTGATCACGGTCGACCGCCCGGCGAAGACGGGCGACTTCGTGACGCTCGACCTCGTCGCGAAGATCGAGGAGGCCGAGGTCGACACCGCCAGCGGCGTGTCCTACGAGCTCGGCTCCGGCGAGCTGCTCGAGGGCATCGACGACGCGCTCGACTCGCTGACCGCCGGCGAGACCACCACGTTCTCGTCGAAGCTGCTCGGCGGCGACCACGAGGGCGAGACCGCCGAGATCACCGTGACCGTCACCGCGGTCAAGGAGCGCGAGCTCCCCGAAGCCGACGACGACTTCGCGCAGATCGCGAGCGAGTTCGACACGCTCGAGGAGCTGACCGAGAGCCTGAAGGACCAGGTCGCGAAGAACAAGTCGTTCGGCCAGGGCACCCAGGCCCGCGACCTCCTCGTCGACAAGCTCCTCGAGCTCGTCGAGATCCCCGTCGCCGACAGCGTCATCGAGGACGAGGTGCACCGTCACCTCGAGTCCGAGGGGCGCCTCGAGGACGACGAGCACCGCGCCGAGGTCACCGAGGCGAGCACCAAGGCCTTCAAGACCCAGATCGTGCTCGACGCCATCGCCGAGGCCGAGAAGGTCCAGGTCAGCCAGGAGGAGCTCACGCAGTACCTCGTGCAGGGTGCCGCGCAGTACGGCATGGACCCGAACGAGTTCGTGCAGGTCCTGAGCCAGAACGGCCAGATCCCGGCCATGGTCGGCGAGGTCGCGCGCAACAAGGCGCTCGCGATCGCCCTGGGCAAGGCGAAGGTCGCGGATGCCGCGGGCAACGCGGTCGACCTGTCCGAGTTCACCGCGGTCGCGGATGCCGAGGCCGCCGACGAGGCCCAGGCCGACGCCGCTGCCGAGGAGGCCCCGGCCGAGGAGAAGAAGCCTGCGCGCAAGCGCACCGCCAAGAAGGCCGCCGAGGAGGCGCCCGCCGACGCCGCTGCCGAGGATGCCCCGGCCGAGGAGAAGAAGCCCGCGCGCAAGCGCGCGACCAAGAAGGCCGACGCCGAGTAGTCGACGGTCGGGACGGGACGGGGTCGGGCAGCACTGCCCGGCCCCGTCGTCGTCTCCCAGCGGACCACGGAGCACGATCGAGAGGGACGAGCGGTGATGGGGGACGACTGGCAGCGACGGGTCGACGAGGTCTGGGACGCGGCATCCGATCTCGGTGAGAGCGAGGTGATCGTGCGGATCGACGCGCTCGCCGCCGAACTCCCCGGGGACGATCCCCGGGGGCCGTTCGAGGCGGCCGGGGCGCGCGACTCTGCGGGGCTCGAGGAGGAGGCCGAGCCGCGCTACCGCCTCGCACTCGAACTCGGGCTGGCCGGGCGGACGCGCGTCGAGGCGCACATCCAGCTCGCCTCCACGATCCGCAACCTCGGCCGGCCCGAGGAGTCGCTCGCCCTCCTCGACGAGGTCGCGGCCGACGTGGGCGACCTGGCCGACGCCGTGGCGGCGTTCCGCGCGCTCGCGCTCGCCTCGACGGGCAGGGCGGATGCCGCGGCATCCGTCGCCCTCGTCGCGCTCGCCCCGCACCTCACGCAGTACCGCCGCGCGGTCGACGCCTACGCGCGCGAACTCTTCGGCCGGGCGGAGGACGAGCGGGGGACCGGCGCCTGACGCGGCGCGGCATCCGCCGACGGCGAACAGCCCGGTTCCCGCGTGTTGCACCGGATAGATTCGAGACCAACGAAGCAACGGAACGGAGCGAAATCCATGGCCGAACCGACACTGCAGCCCAGTGTGTTCGATCGACTGCTGAAGGACCGCATCATCTGGCTCGGTTCCGAGGTGCGCGACGACAACGCGAACGAGATCGCCGCGAAGCTGCTGCTCCTCGCCGCCGAGGACCCGAAGAAGGACATCTACCTCTACATCAACTCGCCCGGCGGGTCGATCACGGCGGGCATGGCCATCTACGACACGATGCAGTTCGTCCCGAACGACATCGTCACGGTCGGCATCGGCATGGCGGCCTCGATGGGTCAGCTGCTCCTCACCGCCGGAACGAAGGGCAAGCGCTACATCACCCCGAACGCGCGCGTGCTGCTCCACCAGCCGCACGGCGGCTTCGGCGGCACCGCGAGCGACATCCAGACGCAGGCGCAGCTCATCCTCGACATGAAGAAGCGACTCGCCGAGATCACGGCCGCGCAGACCGGCAAGACCGTCGAGCAGATCAACGCCGACGGCGACCGCGACCGATGGTTCAACGCGCAGGAAGCGCTCGAGTACGGCTTCGTCGACCACATCCGCGAGTCGGCGCTCGACGTCTCGGGCGGCGGCGGGACCGACCAGGCTGCGTAGGAAGAGAGAGACAGTGAGCATGAACATCCCCGCCTTCGGCGGCACGGCCTTCTCGGGTGGCCGGCAGGCCCCGGGCTCGCGCTACATCCTGCCGAGCTTCGAGGAGCGCACGGCCTATGGCTACAAGCGCCAGGACCCCTACGCGAAGCTCTTCGAGGACCGCATCATCTTCCTCGGCGTGCAGGTCGACGACGCCTCGGCCGACGACATCATGGCGCAGCTGCTGGTGCTGGAGTCGATGGACCCCGACCGCGACATCATGATGTACATCAACTCGCCGGGCGGCTCGTTCACCGCGATGACGGCGATCTACGACACGATGCAGTACATCCGGCCGCAGATCCAGACGGTCGTGCTCGGGCAGGCCGCGTCGGCCGCGGCCGTGATCGCCGCCGCGGGCACGCCCGGGCGACGGCTGGCCCTGCCGAACGCGCGCGTACTGATCCACCAGCCGGCGATGGGCGAGGCCGGGCACGGCCAGGCCTCCGACATCGAGATCCAGGCCGCGGAGATCCTGCGGATGCGCACGTGGCTCGAGGAGACGCTCTCGCGTCACTCGAACCGCACGACCGAGCAGGTGAACGCCGACATCGACCGCGACAAGATCCTGTCGGCCGAGGAGGCGCTCGAGTACGGCCTCATCGACCAGGTGCTCTCGTCGCGCAAGACGCTGCCGGCACTGAGCCGCTAGTCCTGGGCGACCCACGAGGGGCGGGTGCGGATGACGCATCCGCCCCTCGTCGTGTCGTTTCCGCCAAACCGCGGCGGATCGGCCCCGAGCGGCCAACGTCCGGCTAGGCTCGGAACAGACTCGGTTCGAGGGAGGAAGCGATGGCACGCATCGGGGAGAGTGCTGACCTCTTGAAGTGCTCCTTCTGCGGCAAGAGCCAGAAGCAGGTGCAGCAGCTCATCGCCGGCCCGGGCGTGTACATCTGCGACGAGTGCGTCGAACTCTGCAACGAGATCATCGAGGAGCGCCTCGCCGAGGCGGGGGAGCCCGAGTCGGGCGAGTTCGAGCTCCCGAAGCCGAAGGAGATCTTCTCCTTCCTCGAGGAGTACGTCATCGGCCAGGACGCCGCCAAGCGCGCCCTCGCCGTCGCGGTCTACAACCACTACAAGCGCGTGCGCGCGAAGGCGGCGATCACGCCAGCCGACCGTGCGCACGACGACGTCGAGATCGCGAAGTCGAACATCCTGCTCATCGGCCCGACCGGGTGCGGCAAGACGTACCTCGCGCAGACGCTCGCGAAGCAGCTCAACGTACCGTTCGCGGTGGCCGATGCCACGGCCCTGACCGAGGCCGGGTACGTCGGCGAAGACGTCGAGAACATCCTCCTGAAGCTGATCCAGGCGGCCGACTACGATGTCAAGCGCGCCGAGACCGGCATCATCTACATCGACGAGGTCGACAAGATCGCTCGGAAGGCCGAGAACCCGTCGATCACGCGCGACGTCTCGGGCGAGGGCGTGCAGCAGGCGCTCCTGAAGATCCTCGAGGGAACGGTGGCGTCCGTGCCGCCGCAGGGCGGTCGCAAGCACCCGCACCAGGAGTTCATCCAGATCGACACGACGAACGTCCTCTTCATCGTGGCCGGCGCGTTCGCCGGCCTCGAGGAGATCATCTCGTCCCGCGCGGGCAAGCGCGGCATCGGGTTCGGGGCCCCTTTGCACTCCAAGCAGGACGAGGCGGAGCTCTTCAGCGAGGTCCTGCCGGAGGACCTGCACAAGTTCGGCCTGATCCCGGAGTTCATCGGCCGCCTGCCCGTGGTCGCGACCGTGACCCCGCTCGACCGTGCGGCGCTCATGGAGATCCTCACCGAGCCGCGGAACGCGCTCGTCAAGCAGTACCAGCGGATGTTCGAACTCGACGGCGTGCAGCTCGACTTCGATCATGCCGCCCTCGAGGCGATCGCCGACCTCGCGGTGCTGCGCCAGACCGGTGCTCGCGGCCTCCGCGCGATCATGGAGGAGGTGCTCGGGCCCATCATGTTCGAGGTGCCGTCCTCGACCGGGGTCGCACGGGTGGTCGTCACGAAGGAGACGGTCATCGACAACGCTGCCCCGACGATCGTGCCGTCGAAGCCGCGCCGGGCGGAGAAGTCGGCCTGACCCACCCGCCGGACTGCGGGACGGTTCGGCCGCGCTCAGGGGGTCGTCGTTCCCGAGCACCCCAGCTCAGTCGAACACCCTGAGCACGTGCCAGTGCGTGCCGTCGTGGCCGACGTCGAACACGTGCGTCTCGCCCTCGCCGCTGGTCGCCTGGAAGCGCCACCCGGTGATCGCAAGGGGAGCGCGCCCTGCCGTGGTGTCGCCGCCCGCGAACGCGAGCCACCAGTCAGTCGGGCCGACCAGCGGTGTGGGCGTGTCGTCGACGCGGAAGCGGCGAGCGCGCCAGACGAGGCGCTCAGGGGCGCCCGAGGCGCTCGTCCACACTTCCGCCGGTTCCATCGTCCGCAGCATCCCGACCTCCGACATTCGAAACTCTGTTCGAATGCTAGCACCGGCGGTCGGGCGACGGAACGGCTCGAGACGACGCCGGCGGCAGGCGCGACGGGACCGGGTCGACCCGGATCGACCGGAGCGGGCGGCTCCCGGGTCAGGCCGGGTCGTCGTCGCTGCGGGCGCCGAAGACGATCTCGTCCCAACTCGGCATCGCGGCGCGACCCTTCTTCGGCTTGGCAGGCTGCCCCGACTTCCCGCCCCAGAGTGCACGCGCCGCGGCGCCGGCGCGCTGCTGGGCCTCGTCAGCCTCGGCTTCGACTTCGGCGTCCGCGCGATGGTCGGCGTCCGCCGGCGACGACGCGGGTGCGGGAGTCGCGTCGGGCGATTCCGAGGCGACGGTGGCGGGCGTCGCCGCGATCCGCTCCGGGACCGGACCGACCTCGCGCTCACCGCGCCGTCGGCGCAGCGCCTCGAGCAGGTCGGCCGTCTCGCCCGTGGGCGGCGCCGGCTCATCCGCTCGCTTGATAGCGGCGCGTGCGACCGCGGCGCTCGACGCGGCGGTCGTCGACGACGCAACCGATGCGTTCGGAGTCGACGAGGGTCGCGCGACCACGAGTTCGGGCTGGGGCGCGGTGTCGTCGTCCGCGCTGTCGGCGACCTCGAACGTGAACGCGCCGCTGTCGAAGCGCGAGGCGTCGTCGGACGCGGAGACCGCGCGCAACCGCGGGATCATCCCGCCGCGGACCTCGCCCTGCTTCGACAGCGTCGTCGCATCGGCGTTCTGGGGGTGGAGCGCCTGCTTGCGAGGCTCGAACGACCACCTCGCGTCGTGGTCGATGCCGTCCGCCGTGAACTCGAGCTTGACCATCCAGCCGCGCTCCTCGTCCTTCCAGCTGGCCCAGCGCTCGCCGTGCGCGCCGAGCCCGGCGAGGCGCTCGCGCACCATCGAGCCGAACGAGGTCGGCTCGTCGCCCTCGGCGACCTCGGCGTGGGTCGGGACGGCGAGGGCCGAGGTGACCATGTGCTCGCGTTCGGCGATCACCGGGCCCTCGAAGCGGCGGATGTACTCGACCGACGCGCCCGTGAGCTCGGCGACCTCTTCGGCCGACAGGCCGGAGCGGATGTGCGACTGCACCTCGCGCGGGGAGAGCTTCGGTCCGGTGCGCGTCTCGGGCACCGCCTGGCGGATGCGCGACTGCAGCACCTCGTCGACCTCGATACGGAATCGCGCGCCGTCGTCGGAGGCCGCGATGAGGGCGCCGCTCTCGACCCCGATCACCTTGAGTTCCTGCATGGCGAGAAGCCCTTCCGTGCCCTTGATCTCCGCCCAAGGATGCCACGCGGGTTCCCCCTGCGCTGGGAATACGCCGGGCGTGCCGTGAGTTGTGCATTCCACCGGATCGGACGGCCCGTGGATGGTTTGCTTACGCACTTGATTTCGTGCAGACTATGGCCGCCGAATCCTCGGCAATGGAAAAAGGATGGGAATGGCAACGGATTACGACGCGCCGCGGAAGACCGAAGACGACTCGGAGTCGATCGAGGCCCTCAAGGAGCGCGTGCCCGACAAGATGTCGGGAAGCGTCGACGTCGAGGACGCCGACAACCCCGGCAGCTTCGACCTGGCGGGAGCCGACCTGTCCGACGTCGAGCTCGACGTCGTCGTGCTGCCGCCGCAGGCGGACGAGTTCACCTGCGTCAGCTGCTTCCTCGTGAAGCACCGCTCGCAGATCGACCACGAGACCAAGCTCGGGCCGATCTGCCTGGAGTGCGCCGCCTAGGCAGGCTCCCCACCGACACGGGGCCGTCGCGATCCGTTGATCGCGGCGGCCATTTCGTGCGGATGCCGCGTCGACACGAGCCAGTACGGCGCCGGGTCGGCGGCGTCCTCGATGGGTACGCGCACGACGTCGCGGATCCAGCCGCGGATCACGAGGTATGCGCGCGCATCCAGGCCGGTGCCCCGCTCGGTCCGCGCGGCGTCCCCCTCGGCGGCGATGGCCTGCCCGGTCAGCTCGAGCGGCACCAGAGCGCGTCCCGCGCGGAGCCGGCCGTCGGCGACCTCGATCACCGGCGAGGTGATGGTCAGCGACCCCGCGACCGCGACATAGAGGAGCACTCCCGTCGCGATGCCCGCGGGCAGCGACACCGGGGCGAGCACGAGGATGCTCGCGGGCACGAGCAGCAGGCTGATGAGGTAGATCCAGGGCGTCGGCCAGAGCCGTTCGCGGTAGTCGGGCATGGGACTATCAGACCAGACTTCTGCACTACCCTCGAACGGTGACCGATTCCGTCGATGTGCTGATCACGGCCGACCACGTCCCCTCCTACGCCCATCCGGGCGATGCCGGGGCCGACCTCCACGCCGCCGAGTCCGTGGTGCTCGAGCCGGGGGAGCGCGCCACCGTGGGCACGGGCGTCGCGATCGCGCTGCCCGACGGCTACGTGGCGTTCGTGGTCCCGCGGTCGGGGCTGGCGTTCAAGCACGGCCTCACGATCGTGAACGCCCCCGGCACGGTCGACGCGGGCTACCGCGGCGAGATCAAGGTCGCGCTGCTGAACACCGACGCCCGCGAGCCGTACCGGATCGAGGCGGGCGACCGGATCGCGCAGCTGGTGGTCATGCCGGTGAGCCGAGCGCGATTCGTCGAGGTCGAGAAGCTGCCCGGGAGCCTTCGCGGCGAGGGAGGATTCGGGTCCACCGGATTCGGGGCGAACCAGTCAGGAGCACACGCGTGAGCGACATCGAGAACATCGACGACATCCCCGTCGACCACCCCAAGTCCGCGCCGGAGGACCGCGCGACGAACGGCCCGTTGGACGAGTCCGAGGCCAACCCGGTCCGCCCGTACGTCGACCTCGGCGGCGTCAAGGTCCTGCCCCGCGAGGGGCTGCACCTCCGCCTCGAGGTCGAGGAGGGCACGAAGCGCGTCGTGGCCGTCGGCCTCGACTACGCCAACTCGACCCTGCAGGTGCAGCCGTTCTCGGCTCCGCGCTCGAGCGGCCTCTGGCACGAGATCCGGGGCCAGATCGCCGACCAGATCGCCCGCCAGGGCGGCTCGACGCAGGTGCGCGAGGGCACGTTCGGTCCCGAACTGCTCGCGCAGATCCCCGTCACGACCGCCGACGGCCAGGCGGGCCAGATGCGCCTCGCCCGATTCATCGGGGTCGACGGGCCGCGCTGGTTCCTGCGCGGCGTCATCGCTGGCGAGGCGGCGGCCGACCCCGCGGCGGCCAAGAAGGTCGAGGACCTCTTCCGCTCGATCGTCGTCGTGCGCGGCAACACGCCCATGCCTCCGCGCGACCTGATCCCGTTGCGCATGCCCGCGCCGTCCTCGGGTGGTCAGCCCGCGTGAGCGACGAGCACCGAGCCGACCGCACGGACCCCGATCGGCCCGAGTCCGCCGGGACGTCGAACGGCGAGCCGGACGACGCGGCGGCCGAGTTCGGCCGCCAGGTCGCCGCGGCCGCCGAGAAGTCCGGCCTGGGCCGGATCGCGCGCGACGAGACGCTGACCCCGGCCGACCTCGTCGGCGCGCTCGGGGGCATCCGCGGTCTCGCGGAGGCGATCCTCCCCGGACTCGTCTTCCTCGTGGTGTACACGTTCACGCGCGAGCTCGGCTGGGCGCTCGGCGCTTCGCTCGGCCTCGCCGTGGTGTTCACCGCGCTGCGCCTGTTCACGCGCAGCCAGCCCACGCAGGCGATCGCCGGACTCATCGGCGTCGCGGCATCCGCTGCGCTCTCGCTCTGGACCGGCCGCGCCGAGGACAACTACGTCATCGGCTTCTACACGAACGCCGCGTACGCCGTCGCGATCCTCATCTCGTTGCTCGTGCGCTGGCCGCTGGTCGGCCTCATCGTGGGATTCCTGATGGGCGACGGCACCGCGTGGCGAGGGGAGCGCCGGAAGTACCGGGCGATGCAGTTCCTGACGGTCGTCTGGCTCGGCATGTTCGTCGCCCGACTGCTGGTGCAGGTCCCGTTCTACTACGCGGGCAACGTCGAGGCGCTCGGCGCGACGCGCCTGCTCATGGGCGTGCCGCTGTACGCGCTGCTGCTCGTGTTCTCATGGCTGGTCGTGCGCGCGGTCTACCCCGCGAAGCGCGCCGCCGAGTGATACAGTTATCTCGACATCAAGATAAATCACGGGTGCGGCCGGCGGCCTGTCGGCCGATGATGCGGTTGGGCTAGCCTTGCTGGGGCGGCCCCCGGCGAACCTCGGCGGGCGACGCCGGGAAGGGCCGCGTCCGCGGCATCCGCGAAGGAGAGGACATCGTGTCTGCAGTGAACAGTTTCGGGGCGAAGGACACGCTCCAGGTCGGGGACACCTCCTATGAGATCTTCCGGATCGACACCGTCCCCGGGTACGAGAAGCTCCCGTTCAGCCTGAAGGTGCTCCTCGAGAACCTGCTCCGCACCGAGGACGGCGCGAACGTCACGCGGGAGCAGATCGAGGCGCTCGGCTCGTGGGTCCCGACGGCCGAGCCCGACACCGAGATCCAGTTCACCCCCGCCCGCGTCGTGATGCAGGACTTCACCGGCGTGCCCTGCATCGTCGACCTCGCCACGATGCGCGAGGCGGTCACCGCGCTCGGCGGCGACCCGAGTCGGATCAACCCGCTCTCGCCCGCCGAGATGGTCATCGACCACTCGGTCATCGCCGACCTCTTCGGCACCGAGAACGCGCTCGAGCGCAACGTCGAGATCGAGTACGAGCGCAACGGCGAGCGCTACCAGTTCCTCCGCTGGGGCCAGACCGCCTTCGACGATTTCAAGGTCGTCCCCCCGGGCACGGGCATCGTGCACCAGGTGAACATCGAGCACCTCGCCAAGGTCATCTACGACCGGGAGGTGGGCGGCGTGCTGCGCGCCTACCCCGACACCTGCGTCGGCACCGACTCGCACACCACGATGGTCAACGGCCTCGGCGTCCTCGGCTGGGGCGTCGGCGGCATCGAGGCCGAGGCGGCGATGCTCGGCCAGCCCGTGTCGATGCTCATCCCGCGCGTCGTCGGCTTCAAGCTGAGCGGCGAGATCCCCGCGGGCGTCACCGCGACCGACGTGGTGCTGACGATCACCGACATGCTCCGCAAGCACGGCGTCGTCGGCAAGTTCGTCGAGTTCTACGGCGCCGGCGTCGCGTCCGTTCCGCTCGCCAACCGCGCGACGATCGGCAACATGAGCCCGGAGTTCGGCTCGACGGCGGCGATCTTCCCGATCGACGACGTCACGCTCGAGTACCTGCGCCTCACCGGCCGCGACGAGCAGACGGTCGCCCTCGTCGAGCAGTACGCCAAGCTGCAGTCCCTGTGGCACGACGCCGCCAACGAGCCCGTCTACAGCGAGTACCTCGAGCTCGACCTCGGCACGGTGGTGCCGTCGATCGCCGGCCCGAAGCGCCCCCAGGACCGCATCCTGCTCTCCAACGCCAAGGAGCAGTTCAACGCCGACCTGACCAACTACGCCGACGCGGACCACGACCTCGTCGACCTCACGATCTCCGAGTCGTTCCCGGCGTCCGACCCGCCCGGGTTCACCCCCGAGGACGAGCACAGCCACCACGAGCACCACCACCACTCGCACGCGCCGCACTCGGTCTCCAAGCCGACGCCGGTGACGCTCGCCGACGGCCCGTCGTTCACGCTGAACCACGGCTCGGTCGCACTCGCGGCGATCACGTCGTGCACGAACACCTCCAACCCGTCGGTCATGATCGCCGCCGGCCTCCTCGCGAAGAAGGCGCTCGACAAGGGCCTGAAGTCGAAGCCCTGGGTCAAGACCACGCTCGGTCCGGGTTCGAAGGTCGTCACCGACTACTACGAGAAGTCGGGCCTCGACAAGTCGCTCGAGGGCCTCGGCTTCTACACCGTCGGCTACGGCTGCACGATCTGCATCGGCAACTCGGGTCCGCTCATCGAGGAGGTGTCGTCGGCGATCAACGACAACGACCTCGCCGTCACCGCGGTGCTCTCGGGCAACCGCAACTTCGAGGGCCGCATCAGCCCCGACGTCAAGATGAACTACCTCGCGTCGCCGCCGCTCGTCGTCGCCTACGCCCTCGCCGGGTCGATGAACTTCGACTTCGAGACCGACCCGCTCGGGACCGACGCCGACGGCAACGACGTCTTCCTCAAGGACGTCTGGCCCGCGCCCGAGGAGGTCCAGGAGATCATCGACTCCTCGATCTCGCGCGAGCAGTTCATCAAGCAGTACGCGACCGTGTTCGACGGCGACGACCGCTGGAAGAGCCTGCCGACCCCGGCCGGTCCGGTCTTCGAGTGGGACGCCTCGTCGACGTACGTGCGCAAGGCGCCGTACTTCGACGGGATGTCGATGGACCTCACCCCGGTGACCGACATCACGGGCGCTCGCGTCATGGCGACGCTCGGCGACTCCGTCACGACCGACCACATCAGCCCTGCGGGCAACATCAAGGCCGGCACCCCTGCCGCGCAGTACCTGACCGAGCACGGCGTCGCCCAGAAGGACTTCAACTCCTACGGCTCGCGACGCGGCAACCACGAGGTGATGATCCGCGGCACGTTCGCGAACATCCGACTGAAGAACGAGCTCGTCGCCGCGGTCAACGACGGCCAGATCGTCGAAGGCGGCTTCACGCGCGACTTCACGCGCGAGGGCGGCCCCCAGTCGTTCATTTACGACGCGTCCATGAACTACCAGGCGCAGGGCACGCCGCTCGTCGTCTTCGGCGGCAAGGAGTACGGCTCGGGTTCCTCGCGCGACTGGGCGGCGAAGGGCACCAACCTGCTCGGCGTGAAGGCGGTCATCACCGAGAGCTTCGAGCGGATCCACCGCTCGAACCTCATCGGCATGGGCGTCGTCCCGCTGCAGTTCCCGGCCGGCGAGAGCTGGAAGTCGCTCGGCCTCGACGGCACCGAGATCGTCTCGATCACGGGCCTCGAGCAGCTGAACGAGGGCGTCACGCCCAAGACGGTGCGCGTCACGGCCGAGCCGAGCGAGTTCTCGCCCGAGGGCAAGCAGACGGTGGAGTTCGACGCGGTCGTCCGCATCGACACGCCGGGTGAGGCCGACTACTACCGCAACGGCGGCATCCTGCAGTACGTGCTTCGCAGCCTCGTCTGACGACGGCACGCGACGGGGGCGACGGGCTTCGGCTCGGCGCCCCCGATCTCTGCCCGGGCTCTCAGGTCGCCCGGCGTACACTCGAACGAAACCCGGGCGCACGGCGCCCATTGCACCCGGAGGCACGACGGATGAGGCTGCTCGACACGATCCGCGGACCGCGCGACCTCGATGCGCTGTCCTACGACCAGGTGGAGGAGCTCGCCCGCGAGATCCGCGAGGTGCTCGTCGCCGACGTCTCGAAGACCGGTGGGCACCTCGGCCCCAACCTTGGCGTCGTCGAGCTCACCCTCGCGATCCACCGCGTGTTCGAGTCGCCTCGCGACCCCATCATCTTCGACACGGGCCACCAGTCGTACGTGCACAAGCTGCTGACGGGGCGAAAGGACTTCTCGACGCTGCGCCAGACCGGCGGCCTCGCGGGCTACCCGCAGCGTTCCGAGTCCGAGCACGACGTCGTCGAGAGCTCGCACGCATCCAGCTCGCTGTCATGGGCCGACGGCATCTCGAAGGCCTTCGAGATGACCGGCCAGGGCGACCGCCACGTCGTCGCCGTCGTCGGCGACGGCGCGCTCACGGGCGGCATGACGTGGGAGGCGTTGAACAACATCTCCGACGACAACACGCGGAACCTCGTCGTCGTGGTCAACGACAACGGGCGTTCGTACGCGCCGACGATCGGCGGGATGGCGCGCTTCCTGAACTCGGTGCGGACGAAGCAGTCGTACCGCTCGCTGCACCTGAAGAGCCGCAGCGCGTTCGACCGGCTCGGATCGCCGGGCCGGGCCATCTACCGCGGCGTCCGCGGCGGCCTCCACGGGTTCCTCAGCAGGGTCAGCGGCAACGAGGCCCTGTACTCCAACCTCGACATCAAGTACATCGGTCCGATCGACGGTCACGACGAGCGCGCGCTCGAAGAGGCACTGCGCCAGGCCAAGGACTACGGCGCGCCGGTCATCGTCCACACGATCACCGAGAAGGGTCGCGGCTACGAGCCGGCGCGACGCGACGCCGCCGACCAGTTCCACGCCGTCGGCCAGATCGACCCCGAGACGGGCGAATCGCTCGAGACCGCCTCTGCGCCGTCGTGGACGAGCGTGTTCGCCGACGAGCTCGTGACGCTCGCGGAGCGTGACGAGCGCCTCGTGGGCATCACCGCGGCGATGCTCCGCCCGACGGGCCTGCATCGCATGGCCGAGCGCTTCCCGAACCGGGTCTTCGACGTCGGCATCGCGGAACAGCATGCGGTCACCTCCGCCGCGGGCCTCGCCTTCGGCGGCCTGCATCCGGTGGTCGCGGTGTACGCGACCTTCATCAACCGGGCATTCGACCAGCTCCTCATGGATGTCGCCCTGCACCGGGCCGGCGTGACGTTCGTGCTCGACCGGGCGGGCGTCACCGGACCGGACGGCCCCAGCCACCACGGCGTCTGGGACCTCTCGATCCTGCAGGTCGTACCCGGCATCCGCCTCGCGGCGCCGCGCGACTCCGTGCGGCTCGCCGAGGAACTCGCCGAGGCGGTGCGCATCGGCGATGCGCCCACCGTCCTCCGCTTCCCGAAGGGCACCGTCGGCACCGAGTTCGACGCCGTCCGCCGAACTCACGACGGCGTCGACGTCCTCGCCGAGTCCGAGCGCCGCGACGTGCTGATCGTGACGGTCGGCCCGATGGCGGGGATCGGCCTCGAGGTCGCCCGCAAGCTCGAGGCGCAGGGGATCGGTGCGACGGTCGTGGACCCGCGGTGGGTCGTGCCCGTGCCCGAGAGCGTGGTCTCGCTCGCAGGGGAGTACCGCATCGTCGTGAGCATCGAGGACGGCATCCGGGTCGGCGGCATCGGCACCCGCATCCGTCAGGACCTGCGCGAGGCCGGCGTCGACACGGCGGTCACCGAGGTCGGCCTGCCCGACGAGTTCCTGGACCACGGCTCGCGCGCCGACATCCTCGAACGTGTCGGCCTGACCCCGCAGCACATCGCGCGCGACGTGACTGCCATGGTGCTCGGCAGCAAGCTCCCGCACGCCCGCAACGCGGGCGTCGAGGTCCCGACGGATTCCGGGGCACAGCCCCGCGTCTAGTCCGACCGCCGACCGACGCCCGCGTACCGCCGGCGACGGAGCGTCGCCGCGGTCAGCCGATGCGGTAGACGTGCTCGACCGCGTCGCCGAGCCGGGTGACCCCGGTCAACGTGAGCACCGGCGTGACCTCCGAGACCGGCAGCAGCGGTCGACCGCGCCCGAGCGCGACCGGCATGTAGGTCACGTGCAGCTCGTCGAGCCGCCCGGCCGCGAGGAACTGGGCGGCGACCGGCCCGCCGCCGACGACCCACACGTTCCGCTCGCCCGCGGCCGCCGCCGCGGCATCCGCCACCTGGGCGACGTCGCCCTCGGCGAAGCGGATGTCGGCGCCCTCGGGCACCTCCAGCTTCCGGTGCGTGAGGACCCACGTCGGCAGCTCGCCGTAGGGCCAGCCGCCGCCCTCGCGGAGCACCCACTCGTACGTCGTCGCACCGAGCACGAGCGACCCGACCGACGCGAAGAAGCGCTCGTAGTGGTCGCTGAAGTCCTCCATGCCGAACTGGAGGAGCCACTCGAGCCCGTCGTGCTCGTCGGCGATGAACCCGTCGAGGGTCGCGGCCACGTAGTACTGGATGCCCGTCACGACCCCGAGCATACGAACGGCCCCCGACATCGCATCGGGGGCCGCTCGGCGGATCAGTCGGGGGTCAGGCGTCGACGCCCCGGACCGGCGGGTGGTGGAAGGTGTCGCCGAAGACGCGCGCGGACGCGCCGACCCGGTCGAGGTAGGGCGTCAGGCCGCCCATCTGGAACGGGAAGCCGGCGCCGAGGATCATGCAGAGGTCGATGTCCTCGGCCGCCGCGACGACCTCGCCGTCGAGCATGAGCTTCGCCTCGCGGGCGAGCCCGTCCTGCAGGCGGGTGAGGATCTCCTCGGGCGTCGACGGGTTGGCGCCGCCGGACACGATCTTCAGGGCGCCCTTGTCGAAGCCCTTGACCTTGCCCTTGTCGTCCTTCTCGAGCAGCGTGCCGTAGTCGGCCAGCTTGTGCAGGTTCTCCGAACGGTAGAACCGGTCCGGGAATGCCTCGTGGTGGGTGTCGAGCACGTGCGCACCGACCTTGAGGCCAACGAGGTCCAGCAGCGCCGAAGGGGCCATCGGGAGCCCGAGCGGCGCCATGGCCTGGTCGACCGTCTCGAAGGACGTGCCCTCGTCGACCGCGCGCATCGCCTCGCCGAGGAGCACCGCGAGGAGGCGGTTCACGACGAAGCCCGGGGTGTCCGCCGTGATCACGGCGTTCTTCCTGAGCTTCGCGGCGGTGACCATCGCGGTCGAGAGCGTCGCGTCATCCGTCTTCGTCGTCTTCACGACCTCGATGAGCGGCATGACCGCCACCGGCGTGAAGAAGTGGAAGCCGACGACCCGCTCGGGGTGCTCGAGCTTCGCGCCGATCTGCTCGACCGAGAGCGACGAGGTGTTCGTCGCCAGGACGGCTTCGGGGGAGACGACCTTCTCGATCTCGGCGAACACGTCCTGCTTGATCGAGAGCTCCTCGAAGACGGCCTCGATGACCCAGTCGCAGTCCGCGAACTCCGACTTGTCGGTCGTGCCGTGTACGAGCGCCTTGAGCCGGTTGGCCTCGTCGGGCGAGATGCGACCCTTGCCGAGCAGGGTGTCGATCTCGCCGGTGATGTAGGCGACGCCCTTGTCGACGCGCTCCTGGTCGAGGTCGGTGATGATCACCGGCACCTGGAGGCGGCGGAGGAAGAGCAGCGCGAACTGGCTGGCCATGTAGCCGGCGCCGAGCACGCCGACCTTGGTGATCGGCTTCGCCAGCGCCTTGTCGGGGGCTCCGGCCGGCTTCTTCGCGCGCTTCTGCACGAGGTTGAATGCGTAGATCGACGCGTGGAACTGGTCGCCCGCGACGAGGTCCGCGAGCATCTCGTCCTCGCGCGCGAAGCCCTCCTCGCGGGTGCCGGACTTCGCGGCCTTCAGGAGCTCGAGCGCGGCGTACGGCGACTTGGGCACGCTGCCGATGCGGCTCTGCAGCATCTTCTTCGCGATGGCGATCGCGGCATCCCACTTGACGAGGCGCTCGACCTTGCCGGGCTCGTTCGGGCGCTTCACCTTCACGCGCCCCGAGATCACGTCGTCGGCCCAGCGGATCGAGTCCTCGAGGTAGTTCACCGAGGGGAACATCACGTCGGCGATGCCGAGCTCGAGCACCTCGGGGGCCTTGATCGTGCGGTTCTGCTTCAGCGGGTTCTCGACGACGAGCTTCAGCGCGTTCTCGATGCCGATGAGGTTCGGCAGGATGGTCGCGCCGCCCCAGCCGGGGATCATGCCGAGGAACACCTCGGGCAGCGCGAGTGCCGGCAGCGAGGCGTCGACGGTCCGGTAGTCGGCGTGCAGGCCGATCTCGGTGCCGCCGCCGAGCGCGAGCCCGTTGATGAAGGCGAACGACGGCACGCCCACCGTGGCGAGCTTGCCCAGCGCGTGGTGGCCGAGCTGCGCGATGCGCAGGCCCGCCTCGCGGCTCGGGAGCTGCGACACCTTCGAGAGGTCGGCGCCCGCGGCGAGGATGAACGGCTTGCCCGTCACCGCGACCGCGTGGATCTCGCCGGCGGCGGCGCGAGCGGTCAGCCCGTCGAGCGCCGCGGCGTACTCGAGGAGCGTGTTCGGCCCGAGGGTGTTCGGGCGCGTGTGGTCGCGGCCGTTGTCGAGCGTCACGAGCGCGAGAACGCGGCCCGCCGACAGGGGGATGTCGCGCACGTAGGAGTGCGTGACGACCTCGTCGTCGAACATGCCCGCGAGCTCGGTGAAATCGATCTTCGTGTAGTCGGTCATCGCCTCGTCCCTCAGGCCTTCTTCGCGGCCCTGCGCGAGTAGTTCGGGTTCTCCCAGACCATCGTTCCGCCCTGGCCGAGGCCGACGCACATGGTCGTGATGCCGTAGCGCACGTCGGGGCGCTCGGCGAACTGGCTGGCGAGCTGGTTCATCAGGCGCACGCCCGACGAGGCCAGCGGGTGGCCGACGGCGATCGCGCCGCCCCAGGGGTTCACGCGCGGATCGTCGTCGTCGATGCCGTAGTGGTCGAGCAGCGAGAGCACCTGCACGGCGAACGCCTCGTTCACCTCGAGGATGCCGATGTCGTCCATGGTGAGGCCCGCGATGCGGAGTGCCTTCTCGGTCGCCGGCACGGGGCCGATGCCCATGATGGCCGGGTCGACGCCCGCGAAGGCGTAGCTCACGAGCTTCATCTTCACGTTCAGGCCGTACTCCTTGGCGGCGTCGCCGCTCGCCAGGAGGGCGGCCGTGGCGCCGTCGTTCAGCCCGGACGCGTTGCCCGCGGTCACGCGACCGTGCGGGCGGAACGGCGTCTTCAGGCTCGCGAGGCCCTCGAGGGTGGTCTCGGGGCGCATGACCTCGTCGCGCGTGGCCATGCCCCAGCCCTCGCCGGAGCGGATGGCGACGGGGACGAGGTCCTGCTGGATCTTCCCGGACTCGTAGGCCGCAGCCGTCTTCTGCTGGCTGCCCATCGCGTAGCGGTCGGCACGCTCCTTGGTGAGGTGCGGGAAGCGGTCGTGGATGCGCTCGGCGGTGGCGCCCATCACGAGCGCGTCCTCCGAGACCATCTTCTCGGCGACGAAGCGGGGGTTCGGGTCGACGCCCGAGCCCATCGGGTGGTGGCCCATGTGCTCGACGCCGCCGCCGATGGCGAGACGGTACTGGCCGTAGCCGATCGACCCGGCGAGCATCGCCACCGAGGTCATGGCCCCGGCGCACATGCGGTCGATCGCGAATCCGGGGACCGACTTCGGCAGGCCCGCGAGGATCGCGGCGCTCCGGCCGATCGTGAGTCCCTGGTCGCCCGTCTGGGTGGTGGCCGCGATGGCCACGTCGTCGATCTGGTCCTTGGGCGCGTTCGGGTTGCGCTCGAGGAGCCCCACGATCGCCTTCACCACGAGGTCATCGGCCCGGGTGTTCCAGTACATGCCCTTTTCGCCGGCCTTGCCGAAGGGGGTACGGACCCCGTCGACGAACACGACGTCAGCTCGTTCAGCCACGCTGCAGCTCCCTTTCGAATGGAGGATCACCCGATCCTAGGAACGCGCCGCGCGGCGGCCGGAATCGGTTGCCGGTTCCTACGAAGCGTCGTGTGCGGCGTCTTCGAGCGATTGTGCGGCCTGCACAAACGCGGTTGCGATTATCTGTGAGGTAGCGGCAATCTGCCACGGCCGTGCACCGAGCTCCGCGAGTGCGGCGCCGATCGCCTCCGGGTCCGCGTCGGCCGGCGGATGCCACGCCAGCCGCCGCAGGTGGTCGGGCGTCAGCAGGTTCTCGACCGGCATGCCGATCTCCTCGGCCACCTCGCCGACGGCCGCCTTCGCCAGTCGGAGCCGGGCATCCGCCTCCGGGTTCCGCGAGGCCCAGGCCCTCGGCGGCGGAGGCGCATCGCTCGGCACGCGCGAGGCGGGCGGTTCGGCGGTCTTCGCGTCCTCGATGGCCGCCCACCACCGGTCGATCTCGGTGCGGCTCGCGCGACCGTTGAAGGCCTTGAGGTCGGCGAGCGCCCGCTTGGACTCGGGGAGGGTCTTCGCGACCGCGAGGAGCGAGGCGTCCGGCACGAGGCGTCCGGGCGCCACATCCGTCTCCGCCGCGAGGTCGTCACGGGCGTGCCAGAGCGCACGCGCGACCGCGAGATTGCGCGGCGATCGCAGGGCGTGGATGCCGCTCAGGCGGCGCCACGGCTCGGCGGCCGGGGGCTTGGCGGCGCGATGGACGGTCGCGTCGAACTCCTGGCGCGCGATCTCCTCCTTGCCCGCGTCGACGAGGCGCTCGGCGAGCCGGTCCCGGACGTCGACGAGGAGCTCGACATCGAGCGCGGCGTAGCGCAGCCACGACTGGGGGAGCGGGCGCGTGGACCAGTCGGCCGCGGAGTGCTCCTTGGCGAGGCGGATGCCGAGGAGTTCCTCGACCACGGAGGCCAGGCCGACCCGCGGCATCCCGAGTAGTCGCGCCGCGAGCTCGGTATCGAAGATCCCGCTCGGGTCGAGTCCGACCTCGCGCAGGCACGCGAGGTCCTGGCTGGCCGCGTGCAGCACCCACTCCTCGTCGCGGATCGCGCCCTGCAGGCTCGAGAAGTCGCCCACCATCGTGGGGTCGAACAGGAACGTCCCGGCGTCTCGCCGGAACAGCTGGATCAGGTACGCGCGCTGCGAGTAGCGGAACCCGCTCGCCCGCTCGGCGTCGACGGCGACCGGACCCACGCCCCCCGCGATGGCCGCGACCGCGTCGTCGTAGGCCTCGAGGGAGTCGATCACGTGGAACTCGTCAGCCACGTCTCCTCCTCCGTGTGGGAAGGGCCGTCACCCCCTCCGAGCTCGGAGGCAGGCCGGCCAGCATGCACAGCAACTCACTCCACCCTTCCACATGCGGAGCGATCGCGGCATCGAGCGGGGTCCACGACGCGCGCAGTTCGAGCTCGGCGCCGTCGCCCTGCCGCGCGAGCTCGCCGTACCCCGTCGAGAGGATCTTCGTGACGGTCCCCGAGGCGGCCACGTACCGCGCACCGCGCGCGTCGAGCGCGTCGACGAGCCACGACCACGCGACGTCCGCGAGGAACGGGTCGACGCCGATGTCGGTCTCGAGCGGGGCCTGCGCGAAGCACACGACCCGGAAACGGCCGCCCCACGACTCGGGCTCCGACGGGTCGTGCAGGAGCACGAAGCGGCCGGTCCCGAGGTCGGAGTCCTCCGCGTGGCGCCCGGGGATCAGGTCCGCCGCGAGTGCGACGGCCCACGGTGCCAGCGACGAGGGCGCGGCGATCTCCGACACGCGCAGTTCCGCTCGCGGTGTCGCTGCCCGCAGCGACTCCAGCGCTGCGGCGAACTCAGGGGGAGGCGTGGTCGCCGAGTCGGACACGTGAGCAGACTAGAGTCTCGATCGCGGGGGTCGGTGGCGGCGCGCCGCGCGAGCGCCTGTACCCCGGGCGATGCACGTCGGCGACGAACAGGAGGCGGGATGTCGAGGCTCGAGCGCACGATGGGACCGATCGGCGCGGTGCTCGGCGGCCTCGCCATCGTGGGCGCCGCGTTCGTGGCGGCGACCGCCGCGACGGCGATCGTCTTCGCGCGCCGCGTGGTGACGCCCGAGCCGGATCGCGAGGACGACCTCCGCATCGAGCGGGTCGACCTCGCGGCCGGCGAGGTGGTGCTCTCGGGCGCCGAGGAGGCGCGGATGCGCGGACGGTACGGTCTCTGGTTCGAGCACGACTCGGGCTACGCGCGCGTGGGCGACGTGCTGCACGACGACGGACACCGGGTCCGTCGCGTCGTGGAGTCGGTCGAGTTCGGCCGGCTGGACCGCGCCGCGCGCGGGCGCATCAGCGGGTGGGTCCACCTCGGCCCGTGGGAGGTGGCCGAGCGATACGAGAACGTCGTCGTGCCGACCCCGCTCGGCCCCGCCCCGGCCTGGTTCGTGCCGGCGACGGATGCCTCGGGCGCGCCGTCGGCGGAGTGGCTCATCGTCGTCCACGGCCGCGGTGCCAAGCGCCACGAGGGCCTGCGGGCGGTCGAGCCGGCGACCCGGGCGGGGTGGTCGTCGCTGCTCGTCTCGTACCGCAACGACGGCGAGGCGCCGGCGAGCGAGGACCGTCGGTACGGGCTCGGCGGCACGGAGTGGGAGGACGTCGTCGCCGCGGTGCGGTACGCCGTGGAGCGCGGCGCCCTCCGGGTCGTCCTCATGGGCTGGTCGATGGGCGGTTCGATCGCGTTGCAGACCGTGCTGCGCTCCGACGAGGTCCGCGAGCACCTCGTCGGCGTGGTGCTCGAATCGCCGGCGGTCGACTGGCCTGACATCCTGCGCTTCCAGGGCCGTGCGCTCGGGCTGCCGGCCGAGCTCGGCGGCGCGGTCGCGCGCGTGCTCAGCGCCCCGCTCGCCGGCACCCTGACCGGTCTCGCCGCGCCGATCGACCTCGAGGCGCTCGACGCGGTCGCCCGCGCGGACGAGCTGCATGTGCCGATCCTGCTCATGCACAGCGAGGACGACGGCTTCGTCCCGATCGACGGGTCGCGCCGGCTCGCGGAGGTGCGTTCCGACCTCGTGCAGTTCGAGGTGTTCGAGGGTGCCCGCCATACCAAGCTGTGGAACCACGATCCGGCCCGCTGGACGATGCTGCTGCACGACTGGCTCGCCGGGCGCTGAGCGCGCACGCTCGCGGGCGACGGTCGACTGCCGTCGCCGGGGGATCGGTCAGGCCGAGATGCGCTCGGTGAGCTGGCGCTTCGCGCGCGCGAGCATGCCCGACATGCCGCGCACCCGGAGCGGCGAGACGGCCTCGCCCAGCCCGAGCGACTGCGGGTAGTCGGCGGGGATCGCGAACACCTCGTCGGGGGTGAGCCCCTCGATGCCCTGCGCGAGGATCGAGGCGAAGCCACGCGTGGTGGGCGCCTCCGCCGGAGCGGTCGCGTGCATGTGCACGAGGCCCTCCGCATCGACCTCGACGAAGACGTAGACGGGCGACTGGCACTCCTCGACGCGCTCGAGCAGGTCGGGGTGGTCGCGGTAGCGCTCGGGAAGCTCGGGCAGCCCGTTCGAGAAGTCGAGCAGCAGGGTCAGGCGGTCCTTCACGCCGAGCGCGAGGAAGTCCTCGCGCGTCTCGGCGAGCGCCGGGGGAAGGGTCGTGGCATCCATCGCACCCATTCTCCCATCCGACGCCGGGACGCCGTCCTAGCGGGTGGGCGCCTCGCCGCGCTCGGGGCCGGTGGCGATCGGGACGCGCACGGCGCTGCCCCACTCGGTCCACGATCCGTCGTAGTTGCGGACCCCCTCGAACCCGAGCAGGTGGGTGAGGACGAACCAGGTGTGGCTCGACCGCTCGCCGATCCGGCAGTAGGCGATGACGTCATCGCCCTCCTGCAGCCCGACCTCATCGCGGTAGATCGCGTCGAGTTCGGCGCGCGTGCGGAACGTGCCGTCCTCCGCGGCGGCGCGGGCCCAGGGCACGGATGCCGCGGTCGGGATGTGACCGCCCCGCAGCGCGCCCTCCTCCGGGTAGGCGGGCATGTGCGTGCGCTCGCCCGTGTACTCCTCGGGCGAGCGGACATCGATGAGCGGATTGCCGAAGTGGGCGAGCACGTCCTCCTTGAAGGCGCGGATGACGGTGTCGTCGCGTTCGACGACCGGGTACTCGACCGCCTCGCGCTCGGGCACGTCGGTGGTCAGCGGGCGGCCCTCGGCGATCCACTTGTCGCGCCCGCCGTCGAGGAGCCTCACGTCCTCATGCCCGAAGAGCGTGAAGACCCAGAGTGCGTAGGCGGCCCACCAGTTGTTCTTGTCGCCGTAGATCACGACCGTGTCGTCGCGCGCGATGCCCTTCGCGGAGAGCAGCTCGGCGAACTGCTCGCCGGAGAGGTAGTCGCGCACCACGGGGTCGTTCAGCTCGGTGTGCCAGTCGACCTTCACCGCGGTCGGGATGTGGCCGACCTCGTAGAGCAGGACGTCCTCGTCGGATTCGACCACGACGAGTCCGGGCTGCCCGAGGCGTTCGGCGAGCCAGTCCGTGGTGACGAGCCGCTCGGGGTGGGCGTACTCGGCCAGCTTGGCGGCGGGGTCGAACTCGACGGACATGGGGAACCTCCAGTGGTCGCCCGGTCGGGCGAGGCGGATCGGGGAGCGGACTAGGCTGGTGACCCGTCCACCACGAATCTACGCGTCATGCCGGTCGTTCTCACCGCGCCCGTCACGAGGTGCAACAGGAGATCCCACGCCGATGACCACTGCCGCGGCATCCGCCCTCGAGCGACTCGTCGACCGCCACCCGTCGATCACCGGGGCGGAGATCGCCTCCGAGTTGGTGCCCCCGCCGCAGTTCGAGCACGCGTCGTTCGAGTCGTACCGGCCCGACCACGACTTCCCGTCGCAGCAGGCCGCGCTCGATCGGCTCAATGCGTTCGCCGGGGCATGGCGGGCCGCGCAGCGGCCCGGCGGGTTCTTCTCCCGGAAGCGCCCGGCCCGCATCGAACTGCCCGGCGTGTACCTCGACGGCGGCTTCGGCGTCGGCAAGACCCACCTGCTCGCCGCGCTCTGGCACGTCGCGCACGGGCCGAAGTACTTCGGCACGTTCATCGAGTACACGGCGCTCGTCGGCGCCCTCGGGTACGCACAGGCGGTCGAACTGCTCCGCGGCGCCAGGCTGGTCTGCATCGACGAGTTCGAGCTCGACGACCCGGGCGACACCATGCTCATGACCCGATTCCTCGGCGAGCTCATGGCGGGCGGCACCCGCGTGGCGGCGACGAGCAACACGCCGCCGAACGCGCTCGGCGAGGGCCGGTTCGCGGCGGCCGACTTCCTCCGCGAGATCCACGCGCTGTCGTCGAACTTCGAGACGCTGCGCATCGACGGCCTCGACTACCGCCGCCGCGACACCGAGGGGCACGCCGAGTCGCTCGCCGACGACGCGGCCGTGGAGCACGCGGCGGCGACGCTCGCCTCCCGGGGCCATCGCGTCTCCCTCGACGGGTTCGACGACCTCCTCGCGCACCTGTCGACGGTGCACCCGTCGAAGTACATCAAGCTCATCGAGGGGCTCGAGTTCATCGCGCTCACCGGGGTCCGCGAGCTCACCGACCAGAACGCCGCGCTCCGCCTCGTCGCGTTCATCGACCGCGTCTACGACGCCGAGGTGCCCATCCTGGCCAGCGGCCTGGCGCTCGACGAGGTGTTCGGCGGGGACATGCTGTCGGGCGGGTACCGCAAGAAGTACCTGCGCTCGATGTCGCGCATGATCGCGCTCACCACGGGCGAGCTCCCGCCGCACGACTGAGCCGCAGGCGGGCGAGCCGCACAAGTCCTCGGCGGTTCTTTCGGAGGCTCGTCGCGGCATCCGGAAACACGCTCGTTACATTCAGGGCGAATCCGTAACCGTTGCGAAACGCAGCGTGCCCCGTCGTCGAAACCTTCTCGCACCATTCTGAACGACGTACCTCGAGACGAGCCCCAGTCTCATCCCCCTCGCGGTACGTCCCCTGCAAACCAAGAGGTGTGAGGATTACCTATGGATAGCGGCAACATCGCGTGGGCCGTCACGGCATCCGCGCTCGTGCTCTTCATGACGCCGGGCGTCGCGTTCTTCTACGGCGGCCTGGTCAAGGCGAAGAGCGTCGTCAGCATGATGATGATGAGCTTCGGCGCAATGGGACTGATCAGCGTCCTGTGGGTGCTGTACGGCTTCAACATGAGCGCGGTCGGCAGTGCCTGGGAGTTCTCGGGCAACCCGTTCTCCGACTTCGGCCTCTCGGGCCTCGCCGGCGGTGAGTCGGCGAACGGCGACCTGCTCGGCGTGATCTTCGGCGCGACCTTCGCCATCATCACCGTCGCGCTCATCTCGGGCGCCATCGCGGACCGCGCGAAGTTCGGTGCGTGGATGATCTTCGCAGGCATCTGGGCCACCCTCGTCTACTTCCCGGTCGCGGCCTGGGTCTGGGGCGGCGGCTGGATCCTCTCGCTCGGCGACACCCTCGGCCTCCCGGGCGTCATCGACTACGCCGGTGGAACCGCGGTGCACATCAACGCCGGTGCGGCCGCGCTCGCGCTCGCCCTGGTCCTCGGCAAGCGCGTCGGCTTCCAGAAGGGCATGGACAAGCCGCACAACGTGCCGCTGACCCTGCTCGGCGCTTCGATCCTGTGGTTCGGCTGGTTCGGCTTCAACGCGGGCGCGGAGTTCCTCGCCGAGGGCATGCCCGGCGTCGGCCTCATCGCCGTCAACACGCTCGTCGCGACCGCCGCGTCCATCCTCGCCTGGCTCATCGTGGAGAAGATCAAGGACGGCAAGCCGACGTCGGTCGGTGCCGCCTCGGGCGCCGTCGCGGGTCTCGTCGCGATCACCCCGGCCTGTGCCAACCTGACCCCGGGCTGGGCGACGGTCCTCGGCGTCGTCGCGGGTGCAGTCTGCGCCATCGCGATCGAGCTGAAGTTCAAGTGGGGCTTCGACGACTCGCTCGACGTCGTGGGCATCCACCTGGTCGGCGGCCTCATCGGTACCCTCTACCTCGGCTTCTTCGCGACCGGCACCGGCCTCTTCGTCGGTGGCGACGCGGGCCAGCTGGCCGTCCAGGCGATCGCCGCCATCGGCGTCCTGCTCTACTCGTTCATCGTCGCCTTCGTGGTCGGCTTCGCCATCGAGAAGACCATGGGCTTCCGCGTGAAGAACGAGGACGAGCTGGCGGGCATCGACACGATCGTCCACGGCGAAGAGGGCTACAAGCTCGAGTCCGTCTGATCCCTGCAATCACCGCGAGGGCGGTGAGGCTAGTGTGCGGGTGTGCCTGACACCCACCGCTTCCTCACCGCCCTCCGGCGTGTCATCCGCCCGTTCCCGACGTCGCCCGCCGGACGCCCCGCCCGACCTGCGCCGACGGTGACGGATGCCGCCTCGCAGCAGCATGCCGACGACGAGGAGTGGCCCGGGCGTACCGGGCCGTCGGCGACGGTCGAACTGGATCCCGCCGGCATCCGTCGCGTGCGGTTCGCCTACACGCCGGAGCGGGACGGCGAGCCGGACCCGGGCGAGGTCGTCTGGACCTGGGTGCCCTACGAGGAACGAGACGGCCGGGGCAAGGATCGGCCCGTGGTCGTCGTGGCGGCGGGCACCGAGGGGCGCTTCCTGGCCGTGCAGCTCACGAGCAGGCCGCAGGACGGGAACGCCCACGCCGTCGCGGTCGGCCCGGGCGCGTGGGACGGCGAGGGGCGGCCGAGCTGGGCGCGGATCGACCGCGTCTTCCTCGTGCATGCGGACGGCATGCGTCGTGAGGCGGCCTCGCTCGACGTCGAGCGGTACCGTCGCGTCGTGGACGCCCTCGCTGCGCGGTACGGGTGGGGCTAGGGTCGCGCCCGCCGAAACGAGGAACGCCCCCGGGGGACCGGGGGCGTTTCGTCGTGGTGGGCGATGCCGGGCTCGAACCGACGACCTCTTCCGTGTGAAGGAAGCGCGCTACCAGCTGCGCCAATCGCCCATCTGGGATTCGCGGACCCGATCTGATCGTGGCCGCGGAGTCGATACTAGCCCACGCAGCGGGTCGAGTGCACATCGGCGCGCGGCGGTCGCGGCGAGCGCAGCAGAGCGGCGGGAACGGGCGCCGGGGCCGTGCTCGACCGAGGTGTTGGCGGGACCGTCCACCGCCACGACACGCCCGGGATGCGCGCCTCGATTGGGCCTGTGACCGGCCGGAACCCTCGGTGAGGGGGTGTCAGTTTGTCATTCGTTCACGGGATCGGTTAGAGTCTCTCTGTCGCCGAAACAGCGACAACGCGGATGTGGCGCAGTTGGTAGCGCATCACCTTGCCAAGGTGAGGGTCGCGAGTTCGAGTCTCGTCATCCGCTCTGACCAAGCCGGCGAGAGCCGGTTTGTTCTTTGGTGGTGAACCCAAGCAACGGTGGATTGGCCGAGAGGCGAGGCAGCGGCCTGCAAAGCCGTATACACGGGTTCGAATCCCGTATCCACCTCGAGACGAGTTCCTGGAACTCACTCACACCCCGGGCGATTGGCGCAGCGGTAGCGCGCTTCCCTGACACGGAAGAGGTCACTGGTTCGATCCCAGTATCGCCCACCAGCACGAAGGCCCCGGCAGCAGCCGGGGCCTTCGTCGTGTCCGGGTGTGGTTCAGGGGTTGCCGCCGAATCCGCAGATCACCTCGGGAACGCACGGCGAATGGTCGAGCACCTCGACCTTCGCGTTCGCACTCGTCCTCGTGAGCCGGAACTTCACCCAGGTGAAGTTGTTGGTCTCGTCGGCCTCGATCCAGTGGTCGTCCGGATCGGCGAGGTGCGTGAGGTAGTACTCGCCGTCCGGGAGATCCGTTACGTCGAGTTCCTGCAGCGGGGTCGACTGGTGGTACGAGTCGGCCCACCACGACGCGAGTCCCTGCAGGTCGCCGTTGCACTCGAAGTACGTACGCGGCTTGTCCTTCTTCAGCGATCCGGTCTCGCCGATGAACTCGATGTCCACGAAGCAGAACGTGATCTTCACGCCCTCCGACCAGACCATGCTCATCGCCGCGGGGTCGCTCGGATCGTCGCCGGGGCCGGGGCTCCGGATGTCGAACAGCGCCACGGCCGACTGGTGCCAGTGGTTGTGCTGCGGGTGGTAGACGGCGGCGCCGGCATCGTGCGTGGCGACGATGTCGCCGTCCGCATCGAGGATCTCCTGCGTCGCGATCGTGCACTCCTCGTACACTTCGCCGTCGATCTCGCACGGCTCGACCTGCCCGCCGCCTCGGATCTGGAGGTTGCCCTCGCCGACGTTGATGTGGGTCGTGGAGAACCGCAGCGATTCGCGCTGCTGGGTGTTCTGGATCTGGAGGTGGTGCGGGACCTCCTCGATGACGTCGGGCAGGAGCGCCCCGACCGGCAGGTCGGGCACCTCGACGTCGTGCGCCATGGCCGTGGCGCCGCCCGTGACGACGAGGAGTGCCGCGACGACGGTCGCGGAGAGGACGGATGTTCGCTTCATTGCTCGCTCCGTTCCGAGGAAAGCTCGATGTGCTCGCCTCGAGTGGAGCGTGGCAGTCGCGGGATCCGCGCCGCAACGTCCCGTTCGGGGGATGCCGGCGGCGAGGACGGGCGAGGGTCGGGGCGCGCGGTTCCGCGCCCTGACCCGATCACCACGCGGATGGTGCGGGCGGCGCGACCACGGGCGGACGGTCGTCGCACGTGATCGTGTTCGGCAGCTCCCACGGTGCGAGCCACGGGCCGGTGGTGTTCGCGCCGCTCGAGTCGTTGCCGCCGAGGTCGACGACCTCGAACTCCGAGCCGGCGGGCGTGAAGTGGAACGTCCCGCAGTTGTTGATGCCGACGGCGCCGACATTGCGAGCGTCCACGTCCTCGAACGACGCCGACCCCGCGACGCGGGCGCTCAGCACCGACGTGCCCGTGCCGTCGACGCGCACGTCGGCGACGTGCACGTTCTCGATCGAGACCTGGTCCTTCACGGGCCAGTCCGAGACGAGCATGATCGCGTTGTACGTGTTGTCGAGGTAGTGGTCGCCCGTGATCCGGACATCGGCCCGGTCGATCGAGCGGTCGAGTGCGTAGAGCCAGATCGCACCGAGCCCGATGTTCCAGTTCAACTCGAACGTACCGGCGCGCACGGTGGTGTTGTCCGTGAAGTCGAGCGAGCCCGTGAACGGCTCGGCACCGAAACGGGAGCCGGCGTGCAGCGCGCTGCCCTCCCGGATCGGGTCTGCCACGAGGTTGCCTTCGACGGTGGTGTCGGCGCCGCCGTAGATCGCGATGCCGTTCGCGAGCGTCGGGGTCTGCACGGTGTTGCGGGCGAAGGCGTTGCCGGCGTTCGTGACGCCCTCCGACCACATCGCGAGGCCGTCGTCGCCGGTGTTGCGGACGAAGTTGCCCTCCGCGACGGAACCGGTCACCCCGGTGTGGAAGTTCAGGCCGTCGGCGACCTGGTCGACGATCACGTTGTCGCGGACGACGACGCCGTCCATCGGCCCGTCGAACCAGAGCCCGACCTTCGTGTGCTCGATGTGCAGGCGCTCGATCGTCGAGTCGCTCATCGCGCCGCCGACGCCGTTGACCTGGTCGGTGTCGATGCGCTCGCGGACGTCGCCTCGGATGGCGAAGTCGGACAGGTGCACGTTCGAGCTGCCGCCGGCGGCGGCATCCCTGCCGTAGAAGCCGACGCCGGTGTGCACGGATCCGTCGGCGGTCGGCTTCTTCAGCGCGACCTCCACGCCGAACACGACCGAGTGCCAGTTGCCGGCTCCGCGGATCGTGACGTCGTCGACGATGAGATGCTCGCTGACGCGGAAGTCGCCTGCGGGGATGAACACCTCGACCCCGTGCCGCTGCGCCCATCGGACGGCGGTTCGGAACGCCGGGGCGGAATCGCGCACGCCGTCGGGGTCGGCCCCGAACTTCACGACGCTGACCGAATCGTCGGGCTGCTCCGCTGGCGGTGCGACGAGTTCCGAGTCGAGGAGGTCGATGACGGTCCACGCGGCATCCGTGCCCTGCGGCGCGGTGAGGCGGATGACCGAGCCCGCGGCGACCGTCTCGCCGAGGAGCATCCGCTGCTCGTCGTAGAAGTGCATCGGCCGGAACGGCGTCTCGACCTCGTATCCCTCGCCGGGGACGCAGCCGCACTCGGTGACCCACCAGTCCGGATGGAGGAGTCCCGCGTCGGAGTCGTTGGTGAACGGGTACTGGTTGTACAGCCACGAGTACTCCGACGTGAGCGTCATGGTCGACGGTTCGCCGCCGTCGACGGCGACCTCGAGCGGGGCGGTGATCCCGCCGCCGCCGGGCGCATCCGGGATGCTGTAGCGCACGGTGATCGCGTTCGCGGCCGCCGGGAGCGTGAACTCGACGTACTCGCCGGGGTCGAGGCGCACCGCCGACCGGCCGGATGCCTCGGCCTCGATCGTGTAGGCGGTGCGGTCGGGGCCGATCACCTCTCCGTTCGTCGACGCGTGCTCGGCCTCCTGCTCGAGGAAGGGCACGTCGGCGCCGCGGCCCGCGACGAGCGCCGGGTCGAGTGCGGCCCGCGTGACGACGGGTTCGGGAGCGGCCGAAGCGGGCGCGGGACCGAGCACGGCGGCGCCGACGGCCACTGCGGCGGTCGCGGCGAGGGCGAACCGGGCGCGGCCCGCGATTCGGAGCAGGCCGCGCGGCGGCGGGGGAACCTGGCTGGTGGGACGCGTCATCGTCGACTCGTTTCCTCTCGTGGTGCACGTCTGCGGGCACGGCGGGGGCCTCACGGCGCCCCGAGTGGTGCGAGGCTATGCGGCTCCGCCAGACCATCACAACGGGCTGCGAGGAAATGTCCGGAAAATGCTGAGTTCTTGCAATGCAGCGCGCAACGGCGTGCAAGCCGTGACAGCCGCGGCGCCTCGCTTGCGCCGTACGCGCGCAAGCCGCGCAGACATCAGCGGACGTGCCTCACCGAATCTCGAGAGGGGGCCCGTGAGCCGCGTCGATCGCTGGACCGGTGAACCCATGACGGCTCGCCATCAGGTGCTCAGGCCCGGACAGGCGCGAGCGTGCCGACGCGGGTCGCGCGCGATCCGCGTCGGTACGCTCGTCCGTCAGCACATGACCAACAGGTAGAACCAGTAGTCGACCTGTGCTCCATTCTGGTCGTACACGAAGACGTCGATCGTGTCGCCGCCGAAGTGATAGCTCGAGACCATCCGCGACGCGTAGTCGGACCCGCCGACGCTGCTGCACGTCGTGACGTCCGTGTCGAACGTCACCACGTAGTGGCCCGTCCCGACCTTGGTCGACGAGACGACACGAGATCCGATGAGGAGATCGCCGGTGGAGGAAACGTACGCGTGCGACTGCGGCGCCCAGTACCCCAGCACGTCGGCGACGAGGTGGGTCGACGCGTTGAAGTTCCGGATCGCCATGTCCTTGCCCGCTCCGGTGGTCAGGGCCACCGACGAGCTGGATGACACGTTCGCTGAAGAGGTGTACGACAGCAGCGTCGAGTTCGGTGCCGACACGCCTGCCGGGAACGCGGTCAGGCGACCCTTTCCGGAAGCCTGCGTGGTCGTCAGCGAGATGCTGACGGCCGTCGCGCTGCCGGGAACGCCGCACCCACCGCTCGTGCCGCCCTGAGGGGCGAATCCCGTCGTACCGGCGACGTAGAACGTGCGCGTCGAGTTCGCGGCCAGCTTCCCGCCCCCGGCGCGGGTGTCGATGATGCGGCACGGCGTCACCGGTACGAAGACCGCCTCGGATCCGGCGCCGACGCTCGCGGCAGCCGCCGCTGCGGCTGCAGCCTGCGCGTCCGCATCGGACTCGGATCGCGACTGGTCGTCCGGCGCGGCCGGGTCGGCGCTCGCGCTCGCGCCGGAGTCGCCGCTGCCCGCCTGCGCCGGGAGGGCAGCGCCCATGATCACCCCGGTCATGAGGACCGCCGCGGCGATGAGCCCGACGGCACCGCGCATCCTGATAGACATGTCGAATCCCCCTTCTTGGCACCCGGCCCCCCAGCCGGTCCGCCGTTGACACAGGCGTATCGGACGGGCTCGAGCACCGCCAGCACCCGAACGGGGCACTTCCGTGCGGGCGGCGTGTCGTCGGTTCGGCGGCGTCCTCGGTTGCCAGCGCGTTTGAGCTCGCGCCACGAGGCCCGGCCCGAGTCCGAGCCGTCGCGACCCACCGCACCGCTCTACGCGCGTCCGTCCCACGCGGGGTCCTGCGCTCGGTGCGATCCCCGCGCGCCGCGCGACTACAGTTGAGTGGTTGCGTCTCATACAGCAGGGGAGTGGATCCACTTGGCCGACGGCTTCGAGCTCTTCACCGATCGTTCCGTTGTCGCGATGCGCGTCAACGGCGAGCTCAAGGACCTCGCGGCGACGGTGACCGACGCCGACGTCGTCGAACCGGTCACGATCGACTCGCCCGACGGGCTCGCGATCCTCCGCCACTCGACGGCGCACGTGCTCGCGCAGGCGGTGCAGAAGGTCAACCCCGACGCGAAGCTCGGCATCGGGCCGCCCGTCACCGACGGCTTCTACTACGACTTCGACGTCGCCGAGCCGTTCACGCCCGAGGACCTCAAGGTGCTCGACAAGGAGATGGCGCGCATCATCCGCTCGGGGCAGCGCTTCGTCCGCCGCGTCGTCACCGACGAGGAGGCGCGCGCGGAGCTCTCCGCCGAGCCCTACAAGCTCGAACTCATCGGGCTCAAGGGCCACACCACGGGCGGCGAGGGCGGCCAGGACGACAACGAGTCCGTCGAGGTCGGCGGCGCCGAGCTCACCATCTACGACAACGTCGACCCGAAGTCGGGCGAGGTGGCGTGGAAGGACCTCTGCCGCGGTCCGCACCTGCCGAACACGCGCATGATCGGCAACGGCTGGGCGCTCATGCGCGTCGCGGCCGCCTACTGGCGCGGGTCCGAGAAGAACCCGCAGCTGCAGCGCATCTACGGCACCGCCTGGCCGACGAAGGACGAGCTGCGCGCGTACCAGCACCGCCTCGAGGAGGCCGCCCGCCGCGATCACCGCAAGCTCGGCCTCGAGCTCGACCTGTTCAGCTTCCCCGACGAGATCGGCTCGGGCCTGCCCGTCTTCCACCCGAAGGGCGGCGTCATCAAGCGCGAGATGGAGGACTACGTCCGCCGTCGGCACATCGAGGAGGGCTTCCAGTACGTCTCGACCCCGCACATCACGAAGGCCCACGTCTTCGAGCTGTCCGGGCACCTGCCCTACTACAAGGACACGATGTTCCCGCCGATGGAGCTCGAGAACAGCGAGTACTACCTCAAGGCGATGAACTGCCCCATGCAGAACCTCATCTACCGCTCGCGCGGGCGCTCGTACCGCGAACTCCCGCTGCGGTTCTTCGAGTTCGGCACGGTCTACCGCTACGAGAAGTCGGGCGTCGTGCAGGGCCTCACGCGCGTGCGCGGCCTCACCCAGGACGACTCGCACAGCTACGTCACGCCCGAGCAGGCGCCCGCCGAGATCGAGCACCTGCTGGACTTCGTGCTCGGGCTGCTGCGCGACTTCGGCCTCGACGACTTCTACCTCGAGCTCTCGACCCGCGACGCGAACTCCGACAAGTTCAAGGGCACCGACGAGCAGTGGGAGGTCGCGACGAACGTGCTGCGCGACGTCGCCGAGCGCTCGGGGCTCGAACTCGTGCCCGACCCGGGCGGCGCCGCGTTCTACGGCCCGAAGATCTCGGTGCAGGCGCGCGACGCGATCGGCCGGACCTGGCAGATGTCGACGATCCAGTACGACTTCAACCAGCCCGAGGGCTTCGGCCTCGAGTACACGGCGGCCGACGGCACCCACCAGCAGCCCGTCATGATCCACTCGGCGAAGTTCGGCTCGATCGAGCGCTTCTTCGGCGTGCTCACCGAGCACTACGCCGGCGCCTTCCCGCTGTGGCTCTCGCCGGTGCAGGTCGTCGGCATCCCGGTGGCCGACGAGTACGCGCCCTACCTCGGCGGCATCCTGACCCAGCTCGCGGGCTCGGGCGTGCGCACCGAGCTCGACGCCAGCGACGACCGCATGCAGAAGAAGATCCGCACCCACACCAAGCAGAAGGTGCCGATCCAGCTCATCGCCGGCGAGAACGACCGGACGGCCGAGACCGTGAGCTTCCGCTTCCGCGACGGCACCCAGGAGAACGGTGTGCCCATCGCGGACGCCGAGCGCCGCATCCACGAGGCGATCGCCGATCGCCGTCAGATCAGCACCCGGGACGACCTCTTCGTATGACGCGCGCGTACCAGCCCGACGAGTTCGACCGCGTGCCGACGGATGACGCGGCCGACCTCGCCGGAGTGCCCGACGCGTTCCAGCGCCTCTGGACCCCGCATCGGATGGTCTACATCCAGCACGGCCAGCAGCCAGACGAGCACGCCTGCCCGTTCTGCCGCGCGCCCGAGTTGAGCGACGAGCAGTCCCTCATCGTCGCGCGCGGCGAGCACGCCTACGTGCTGCTCAACCTGTACCCGTACAACAGCGGGCACCTGCTGGTCTGCCCGTACCGGCACATCGCGACGTACGACGAGGCCTCGCCCGAGGAGGTCGCCGAGATCGGCGAGCTCACGCAGGTCGCGATGCGCACCGTGAAGCAGGTCTCCCGCTGCGACGGGTTCAACATCGGCATGAACCAGGGACGCATCGCGGGCGCCGGCATCGCCGGGCACCTGCACCAGCACATCGTTCCGCGGTGGGCGCTCGACGCGAACTTCTTCCCGATCATCGCCGGCACCAAGGCGCTCCCGCGCCTGCTCGGCGAGGTGCGCGAGGAGATCGCGGAGGCCTGGCCGCGCTGAGCGGAGCTCAGCGGACCTGCCGCACCTCGAACTGCATCCGCGGATTCGCGTACGACTCCTGGGACTCGACGAGCCGCAGTTCGCGCGCACCGGACTCGTGGGTGTTCGCCAGCAGGTCGAAGACGCTCGAGGCCGTACGGGCCAGCGCCTCGGCTGCGTCGCCCGTGCGGCGGTAGTGCGCGGAGAAGAGCGCCGCCGTGACGTCCCCGGAGCCGTTCGCCTTCATCGGGAGCAGGGGAGTCCGAACGATCCACGCACCCCGATCGTCGACCGCCAGCATCTCGATCGTGCCCTCCTCGCGGTCGGGACGCTCGACGCTCGTGACGAGCACGGTCCGCGGCCCCGACGCGCGAGCGAGGTCGACCGACTCCAGCGTCGACTCCAGCGAGTCGGGTTCGGTGCCGGTGAGGTAGCCGAGTTCGAACTGGTTCGGCGTGATGAGGTCGGCGGCCGGCACCACGCGGTCGCGCAGGAGCACCGGGATCGCCGGGGCGACGAAGCATCCGCTCTTCGCGTTGCCCATCACCGGGTCGCAGGAGTAGATCGCATCGGGGTTCGCGGCCTTGATGCGGGCGACCGCGTCGAGGATGACGTCGGCGATGCCCTCCGAACCCTGGTAGCCGGAGAGGACGACGTCGACGTGCGGGAAGGCGCCGCGGTCCTCGATGCCCGCGATGACCTCGCGCACGTCGTCCGGGCTGATCAGCGGGCCGCGCCATGCCCCGTACCCCGTGTGGTTGGAGAAGTTGACCGTGTACACCGGCATCACCTCGACGCCGATGCGCTGGAGCGGGAAGACGGCGGCGGAGTTGCCGACGTGGCCGTAGGCGACCGCGGACTGGATCGAGAGGACCTTCACCCCTCGATCATTCCATCCCCGCCGGCGTCGGCCGCCAGCCCGCCGCGCGGACCGAGGCGGCGATGTCGACGACGAGCCGCTCGGCGTCGACGTCGGAGAGGTCGTGCACCGTGAGCCGCAGGCGGCGTGACGACGGGGCGTCGGCGAGCGCGAACTCGTCGCCCGCCCGGGCGAGCCAGCCGCGGCGCATCAACTGCTCCGACACGTCGCGGGCCGGCACCGGCAGTGCGACCCAGAGGTTGAGGCCGTCGCCGGCGGTCGTGGGCAGGCCGAGCTCCGTGAGGCGGGCGGCGAACGCGTCGTTCCGAGCGGCGTATCGCGCACCGGCCGCCGCGATCCCGGCGGTCACGTCGGGGTCGGTCACGAGCGCGAGCGTCAGTCGCTGCAGGAGGTGGCTCACCCACGTCGTGCCCGGGGTGAGCCGCATCGCGAGGCGGTCGGCGGTGTCGGGGTCGGACGCGGTGACCGCGAGGCACATGTCGGGGCCGAGGAACTTCGACACCGAGCGCACCAGCGCCCATCGCCGGTGCTCGGGTCCGATCAGAGAACGGTACGGGCTCCGCGAGAGCATGGAGAAGTGGTCGTCCTCGATGACGAGGACGTACGGGTGGTCGCGCAGCACGGCGCGCAGCTCCCCGGCGCGGCGTTCCGAGAGGCTCGCGCCCGTCGGGTTCTGCGCGCGGGGGGTGCACACGACGGCGCGCACGCCCTGGTCGAGGGCCGCACGGAGTCCCGCGACGGTCATGCCCTCCTCGTCCACCTGGACGGGAACCGGGCGGTATCCGCCCATCCGGACGGTGTGGATGCTCGTGAGGAAGCACGGATCCTCGAGTGCGACGGCGTCCTCCCGGACGAGCGCCTGCGCGAGGAGCCGCTCGACGGCGTCGGCCGCGCCGCTGGTGATCGTGAGCCGGACATCGGATGGAGCGAGGTCGGCGCCCACCCAATCGCGGGCCCAGCGCTCGAGGCCCGGGTCGATGACCGGCTCGCCGTAGAGCACGGGCCGGCCGGCCATGCCCGCGAGTGCACGCGACGGGTCGGGGATGAGGTCGGGATCGGGGTTGCCGGTCGCGACGTCGCGGAGCACGCTGTCGGCGGCGAAGCCCTCCTGGGCGACCGCGGAGCGGTCGGCGACGCGCGTTCCGCCGCGGCCGCGCGTGACGACGACGCCCGCCGTCGTGAGCTGGCGGTACGCCGCGACCGCGGTGTTGCGGTTGACGCCGAGGTCGTCGGCGAGGTTTCGCACGGGGGGCAGCGCGTCGCCCGGACGCAGGGCACCGCGCTCGACGAGGGCGCGAACGCTCGCGGCGATGTCCGCGGCCGAGCTGCCGGTGATCTCGAGGGTCATGTCATGATCCATCACTGTTCGGGGAGGAGGACTCGGTCCATGCTATCTTTTGGCCTAGGTCAAGCCAACGCCTTGTCCGCCACGTTGCGCGAGCGCGCGCCATCCGTCGAAGGGAACCACCGATGAGCACGTCCGAGACCGGCTCGAGCCGCGTGAAGCGCGGCCTCGCCGAGATGCTGAAGGGCGGCGTCATCATGGACGTCGTCACGCCCGAGCAGGCGCGCATCGCCGAGGACGCCGGCGCCGTCGCCGTCATGGCGCTCGAGCGCGTTCCCGCCGACATCCGCGCGCAGGGCGGCGTCGCCCGCATGAGCGACCCCGACCTCATCGAGGCGATCATCGCCGAGGTCTCCATCCCGGTCATGGCGAAGGCGCGCATCGGCCACTTCGTCGAGGCGCAGGTCCTCCAGGCGCTCGACGTCGACTACATCGACGAGTCCGAGGTGCTCTCGCCCGCCGACTACGTCAACCACATCGACAAGTGGGGCTTCACCACTCCCTTCGTCTGCGGGGCGACGAACCTGGGCGAGGCGCTCCGCCGCATCAACGAGGGCGCGGCGATGATCCGCTCCAAGGGCGAGGCCGGCACGGGCGACGTCTCGGAGGCCACCAAGCACATCCGCAAGATCACCTCGGAGATCAACCAGCTGAAGTCGATGACGCGCGACGAGCTGTACGTCGCCGCGAAGGAGCTCCAGGCGCCGTACGAGCTCGTGCTCGAGGTCGCCGAGACCGGCAAGCTCCCGGTCGTGCTGTTCACCGCGGGCGGCGTCGCGACCCCGGCGGACGCCGCGATGATGATGCAGCTCGGCGCCGACGGCGTGTTCGTGGGCTCCGGCATCTTCAAGTCGGGCAACCCCGAGCAGCGTGCGGCCGCGATCGTGAAGGCCACCACCTTCTACGACGACCCGAAGGTCATCGCCGAGGTCTCGCGCGGGCTCGGCGAGGCGATGGTCGGCATCAACGTGTCGGACCTCGCTGCGCCGCACCGGCTCGCCGAGCGCGGATGGTGAGTCTCCGCGACGAGTCCCTGGGGGCGACGGATGCGGCGGGGCCGACCGTCGGCGTCCTCGCCCTCCAGGGCGACTTCCGCGAGCACGCGCGCGTGCTGGGCGAGCTCGGCGCGCGCGTCGTGCTCGTCCGCCGGCCGGAGGACGTCGACGGCATCGACGGCCTCGTGATCCCCGGGGGCGAATCGACCGTCATGGACAAGCTCTCGCGCGCCTTCGGCGTCGCCGAGCCGCTGAAGCGCCGGATCGCCGACGGGCTGCCCGTGTACGGCACCTGCGCCGGGCTCATCATGATCGCCGACACCCTCCTCGACACGATCGACGGCCAGCAGAACCTCGGCGGGCTCGACGTGGTCGTGCGCCGGAACGCGTTCGGCTCGCAGAACCAGTCGTTCGAGACCGACCTCCACGTGCCGGCGCTCGGCGAGCGGCCGGTGCACGCGGTGTTCATCCGCGGACCGGTGGTCGAGTCGGTCGGCGAGCGTGCGACGCCGCTCGCCTCGCTCGAGGACGGACGAGTCGTCGCCGTCGAGCAGGGCAACCTGGTCGGGACGAGCTTCCACCCCGAGATCCAGGGCGACCACCGGTTCCACGAGTACTTCCTCGGGAAGGTGCGGTCGGCCGCGCGCGTCGGCTGAGGCGGGGGCCGTCGCGAGGCGCCCGCCATCGCCCCGCCGGGCGCCCCGCCGAGGCCGCCCCGCGGTCGGGCCTAGAATGTCGGGGTACTGAACCACCGTGACGGGAGAGGCATGTCCGGGCATTCCAAGTGGGCGACGACCAAGCACAAGAAGGCGGTCATCGACGCACGCCGCGCCAAGTCGTTCGCCAAGCTCATCAAGAACATCGAGGTGGCGGCCAAGCTCGGCGGCGCCGACCTGAACGGCAACCCGACCCTGTATGACGCCGTCCAGAAGGCCAAGAAGACGTCGGTGCCGAACGACAACATCGATCGCGCCATCAAGCGCGGTGCCGGCATCGGCGGCGAGGCGGTCGAGTACCAGAACATCACGTACGAGGCCTACGGCCCGAACGGCGTCGCGCTCATGATCGAGGTCCTGACCGACAACAAGAACCGTGCCGCGGCCGAGGTGCGCACCGGGCTCAGCCGGAACGGCGGCACGCTCGCCGACCCGGGATCGGTGGCCTACAACTTCTCGCGCAAGGGCGTCATCGTCGTCACGGGCGAGGGCACGACGGAGGACGACGTCATGATGGCGGCCCTCGAGGCCGGGGCCGAGGAGATCGAGCCGCACGCCCAGGGCTTCGAGGTGATCACCGACCCGTCGTCGATGGTGGACACGCGCAAGGCCCTGCAGGAGGCCGGCCTCGACTACGAGTCCGCCGACATCGAGTTCGTCCCGAACCTCAAGGTCGAGATCGACGCCGACACGGCGCGCAAGGTGTTCCGCCTGATCGACGCGCTGGAGGACAGCGACGACGTGCAGAACGTCTACAGCAACTTCGACCTGACCGCCGAGGTGCAGGCCGAGCTCGAGGCCGAGGACTAGGCCGATCGCCGTGCGCGTGCTCGGCATCGACCCCGGACTCACGCGCTGCGGCGTGGGCGTGGTCGATGTCGAGCCGAACCGCACGGCGAAGCTCGTCGACGTCGTCGTGCTGCGGTCGCCAGCCGACCTCGACACGCCGCGGCGCCTGGCGCGCATCGCCGACGGGCTCGAGGCGATCGTCGAGGAGCACCGGCCGCAGGCCGTCGCGCTCGAGCGGGTGTTCGCGCGCTCGGACGTCTCCACGATCATGGGCACCGCCCAGATCTCAGGGGTCGCGATGCTCATCGCCGCACGTCGCGTGCTCCCGGTGGCCCTGCACACGCCGAGCGAGGTGAAGGCCGCGATCACCGGCTACGGGCGTGCCGACAAGGCGCAGGTCGGGGCGATGGTCGCGCGCATCCTCGGACTCGACGCGGTTCCGAAGCCGGCGGATGCCGCCGACGCACTCGCGCTCGCCATCTGCCACGCCTGGCGCACCGGGGGAGCGGCGGGCGCCGCGATCGCCGACGCCCGGGGCGGGCGCGGCGCGCGGTCCGGAGGCGACGCATCCGGCGGGACGCTGACCCCCGCCCAGCAGGCGTGGCTCGCCGCGGAGCGCGCCGCGGCCGTGTCGGGGGCAGCCCGTAGGGTGAAGGAGTGATCTCCTCCCTCCGCGGCCGCGTGCTGCAGGCCTCCGGCAGCTCGCTCGTCGTGGAGGTCTCCGGGGTGGGCTACCTGGTGAACGCCACTCCGGCCTTCGTGCTCGCGAGTCGCGTCGGCGACGAGGTCCTCGTCCACACGTCGCTCGTGGTCCGCGAGGACTCGCTCACGCTCTTCGGGTTCGCCACGCGCGACGAGCTCGAGGTCTTCGAGCTGCTCATCGGCGTCACCGGGGTCGGGCCGAAGTCCGGTCTCGGCGTGCTGTCGGCGATGTCGCCGACCGACGTCGCCCGCGCCGTCCAGGAGGACGACGACGCCGCGTTCCGGCGCGTCAGCGGCATCGGGCCGAAGACCGCCAAGCTCATCACCGTGTCGCTGTCCGGCAAGGTCGTCGCGCCGGCCGCCGTCGCGGGCGGGGCTCCGGTCGCGACCGGCGGCGTCGCCGACGACGTGCTCGCCGCGCTGACCGGCCTCGGGTGGTCGGAGAAGCTCGCGGGCGAGGCGCTCGCCGAGACGCTGGAGACCGCCGACGACGCGGCCGCGACCTCGGTGCCCGTGCTGCTGCGTCTCACGCTCGCCAGGCTCGGTCCGGCTCAGCAGGGAGCGCGGGCGCGATGACCGATGACGGCGTCGACCTGACCGACCCCGAGCTCGCCTCCGAGGCGGAGCTCGCCTTCGAGGGAGCGCTGCGGCCGAAGAGCCTCGGGGAGTTCGTGGGGCAGACTCGCGTGCGAGGGCAGCTGCAACTGCTGCTCTCCGCCGCCGCGATGCAGCAGCGGACCCCCGACCACATCCTGCTGGCGGGCCCGCCGGGGCTCGGCAAGACCACGCTCGCCATGATCGTCGCGCACGAGGGCGGACGGCCCCTGCGCATGTCGAGCGGTCCCGCCATCCAGCACGCCGGCGACCTGGCGGCCATCCTGTCCTCGCTCGTGCCCGGCGAGGTGCTGTTCATCGACGAGATCCATCGCATGGCGCGCTCCGCCGAGGAGATGCTCTACCTGGCCATGGAGGACTTCCGCATCGACATCATGGTCGGCAAGGGCGCCGGCGCGACGTCGGTGCCGCTCGACCTCGCGCCGTTCACGCTCGTCGGGGCGACCACGCGCGCCGGTCTCCTGCCGAACCCGCTGCGCGACCGGTTCGGCTTCACCGCGCACCTCGAGTTCTACGACGAGGCCGAGCTCGAGCAGGTGCTCGGGCGAGCCGCGGTCATGCTCGGGCTCGACATCGACCGCCCGGCGATCGCCGAGATCGCCGGGCGCTGCCGGGGCACGCCGCGCATCGCCAACCGGCTGCTGCGGCGCGTCCGCGACTACGCCCTCGTCCATGGCGGCCGGGCGGATGTCGGCGCGGTGCGCGCCGCGCTCGAGCTGTACGACGTCGACCCGCTCGGGCTCGACCGACTCGACCGTGCGGTCATGATGACGATCCTCACGCGCTTCGGCGGCGGTCCGGTCGGCCTGAACACCCTCGCCGTGTCTGTGGGGGAGGAAGCGGAGACCATCGAGGCGGTCGTCGAGCCCTTCCTCGTGCGGATCGGCCTGATCACCCGCACACCGCGCGGGCGGATGGCGACGCCCGCCGCCTGGCGGCACTTCGGACTCGTCCGCGAGGCCGACGGTGCCGAGGTGGCGCTGCCGATCGATGACCTATAATCCTTTGAGGCTTCGGCCACCCCGCCCCTGATCGTGCGCACCGCGCGCACACCGGAAGGTTCCCACCCCATGGTCCTTGATCCGCTGACTCTCATCATGCTCGCCGTCCTGGCGGTGCTGATCTTCTTCATGTTCCGCAATTCGCGGAAGCGCCAGGCGGAGCAGCGCGAACTGCAGACGAAGGTCGTTCCGGGTGCGACGGTGATGACGAACTTCGGGGTGTTCGGCACCATCCTCTCGATCGACGAGGAGGAGAACCGCGTCGAGCTCGAGTCCTCGCCGGGCACCGTGCTCACGGTGCACCGCCAGACCATCGCCCGCGTGGTGGAGCCGGTCGACGCTCCGGCCGAGGCTGCGGCCGCGATCGACGGTGAGCCCGAGTTCGGCCAGCGCCTCGACGAGTCGCCGAACGACGAGACGCCCGACCCCAAGAAGTCGGACGACTAGAGGCCCACCCCATAGCTCTGCCCGCGCGATGCTGCGCGGGCACCCTGCAGAGAAGGCACAATCGTGGCTGCACCATCCAAGCGGTCCTCGCGACCGACGCCCGTCCGCAAGGCCGTGCGATCACTGACCTGGCTCGGCGTGCTCATCGTCGCGCTGTTCGGCATCAACGCGGCCGGCGTCATCTGGGGCGGCGGCTCCTGGACGCCGAAGCTCGCCCTCGACCTCGAGGGCGGCACGCAGATCATCCTCGCGCCGCAGCTCGCCGACGGTGAGACCGTCTCGCAGGAGCAGCTCGACCAGGCCGTCTCGATCATCCGCCAGCGCGTCGACGCCTCCGGCGTCTCCGAGGCGGACATCACGACCCAGGGCGGCCAGAACGTCGTCGTCGCGATCCCGGGCGAGCTCGACGAGCAGACGCGCAACCGCATCGAGTCCTCGGCCAAGCTCGAGCTCCGCCCGGTGCTGCTCGCAGATGCCGCCGCCAACCAGTCGATCGACCCGAGCGAGAGCGCCGAGCCGACCGACGGCGCGGAGGAGGAGCTCTCGTCGACGCCGACCGTCGAGCCGACCGACGCGAGCGACCCGAACTGGGTGACGCCCGCCCTGCAGGACGAGTTCGCCACCTTCGACTGTTCGACGATCGACGAGAGCGGGGCGAACGTCGCCCCGTCGGACGAGCCGCTCGTCACGTGCGACTCGACGCGCACGATCAAGTACCTCCTCGGCCCGGTCGAGGTCAGCGGCGAGGACATCGTCGACGCGACCAACGGCATGGTGCAGACCCAGACGGGTGCGACGACCGGCCAGTGGGCCGTCAACATCGTCTTCAACGAGCGCGGCACCGAGGCGTTCTCCGAGGTCAGCCAGCGACTCTTCGCACTCAACGGCCAGACGCCCCGCGACCAGTTCGCGTTCGTGCTCGACGGCGCGGTGCTCTCGGCGCCGCAGATGAACGGCATCATCACCGACGGCCGTCCGCAGGTGACGGGCAACTTCACCCAGGAGTCCTCGAAGGCCCTTGCGGACCAGCTGAAGTTCGGCGCCCTGCCGATCAGCTTCGAGGTGCAGTCCTCCGACACGATCTCCGCGACGCTCGGCACCTCGCAGCTGCAGTCCGGCCTCATCGCGGGCATCATCGGCCTGATCCTCGTCGTGATCTACACGCTGTTCCAGTACCGCGCCCTCGGGTCGGTCACGATCGCCTCTCTGATCATCGCCGGCGTCATCACCTACCTGATGATCACGATCCTCGGCTGGTACCAGGGCTATCGCCTGTCGCTGGCCGGCATCGCGGGTCTGATCGTCGCGATCGGCTTCACGGCCGACTCGTTCATCGTCTACTTCGAACGCGTTCGCGACGAATTGCGCGACGGCCGCCCGCTGGTCGGCGCCGTGGAGGCCGGATGGAAGCGCGCGCTGCGCACCGTCCTCTCGTCGAAGTCCATGAACCTGCTCGCGGCGGTGGTGCTCTACATCCTCGCCGTCGGCAGCGTGCGCGGCTTCGCGTTCACGCTCGGTCTCACCACGATCATCGACGTCATCGTCGTGATCCTCTTCACGCACCCGATGCTGCAGCTGCTCGCGCAAACGCGGTTCTTCTCCAGCGGGCACTCCTGGTCGGGCCTCGACCCCCAGGCCCTCGGCGCGGTCTACCGCGGCCGCGCGGAGTTCCGCAAGCCGGTCGCCGTCCCCGCGAAGAAGGCGGCATCCAGCTCGCGAGAGGCGCAGAAGCGCCAGACGATCGCGGAACGCAAGGCGGCGCAGGCCGACGCCACCGTCGGCGCCGGCGAGAGCAAGGAGTCCTGATGGCCAACCGACTCACCACGTTCGGCAACGACCTCTACACGGGCAAGCGCTCGTTCAACTTCGTCGGCGGGCGCAAGAAGTGGTACACGGTCGCCGCCGTGCTCATCATCCTCTCCGTGCTCATCCCCGTCGTGCGGGGCTTCAACTTCGGCATCGAGTTCCGCGGCGGTTCGCAGTTCCAGATCTCCGGCGTGGCGAACGCGACCGAGCAGCCCGCGATCGACGCGGTCGCCGAGGTCGTGCCCGGCGCGGTCGCTCGCGTGACGATCGTGGGCGACGACGGCGTGCGCGTGCAGACCGACCAGCTGGAGCAGGCGGAGTCTCGTGAGCTCACCACCGTCCTCGCCGACGCGTACGGCGTACCCGAGTCCGAGGTGACCTCCTCGTTCATCGGCGCGAGCTGGGGAGCGGACATCACGCGGCAGGCGCTCCTCGGCCTCGCGGCGTTCCTGCTGCTCGCCGCCGTCATCATGGCGTTGTACTTCCGCACGTGGAAGATGTCGCTCGCGGCGATCCTGTCGCTCCTCGGCGACCTGGTCGTGACCGCCGGGCTCTACGCGGCCGTCGGCTTCGAGGTCACGCCGGCGGCGGTGATCGGCATCCTGACGATCCTCAGCTACTCGCTCTACGACACCGTCGTGGTGTTCGACAAGATCCGCGAGAACACCTCGGAGGACGGCCAGGAATCCCGTCGCACGTTCGCCGAGTCCGTCAACCTCGCCGTCAACCAGACGCTGGTGCGCTCGATCAACACGAGCGTGGTGGCGGCGCTGCCCGTCGCGGCCATCCTGTTCATCGGCGCGGGCGTGCTCGGCGCCGACACGCTGCGCGACATCTCGCTCGCGCTGCTCATCGGCATCCTGGTCGGCACGTGGTCCACGGTCTTCATCGCCGCTCCGCTCTACTCGCAGCTGCGCGAGGGGGAGCCCGCGATCAAGCGCCACGACCAGAAGGTCCTGAAGGAGCGCGAGCGCGCAGGGGGTTCGACGGCCGAGGCCCTGCCGGTCGCCTGAGGCGTCTCCGGACCTCGATGGCGCGCGACCGTTTCGGAAGCGGTGATAATTGAGGTCTGGAGGTGCGGGGCTCATGACCGATACCGGTGTCAACTCGACGGCGTCACTGCGTCGACTCGTGCCACGGATCTTCTCCAAGGCGCTGCCCGCGGGGGCTGTCGACAGCGTGATGCGCACGGTGCGGATGCACCACCCGAAGGCCGACCTGTCGGTCATCGAGCGCGCCTACACCGTCGCCGAGCGTGCGCACGAGGGGCAGAAGCGACGCAGCGGTGAGCCCTACATCACGCATCCCATCGCGGTCGCCCAGATCCTCGCCGACCTCGGCATCGGGTCGAAGGCCGTCGCCGCCGCCCTACTCCACGACACCGTCGAGGACACCGCCTACACGCTCGACCAGCTCCGGGCCGACTTCGGCGACGAGATCGCGATGCTCGTCGACGGCGTCACGAAGCTCGACAAGGTCAAGTACGGCGACTCCACGCAGGCGGAGACCGTCCGCAAGATGATCGTCGCGATGTCCAAGGACATCCGCGTGCTCATCATCAAGCTCGCCGACCGCCTGCACAACGCGCGAACGTGGGGCTTCGTCCCCGCGGACTCCGCATCGCGCAAGGCGACCGAGACGCTCGAGATCTACGCGCCGCTCGCGCACCGCCTCGGCATCCAGACCATCAAGTGGGAGCTCGAGGACCTCTCGTTCGCTGTCCTGTACCCCAAGCTCTACGCCGAGATCGAGAGCCTCGTCAAGCAGCGCACGCCGCAGCGCGAGGAGTACGTCCAGTCGGTGATCGACCTGGTCTCCGACGACCTCAAGGCGGCGCGCATCCGGGGCAAGGTCGTCGGGCGGCCGAAGCAGTACTACTCCATCTACCAGAAGATGATCGTGCGCGGCCGCGACTTCGACGACATCTACGACCTCGTCGGCATCCGCATCCTGGTCAACTCCGTGCGCGACTGCTACGCCGTCCTCGGTTCCATCCACGCGCGGTGGACGCCGGTGCCCGGGCGCTTCAAGGACTACATCGCGACGCCGAAGTTCAACCTCTACCAGTCGCTGCACACGACGGTGATCGGACCGAAGGGCCGCCCCGTCGAGATCCAGATCCGCACGCACGACATGCACCAGCGTGCCGAGTACGGCGTGGCGGCGCACTGGAAGTACAAGGAGCGGATGGCCGCCGGCCACGCAGACGGTGGAACGACGCGCGGTGACGCCGACATGGCGTGGCTCGCCCACATCTCGGACTGGCAGGCCGAGACGGCCGATCCCGGTGAGTTCCTCGACTCGCTCCGGTTCGAGATCGGTGCGAAGGAGGTCTACGTCTTCACGCCGAAGGGTCGCGTCATCGGCCTGCCCGCCGGCGCGACCCCGGTCGACTTCGCCTACGCGGTGCACACCGAGGTCGGCCATCGCACGATGGGTGCGAAGGTCAACGGCCGGCTCGTGCCGCTCGAGAGCGAACTCGTGAGCGGCGACGTCGTCGAGGTGTTCACGTCGAAGAACCCCGACTCGGGCCCGAGCAAGGACTGGCTGATCTTCGTCAAGAGCCCGCGCGCACGGAGCAAGATCCGCCAGTGGTTCACGAAGGAGCGCCGCGACGAGGCCATCGAGCACGGTCGCGACGCGATCGCGCGAGCGATGCGCAAGCAGAACCTCCCGCTCCAGAAGCTCATGAGCCAGGAGTCGTTCGCCGAGGTCGCTGCACAGCTGCGCTACGACGACGTCTCGGCGTTGTACGCCGCGGTCGGCGAGGGGCACGTGTCGACGCAGTCGGTCATCGAGAAGGTCATCGCGCTCGTGCGCGACGTGGACGACGCCGACGAGCCGGAGCTGCCCGCGATCCCCGTCCGCTCGCGACCGCTCCCGCGCACCAGCGACTCCGGCGTGCTCGTGCGCGGCGCGCCCGACATCCTCGTGAAGATCGCCCGGTGCTGTACGCCGGTGCCGGGCGACGACATCGTCGGCTTCATCACCCGGGGCTCGGGCGTCTCGGTGCACCAGGCGTCATGCCACAACGTGCAGTCGTTGCTCCGCGAGCCCGACCGCATGATCGACGTCGAGTGGGCGCCGAGCTCGAAGAGCGTGTTCCTCGTGCAGATCCAGATCGAGGCGCTCGATCGTGCCGGGCTGCTCTCCGACGTGACGCGGGTCCTCAGCGAGCACCACGTGAACATACTGTCGGCGAACGTGTCGACCTCCTCCGATCGGCTCGCGATCAGCCGGTTCGTCTTCGAGATGGGCGACACCACGCACCTCGACCGCGTGCTGAACGCCGTGCGTCGCATCGACGCCGTCTACGACGTCTACCGGGTCAGCGACGGCTGATCAGCGGCAGCGGCAGCCGCAGTGGCCTCGGCCGCCGCGAGGCGTGCGAGCGCTGCGGCCTTGTGCGGCAGGCGATGGGCGAGCTCCAGGCGAGACCTGACGCGTTCGGCCGCGCAGGCGTCCGCACCGAGCAGTGCGGCCACGATCGCGACGACACCCGCGACGGGCTCCGCATCGCGGACGAGGTCGTAGATCGTGCGGTCGGGGGTGGTGCAGCGGACGCCGCCGATGACCACGATGTCGGCGGGCGCGATCGCGACCTCGCGCAGCAGCATCGCGTGCGGCAGCGAGCGCATCGACACGCGTGCGGAGTGCGGCACGCAGCACTCGGCGATCGGCGGGGGAGTCGGTACCGCACCATGCACCCACGCGGCGGAACGGCGCTCGATGACGAACGGCGACGGGAGGCCGGGCGCCACGGCAGCGGCGCGCAGGCTCGGCAGGTCGGGTTCGTCGACGGGGGCCCAGCCGCCGCCGATCCGCATCACCTCGCCGTCGAGCCGCGCCGCGCAGAGTTCGGCCAGCGGTAGGTCGTCGTGATCGAGGACCGAGGGGAGGCGCGCCATGCGACCCATGTTCCGGCATCCGTCGGATCCGGCGGGCGTCGTGGCCGGAGGTTGTGGATCATCGCCCAGCCGGGCCCGGTGTGCAGGAGTCCCGCGGAACGCAATCGACCCGCCGCCGCGGACGCGGCGACGGGTCGAGCGAACGGTGACGCCGGCGGTCAGCCGCCGACGGCCTTGAGCCATGCGCGGCGCGCATCGAGCGCCTCGCGCGCCTCGGCGACGGCCTTGGCATCGCCGGCGGCCTCGGCCTCGGCGAGCTCCGACTCGAGCTTCGCGATCGCGTCGTGCAGCTGGCCGAGCATGCCCTCCGAGCGGGCCTTCTTCTCGGGGTCGTCGCGCTCCCAGCGCTCGTCCTCGAGGGCGCGGACGTGGTTCTCGACCTTCCGGAGGCGATCCTCGACGGTGCGCACCTGGTCGCGCGGCACTCGCCCGATGTCGTCCCAGCGGCGCTGGATGCCGTTCAGCGTCGAGCGGGCTGCGCGCGCGTCCTTCGCCGTGAGCAGTGCGTCGGCCTCGTCGAGCAGTGCGAGCTTCTGGGTGAGGTTCGCGCGGTACTCCTCGTCGTCCTTCGCGTCGATCTCGGCCTTCGCCTGGAAGAGCACGTCGCCCGCGGCCTTGAACTTCGCCCAGAGGGCGTCGTCGACCTTCTTGCCCGCGCGTCCCGCCTGCTTCCACTCGTCGAGGAGCGCGCGATACTCGACCACTCCGTCTGCGCCGCGCGGGGCGAGGGCCTCGGCGCGCTCGATGAGCCGCTGCTTGCGCTGGCGCACCTCGCGGTGCGCGGCATCGAGCTCCGCGAAGAACGCCTTGCGGTGCTGCTCGATGGTCGAGCGAGCGGCACGGAACCGCTTCCAGAGCTCGTTCGCCTCGCCCTTGGGCAGTCGCGGGCCGTCCTGCTGGTGCTGCTGCCACCGGGCGAACAGCGCGTCGAGTTCGGCCGAGGTCTGCTTCCACTGGGTCTTCGCCGGGTCCTGCGCGGCGAGCGCCTCGGCCTCCTCGACGATGCGGGTGCGCTCGGCGATCGCTTCGGCGAGCGCGGCCTTCGCCTCGGCCTGCTGCTGCGCGGTCAGCTCCTGCGTCGTGCCGGAGAGGGCCTCGAGGCGCCGCGTGAGCGCGTCGAGGTCGCCGACGGCATGGGCATCCGCGACGCTCGCCTGGAGCGTCGCGACGGCCTTGGCGACATCCGCTGCCGGAGCACCGCGGCGCACGCGCTGCTCGAGCAGCCCGACCGCGCCCGCGAGGTCGGCGTACTTGCGCTCGAAGTACGCCAGCGCCTCCTCGGGAGTCGCATCGGGGTACTGCCCGACCTCGCGCTCGCCCTCGCTGGTCCGCACGAAGACGGTGCCCGTCTCGTCGACGCGGCCCCACGGTTGCTGTGCTGAATCGGTCACGAACTCACCCTGTCGTCGTTCGGATGCCGCGTGCGCGGCGGATGACGGCATCAAGCCTATTGCACCCCCGGGGACGGTGTCGGTCGCATCCGAGGCCGGACGCGGGCGCTCACTCCACGACGAACGACGTGATGCTCACCGGCCGGACGGGTGCGCCGTCGGTGGCATCGTCGGCGACGCCCTGGTCGGTGATGTCGGCCTTCAGTGCGTCGAGCCCGTCGGTCACGCGCCCGATCACGGTGTACCCGCCCGCGGCGTCGGAGGGGATCGTCGAGTCCTCGTAGACGATGAAGAACTGGCTGCCCTGGCTCTCGGCGGCGCCGCCCTGACGGGCCATCGCGATGGTGCCCGCCGGGTAGACGTCGTCGGCGGGAGCGTTCTCGATCGGGCCGTAGGAGTAGCCGGGCCCTCCAGAGCCGTCGCCGTTCGGGTCGCCGCACTGCAGCACGAAGATGCCCTCCGTCGTGAGGCGGTGGCACGTGAGGCCGTCGTAGAACCTCGAGTCGACGAGGTTCACGGTGCTCGCGACGGCCTGCGGTGCCGCGGCGCCGTCGAGTTCGATGGAGAGCGCGGTGTCGTTGAGCGTGAGCGCGCCGACCCAGGTGCGGTCCTCGGCGAGCTCGGGCGACGGGACCTCGGCGGCGTCCTCGGTCGGCGTCGGCGTGGGGGTGGGCTCGGCCGCGGGCGTGCCGGGACCGCCGGAGAAGTAGACGAGCTGAGCACCGGTGGCGAGGGCGAGCACGACGACGAGTCCGATTCCGGCGAGCACGTTGTCTCGCGTCCGGCGGCGGACCGCACGGCGGTGCACCTCCTGGCGGGCCTGGTAGGTGCGGAGGCGCGAGCGCTCCTCGCGCGCCTGACGGTCGTTCGTTGCCACGCTGCTCCTTCGGGGGGAATCCTGCGGAGGAGAGCCTACGCAACGGCGGCACGCCCGGGCGAATCCGGTCCGTCCGGGCGTGAGCGGGCGGTGTCGGTCGCCGCGATTACGCTGGTCGGCATGGTGGATTCGGCCCAGGGGTTGCGCGCGGGCGCGACCCCGCTGGCGGTGCGCATGCGACCGCGGAGCCTCGACGAGGTGGCCGGCCAGCGGCACCTGCTCACGCCGGGTTCGCCGCTCGTGGCGCTCGCCGCCGATCGCACGGGCGAGTCTGGGGCGGTCTCGGTGATCCTCTGGGGGCCGCCCGGCACCGGGAAGACCACGCTCGCCCAGGCGATCGCCCGGTCCTCCGGGCGCAAGTTCGTCGAGCTCTCGGCGGTCACGGCAGGCGTGCGCGACGTCCGCCAGGTGATGGAGGCCGCGCGAGCGGACCGGGACCTCTACGGCGTGTCCACGGTGTTGTTCCTCGACGAGATCCACCGGTTCACCAAGGCCCAGCAGGATGCGCTGCTGCCGGGCGTCGAGAACGGTTGGGTGATCCTCGTGGCGGCCACCACCGAGAACCCGTCGTTCTCGGTGATCTCGCCGCTCCTGTCGCGCTCGCTTCTGCTCACGCTCGAGACGCTCGACGACGACGACCTCGCGCTGCTGGTCGATCGCGCGGTCGCCGACCCGCGTGGCCTCGCGGGTCGCGTCGAGCTCACGGCCGAGGCGCGTGCAGCCATCGTGCGCCTGGCCTCGGGCGACGCGCGACGCGCGCTGACCGCGCTCGAGGCGGCATCGACGTCGGCGATCAGCGAGGCGACGCACGCGATGTCGGCGGATGCCGCGGATGAACCCGATCGCGTCGGCGACGATGCCGAGGGCGAGTCGCCGGATGACGGCGACGGCGACGGTGCCGGGGGAGACGGAGTCGAGGCGGGCGGGCCCGCGCTGCCGGTGATCACGCCCGAGGTGGTCGCCCGCGCCGTGGACCGCGCCCTCCTCCGATACGACCGCGACGGCGACGAGCACTACGACGTGATCAGCGCGTTCATCAAGTCCGTGCGCGGCAGCGACGTCGACGCGGCCCTGCACTACCTCGCCCGCATGATCGAGGCCGGTGAGGACCCTCGGTTCATCGCCCGCCGCATCATCGTGCTGGCGTCGGAGGACATCGGCATGGCCGATCCGACGGCACTCGGCGTGGCGGTCGCCGCAGCCGACGCGGTGCAGTACATCGGCATGCCCGAGGGGCGCATCCCGCTCGCCCAGGCGGTGGTTCACCTCGCGACCGCCCCGAAGTCCAATGCGGCGTACCTCGGGATCGACGCCGCGCTGGCCGACGTCCGGGCGGGCCGCGCCGGGCGCGTGCCCAAGCACCTGCGCGATGCGCACTACCCGGGAGCGAAGCGGCTCGGCCACGGCAAGGGGTACGCCTACCCCCACGACGACCCGATCGGCGTCGTGCCGCAGCAGTACCTGCCCGATCCGCTCCGCGGCGCGATCTACTACACGCCGACCGAGCACGGGAACGAGCGCGAAGTGTCGGCCCGACTCGCCAAGCTGCGCCGGATCGTGCGCGGAGAGCGCTGACCTGCGCCTCGTGGTAGGATCGTCGCTGGCCTGAAGCCAGATTCTCGCGTGCGGCTGCGCGGTCTCCACGGCGAAGGGATGCGACCTGTAGCCGGTCGCCCCGTGGCGAACCCCTCTGAACATCGTCTTTCCGGCGCCAGCGCGCCCGGAACCACACCGTTTGAGAATCCTCCGAAAGGACATCGTGACCAACCAGTCCCGAAGCAAGACCCGCCTCTCACGTGCGCTCGGCGTCGCCCTCACCCCGAAGGCCGCCAAGTACATGGAGAAGCGCCCGTACGCTCCCGGTGAGCACGGCCGCACCAAGCGCAAGCAGGACTCCGACTACGCCGTGCGCCTTCGCGAGAAGCAGCGCCTGCGCGCCCAGTACGGCATCCGCGAGAAGCAGCTCCGCATCGCGTTCAACGAGGCCCGCCGCACCGACGGCCTGACCGGTGAGAACCTGGTCGAGCTGCTCGAGATGCGCCTCGACGCGCTCGTGCTCCGCGCCGGCTTCGCCCGCACGATCTCGCAGGCCCGCCAGTTCGTCGTGCACCGCCACATCACCGTCGACGGCAAGCTCGTCGACCGTCCGTCGTTCCGCGTGAAGCCGGGCCAGGTCGTGGGCGTCAAGCAGCGCTCCGAGGGCACCGAGCCCTTCCAGGTCGCGGCGGCCGGCGGCCACGTCGACGTGCTCCCGAAGACCCCGGGTTACCTCGAGGTCGAGCTCGACAAGCTGCAGGCCACGCTCGTGCGTCGCCCGAAGCGCGCCGAGGTGCCCGTCACGTGTGACGTCCAGCTCGTCGTCGAGTACTACGCCGCCCGCTAGTCGGCGGTACGCCCGAACGGGGTCGCGGTTCGCCGCGGCCCCGTTCGTCGTCTCCCCGCGGCATCCGTCGCACGCCCTAGACTTGGGGGATGCGTGCGCACTGCGCGGCGCAACGACCCCTCGAGGAGTGAGACGTGAAGAGCATCCTGTGGTTCACCGTCGGCGTCGCGGCCGGGTTCGCGGTCGCGCACCAGGTCAACCGCACGGCGCAGGGCCGTGAGTTCTTCGAGGGGCTCGACGCCAAGGCCCGGGCCTTCGGCCGCGCGGTCGCCGAGGGCTACCACGCCCGAGAGGCCGAGCTCCGGGCGGCCGAGGACCACTAGTCCCGGCGCGCGACGCATCCCGCGCCGGGCGCGGGACGTTCCACCATTCCCACGAACCAGAACGGAACCATGCAGACTGCCGAGATCCGCCAGCGCTGGCTTGACTTCTTCGCCGCGCGGGGCCACACCGTCGTGCCGTCGGCCTCGCTCGTGTCCGACGACCCGTCGCTGCTCTTCACCGTCGCCGGCATGGTGCCGTTCGTGCCGTACCTCACCGGGGTCGTGCCGGCGCCGTATCCTCGCGCGACGAGCGTCCAGAAGTGCATCCGCACGAACGACATCGAGGAGGTCGGCAAGACCCCTCGTCACGGCACGTTCTTCCAGATGAACGGCAACTTCTCCTTCGGCGACTACTTCAAGGAGGGGGCGATCACCGCCGCGTGGGAGCTCCTGACGACCTCGGAGGCCGAGGGCGGCTACGGCTTCGACCCGAAGGACCTCTGGGTCACGGTCTACGAGGACGACGACGAAGCGCGCGAGATCTGGAAGCGCGTCGCGGGCCTGCCCGACGAGCGCATCCAGGGCCTCGGCAAGGACACGAACTACTGGCACACCGGCCAGCCGGGCCCGGCGGGGCCCTGCTCCGAGATCTTCTTCGACCGCGGCCCCGAGTACGGCATCGACGGCGGACCGGCGACCGACGACGACCGGTACGTCGAGATCTGGAACCTCGTGTTCATGCAGTACCTGATCGCCGACGTGAAGTCGAAGGTCGACTTCACGATCGTGAAGGAACTGCCGAAGAAGAACATCGACACCGGCATGGGCCTGGAGCGCGTCGCGTTCATCAAGCAGGGCGTCGACAACATGTACGAGATCGACCAGGTCCGGCCCGTGCTCGACGCCGCTGCGCGCCTCTCCGGCCGCCGCTACGGCGCCGACCACGAGGACGACGTGCGCATGCGCGTCATCGCCGACCACATCCGCTCCTCGCTCATGCTCATGAGCGACGGCGTGACGCCCTCCAACGAGGGACGGGGCTACATCCTCCGTCGACTGCTCCGCCGCAGCATCCGTGCGATGCGCCTGCTCGGCGTCGAGGGGCCGACCTTCCGCGAGCTGTTCGCGGCATCGCGCGACGCCATGAAGGCCGCATACCCCGAGGTCGCGACGAACTACACGCAGATCGAGCAGCTCGCCCTCGGCGAGGAGGCGACGTTCCTCCGCACGCTCACCGCGGGGACGGCGATCCTCGACACCGCGGTCGCGAAGACCAAGGCGGATGGCGCGGCCGAGCTCGCCGGCGACACCGCGTTCCTGCTGCACGACACCTACGGCTTCCCGATCGAGCTCACGCTCGAGATGGCCGAGGAGGCCGGGCTCGCCGTCGACCGCCCGGCGTTCGACACGCTCATGGCCGACCAGCGCTCGCGCGCGAAGGCCGACGCGAAGTCGAAGAAGAAGGTGCTCGCCGACCTCTCGGTCTACAGCGACTACCGCGCCAGGGGCGAGACCGTCTTCACGGGCTACACCGACCTCGTGACCGACTCGAGCGTGCTCGGCATCCTCGTGGACGGCCGCCCGGTGGCCTCGGCCGCCGCCGGCCAGACGGCCGAGGTCATCCTCGCGGAGACCTCGCTCTACGCCGAGTCCGGCGGCCAGGCCCCCGACCAGGGCCGCATCGTCGGCGACGGCTTCGAGCTGAAGGTGCTCGACGTGCAGAAGCCCGTCAAGGGGCTCATCAGCCACACGGTGACGGTGACGACCGGCGAGGTCGGCGTCGGCGTCCCGGCGACGAGCATCGTCGACGAGGACTATCGCCGCGGCGCGACGCAGGCGCACTCCGGCACGCACCTCGTGCACGCCGCCCTCCGCCAGGTCCTCGGGCCCGCCGCGCACCAGTCCGGCTCGTTCAACAAGGCCGGGTACCTGCGTCTGGACTACGGCTGGAACCAGGCGCTGTCGGCGGAGACGCGCAGCGAGATCGAGGAGGTCGCGAACGGCGCCGTGCGCGAGAACCTCGAGGTCGTCACGCGCGAGATGCCGATCGACGAGGCCAAGGCACTCGGCGCGATGGCGCTCTTCGGCGAGAAGTACGGCGACGTCGTGCGCGTCGTCGACATCGGTGGTCCGTGGTCCCGCGAGCTCTGCGCGGGCACGCACGTCGCGCGCAGCGCCGAGATCGGCATGATCAACATCGTGGGCGAGTCCTCGGTCGGTGCGTCCAACCGCCGCGTCGAGTCGCTCGTCGGCAAGGACGCGTTCCAGCGGTTCGCCGCCGAGCGCGCCCTCGTGCAGGAGCTCACCGGCACGCTGAAGACGCGTCCGGAGCTGCTCGTCGACCGCATCGGCGAGCTCGTCGCCAGCCTCAAGGCCGCCGAGAAGAAGATCCAGGCGTTCGAGGCGAAGGCGCTGAACGACCGCGTGCCGGACCTGGCGTCGAAGGCGGAGCGGGTGGGCGACCTCCTGCTCGTGACGGAGGCCGTCGGCCGGCTCGGGTCGGGCGACGAACTGCGATCGCTCGCCACCGCAGTGCGCGGCCGGCTCGGCGACGCGGCATCCGTCGTCGCGCTCATCGGAGAGGTCGGCGGGAAGCCGCTCGCGATCGCCGCGACGTCGCCCGCAGCGCGTGACGCGGGCGCGAACGCCGGCACGATCGCGAAGGCGATGGCCGCGGCGCTCGGCGGCGGCGGAGGCGGGAAGCCCGACCTCGCGCAGGGCGGCGGCACCGACCTCGGCGCGATCCCGGCGGCGCTCGGCGCCGCGCGCACCGCATCGGGGGCCTGAACGTGAGATCGGGCGCGCGACTCGGCATCGACGTCGGCCGAGCGCGCATCGGCGTCGCGCGGTGCGACCCTTCGGCGATCCTCGCGGTGCCCGTCGAGACCGTCGCGCGGAGCGCCGGGGACGACGGCAGCGACCTCCGTCGGGTGCTCGAGCTCGCGTCCGAGTTCGAGGCCTTCGAACTCGTGGTGGGGCATCCGCTCTCGCTGTCGGGACGGCCGACGGCGTCGACCGCCGACGCCGTCGGGTTCGCCGAGCGACTCGCCGCGACCGGGGCGGCGGTGCGCCTCGTCGACGAGCGGATGTCGACCGTGAGCGCCCAGCAGGCGCTCCGCTCGGCCGGAAAGTCGACGAGGAAGCAGCGTCCGATCATCGACCAAGCCGCAGCCGTTATCATTCTGCAACATGCCATCGATGCCGAACGGGCATCGGGTTCCGCCCCCGGACGCACGATCTCCGTCGAGGAAGGCTCCTGACCTCGTGACCCAGCTCCCCCCAGAGCGCCGAAACGGCTCCGCGCCGCTCCCGCCGTCATCCGATCCCCACGGCGCCGATCGCGCCGGCGGAACCGGCTCGACGCCGGCGCCGAGGACCAGGCGGGAGCTGCGGGAGATGGAGCAACGGCAGGCGGCGGAGGTCGCGCAGCGCGCGGCCGCAGCGGACGCGCAGCGCGCGGCGTCGGCCGAGGCCGCCGAACGCCGGGCCGCCATGGACGCCCAGCGCGCCGCAGCGACGGAGGCTCGACGGGCCGCGGCCGAGGAGGCCGAGCGGGCAGCGGAGGCGGAGTGGCGTGCCGCCCAGGCGGCGCAGCGTCCCGCACCGCCGGTCCGGGGAGGGCAGCAGGTCCCCCCACCGCAGTCCGCGCGGGCCATGACCGGCCCGACGGGCCTGCCCGGACAGCATCCGGGGCACCACGAACCGGATGACCTCCGGTACACGGGCGGCATTCGTCGGGCGGACGCGTACGAGGACGACCGATACTCCGGCGACGACATGCTCCGCGCGACGACGACGGGACCGGTTCGCGGGCGTGCGAGCGCCGACGCGGGCGGCGCGCCGGAGGAGTGGCCGCCGAGCGGCGGACGGGGCCTCGTCACCGAGACCGACCCGCACGACCAGGACCCGTTCGCCGACTGGAACGAGGACGAGGCGCGCCCGTCGCGGTCCGACCGTCGTGCTGCGGCGGCGTGGGAGTTCGAGGAGCACGAGCGCGAACCGAACCGCCGTCGTCGCGGCGCCTGGGGATGCCTCATCGCCCTGATCGTGCTCGGGGCGCTCATCGCCGGCGCGGCGTTCTTCCTGCAGGGGCCGATCACGTCGCTCCTCGAGCGCTTCCAGCCGCCCGAGGACTACACCGGCGCGGGCACGGGCGAGGTCGTCTTCATGATCAACGAGGGCGACGGCGGCGAGACGATCGCGGCCAACCTCGAGGAGCAGGGCATCGTCGCGTCCTCCGAGGCGTTCATCGAGGAGGTCACGAGCCGCTCCGACCAGCCGATCTTCTACCCCGGCGCCTACAAGATGGCGAACCAGATGAGCGCAGAGGACGCGCTCGACGCGCTCCTCGACCCCGAGAACGTGCTGGAGAACACGTTCGTGATCCAGGAGGGCCTGTGGGCTCGCGACGCGCTCGCGAACGCGTCGGCCGCGACGGGGATCCCGATCGAGGAGCTCGAGGCCGCGGCATCCGACCCGCAGGCGCTCGGGCTGCCCGACGAGGCGACGAGCGTCGAGGGCTTCCTCTTCCCGGCGACCTACACGTTCGGTCCCGACGTGACCGCCGACGAGGTCGTCCAGACGCTCGTCGACCGCTCGTTCCAGTCGCTCGACGCGGCCGGGGTGGCGCCGGAGGACCGGTGGGAGACCGTGGTCATCGCCTCGCTCATCGAGCGCGAGGCGGGATCGGAGGCCGACGCGTACAAGGTGTCCCGCGTCATCCGGAACCGCCTCGACGAGAACCAGTTCCCCACACAGCTGCTGCAGTTCGATTCGACGGTGCACTACGGGACCGGCGACGACACCCTCGTCACGACCACCGACGCCGAGCGCGCCGACGCCTCGAACCCGTACAACACGTACGTGCATCCGGGGCTCCCGCCCGGGCCCATCGGCAACCCGGGCGACGTCGCGATCGACGCGGCGCAGAACCCGGCCGACGGGCCGTGGCTGTACTTCGTCACGGTCAACCTCGAGACCGGCGAGACCGTCTTCTCGGCGACCTTCGCGGAGCACGAGGCGGCCGTCGAGCAGTTCCTGCGGTACCTCGACGAGAACGGATAGCGAGAGATGGCGACGCCCGGGACGACGAACGCGACGACGGGGGAGCGCCCGATCCGGCTGGCCGTGCTCGGGTCGCCGATCGCGCACTCGAAGAGCCCGGCGCTGCACCGCGCGGCCTACGACCGACTCGGCGTCGGGTGGCGCTACGACGCGATCGAGGTGCGATCGGGCGAACTCGCGGGATTCCTCGAGCGCGTGCGAGGCGATGCGGATGCCGCGTGGCGCGGCCTCTCGCTGACGATGCCGTTGAAGCACGAGGTGCTCGAGCACCTCGACGGGGCCGACCGCCTCGTCGACCTCGCCGGTGCGGCCAACACGGTGCGGTACGCCGAGGACGGCTCGCTGCAGGGGTTCAACACCGACATCGGCGGCATCGTCCGGACGCTCGGCGAGGCCGGCCTGCACCGCGTGCACCGCGGCGTGCTGATCGGCAGCGGGGCGACGGCGTCGTCGGCGCTCGTGGCCCTCGCGGAACTCGGCGCCGTCGAGGTCGACGTGCTCGTGCGCAACCCCGACCGGGCGATCGGCGTCGAGGAGCTCGGACGGCGACTCGGGCTCGTGCTCCGCGTGCGACCGGTCGCCGAGCTCGCCGTCGCACCATCCGCCGACCTGGTGGTGAGCACGGTGCCCGGCGGCTCCGACCTGGGCGTCGCACCGTCGGAGGCGCTGGCCGGTGCCGCGCTGCTGCTCGACGTGGCCTACGACCCGTGGCCGTCGGCGCTCGCGACCGCCTGGCTCGAGCGCGACGGCCGCGTGACCCACGGGCTCGGGATGCTGCTGCACCAGGCGCTGCTCCAGGTGCGCGTCTTCGCATCGGGCGATCCGTTCGAGCCGCTGCCCGGGGAGGCGGGCGTGCTGGACGTCATGCGCCGGAGCCTCTGACCCCGCTGTGGGAGGATGGTGGGCATGCTCCGTTGGCTCACCGCCGGGGAATCGCACGGCCCCGAACTCGTCGCGATCCTCGAAGGCCTCCCCGCAGGCATCCCCGTCTCCCTCGATGAGATCCGCGCCGACCTGGCGCGCCGCAAGCTCGGCTACGGCCGCGGCGCGCGCATGAAGTTCGAGCAGGACGAGCTCGCCGTCTCGGGCGGCGTCAGGCACGGCCTGACGCTCGGAAGCCCGGTCGCACTGCGGATCGGCAACACCGAGTGGCCGAAGTGGCAGCAGGTGATGAGCCCGGAGCCGGTCGACGCGGAGGCGCTCGGTCGCGGCCGGGGTGCCCCGCTCACGCGGCCGCGCCCGGGGCACGCCGACCTCGTCGGCATGCAGAAGTACGGCTTCGACGAGGCCCGGCCGGTGCTCGAGCGCGCGAGCGCCCGCGAGACGGCCGCGCGCGTCGCGCTCGGGGCGGTCGCGCGATCGTTCCTCGCCGAGCTCGGCGTCCGACTGGTCTCGCACACCGTCGCCATCGGCCCCGTCCAGGTTCCCGAGGGCAGCGAACTGCCGATGCCGTCCGACGTCGACCGGCTGGACGCCGACCCGCTCCGCTGCTCCGACCCTGCGACGAGCGAGCGCATGGTGGCCGAGGTCGACGCGGCGCACAAGGAAGGCGACACGCTCGGCGGCGTCGTCGAGGTCCTCGCGTACGGCCTGCCGCCCGGGCTCGGGTCGCACGTGCACTGGGACCGCCGCCTCGACGCGCAGCTCGCGGCCGCGCTCATGGGCATCCAGGCCATCAAGGGCGTCGAGGTCGGCGACGGGTTCCTCACGACCACGCGCCGCGGCTCCGCCGCACACGACGAGCTGCACCTCGCCGACGGGCGCATCGTGCGCGCGAGCGACCGAGCCGGCGGCACCGAGGGCGGCATGTCCACCGGCACCGTGCTGCGCGTGCGCGCCGGCATGAAGCCGATCGCGACGGTCCCGCGGGCCCTCCCCACGATCGACGTCGCGACCGGCGAGCCGGCCCCCGCGCACCACCAGCGCTCCGACGTGTGCGCGGTGCCCGCCGCAGGCGTCGTCGCCGAGGCGATGGTCGCGCTGACCCTCGCGAACGCCGTGCTCGAGAAGTTCGGCGGCGACTCGGTCGCCGAGACCCGGCGCAACCTCGACGGCTACCTCGCGGCGATCCCCGACGCGCTCGCGAGCGAGGTCGCCGACGGCGCGCTCCGTGCCTGAGCCGTCCGCCCGGGGCGCCCGGTCGGGCGGGTCGCGGACAGTGCCGCTCCCGATCGTGCTCGTCGGTCCCATGGGCTCCGGCAAGTCCCGTGTGGGCGCCCGGCTCGCGGCATCCGTCGGCGCGCCGTTCATCGACACCGACCACCGGATCGTCGAACGCCACGGCCCGATCGAGGAGATCTTCGCGCGGGAGGGCGAGGCGCACTTCCGGGTCATCGAGCGCGAGGTCGTCGCCGAGGCGCTCCGTGAGGCGGCGATCGTCTCGCTCGGCGGCGGCGCGGTGCTCGACGCCGACACGCGCGCCGACCTCGCGGGCCTCGCCGTCGTCCGGCTCGACGTGCGGCCCGAGGCCGTCGCGCCGAGGCTCAGCGGCGGCACCCGGCCCCTGCTCGCCGACGGCGGGATCGAGCGATGGATCCGGATCCGCGAGGAGCGCCGCCCCCTGTACGACGAGGTCGCGGGCCTCAGCATCGACACCACGCGTCGCTCGGTCGCGCGGATCGTCGAGGAGATCACCGAGTGGGCTGGAGGACGAGCATGAGCGAAGACGAAGCGACCGTGATCCGCGTCGGCGGCGAGGCGGGCTACGACGTGCGCATCGGGCGAGGCGTGCTCGACCGGCTCGGCGACGCGATCGGTTCGTCGGCGCGCAAGGTGCTCATCGTGCACCCGCCCACGCTCGGCGCTCGCGCGGCCGCGCTGCGGGAATCGCTGGCCGACCGGTTCGAGGTCCTCCTCGCGGAGGTCCCCGACGCCGAGGCGGCCAAGCGCGTCGAGGTCGCGGCGTTCTGCTGGCAGATCCTCGGCCAGGCGGACTTCACGCGGACCGACGTCGTCGTCGGCTTCGGCGGTGGAGCGATCACGGACCTGGCGGGCTTCGTCGCCGCGACCTGGCTCCGCGGCGTCCGCATCGTGCAGGTGCCAACGACGGTGCTCGGCATGGTCGACGCGGCCGTCGGCGGCAAGACCGGCATCAACACGAACGAGGGCAAGAACCTCGTCGGCGCCTTCCACGCTCCCGCCGAGGTCCTGTGCGACCTCGAGGTGCTCGACACGCTGCCCGGGAACGAGATCCTCGCGGGCTTCGCCGAAATCGTGAAGGCCGGCTTCATCCGGTACCCCGAGATCCTCGACGTCATCGAGGCCGACCCGGAGGCCGCGACCGACCCCGGGACGCCCCAGTTCCGTCGCGTGGTCGAACTCGCCGTGCAGATGAAGGCCGACGTCGTGAGCGAGGACTTCACCGAGCAGGGGCTCCGCGAGATCCTCAACTACGGCCACACGCTCGGCCACGCCGTCGAGCACGCCGAGCGCTACCAGTGGCGCCACGGTGCGGCCGTCGCGGTCGGCATGGCCTTCGCGGCCGAGCTCGGCCGGCTCTCCGGGCGGCTCTCCGACGATGTCGCGGACCGGCACAAGCGGGTGCTCGACCTGCTGAGCCTGCCGACGTCGTACCCGGCGGGACGATGGAACACGCTCCTCGCGACCATGCAGCGCGACAAGAAGGCCCGGGCCGGCCAGTTGCGGTTCATCGTCCTCGACGACCTCGGCAAGCCCACCGTCATGCTCGCGCCCGACCAGTCGCTCCTGTTCGCCGCGTACCAGGAGATCGCGTCCTGATCCTGACGGCCCGGGCAGGCGGATGCCGCGCCGCTAGGCTTCGGGCATGACCACGATCCTCGTCCTGAACGGACCGAACCTCGGTCGCCTGGGCACGCGCGAGCCCGAGGTGTACGGCTCGGAGACGCTCGCCGACATCGGCGCGAGCCTCGCGGCATCCGTCCCCGACGGGGTGGAGATCGACCTCCGGCAGACCGACGACGAGGGCGAGCTCATCGGGTGGATCCACGAGGCGGTGGACCGCCGGCTGCCGGTCGTGCTGAACCCGGCGGCGTTCACGCACTACAGCTACGCGCTCCGCGACGCGGCCGCGCAGTTGAGGACGGCGGGCGTGCCGCTCGTCGAGGTGCACCTGTCGAACCCGCACGCGCGCGAGGTGTTCCGGCACACGAGCGTCATCTCGGCGGTCGCGTCGGGCGTGATCGCGGGGTTCGGGTCGGACTCGTACCGGCTCGCGGTCGACTGGCTGCTGCGCTCGGTCCTGCGATCGCCCAGCTGAGTCGACTACACTCGACCAGTCGCACGCCCTTCGGCGTGCCCGCAGACTTCCCCTCCACCGAACGGAAAGCACTTCCATGGCATCCACCGCTGACATCAAGAACGGCGTCGTCCTGAACATCGACGGCCAGCTCTGGAGCGTCGTCGAGTTCCAGCACGTCAAGCCCGGCAAGGGCGGCGCGTTCGTGCGCACCAAGCTGAAGAACGTCGTGACCGGCAAGGTGGTCGACAAGACGTACAACGCCGGTGCCAAGGTCGACATCGAGAACGTCGACCGTCGCGACTTCACCTACCTGTACAGCGATGGCGACGGCTTCGTCTTCATGGACCAGACCGACTACGACCAGCTCACCGTCCCGGCCACGGTCGTCGGCGACGCCAAGAAGTTCATGCTGGAGAACCAGGCCGTCACCATCGCGCTGAACAACGGCAACCCGCTCTACATCGAGCTGCCCGCGTCGGTCGTGCTCGAGATCACCTACACCGAGCCGGGCCTGCAGGGCGACCGCTCGACCGGCGGCACCAAGGCCGCCACCGTCGAGACTGGGTACGAGATCCAGGTCCCGCTGTTCCTCGAGACCGGCACCAAGGTCAAGGTCGACACCCGTTCGGGCGACTACCTCGGCCGCGTGAACGACTAGTGAGCGCCCGTACGAAGGCGCGCAAGCGCGCCCTCGACATGCTCTACTCGGCCGACATGCGCCAGGTCCCGGTCGAGCAGGTGCTCGTGGCCGAGGCCGAGCGGGCCGTGAACGAGCCCGAGCGTCAGGCGTCGTGGCTGTACGCGCGCGAGATCGTCGACGGCATCGTCGACCACCGCGAGGAGATCGACGAGCTGATCACCACGCACTCGCGGGGGTGGACCCTCGAGCGGATGCCCGCGGTCGATCGCGCACTGCTGCGCATCGGCGTCTGGGAGATCGTCTACAACGACGAGGTCCCCGACCCGGTCGCGATCTCCGAGGCCGTCGAGGCGGCCACCGTGCTCTCGACCGACGACTCGGCGGGCTTCGTGAACGGCCTGCTGGCGGCGGTCTCGCACTCGAAGGGCTGAGCGCGCCCGCACTGCCGCGCGGCGGGGCCACCGCCCCGTGCAGCGGTCAGTCCGCCACGCCGATGCGTCGTCGGCGCTCGACGAGCGCCATCGTGTGCGCGACGACCTCCCTGGGCCCGTCATGGGCTCGCAGCTCGCGGCCGAGCGCCTCGGCGCGCTCGCGGTACGCCGGATCCGACGTGAGGCGTCGCCACGCTCGCAGGATCGCTCGCGGCGACGGTCGACCTGTCCGGAGGTCGATGCCCGCACCCGCCCAGGCGACGTGCGTCGCGATGACGGGCTTGTCGATGTCGCCGCCCGCGACGATGAGCGGGATGCCGTGCGCGAGTGCCGCGAGCACGCCGCCCCAGCCGCCGTTGGTGACCATCGCGTCGGTCCTCGGCAGCAGTTCGGCGTAGTCGACGAGGCCCGCGACGTATGCGTTCGGGGGTGCGGCGAACGGGAGGTCGGGAGCGTCGGCACGGCCGGTCGTCGCGACGATCGATACCGGCTGGCGGCCGAGCGCCGCGAACGCCGGTCGGATGAGGTCGTCGGGGTCGACGTTGAGCGTCCCCTGCGTCACGTGCACGATCGGCCGGTCGTCGGGCAGGTCGGTCCACCATTCCGGTGGATCGGGCCTGGTCGATCCGGTCGGGGCCAGTGCGCCGACGAACTCGACGCGCACGGGCCAGGCGCTGCGCGGGAACTCGAGCTGCGGGATCCCCGACGCGCACACGAGGTCGGGCGAGTGCCACGCCGCCTCGAGGGGCGCGTCGGTCGGAGGGAGGCCGACCGCCTCGCGCTGCGCATCGTAGGCCCGCTGCACCCTGCGCGTCGCGAACGCCAGCCCGCCGTTCAGGATCCGGTCGCGGAGCCGTCCGAGCGGTCCCGTCGCCGGTCGGAGCGGGAGGATGGGCGGCGGGAGCTCAGGGGTCGGCATCGAGAGGGGCACGATGCTCACCGTCACCGACGGCGTGCCGAGGCGCTCGGCGGCGAGGTGCGTCCCCAGGCTGAGGTTGTCGGCGACGATGACGTCCCAGGGGCGGTGCCCGTGGGCCGCGGCGAGGTCGGCCGCCTGGGCGGCGCCGGTCCCGATGAACAGGTGCTCCACGTTGGCGAGCAGCTGGCGCGGACCCTTGCGGCCGCGAAGCGCCGGGAAGGTCGCCGCGAGGTCGAGTTCGTCGAAGTCGGGCGCGGCCGACCAGGTGACGGGCTCGGCGCCGAGCGCCGCGAACCGGTCGGCGTAGGCACGGCCCGTGTAGACGCGGACGTCGTGGCCGGCCTCGATGAACGCCGTCGCGACGGCTGCGAGCGGCGCGACGTGTCCGGAGAAGGGCATCACGGCGATCATGACCTCGGCCATGCGCCATTGCAGCACGCGCTGCGCGGCCACGGCCACCCCCTTGGCGCAGGATCCCCCGGACGGGGGTGGGCTGCGGGCCGGCCCGGAGGGATGCCCGGGGTGCGCCCGCGTCCGGGGACGGGGACGTCCCTCCGCGCGTTCCGGAGCGGGCACTGATCCGCGGGGGAGCGAACGGTCGTTCACTGGGAGACGTCGCACTCCGCGACATCCGTCACCCGGCACCCGACCCCCGCTCTGGAAGGAGCACCCCGCCATGACCACCATCTCCGCGCACGGCCTCTCGCAGGCCGGTTCCCGTCGAGGGGCCGAACCCCGATCGCTCGCCTCCCGCCTCGCCGACGCCGAGGGCGCGCTGAAGGCGTTCCTCGACCGGTGGAGCATCCCCGCCCTGCGCGTCGCGCTCGGCGCGGTGTTCGTCGTCTTCGGCGTCCTGAAGTTCTTCCCCGGCGTCAGCCCGCTCGAGCCGCTCGTCGCGGCGACCTGGAGCGCCCTCACCTTCGGCGTCGTGGGCGGGCAGCTCGCGCTGATCCTGACCGCCGTCCTCGAGACGGCCGCCGGTCTCGCGCTCATCTCGGGCGTGTTCGCGCGCCTCGGCCTCGTGCTCCTCGCCGTGGCCTTCGTCGGCATCCTCTCCCCGATCGTGCTCTTCACCGGCGAACTCGTCACGGCGGCAGGTCCGACGCTGCTCGGCCAGTACGTCGCGAAGAACGTCGTGCTCATCGCCGCGGCGCTCGTCATCGCCTCGCGGGTCCTGCGCGGCCGGGCCGGTACTCGGTGAGCAGGCGGCTCCTGATCGACGAGGGAGCGGCGGGGCGCACTGCGCCCGCCGCTCCGCCGCGTCCCGGGGGCGGAGGGCGGAGGCATCGCGAGCTCGCTGGTAGGATCGATCGACCGACAACCTTGAAGTCCGTCCCGTGAGGCGGAGAAGGGAGTCAGCATCGCTGTGCGCACCGTGCTCCAGCAGGCCGACCTCGAGCGGGCGTTGACCCGCATCGCCCATGAGATCCTCGAAGCCAACCGCGGCGCGGACGATCTCGTCCTCCTCGGCATCCCCACGCGCGGCGTGGCGCTGGCCGAGCGACTGGCCCGGATCGTCTCGCGGATCGCCGGCGTCGACGTGCCCGCGGGCGCACTCGACGTGACGATGTACCGCGACGACCTGGGCCGCAACCCCATCCGAGCCACGCACCCCACCGAGGTGCCGGGCGACGGGATCGACGGCCGAGTCGTGGTCCTCGTCGACGACGTGCTCTACTCGGGCCGCACCATCCGCGCCGCGCTCGACGCGCTCGCCGACCTCGGCCGCGCCCGCGCGGTGCGGCTCGCCGTGCTCGTCGACCGCGGCCACCGCGAGTTCCCCATCCGCGCGGACTACGTCGGAAAGAACCTGCCGAGCTCGACCCGCGAGCGCATCAACGTGCGGCTCGCCGAGGTCGACGGCGAGGACGCCGTCACGATCGAGGGGGGCGACGAGTGAGGCACCTGCTCAGCACCCGCGACCTCTCGCGCGACGAGGCCATCGCCCTGCTCGACGTGGCCGAGGACATGGCCGCCGTCCAGGAGCGCGAGGTCAAGAAGCTCCCGACCCTCCGGGGGCGAACCGTCGTGAACCTCTTCTTCGAGGACTCCACGCGCACGCGCATCTCGTTCGAGGCGGCCGCGAAGCGGCTGTCCGCCGACGTCATCAACTTCAGCGCGAAGGGATCGAGCGTCTCCAAGGGAGAGTCGCTGAAGGACACCGCGCAGACGCTCCAGGCCATGGGCGCCGACGGCGTCGTGATCCGCCATCCGTCGTCGGGCGCGCCGTTCACGCTGGCGACGAGCGGCTGGATCGATGCGGGCGTCGTCAACGCGGGCGACGGCACGCACGAGCACCCCACCCAGGCCCTGCTCGACGCCTTCACGATGCGCCGCCGACTGCACGCCGGTGCCTCGCGCGGACGCGACCTCGACGGCGTGCACGTCGTCGTCGTCGGGGACATCCTGCACTCGCGGGTCGCCCGCTCGAACGTGTGGCTCCTCGAGACGCTCGGCGCCGACGTCACGCTCGTGGCGCCGCCGACGCTGGTGCCCGTCGACGTGTCCGGCTGGCCGGCGACGATCGAGTACGACCTCGATCGCGCGCTCGCGGCCGGTCCCGACGTCGTGATGATGCTCCGCATCCAGGCGGAGCGCATGCACGGCGCGTTCTTCCCGAACAGCCGCGAATACGCGCGTACGTGGGGGCTGGACGACCACCGGTTCGCCCAGCTTCCCGAGACTACGATGGTCATGCATCCGGGCCCCATGAACCGCGGGCTCGAGATCGCCGCCCGCGCCGCCGACTCCACGCAGTCGACGGTGCGCGAGCAGGTCGCGAACGGAGTATCAGTGAGAATGGCCGCCCTCTACCTGTTGCTGTCCGGCGAACGGGGGGAGACCCGATGAGCGAGTCGTTCCTGGTCCGCGGCGCGACCCTCCCGACGGGCGAGCGCGCCGACATCCTCCTCGACGGCGGCCGCATCGCCGCGGTCGGCTCGGTGGCGGATGCCGCGGGCGCGACGGTCGTCGACGCCGACGGGCTCGTCGCGCTGCCCGGCCTCGTCGACCTGCATACGCACCTCCGCGAGCCCGGCTACGAGCAGAGCGAGACCGTCCTCACGGGCACGCAGGCGGCTGCTGCCGGCGGCTTCACCGCCGTCTTCGCGATGGCGAACACGTTCCCCGTCGCCGACACGGCCGGCGTCGTCGAGCAGGAGCTCTCGCTCGGCGAGGCCGCGGGCTACGCGACCGTGCAGCCGATCGGCGCCGTCACCGTCGGGCTGAAGGGCGAGCGGCTCGCCGAGCTCGGCGCCATGGCCGCCTCGCGCGCCCGCGTCCGCGTCTTCAGCGACGACGGGTTCTGCGTCTTCGACCCGCTGCTCATGCGCCGGGCGCTCGAGTACGTCAAGGCGTTCGACGGCGTCGTCGCGCAGCACGCGCAGGAGCCGCGCCTCACGCAGGGCGCGCAGATGAACGAGGGCGCGCTCTCCGGCGAGCTCGGCCTCGCCGGCTGGCCGGCGGTCGCCGAGGAGTCGACCATCGCGCGCGACGTGCTCCTCGCCGAGCACGTCGGCTCCCGTCTGCACGTGTGCCACGTCTCCACGGCCGGCTCGGTCGAGGTCATCCGCTGGGCGAAGGCCCGCGGCATCGACGTGACCGCCGAGGTCACGCCGCATCACCTGCTGCTCACCGAGGACCTCGTCGCCGGTTACGATCCGCGCTACAAGGTCAACCCGCCGCTCCGCCGGCTGGAGGACGTCGAGGCGCTCCGCGCCGCGCTCGCCGACGGCACGATCGACATCGTCGCGACCGACCACGCCCCGCACCCCGTCGAGGCCAAGGAATCGGAGTGGGACGCCGCCGCGAACGGCATGGTCGGCCTCGAGTCGGCGCTGTCGGTCGTGCAGCAGACCATGGTCGACTCGGGGCTGATGGGCTGGGCGGACGTCGCGCGGGTGCTCTCCGCGACCCCGGCGCGGATCGGCCGCCTGGCCGGCCACGGCGAGCCCGTCGCGATCGGCTCCGCCGCCGAGCTGACGCTCGTCGACCCGGCCGCGTCGGCCGAATTCGGCACCGACCGGCTCGCCGGGCGCAGCGTCAACTCGCCCTACCTCGGGCGCACGCTCCCCGGGCGCGTCGTGGCGACCTTCCACCGCGGCATGCCGACCGTCCTCGACGGCGCCGTCCGGCCGGCCGACGAGGTCGCCGAGGTGTCCGCCCGACTCGCCGAGGGCGGTGCACGTGGATAGCCGCTGGATCGGCGCGCTCGTCGCCGTCGCGATCGTGGCCGTGGCCGCCTGGCTCATGTGGCGGTCCTGGCGACGACGCACCGTGCGCGACGAGACGCTCGCCGCCTACGGCCCGCCGGCCGACCCCGGCTCGACGATCCTCGAGATCGAGGCCCTCTACGTGGCGACGACCCCCGAGGGCGATCCCCTCGAGCGCCTCGCCGTCGAGGGCCTCGCATTCCGCGGCTCGGCGCGCGTCGAGGTGCACCGCACGGGTGTGCTCCTCCGCGTCGCGGGCGAGCACCCGAGCTTCATCCCGGCCGACCGCATCGCGGCCGCCGGGACGGCGACCTACGCGATCGATCGCGGGGTCGAGCCCGAGGGCCTGGTGGCCCTCACCTGGATCGTCGACGATCGTTCGGAGCCCGAGGTTCCGACGCGGGTCGACAGCTACCTCCGGTGCCGCTACCCGGGCGATTCCGCCCGGTTCGTGGCGGCCGTGAACGAGATCGCTGCGGCGCCCGAGGCGCCGCAGCCGGACGCAGAAGAGAGCGAGGCCTCGGATGGCTGAGACCCCGACCACCGTCGACGAGCAGGCGCCCGCCGCCGTCGACCGCACCCGAGCCGTGCTCGTGCTCGAGGACGGCACCCGCTACGAGGGGCGCGCCTACGGCGCCCGCGGCCGCACGCTCGGCGAGGCCGTGTTCGCGACCGGCATGACCGGCTACCAGGAGACGCTGACCGACCCGTCCTACGCCGGGCAGATCGTGCTCATGACCGCGCCGCACATCGGCAACACGGGCATGAACGACGAGGACATGGAATCCGCGCGCATCTGGGTCGCGGGCTTCGTGGTGCGCGACCCCTCGCGGGTCGTGTCGAACTTCCGCTCGCAGCGGAGCCTCGACGACGACCTCGCCGCCGCGGGGATCGTCGGCATCAGCGGCATCGACACGCGCGCCGTGACGCGGCACATCCGCTCGCTCGGCGCGATGCGCGCTGGCGTGTTCTCCGGCGAGGAGGCGTACCTCTCGCACGGCGAGCAGCTCGACCTCGTCGAGTCGGGCGAGCAGATGTCCGGCCGCAACCTCTCCGGGGCGGTCTCGACGAGCGAGCGCTACACGCTGCCCGCGACGGGAGACCGGGTCGGTTCCGTGGCCGTGCTCGACCTCGGCGTGAAGACCTCGACGCTGAACTACCTCGCCGAGCGGGGCTTCGACGTGCACGTGCTCCCGCAGACCGTGACGGCCGACGAGGTGCTCGCGATCGAGCCCGACGCGCTCTTCTTCTCCAACGGTCCCGGCGACCCGAGCGCCTCCGAGCGACACGTCGAGCTCCTCCGCTCGGCGCTCCGCGCGGGCCTGCCGTACTTCGGCATCTGCTTCGGCAACCAGCTGCTGGGGCGGGCGCTCGGCTTCGACACCTACAAGCTGCCCTTCGGGCACCGCGGCATCAACCAGCCCGTGCTCGACCGGGCGACCGGTCGCGTCGAGATCACGGCGCACAACCACGGCTTCGCCGTCGCGGCGCCGACCGACGCGATCAGCGAGTCGAGCCAGGGCTTCGGCCGCGTCGAGGTCAGCCACGTCGACCTCAACGACGATGTCGTCGAGGGCCTGAACTGCCTCGACATCCCCGCGTTCTCGGTGCAGTACCACCCCGAGTCGGCGGCCGGTCCGCACGACGCCAACTACCTCTTCGACCGCTTCCGCGACATGGTCATCGCGAACAGGAGCACCGACGACAGCCAGGAGGCCGGCAAGTAATGCCCAAGCGCGACGACATCAATTCCGTCCTCGTCATCGGGTCGGGCCCGATCGTCATCGGCCAAGCGGCCGAGTTCGACTACTCGGGCACCCAGGCGTGCCGCGTCCTCCGTGCGGAGGGCGTGCGGGTCATCCTCGTGAACCCGAACCCGGCCACGATCATGACCGACCCCGGCTTCGCCGACGCGACCTACGTCGAGCCGATCACCCCCGAGGTGATCGAGTCGATCATCGTCAAGGAGAAGCCGGATGCCGTGCTGCCGACGCTCGGCGGCCAGACGGCGCTCAACGCCGCGATCGCCCTGCACGACGCGGGGATCCTCGACAAGCACGGCGTCGAGCTCATCGGCGCGAAGGTCGACGCCATCCGCAAGGGCGAGGACCGCCAGCTGTTCAAGGACCTCGTCATCGAGGCCGGCGCCGACGTCGCGCGCTCGCACGTCGCCACGACGCTCGAGCAGGCGAAGGAGTTCGCACTCGACCTGGGGTACCCGCTCGTGGTGCGCCCGTCGTTCACGATGGGCGGATTGGGTTCCGGCTTCGCGTACACGGAGGAGGACCTGGTCCGCATCGTGACGCAGGGCCTGCACGACTCGCCGACCACCGAGGTGCTCCTGGAGGAGTCGATCCTCGGCTGGAAGGAGTACGAGCTCGAGCTCATGCGCGACACCCACGACAACACGGTCGTCGTCTGCTCGATCGAGAACGTCGACCCGGTGGGCGTCCACACGGGCGACTCGATCACGGTCGCGCCCTCACTCACGCTCACCGACCGCGAGTACCAGAAGCTGCGCGACATCGGCATCGACATCATCCGCGCCGTCGGCGTCGACACCGGCGGCTGCAACATCCAGTTCGCCGTCGACCCGGAGAACGGGCGCGTGATCGTCATCGAGATGAACCCGCGCGTCTCGCGGTCGTCGGCGCTCGCGTCGAAGGCCACGGGCTTCCCGATCGCGAAGATCGCGGCGAAGCTCGCGATCGGGTACCGCCTCGACGAGATCCCGAACGACATCACCAAGGTGACGCCGGCGAGCTTCGAGCCGACGCTCGACTACGTCGTCGTCAAGGTGCCGCGGTTCGCGTTCGAGAAGTTCCCGGCCGCCGATCCGACGCTGACGACGACCATGAAGTCGGTCGGCGAGGCGATGGCGATCGGCCGCAACTTCTCCACGGCCCTGCAGAAGGCGCTGCGCTCGCTCGAGAAGCGCGGGTCGAGCTTCCACTGGGGCGACGAGGCGCGGTCGGTCGAGGAGCTCCTCGAGGCGTCCACCGTGCCGACCGACGGTCGCATCGTGCTCGTGCAGCAGGCGCTGCGCAAGGGCGCCTCGATCGAGCAGGCGTTCGAGGCGACGAAGATCGACCCGTGGTTCCTCGACCAGATCGTGCTGATCAACGAGGTCGCCGAGCAGATCGCCGCGGCCGAGGCGCTCGACACCGAGACGCTGCTGCTCGCGAAGGACCACGGCTTCTCCGACGCCCAGATCGGCCAGCTCCGTGGATTCGGCGAGGCCGATGCCCGCGAGGTGCGGCACATCCTCGGCATCCGCCCGGTGTTCAAGACCGTCGACACGTGCGCCGGGGAGTTCCCCGCGCTCACGCCGTACCACTATTCGAGCTACGACCTCGAGACCGAGGTCGCGCCGAGCGACCGTCGGAAGGTCGTCATCCTCGGGTCCGGCCCGAACCGCATCGGCCAGGGCGTCGAGTTCGACTACTCGTGCGTGCACGCATCGTTCGCGCTCTCCGACGCCGGGTACGAGACCATCATGATCAACTGCAACCCCGAGACCGTGTCCACCGACTACGACACGAGCGACCGCCTCTACTTCGAGCCGCTCACGCTCGAGGACGTGCTCGAGGTCATCCACGCCGAGTCGCAGTCGGGCGAGCTCGTCGGCGTCGTCGTCCAGCTCGGCGGCCAGACCGCGCTCGGGCTCGCGAAGGGCCTGGAGGCGGCCGGCGTGCCGATCCTCGGAACGACGCCCGACGCGATCGACCTCGCCGAGGAGCGCGGGCAGTTCGCCGCCATCCTCGAGGATGCGGGCCTGCTCGCGCCGCGCAACGGCACAGCCACCGAGCTGGCGGGCGCCGTGCAGGTGGCCGAGCAGATCGGCTACCCGGTGCTCGTGCGCCCGAGCTTCGTGCTCGGCGGCCGCGGCATGGAGATCGTGTACGACACTCCCTCCCTGGTCGACTACTTCGCGCGCATCGAGGATCAGGGCATCGTGGGCCCGACGCATCCGCTGCTCGTCGACCGCTTCCTCGACGACGCGATCGAGATCGACGTCGACGCGCTCTACGACGGCACCGAACTCTACGTCGGCGGCGTCATGGAGCACATCGAGGAGGCCGGCATCCATTCCGGCGACTCCAGCTGCACGCTGCCGCCGGTCACGCTCGGTCGCGCCGAGGTCGACCGCGTCCGGGAGGCGACGCGCGCCATCGCCGAGGGCGTCGGTGTGCGCGGCCTGCTCAACGTGCAGTTCGCGATCGGCGCGGGCGTGCTCTACGTGCTCGAGGCCAACCCGCGTGCCAGCCGCACGGTGCCGTTCGTCTCCAAGGCGCTCGGCATCCCGCTCGCGAAGGCCGCGTCGCGCATCATGGTCGGCGACTCGATCCGCGACCTCGTCGACGAGGGCATGCTGCCCGAGGTCGACGGCTCGAAGGTGCCCCTCGACGCGCCGGTCGCGGTGAAGGAGGCCGTGCTGCCGTTCCACCGCTTCCGCACGCGCGAGGGCATCATGGTCGACTCGGTGCTCGGCCCGGAGATGCGTTCGACCGGCGAGGTCATGGGCATCGACCGCGACTTCCCGAGGGCGTTCGCGAAGAGCCAGCTCGCCGCGTACGGCGGGATGCCGTTGTCGGGCCGCGTCTTCGTCTCGGTCTCCGACCGCGACAAGCGCGCCATCATCCTGCCGGTGCTCCGCATGCAGCAGCTCGGCTACGACCTGGTGGCGACCGAGGGCACCGCCGAGGTGCTGCGTCGCAACGGCATCGCCGCCGACGTGGTGCTGAAGTACAGCGAGAAGCAGGGTGAGGACGCGACCTCGGTCGTCGAGCTCATCCATCGCGGCGAGATCGACGTGGTCGTGAACACGCCGAGCGGTCGCTCGGCCCGCGCCGACGGCTACGAGATCCGCGCGGCCGCCGTCGCGGCGGACATCCCGCTGTTCACCACCATCGCCGAGCTCTCGGCCGCGGTCGCCTCGCTCGATGCGAACGACGGCGGCTTCGACGTGACGAGCCTGCAGGAGTACGCGCGCCGTCGCGCCGCCGAGGTGGTCGCGTGAGCGTCGTCGCCTCGTTCGGCGAGCGCCTCGAAGCGGCGTTCGCCACGCGCGGGCGCCTCTGCGTGGGCGTCGACCCGCACGCGTGGCTCCTCGACGAGTGGGGCCTGCCCGATACCGGGGCGGGCGTCCGCGAGTTCGGCCTGAGGGTGGTGGATGCCGCGGCCGGCCGGGTCGGCATCGTGAAGCCGCAGGTGTCGTTCTTCGAGCGCCACGGTTCGGCCGGGTACGCCGCGCTGGAGCGCGTGCTCGACCTCGCCCGGGATGCCGGCCTCCTCGTGATCGCCGACGTCAAGCGGGGCGACATCGGGTCGACCGTCGAGGCGTACGGCCAGGCCTGGCTCTCGCACGGGTCGCCGCTGCGCGCCGACGCCATGACGATCTACGCGTACCAGGGCCTCGGATCGATCGAGGGCGTGATGCGCCAGGCGGAGGCCGCGCAGGCGGGGCTGTTCGTCGTCGCGGCGACGTCGAACCCGGAGGCCGCGGCGATCCAGCAGGCCGTGCTGCAGGGGTCGAGCCGCGAGGGGTCGTCGGTGGCCGGTGCGATCGTGTCGGGCGTGGATGCGTGGAACCGCAGCCGCGAGGGCGCCGACGAGCGAGCGTTCGGGTCCGTGGGCGTCGTGCTCGGCGCGACCATCGTGCCCGAGGAGTTCGGCATCGACGTCTCGAGCAACGCCCGCCCGCGCGTGCCCGTGCTCGTCCCGGGCATCGGGTTCCAGGGCGGCGAGCTCCGCGACGTCCCGGCGCGCCTGGGCGCGCTCGCGCCCGGCGCCATCCTGACCGACAGCCGCGGGTTGCTCGCGGCCGGTCCCGACGGCATCGCCGACGCGATCTCGCGCCGTGCCGACGAGGTGGGGGCGCTCGATGTCTGATCGGACCACGGCATCCGCCCCGCCCGAGGTCGACCGGGTCGCCGCGTCGCGCGCGGCGGTGGCGGCGCGACGCGCCCGCGCGGCCGTGAAGCACGCCGTCGCGGAGGGCGCCAGGAGCCCGCTCGACGTGCTCCGGGTCGCCTACGACGAGCCCGACGGCGTCGAGGGCCGACTCCGCGTCTCCGAGTTCCTCACGTCGATCCCCGCCATCGGTCAGACCAAGTGCGCGCGGATCATGGAGGAGCTCCAGATCGCGAACTCGAAGCGACTGGGCGGCCTCGGCCGCCTCCAGCGCCGGCGCCTGCGCGAGTTCACGGCCGGGTGGGTCGCCGACCACGGCGGCACGGGCGATCGCCTCGTCGTGCTGGCCGGGCCGACCGCAGTCGGCAAGGGCACGGTCGCGGGCTACATCCGCGAGCACCACCCCGACGTCAAGCTCTCCGTCTCCGCGACGACGCGCGCGCCGCGGCCCGGGGAGGTCGAGGGCGAGCACTACTTCTTCGTCACGGACGACGAGTTCGATCGGATGGTCGACTCGGGCGAGCTGCTCGAGTGGGCGACCGTGCACAACGCCTACCGGTACGGCACCCCGCGCCGTCCCGTCGAGGACGCGATCGCCGCCGGCAGCAGCGTCCTGCTCGAGATCGACATCCAGGGCGCCCGCTCGGTCCGCCGTGCGATGCCCGAGGCGACGCTCGTCTTCCTCCTCCCGCCCACATGGGACGAACTGGTCCGGCGGCTCGTCGGGCGCGGCACCGAGAGCCCCGCCGAGCAGCAGCGCCGACTCGAGACCGCGAAGGTCGAACTCGCGGCCGTCGAGGAGTTCGACCACCGGGTCGTCAACCACGAGGTCCGCGAGGCCGCGCAAAAGGTCGTAGACTTGATGCGGCCTCGCCGGGGCCGGCGTCAGCCTGCCTCGCGCCACGATCTTCCGCGCACCGGGGGTGCGCCCCACCTGAAGGAGTCTCTCCATGGCTGAGAAGCTGTCCGGCATCATCGACCCGCCCATCGACGACCTCCTGTCGAAGGTCGACTCGAAGTACCAGCTGGTCATCTTCGCCTCCAAGCGGGCGCGACAGATCAACGACTACTACGCCGACCTCCACGAGGGCAGCCTGTTCGACAACGTCGGGCCGCTGGTCGACTCGTCGATCGACGACAAGCCCCTCTCGGTCGCCCTCCACGAGGTCAACGAGGACAAGCTGCGCCTCCGCCCGATCGGCGAGTAGCCGGCAGGCCCGGATGCCGCTGAACATCGTCGTCGGCATCACCGGCGGCATCGCGGCGTACAAGGCCGTGTCGGTGGTGCGTTCGCTGGTCCTCGCGGGCCACGACGTGCACGTGGTGCCGACCGAGTCGGCGCTGCGGTTCGTCGGGCGTCCGACGCTCGAGGCGATCTCGCGCAATCCGGTCCACGTCGACCTCTTCGAGGGCGTGGCCGAGGTTCGCCACGTCGCCATCGGCCAGGCGGCCGACCTCATCGTGATCGCGCCCGCGACGGCGAACTCGATCGCGAAGCTCGCGACGGGCCTCGCCGACGACCTGCTCGGCAACACGGTCCTCGCGAGCGAGGCGCCGATGGTCATCGCGCCCGCGATGCACACCGAGATGTGGCGGCATCCCGCCACGCAGGCGAACATCGCGACGCTCCGCGACCGCGGCGTCACGATCGTCGGACCGGCCGTCGGCCAGCTCACGGGCACCGACAGCGGCCCGGGACGGCTCGAGGAGCCCGACGCGATCGTCGCGGCGGCGCTCGAGGTGGCCCGTCGTCACGGGCTCGATGCCGGGGCGCCGGCGACGGAGTCCGTCGGCGACCTCGCCGGCCGGCGCGTCGTCGTCACCGCCGGCGGCACGCGCGAGCCGCTCGACCCAGTGCGCTTCCTCGGGAACCGCTCGAGCGGCAAGCAGGGCGTCGCCATCGCCGAGGCGGCCACGGCCAGGGGCGCCGAGGTGACGCTCATCGCCGCGAACCTCGAGGTCGCCTCGCCCGGCGGCTGCCGCGTCGTCCCGGTCTCGACCGCCCTGGAACTCCAAGAGGCCGTGACCGCGGCCGCCGCCGGCGCCGACGTCGTCGTGATGGCCGCCGCGGTCGCCGACTTCCGTCCGGCCGACGTGAGCGACGCGAAGATCAAGAAGGTCGACGGGCAGGAGCGCATGTCGATCGAGCTCGTGCGCAACCCCGACATCCTCGCCGGCCTCGGCGCCGCGCCGCACGACGGCACCGTGCTCGTCGGCTTCGCCGCCGAGACCGAGCCCGACCCGACCCGCCTGCTGGAGCTCGGGCGTGCCAAGCGTCGCGCGAAGGGCGCCGACCTCCTCGTCGTCAACCGCGTCGGCTGGCACCACGGCTTCGCCGCCGACGAGAACGCCGTGAGCATCATCGCCGCCGACGACCGCGTCGCGGCCGAGGCGTCCGGCACCAAGATGTCGGTGGCGCACGCCATCCTCGATGTCATCGCCGAGCGCGTCGCGCCCGGCGCCGAGCCCACCACGAAGGACACCCACCCCGTATGAGCGCACTGCGCCAGTTCACCTCCGAGTCCGTCACCGAGGGGCACCCAGACAAGATCTGCGACCAGGTCTCGGACTCGATCCTCGACGCGCTGCTCACCGTCGATCCGGCGGCCCGAGTCGCGGTCGAGACGCTCGTGACGACCGGTCTGGTGCACGTCGCCGGTGAGGTGTCGACGTCGGGATACGTCGAGATCCCCGCGATCGTGCGCGACCGCATCACCTCGATCGGGTACGAGTCGTCCGACGTGTGGTTCGACGGCCGCTCGTGCGGCGTCTCGGTGTCGATCGGCGCGCAGTCGCCCGACATCGCGCAGGGCGTCGACGACGCCTTCGAGACGCGCGAGGGCGCGAGCCTCGACGAGCTCGACCGCCAGGGCGCGGGCGACCAGGGCATCATGTTCGGCTACGCCGTCCGCGAGACGCCAGAGCTGATGCCCGTGCCGATCTGGATCGCGCACCGCCTCGCCGAACGGCTCGCCGAGGTGCGCAAGCAGGGCGAGCTCGACTACCTCCGCCCCGACGGCAAGACGCAGGTCACGATCGGCTACGAGGGCCAGACCGCGCGGACCATCGAGACCGTCGTGCTCTCGACCCAGCATTCCCCGAAGGTATCGACCGAGCAGCTGCGCGCCGAGGTCGAGGAGCTCGTCATCCGGCCCACGCTCGACCGCGTCGAGCTCGCCCGCCCCGAGCTCAAGGTGCTCATCAACCCCACCGGCCGCTTCGAGATCGGCGGCCCGCAGGGCGATGCCGGCCTCACCGGCCGCAAGATCATCATCGACACCTACGGCGGCGCGAGCCGCCACGGCGGCGGGGCGTTCAGCGGCAAGGACCCGTCGAAGGTCGACCGCTCGGCGGCGTACGCGATGCGCTGGGTGGCGAAGAACGCGGTCGCGGCCGGGCTCGCGGACCGGCTCGAGCTGCAGGTCGCCTACGCGATCGGCGCCGCTGCGCCCGTCGGGCTCTACGTCGAGACCTTCGGCACCGGCCACCTGCCGGAGGAGCGCATCACCGAGGCGATCCGCGAGGTGTTCGACCTGCGTCCGGCCGCCATCATCCGCGACCTCGACCTGCTCCGACCGATCTACGCGAAGACGGCGACGTACGGTCACTTCGGCCGCGAGCTGCCCGACTTCACCTGGGAGCGGCTCGACCGCGTCGACGACCTCCGCGCGGCCGCCGGGCTCTGACGTGGCCGGCGGGCTGAGGTGACCGGTCGCCCGGTGGCCCGGGTCCTCGTCGACTCGCCGCTGCCGCAGCTCGACCAGCTGTTCGACTACCGAGTCCCTGAGCGGCTCGCCGGCGCCGCGGTGCGCGGCGTCCGGGTGCGCGTGCCGCTCAGGTCGGGGGGCCGCATCGCCCAGGGCTGGATCGTCGAGCTCGCCGAGCGATCGGAGTATCGTGGCGAACTCAGCGAGCTCGATGACGTCGTCTCCGACGTGCCGGCGTTGACGTCCGACGTGTGGCGGCTCGCGCGCGCGGCCGCCGACCGCGCAGCGGGCAACGCGAGCGACATCCTGCGGATCGCGATCCCGCCGCGCTACGTCCGCGCCGAGCGGGCGTGGCGGGCCGCCGAACCGGATCCCGGCCCACTGCCCGACGCCGCGGGCGCGATCGACGGCTACGAACCGGGACGCGTCGAGCGCGGCATCGCGGCGGGCGAGCGGATGTCGCTGGCCGCCGATGCCCGCCCCGTGCGTCTGGCGGACGGCACCTGGGTCGGCGGCTGGGCGCGCACCGTCGCGCAGGGCGCGGCGCACGCCCTCGCGAACGACCGTTCGACCGTCGTGGCCGTGCCCGACTACCGCGACCAGGAGCAGCTCGAGGCCGCGCTGGCCGAGTTCGTCGATCCGCGTCGGGTGCTCAGGACGGACGCGCGCCAGACCGGGCCCGCGCGCTACCGCGCGTTCCTCGACGCCACGGCCGACGCGGCACGGGTCGTCGTCGGCAGCCGGTCGACGGTGTACGCGCCGGCCGCGCGGCTCGGGCTCGTCGTCGTCGTCGACGACGGCGACGGGCTGCAGTCCGAGCCGCTCGCGCCGGGCGTCCACAGCCGCGACGCGGCGCTCATCCGCCAGGAGCAATCGGGTGCCGCACTGCTGTTCGTCGCCCACAGCCGCAGCGTCGAGGTGCAGCGGCTCGTCGAGCTCGGGTGGGTCCACGACGTGCCCCTGCACCGCGGCTCGCGGCCGCGAGTGGTCCTCACCGAGCAGCAGGCCGCGCCGGAGAGCGGCAACGCGCGCATCCCGTCCGCCGCGTGGCGCGAGGCGCAGGTCGCCGTCTCGCAGGGCCCGGTGCTCGTGCAGGTCGCACGACCCGGGCACACCCCGATGCTCGTCTGCGACCGCTGCCGCGAGCCCGCGCGGTGCGCGGCATGCGGCGGGGCGCTCGTCGTTCCGCGCACGGGCGGGGCTCCGGCGTGCGGCCTCTGCGGCACCGCCGCGACGGCATGGCGGTGCGGCGTCTGCGAGGGCACGAAGCTGCGGGCCGCGGTCGTCGGCGCGAGCCGCACCGCCGAGGAGCTCGGCCGCGCGTTCCCGCGCTCGCGCGTCGTCGTCTCCGACGGCGAGCGACCGATCGTGCGCGTTGGCCCCGATCCGCAGCTCGTGGTCGCGACCCGCGGCGCCGAGCCCATCGCCGACGGCGGATACCGCGCGATCCTGCTGCTCGACGGCGAGCGGATGCTCCTGCGCGAGTCCCTGCGCGTCGCCGAGGACTGCCTGCGCTGGTGGTCGAACGCCGCCGCACTCGCCGCGCCGGGCTCGCCGGTGTTCCTCGTGGGCGTCGGCGGTGCCCTCGGCACGGCGCTCGCGACGTGGCGCCAGGCGGAGTGGGCGGCCGAGGAGCTCGAGACGCGTCGGACCCTCCGGTTCCCGCCGGCGGTGCGGATGGCCTCGGTCGTGTCGTCGCACGATCGGCTCGCCGCGGCGCTCGAGCGGGTGCGCGGCGTCGACGGCGTCGACGTGCTCGGTCCGACGCCGGCCGACGACGACGGGCTCGAGCGTGCCATCGTGCGCTTCGCCTACGGTGCCGGCGCCGAGGTCGCCCAGCACCTGAAGGGCGAGGCGATCCGAGCGGCGACCGAACGTCGGCGCCCGGTCGCGGGCCGTCGACCGGGTCGTCCGCCCGTCGTCCGCGTCCGCATGGACGACCCCGGGCTCCCGTGACACTGGGACAATGGGGTGTGCCCCACCTCCGGATCGTGTTCGCGGGAACCCCCGCCGTCGCCGTGCCCACCCTCGAACGACTCGCCGCCTCCGACCACGAGGTCGTCGGCGTCGTCACGAGGCCGCCGGCTCCGCTCGGTCGCAAGCGCGTGCTGACGCCGTCCCCGGTCGCGCAGGCCGCCGTGCGTCTCGGCATCCCGGTCATCGATGCCGCGCGGCTCGACGCCGAGGCGACCGAGCGCGTCGCCGCGCTCGGACCCGACCTGGGCGTGGTGGTGGCCTACGGGGGGCTCGTCCGCGAGCCGTTGCTGTCGACGCCGACGCACGGCTGGATCAACCTGCACTTCTCGGCACTGCCCGCGTGGCGCGGCGCGGCGCCGGTGCAGCGCGCGCTCATCGCGGGCGACGCCGAGCTCGGCGCGAGCGTCTTCCGGCTGGTGCCCGACCTCGATGCCGGCGACGTCTACGCGATCCGGTCGCGCCCGGTCCTACCGGGCGAGACGGCGGGCGAGGCGCTCGAGTCGCTCGCCGCGTCCGAGGCCGAGCTCGTGGGGGACGTCGTCGACGCCATCGCGGCCGGGACCGCGGTCGCGACCCCGCAGTCCGGCGAGCCGACGTTCGCCCCCAAGCTCGGCATCGAGGACGGCCGGATCGACTGGACCCGGTCGACCGCGGAGGTCGATGCCCGCGTCCGCGGCGTGACGCCCGAGCCCGGTGCGCACACTGAGGTCGACGGGATCCGCCTCAAGGTGCTGGCGGCCGCACCGGCATCCGTCGGCGCCGATTCCCGCCGATTCGAGCCGGGGGAGCTCCGGCTGGACGGGAAGCGGCTGCTCGCGGGCACGGCCGACGGCGCCCTGGAACTCCGCCGCGTCCAGCCGGCCGGGCGGAACGCGATGGCCGCCGCCGACTGGTGGCGTGGCCTCGGCGTCCAGCGGGCGGACGCGCGATGAGCGACGACGCGCGGGGGAGCGGCCGGCCGGAACGCTCGGACGGCGCCGGCGGGCCCGACGGTCCCGGTCGCGCCGGTCGGCGGCCGAGCCGGCGAGGCGACGGCCGAGGCGGTCGCCCGCGGGCCGAGCGGGTCTCCCCGGCCCGACTCGTCGCCTACGACGTCCTCGCCGCGGTCCGCGACTCCGACGCCTACGCCAACCTGCTGCTGCCGGCCCGCATCGAGCGCGCACGGTTGAGCGCGGCCGACGCCGGACTCGCCACCGAGCTGACGTACGGCACGCTGCGGCTCATCGGTCGCTACGACGCCGTCATCGGGATCGCCGCGGGCCGCGACGTCGCGGCGATCGACCCGCCGGTGCTCGACGTCCTCCGCCTCGGCGCGCACCAGCTCCTCGCCACGCGCGTGCCGACGCACGCGGCCGTGAACGAGTCCGTCGCCCTGGTCCGTCGCGTGGCGCCGTCGGCGGCGGGCTTCGTGAACGCGGTCCTCCGCACCGTCTCGCGTCGCGAGCCGGCGGCGTGGCTCGAGCTCATCGCCGAGGAGGCCGGGTCGCCCGATGCCGCGCTGGCGGCCGTGCACTCGCACCCCGTGTGGGTGATCCGGGCGCTTCGCGCCGCGCTCGAGCGCGAGGGCCGGGTCGACGAGCTGACGGCGCTCCTCGAGGCCGACAACGCCTCGCCCAGGGTCAACCTCGCGGCGCTCCCGGGACTGGCCGCCGACCCGGCAGCGCTCGGCGAACCCGACCGCTACTCGCCGACGGGCCTCACCGCCGCAGCGCCGTTCGACGTCGTCGCCGCCAACGAGGGGCGGGTCCGCGTCCAGGACGAGGGCTCGCAGCTCGCCGCGCTCGCGCTGAGCCGGGTCGCGCCGGTGCGGGCGGGCGAGCGCTGGCTCGACCTCTGCTCGGGGCCGGGCGGCAAGACCGCGCTGCTCGCGGCCGAGGCCCTCGCGGGCGGCGCGTCGCTCGTCGCGAACGAGGTCGTGCCGGCGCGGGCCGAGCTCGTCCGGAAGGCCGTGGCGCCCGTCCCGCTCGACGTGCAGGTCCACGTCGGCGACGGTCGCGAGGTCGAGCCGGCGGCACTGGGCGCCGAGGGCGGCTTCGACCGCATCCTGCTCGACGCGCCGTGCACCGGCCTCGGCGCGCTGCGCCGCCGTCCCGAGGCGAGGTGGCGCAAGTCCCCGACCGACGTCGCCGAGCTCTCCCGGCTGCAGGGCGAGCTGGCGGATGCCGCGTTCGCCGCGCTCGCGCCCGGCGGCGTCCTCGCCTACGTGACCTGCTCGCCGCACACCGCGGAGACCCACGGCACCCTCGGGCGGGCGCTCTCGCGATGGGGCGACGACGCGGAGGCGCTCGACACGGCCGCCGTCGTGCAGCAGGTGGCGGAGCATCCGCTCGACCTGGCCGACGACGACGGCACCGTGCAGTTGTGGCCGCACCGGCACGGCACCGACGCGATGTTCATCGCGCTCGTGCGGAAGCGTTGAGCCGGTCGCCGCGCCGATAGGGTTGCGGACATGGCGACGCGCATCAACCCGAGCATCCTCGCGGCCGACTTCGCGAACCTCGAGCGGGAACTCGGACGCATCGGCACCGCCGACCTCGTGCACGTGGACATCATGGACAACCACTTCGTCCCCAACCTCACGTTCGGGCTCCCGATGGTGCAGCGGCTGCAGCAGGTGAGCCCGATCCCGCTCGACGTGCACCTCATGATCGACGACCCGGACCGGTGGGCGCCCGGCTACGCCGAGGCGGGCGCGGCGTCGGTCACCTTCCACGCCGAGGCCGTGAACGAGCCCGTGGCCCTCGCCCGGCACCTCCGGCAGATCGGCGCGCGTGCGGGCATCGCCCTGAAGCCGGGCACGGATGCCTCGCCCTACCTCGACCTCCTGCCCGAGTTCGACCAGGTCCTCATCATGACCGTGGAACCGGGATTCGGCGGACAGTCCTTCATCGTCGAGACGATGCCGAAGCTGCGACGCGTCGCCGACGCGGTGGAGGCGGCCGGCCTGGACGTCTGGCTCCAGGTGGACGGCGGCATCACGGTCGACACGATCGGGATCGCTGCGGAGGCGGGCGCCGACACCTTCGTGGCGGGGTCGGCGGTGTATCGCGGCGTCCCGGGGGAGCGGATCGCCGAGCTCCGCGCCGCGGTCGCGTCACACCGCCACGAGCGCCGCGAGGACCCCGCTAGTCTGGACGGGTGAAATCCTTCGACGACCTCTTCGTCGAGCTCCAGGACAAGGCCCGCACCCGCCAAGAGGGCAGCGGCACCGTTCGTCAGCTCGACGCCGGCGTGCACGCCATCGGCAAGAAGATCGTCGAGGAGGCGGCCGAGGTCTGGATGGCCGCCGAGTACCAGAGCGACGACGAGACCGCGGAAGAGATCTCGCAGCTCCTGTACCACCTGCAGGTGCTGATGCTGGCCAAGGGGCTCGAGCCCGCAGACGTGTACCGACATCTCTGATCACGCCATGCCCGCAGATCAGTTCCGTCGACACGAAAGCCAGGGAATGCTCCGAATCGCCGTGCCCAACAAGGGCTCGCTCTCCGAGACCGCCGCGCAGATGCTCCACGAGGCCGGGTACACGGGCCGAAGGGACTCTCGTGAACTCGTGGTCGCCGACCCACGCAACGGGGTCGAGTTCTTCTACCTCCGCCCCCGCGACATCGCCACCTACGTGGGATCGGGCGCGCTCGACGTCGGCATCACGGGCCGCGACCTGCTGCTCGACTCCGGTTCCGAGGCGACCGAGATCGCCCCGCTCGGCTTCGGCGACTCGACGTTCCGGTTCGCCGGCCCGCCCGATGCGTACGGCGAGCTCGCCGACCTCGAGGGCGTCCGCGTCGCGACGAGCTATCCCGGCCTCGTCGGGGACTTCCTCTCGCGGCACGGCGTGACCGCGAAGCTCGTCAAGCTCGACGGTGCGGTCGAGTCCGCCGTCCGGCTCGGAGTGGCCGACGCCGTCGCCGACGTCGTCTCGACGGGGTCGACGCTCCGCAAGGCCGGCCTCGACATCTTCGGCCCGGTGATCCTCGACTCCGAGGCCGTGCTCATCGGCTCAGGGGTGGAGAAGCCCGGCACGCAGACGCTCGTGCGTCGCCTGCAGGGCGTCCTCGTCGCGCGCCAGTACGTGCTCGTCGACTACGACGTCCCGGTGGCGAAGCTCGAGGCCGCGACGGCCGCCGCGCCTGGCTTCGAGTCGCCGACGGTCTCGCCGCTCCACGATCCGGAGTGGGTCGCGGTCCGCGTGATGATCCCGCGGGTCGAGACCAACCACGTGATGGACGCCCTGTACGAGCTGGGTGCGCGCGCGATCCTCGTGAGCGCCATCCACGCCGCCCGGTTGTAGGGAGCAGCGCATGTCCCTCGCCGTCCGTGTGATCCCGTGCCTCGACGTGGCCGGCGGCCGCGTCGTCAAGGGCGTCAACTTCCTGAACCTGCGCGACGCCGGCGACCCGGTCGAGCTCGCCGCCCGCTACGCCGACCAGGGCGCCGACGAGCTCACCTTCCTCGACGTCACGGCGACGGTCGACGACCGTTCGACGACCTTCGACATGGTGCGCCGCGTCGCCGAGCAGGTGTTCATCCCGCTCACGGTCGGCGGCGGTGTCCGCACGGCGGACGACGTGGCGCGCCTGCTCGGGCACGGCGCCGACAAGATCGGCGTCAACAGTGCGGCGATCGCCCGACCCGAGCTCATCGCCGAGATCGCCGACCGCTTCGGCGCCCAGGTCTGCGTGCTCTCGCTCGACGTGAAGCGGTCCGACCGGACCGGGTCCGGCTTCGTCGTGACCACGCACGGCGGACGCACCGAGACGCGACTCGACGCGCTCGAGTGGGCGCGGCGGGCGATCGAGCTCGGCGCGGGCGAGCTGCTCGTGAACTCCATCGACGCCGACGGCACCAAGCAAGGATTCGACCTCGAACTCGTGCGGCTCATGCACGGGCTCTCGAGCGTTCCGGTGATCGCGTCGGGCGGCGCCGGTGCGCTCGAGCATTTCGCGCCCGCGATCGAAGCAGGCGCCGACGCCGTGCTCGCGGCATCCGTGTTCCACAACGGGGAGCTCACCATCGGCGAGGTCAAGCAGGTCCTCGCCGCAGACGGGAGGGTCGTGCGATGACGTACCACGACGACGAGGAGCTCGAGCGCGACGTCGAGGGCTGGGCGCCCGATGCGACCGCCGTCGATCGCGCCGCCTTCAACGCGGACGGGCTGCTGCCCGCGGTCATCCAGCAGTGGGACACGGGCGAGGTGCTCATGCTCGGCTGGATGGACCGCGAGGCCATGCGGCGCACCCTCACCGAGGGTCGCGTCACCTTCTGGTCGCGCTCGCGCCAGGAGTACTGGCGGAAGGGCGACACGTCCGGACACGCGCAGTACGTCCGGTCCGCGGCCCTCGACTGCGACGCCGACACCCTGCTCGTCAGGGTCGAGCAGGTCGGCGTCGCCTGCCACACCGGCACCCGAACCTGCTTCGACGGCGACCCGCTGCGGGTCGTCGCCGGCGCGCCCGACCTCGACCAACCGCCCGGAGGCGCACGATGACGGCCCCCCGCACCGCCACGACCCGGTTCGACGACTTCACCGCGCTCCTGCCCGGGCGGCGCGTGGTGCCGGTCGTCCGCGAGCTCTTCGCCGACGGCGAGACCCCCGTCGGCATCTACCGCAAGCTCGCCGGGGGTCGCCCCGGCACGTTCCTGCTCGAGTCCGCCGAGCAGGGCGGGATCTGGTCGCGGTACTCCTTCGTCGGCGCGGCCTCGCACGGCGTCCTCACCGACCGCGACGGCCGGGTCGAGTGGCTCGACTACGGGATGTCGCGCGCGCGCGCGCTCGGCGAGGCATCCGACGACCTCGCACCGCTCGCGGCGCTGGAGTCGCTCTACGCGCGCTGGCACACCGAGGACGTTCCCGGCGCGCCGCCGCTCACGGGCGGGCTCGTCGGCTTCATCGGCTGGGAGGCGATCCGCCAGATCGAGCACCTGCCGAACCGCCCACCCGCGGACTTCGACGTGCCGGGCCAGGCGTTCGCGTTCGTGTCCGAGCTCGTCGTGATGGACCACCGGACGGGCACCGTGCAGCTCGTGGCATCCGTGCTCAACGACCGCGACGAGCCCGCGGAGCAGCTCTGGGACGACGCGCAGTCGCGACTCGACCGCATGCAGTCGGCGCTCGCGCGACCGTCCGAGGCGCATCTCGCCGAGATCGACCTGACCCGTGCGCCCGCGCCCCGTCACCGCACCGAGAAGGCGGACTTCCTCGCCGCCGTCGAGCGCTCGAAGGAGTACATCCGCGAGGGCGACATCTTCCAGGTCGTCGTCTCGCAGCGGTTCGAGCAGGAGGCCACGGCCCACCCGATCGACGTGTACCGGGTGCTCCGGAGCCTCAACCCGAGCCCGTACATGTACCTCCTGCACCTCGAGGACGTCTCGGGGGAGCCGTACTGGATCGTCGGATCGTCGCCCGAGGCGCTCGTCAAGGTCGAGGACGGCCGCGTCTACACGCACCCCATCGCCGGGTCGAAGCCGCGCGGCGCGACGCCGGAGGACGACGCCGACTTCGAGGCCGAGCTCATCGCCGACCCGAAGGAGCAGGCGGAGCACCTCATGCTGGTCGACCTGGCCCGCAACGACCTCGCGAAGGTGTGCTCGGCCGGCACGGTCGAGGTGACCGAGTTCATGCGCGTCGAGCGGTTCAGTCACATCATGCACCTCGTCTCGTCGGTCGAGGGCGACCTCGCGCCCGACGCGAACGCGGTCGACGTGTTCCGGGCGACGTTCCCGGCCGGCACCCTGTCCGGGGCCCCGAAGCCGCGGGCGCTCGAGATCATCGACGAGCTCGAGCCCGCGCAGCGGGGCGTGTACGGCGGCGTGGTCGGCTACTTCGGCTTCGGCGGCGACGCCGACCTCGCGATCGCGATCCGCACCGCCACGATCATCGGCGGCGTCGCGCGCGTGCAGGCGGGCGGCGGCCTCGTCGCCGACTCGAACCCCGAGTCGGAGTACCAGGAGTCGGTGAACAAGGCGGCCGCTCCGCTGCGCGCGGTCGCGGTCGCGAACGCCATGCGGCCCGTCGAGCGGGCGTGAGCGTGCGCGGCCGGCGGGTGAAGCTCGGCGCGATCGTCGGGATCCTCGTCGGGTCCGGCGTCGCGTTGCTCGCATGGAGCCAGGCCTGGTACGCGGCGACCCTCGTCGACGGCGCGACCTCGGGCTCGGCGGCGACGCTCCAGGTGGGCGGCCAGGCCGCCGCGCCCGCGCTCTCCGCGCTGGCGCTCGCCGGCCTCGCGCTGGCGGGTGCGCTCACGATCGCGGGCCCGGTGATCCGGGTCGTGCTCGGGGTTCTCGCGGCCGTGCTCGGCGCCTGCGTCGTGCTCGCGGCGTCGCTCGCGATCGCCGACCCCGTCGCCGCGGTGTCGTCGGCCGTGGCCGACGCCACCGGGGTCGCCGGCGCCGGCCCGACGGCGGCACTCGTCGCCGACGTGGTGGCGACACCCTGGCCCGCCGTCGCCGTCGTCGGCGGCGCGATCGTGGTGCTCGCGGGCCTCGGGGTCGTGGCCACCGCGCGCGCCTGGCCGACGTCGCGGAGGCACGGTGGCGGCGTCCGGGTCGCCGCAGACGACGGCGCCGCCGTCCCGGCATCCGATCGCGCCGTCGACGCGTGGGACGACCTGAGCCGAGGCGACGACCCGACCGAGGCGCCCACGGCCACGGCGGGCACCGACGACACCGGGTCCCGGCGCGACGGTGCGCCCGACGGCGCGGTCGATGGCGACGATCGCGCCGGGACCACCCGCTAGACTCTTCCAGGACCCCCGCACAGAAGGAGCACCATGAGCACTGAGCACGTTGACCCCGGCCACGGACACTCGCCCGCGGCGTGGACGGCCGTGGTGATCATGCTCCTCGCCTTCACCATCGGCACGGTCGCCTTCTTCTTCGACGTGCAGTGGCTGGTGTGGGCGTCCGCGGCGCTCCTCGTCGTCGGCCTCGTGGTCGGGTGGGCCCTCGCCCGCGCGGGCTACGGCGTCGACGGCGACAAGGTCGCGCCCAAGGCGCACTGACGCGTGCTCGCCGAGCTCACCGCGAACGCCGTCGCCGACGCCGAAGCGCGTCGTGCCGACCGCCCGATGGCCGAGGTCGAGGCCGCGGCCCTCGCGCGCCCCGACGCCGTCGACGCCCTCGTCGCCCTGGCCCCGTCCGACCGCGTCAAGGTCATCGCCGAGATCAAGCGCTCGAGTCCGTCGCGCGGCTCGCTCGCCGCGATCGACGACCCAGCTGCGCTCGCCCGCACCTACGAACTCGGCGGCGCGAGCGCGATCAGCGTGCTCACCGAGGGGCGCAAGTTCGGCGGCTCGCTCGCCGACCTCGAGTCGGTGCGCGCGGCGGTCTCGCTCCCCATCCTCCGCAAGGACTTCATCGCGACGGCCTACCAGGTGTTCGAGGCGCGAGCCGCGGGCGCCGACATGGTGCTCCTCATCGTCGCCGCACTCGACGACGTGACCCTCGGCGAGCTCTACGGGCTCATCACCGAACTCGGCATGACGGCGCTCGTCGAGACCCACTCCGCCGAGGAGCTCGACCGCGCCGCGCGGATCGGCGCGAAGCTCATCGGCGTCAACGCCCGCGACCTCAGCACCTTCGAGCTGGACCGCGACCTGTTCGGCCGAATCGTCGACCGGTTCCCCGATGGGGCGATCAAGGTCGCCGAGTCGGCCGTGCTCTCGGCGGCGGATGTCGCGCACTACCGCGCGGCGGGCGCCGACGCGGTCCTCGTGGGCGAGGCGCTCGTCACGGGCGACCCCATCTCGAACCTCTCTGCATTCCTGGCGGTGTGACATGGCCCTGCGTGCCCAGACCGGTCCCTACTTCGGCGAGTTCGGCGGGCGCTTCGTGCCCGAGTCGCTCGTCGCGGCCCTCGACGAGCTCTCCGAGGCGTACGCGCTCGCGAAGCTCGACCCCGCGTTCGGCGAGGAGCTCGCCGACCTCGGTCGCAACTACACCGGTCGGCCGTCGATCATCACCGAGGTGCCGCGTTTCGCCGAGCACGCCGGCGGCGCCCGCATCATCCTCAAGCGCGAGGACCTGAACCACACCGGCTCGCACAAGATCAACAACGTGCTCGGCCAGGCGCTGCTGACCAAGCGGATCGGCAAGCGGCGCGTCATCGCCGAGACCGGGGCCGGCCAGCACGGCGTCGCGACGGCGACCGCGGCGGCGCTCTTCGGCCTCGACTGCACCATCTACATGGGCGAGGTCGACACCGAGCGCCAGGCGCTGAACGTCGCGCGCATGCGCCTGCTCGGCGCCGAGGTCGTCGCCGTGAAGACGGGCTCGCGCACCCTCAAGGACGCGATCAACGACGCGATGCGCGACTGGGTCACGAACGTCGAGACCACGAACTACATCTTCGGCACCGTGGCGGGCCCCCACCCGTTCCCCGAGATGGTGCGCGACTTCCAGAAGATCATCGGCGAGGAGGCGCGCCGGCAGGTGCTCGACCTGACCGGGTCGCTGCCGACCGCCGTCGCCGCGTGCGTCGGGGGCGGCTCCAACGCGATCGGGATCTTCCACGCGTTCCTCGACGACGCCGACGTGGCGCTCTACGGCTTCGAGGCCGGCGGCGAGGGCGTCGAGACGCCGCGTCACGCCGCGACCATCTCGAAGGGGCGACCGGGCGTGCTGCACGGCGCACGCAGCTTCCTCCTGCAGGACGAGGATGGCCAGACGATCGAGTCGCACTCGATCTCGGCCGGCCTCGACTACCCGGGCGTGGGCCCCGAGCACTCGTGGCTCGCGGCGCTCGGCCGCGCCACGTACCGCGCGGTGACGGATGACGCGGCCATGCAGGCGCTCCGCCTGCTGACGCGCACCGAGGGCATCATCCCCGCCATCGAGTCGGCGCACGCGCTCGCGGGCGCGATCGAGCTCGGCGCCGAGCTCGGCGAGGACGCCACGATCCTCGTGAACCTCTCGGGTCGCGGCGACAAGGACATGGACACGGCCGCCCGCTACTTCGGGCTCTACGACGGAGGCGAGCAGTGAGGAACGTCGGCACCGTCATCGCGCGCCGCAACGAGGAGGCCGCCGGCGCGCTGATCGGCTACCTCCCCGTGGGCTTCCCGACGCTCGACGAGAGCGTCGAGGCCGCGGTGGCGCTCGTCGAGAACGGCGTCGACGTCCTCGAGCTCGGCCTGCCGTACTCCGACCCCGTCATGGACGGCACGGTGATCCAGGCGGCCACGCAGCAGGCCCTGGCGAACGGCTTCCGGCTCGCGCACGGCTTCGAGGCGGTCCGCCGCGTCACCGAGCGCGTCGACGCCCCCGTGCTGCTCATGACCTACTGGAACCCCGTGGTCCAGTACGGCGTCGACCGGTTCGCCGACGACCTCGCCGCGGCCGGCGGAGCGGGCCTCATCACGCCCGATCTCATCCCCGACGAGGCCGAGGACTGGATCGCGGCCTCAGAGCGAACCGGGCTCGACCGCGTGTTCCTCGCCGCGCCGACCTCGACCGACGCCCGGCTCAGCCGCACGATCGACGCCAGCCGCGGGTTCGTCTACGCGGTCTCGACGATGGGCATCACGGGTGCGCGCAGCGATGTCGACCGCGCGGCCCGGACGCTCGTCGGGCGCCTCCGCGAGGCCGGATCGCCGGCCAGCTGCGTCGGCGTGGGCATCTCGACGGCCGCGCAGGTCACCGAGGTGCTCGAGTACGCGGAAGGGGCGATCGTCGGTTCGGCGCTCGTGAAGGCCCTCGCCGACGGCGGCGTCGAGGCGGCGGGCGCCCTCGCCGCGGAACTCGCGCGCGGCACCGTCCGACAGTGAAGTAGTCTCGACGGGGCCGCCGTCACGGCACCCCGCAGCATCGACGAAAGGCAGAGCCCGGCGTGATCGCACCGCTCAGCATCCCGAGCCCCGACGAGGCGTGGCGCACGCTGGAGATCCCGATCTTCGGACTGACGCTCAACATCCAGATGTACGCCCTGTGCATCCTCGCGGGCATCATCCTCGCGACGATCATCACCTCGCGCCGGCTCACCGCGCGCGGCGCCGAGCCCGGCATCGTGCTCGACGTCGTGCTCTGGGCGGTCCCGCTCGGCATCATCGGTGCACGGTTCTACCACGTGTTCACCCACCCCGACGACTACTTCGCCGGGCAGGAGTGGTGGAAGGTCTTCGCGATCTGGGAGGGCGGCAACGCCATCTACGGTTCGCTCATCGGCGGTGCGATCGGCGTCATCATCGCCTGCCGCCTCACCGGGCTCCGGTTCTGGTCGTTCGCCGACGCGCTCGCCCCCGGGCTGCTCGTCGCGCAGGCCGTGGGACGCCTCGGCAACTGGTTCAACCACGAGCTCTTCGGCTGGCCGACCGACCTCCCGTGGGGCCTCGAGATCGAGGCCGACAACGCGGCGTTCCCGGCCGGGCTGCCGGAGGGCACCCTGTTCCACCCGACCTTCCTCTACGAGATCGTGTGGAACCTGCTCGGCGTCGTCGTGCTGCTCGCGCTCGAGCGCGCGTTCCGCCTCCGCTGGGGCAAGATGTTCGGCGCCTACCTCATCTGGTACGGCGCGGGCCGGGCCGTCTTCGAGACGATCCGCGTCGACCCGAGCGAGATGTTCCTCGGCATCCGCTCGAACGTGTGGGCGTCGTTCGCGGCCATCGTGATCGGCATCGTGATCATCGTCGTCCAGAGCCGTCGTCACACCGGGATCGAGCCGAGCGTGTACCGCCCGGGGCGTGAATGGGTGCCGGCCGATGCTGAGGTAGACTCTGACGACACCGAGTCCGACACCGACTCTCTCGACGATGGCGTCGAGGGCGAGAACGCACACGGCGAGCCGGCTGCCACAAGCTCGAGCCGCTCGGCCACCGAATAGGGGGCCACGCCGAAACCGCGTTCCCCATCGCTGCGCCGCACCTCGCGCCGCGACTCCTCCATCGTGGGCCGACGACGTCCCCGTTGCCACCGAGATACCGAGGACGGTCCAACGTGTCGCTTCCCCCTCCCCACGCCAGGTTCGGTCTGACCCCGCCCGCACAGGGCATGTACGACCCCGCCGCCGAGAAGGACGCCTGCGGGCTCGCGATGGTCGCGACCCTGCGCGGCACCGCCGGGCACGACATCATCACCGCGGCGCTCGACGCACTGCGCAACCTCGAGCACCGGGGCGCGGTCGGCTCGGACGCGGGAACGGGCGACGGCGCCGGCATCATCACCCAGGTGCCCGACGCGTTCCTGCGCGAGGTCGTGGACTTCCCGCTCCCCGAGGCAGGCGCTTACGCGGTCGGCAACGCGTTCCTGCCCGTCGACCCCACGGCGCGGAGCCAGGTCAAGCAGCAGCTGCGACGCATCGCCGCGTCCGAGGGCCTCGAGGTCATCGGATGGCGCGAGGTCCCCGTCCGTCCGGACGAGCTCGGCACGCTGGCGCGCGCAGCGATGCCGGTCGTCCAGCAGCTCTACGTGCGGAGCTCGGCCACGACCTCCGAGGGCGCGCACATCACGGGCATCGCGCTCGACCGGCTGACGTTCCGCCTCCGCAAGCGCGCGGAGCGCGAGCTCGAGCTGTACTTCGCGTCGCTGTCCAGCCGCACGCTGGTCTACAAGGGCATGGTCACGACCCTGCAGCTCGAGCCGTTCTACCCCGACCTCTCCGACGAGCGGTTCGCCTCGAAGCTCGCTCTCGTGCACTCGCGGTACTCGACGAACACGTTCCCGTCGTGGCCGCTCGCGCAGCCGTTCCGGATGATCGCGCACAACGGCGAGATCAACACCATCCAGGGCAACCGCAACTGGATGCGCGCGCGCCAGTCGCAGCTCGAGTCCGAGGCGCTCGGCGACCTCGCCCCGATCATGCCGATCGTCACGCCCGGCGCGAGCGACTCGGCCTCGTTCGACGAGGTCGTGGAGCTGCTGACACTCGCCGGCCGCAGCCTCCCGCACGCGGTCATGATGATGGTGCCCGAGGCGTGGGAGAAGCAGACGGAGATCGACCCGGCGCGCCGAGCGTTCTACGACTACCACTCGATGCTCATGGAGCCGTGGGACGGACCCGCGGCGATCGTCTTCACCGACGGCACGCTGGTCGGCGCGACGCTCGACCGGAACGGGCTGCGCCCTGGCCGGTACCTCGTGACCGACGACGGGCTCGTCGTCCTCGCGAGCGAGATCGGCGTGATCGACCTCCCGCAGCGACGCGTCGTCCGCAAGGGCCGCCTGCAGCCGGGTCGCATGTTCCTCGTCGACACGGAGGCGGGCCGCCTCATCGAGGACGACGAGATCAAGGCCGAGCTCGCGGCATCCGCGCCCTGGCAGGAGTGGCTCGACGAGGGCCGCATCCGCCTCGCGGACCTCCCCGAGCGCGAGCACATCGTGCACCCGCCCGCCTCCGTCAATCGCCGGCAGCGCACGTTCGGGTACACCGAGGAGGAGGTCAAGGTCCTCCTCGCCCCGATGGCGAAGGCCGGCCAGGAGCCGATCGGCGCCATGGGGTCCGACACGCCGATCGCGGTGCTGTCGCAGCGTCCGCGCCTGCTGTTCGACTACTTCACCCAGCAGTTCGCGCAGGTGACGAACCCGCCGCTCGACTCGATCCGCGAGCAGGTCGTCACCTCGCTGTCGACCTCGCTCGGCCCGGAGCGCAACCTGCTCGACGCGGGCGCCGAGCACGCCCGCCAGGTGTCGCTCGACTTCCCCGTCATCGACAACGATCAGCTCGCCAAGATCGTGCACATGACCGCGCCCTCTGGCGCGCGCTCCTCGCGCACGCTCCGCGGCCTCTACCGCGTCGACGAGGGTGCCGCCGGCCTCCGCGAGCGGATCGAGGAACTCTGCCGCGAGGTCGACGAGGCCATCGAGGAGGGCGCGTCGTTCATCGTCCTGAGCGACCGCGACACGACGAAGGACCTCGCGCCGATCCCGTCGCTGCTCATGCTCTCGGCGGTCCATCACCACCTGATCCGCTCCGAGACGCGGATGAAGGTCGGCCTCGTGGTCGAGGCGGGCGACGTGCGCGAGGTGCACCACGTCGCGCTCCTCGTCGGCTACGGTGCCTCGGCCGTGAACCCGTACCTCGCGATGGAGACGTGCGAGGAACTGGTCCGCTCGGGCGTGCTCACGGGCATCACCCCCGAGCAGGCGGTGCGCAACGTGATCACGGCCCTCGGCAAGGGCGTGCTGAAGATCATGTCGAAGATGGGCATCTCGACCATCGCGTCGTACGCCGGAGCCCAGGCCTTCGAGGCCGTCGGACTCTCGCAGGAGTTCATCGACGAGTACTTCACGGGCACGACCTCGAAGCTCGGCGGCGTCGGCATCGACGTGGTCGCCGACGAGAACCGGTCGCGCCACGCCGTGGCCTACCCGTCGGATGTCGCGGTGCGGGCGCACGAGCGGCTGCAGACCGGCGGCGAGTACCAGTGGCGCCGCGACGGCTCGCCCCACCTCTTCAACCCCGAGACGGTCTTCCGCCTCCAGCACTCGACCCGGAACCGCCGCTACGACGTGTTCCGCGAGTACACCGACATGGTCGACACGCAGGCCGAGCAGCTCATGACGCTCCGCGGCATGTTCGCCCTCCGGACCGGGGCGCGCCCGGCCGTGCCGATCGACGAGGTCGAGCCGGTCGAGTCGATCGTCAAGCGCTTCTCGACGGGGGCGATGAGCTACGGCTCGATCTCCAAGGAGGCGCACGAGACGCTCGCGATCGCGATGAACCGGCTCGGCGCGAAGTCGAACACCGGTGAGGGCGGCGAGGACCTCGACCGCCTGCTCGACCCGGAGCGTCGCAGCGCGATCAAGCAGGTGGCGTCGGGCCGATTCGGCGTGACGAGCATGTACCTCACGCACGCCGACGACATCCAGATCAAGCTCGCGCAGGGCGCGAAGCCCGGCGAGGGCGGGCAGCTGCCGCCGACGAAGGTGTACCCGTGGGTCGCGCGCACTCGGCACGCGACGGCGGGCGTCGGCCTCATCTCGCCGCCTCCGCACCACGACATCTACTCGATCGAGGACCTGAAGCAGCTGATCTTCGACCTGAAGCGCGCCAACCCCGGTGCGCGCGTGCACGTCAAGCTCGTGAGCCAGTCGGGCATCGGCGCGGTCGCCGCCGGCACCGCGAAGGCCCTCGCCGACGTCATCCTGGTCTCCGGCCACGACGGCGGCACGGGCGCGAGCCCGCTCAACTCGCTGAAGCACGCGGGCACGCCGTGGGAGCTCGGCCTCGCCGAGACGCAGCAGACGCTCATGCTGAACGGCATGCGCGACCGCGTGGTCGTGCAGGTCGACGGGCAGCTCAAGACCGGGCGCGACGTCGTGATCGGCGCGCTGCTCGGCGCGGAGGAGTTCGGCTTCGCGACCGCCCCGCTCGTCGTCGAGGGCTGCGTCATGATGCGCGTCTGCCACCTCGACACGTGCCCCGTCGGCGTCGCGACCCAGAACCCCGAACTCCGCAAGCGCTTCACGGGCAAGCCCGAGTTCGTCGTGAACTTCTTCGAGTTCATCGCGCAGGAGGTGCGCGAGTACCTGGCCGAGCTCGGCTACCGCTCGCTCGACGAGATCATCGGTCGCCGCGAGCTCCTCGACGTCGAGCGCGCGGTCCGCCACTGGAAGGCGTCGGGCCTCGACCTCACGCCGGTGCTCGTCGGTCCCGACTTCTCCGACTCGGAGCCGCGGCGCAACGGGCGCGCACAGGACCACGAGCTCGACGAGCACTTCGACAACGAGCTCATCCGCCGGAGCGCGCTCGTGCTGGAGCAGGGCGGACGGGTCGAGATCGAACTGCCGGTCCGCAACACCGCGCGCGCCGTCGGCACCATGCTCGGTCACGAGGTCACGGTCCGCCACGGAGCCCAGGGCCTGCCCGAGGGCTCGATCGACGTGACCCTGACGGGCAGTGCCGGGCAGTCGTTCGGCGCGTTCCTCCCCGGCGGCATCCGCCTGCGGCTCGAGGGCGACTCGAACGACTACGTCGGCAAGGGCCTCTCGGGCGGCCAGATCATCGTGCGCCCGTCGCGCGAGGCCGGCTTCGTCGCCGAGCGCAACGTCATCGCCGGGAACGTGATCGGCTACGGCGCGACGCAGGGCAGCATGTTCATCCGCGGCATCGTGGGCGAGCGGTTCCTCGTCCGCAACTCGGGTGCGACGGCCGTCGTCGAGGGCGTGGGCGACCACGCGCTCGAGTACATGACGGGCGGGCTGGCGCTGATCCTCGGACCAACCGGCCGCAACCTCGGCGCCGGAATGTCGGGCGGCACGGCCTACGTGCTCGACCTCGCCGAGGCCAAGGTCAACCGCGAGTCGCTCTCGAGCGGCGAGCTGGAGCTCCACGGGCTCGGCAGCGCCGACCACGAGATCCTCCGCGACCTGCTGGAGCAGCACCTGGAGCACACGGACTCGGCGGTCGCCGCGACCCTCCTCGCGGAGGGCGACGCCGCGTTCGACCGCTTCACGAAGGTGCTCCCGCGCGACTACGCCGCGGTCCTCCGCACGCGCCAGAGCGCCGTCGACGAGGGTCTCGACCCCGACGGCGACGTCGTGTGGAGCCGCATCCTGGAGGTGACCGGTGGCTGAGCGCAGGGCGCCCGGCCGTACGGTTCCGATCGACTGCATGGAGGTGACGGGTGGCTGACCCGAAGGGTTTTCTGAAGACCACGGAGCGGGAGCTGCCCAAGCGTCGCCCCGTCCCGGTGCGCATCATGGACTGGAAAGAGGTCTACGAGCAGGGCGACTCGGCCCAGCTCCGACGCCAGGCCGGTCGCTGCATGGACTGCGGCATCCCGTTCTGCCACCAGGGGTGCCCGCTCGGCAACCTGATCCCCGAGTGGAACGACCTGATGTGGCGCGGCGAGGGCCGTGCCGCGATCGAGCGGCTGCACGCGACGAACAACTTCCCCGAGTTCACGGGTCGGCTCTGTCCCGCGCCGTGCGAGTCGGCGTGCGTGCTCGGAATCAACCAGCCGGCCGTCACGATCAAGCAGGTCGAGGTCTCGATCATCGACCAGGCATTCGGCAGCGGATGGGTCCAGCCGCAGCCGCCCGGACGCCTCACCGGCAAGACCGTGGCGGTCGTCGGCTCCGGCCCGGCCGGACTCGCGGCCGCCCAGCAGCTCACGCGCGCCGGCCACACGGTCGCGGTGTACGAGCGGGACGACCGCATCGGGGGCCTCCTGCGCTACGGCATCCCCGACTTCAAGATGGAGAAGAAGCACCTCGAGCAGCGCCTCGCGCAGATGACCGCCGAGGGCACGCGCTTCCGCGCCGGCGTCGAGATCGGCGTCGACCTGTCGTGGGACGAGCTCCGCCGACGCTACGACGCCGTCGTGGTCGCAACCGGCGCCCTGGTGCCGCGCGACCTGCCGATCCCCGGCCGCGACCTGCCGGGCGTGCACTTCGCCATGGAGTACCTCACGCAGTCCAACCGCGTGGTCGCCGGCGACGACGTGTTCGACCAGATCAGCGCGGAGGGCAAGCACGTCGTGGTCCTCGGCGGCGGTGACACCGGCGCCGACTGCATCGGCACCGCCCACCGCCAGGGCGCGCTGTCGGTCACGAACCTCGCCATCGGCAAGCAGCCGAGCACGACCCGCTCCGCGGAGCAGCCGTGGCCGATGCACCCGAACGTGTTCGAGGTGCAGAGCGCCCACGAGGAGGGCGGGCAGCGCCAGTACCTCGCCTCGACCGTCGAGTTCCTCGCGAACGACGTCGGCGAGGTCCGCGCGATCCGCGTCGCGGAGACCGAGTACCTTGACGGCCGCCGCGTGCCGAAGGCGGGCACGGAGCGCGAGATCCCCGCGGACCTCGTCCTGCTCGCGCTCGGCTTCACGGGCCCCGAGACCGAGACCGCGGCCGACCAGCTCGGCCTGCGCTCCACGGAGCGCGGCAACTTCGCGCGGGAGGCGGACTACGCGACCGAGGAGCCCGGCGTCTTCATCGCCGGCGACGCGGGCCGCGGGCAGTCGCTGATCGTCTGGGCCATCGCCGAGGGCCGGGCTGCGGCGGCATCCGTCGACCGGTACCTTGAAGGTGAGACGCAGCTGCCGAGCCCCATCCCCGCGACGGCGCGAGCCTTCGCCGTGTGACCCGGCGCCGCCGGCGCCTGCAGACCCCGATCCAGCGCTTCGGCGCGCAACCCCTGGAGCACACACCACATGAGAAGAGCGAAGGTGGTCGCCACCCTCGGTCCGGCGACATCGAGCTACGAGCAGATCCGCGCGATCATCGATGCCGGCGTCGACGTGGCCCGAATGAACCTCAGCCACGGCAGCTACGACGTGCACGAGGGCGTCTACCAGAACGTGCGGAAGGCGGCGAACGACTCCGGTCGTGCGGTCGCCGTGCTCGTCGACCTGCAGGGGCCGAAGATCCGCCTCGGGAAGTTCGCCGACGGCCCCCATGAGCTCGCCGAGGGCGACATCTTCAAGATCACGACGGAGGACATCGCCGGGACGAAGGAGATCGTCGGCACGACGTTCAAGGGCCTGCCCCAGGACGTCGAACCGGGCGACCACCTCCTCATCGACGACGGCAAGGTCCGCGTCGAGGTGCTCGAGACCGACGGCACCGTCGTGACGACCAGGGTCGTCGTCGCCGGACCGGTGTCGAACAACAAGGGCATCAACCTTCCGGGCGTCGCGGTGAACGTCCCCGCGCTCTCCGAGAAGGACGAGGCCGACCTGCGCTGGGCGCTCAAGCTCGGAGCCGACCTCATCGCGCTCTCGTTCGTGCGCAACGCGGCCGACATCGACCGGGTGCACCAGATCATGTCCGAGGAGGGCCGCCGCCTCCCCGTCATCGCGAAGATCGAGAAGCCGCAGGCGGTCGATGCGCTCGAGGAGATCATCGAGGCGTTCGACGCGATCATGGTCGCCCGCGGCGACCTGGGCGTCGAGCTGCCGCTCGAGGCGGTGCCCATCGTTCAGAAGCGAGCGGTCGAGATCGCCCGGCGCCTGGCCAAGCCCGTCATCGTGGCGACGCAGATGCTCGAGTCGATGACCCACTCGCCGGTGCCGACGCGCGCCGAGACCTCGGATGTCGCGAACGCCATCCTCGACGGCGCGGACGCGGTCATGCTCTCGGGCGAGACGAGTGTCGGCGAGTACCCGGTGCAGACGGTGAAGACGATGTGCCGCATCGTCGAGTCGACCGAGCGGCACGGGCTCGACCGCATCGCGCCGCTCGGCACCAAGCCCCGCACGCAGTCCGGCGCGATCACGCTGGCCGCGGTGGAGGTCGCCGACTTCGTCGAGGCGAAGTACCTCTGCGTCTTCACCGAGACCGGCGAGTCGGTGCGCCGCATGGCGCGGATCCGTTCGAAGATCCCGATCCTCGCCTTCACTCCCGACCCCGCGATCCGGCGCCGCATGGCGCTCTACTGGGGCGTCGAGTCCTACGTCGTCGAGCGCGTCACCCACACCGACCAGATGGTCGGCCAGGTCGACGACGTGCTCGAGAAGACGGGCAAGGCCACGACGGGGGAGAAGGTCGTCATCATCTCCGGGTCGCCTCCCGGAATCCCCGGCACCACCAACGACGTGCGCGTGCACATCGTCGGCGAGGTGCTCTGACCCACGGTCCGTCCGACGGCCCGGTCGCACGAAGCGGCCGGGCCGTCGGCGTTCGCCGACGGCGTCGCGCGGCCGATCCGCGGCTTCGCCGCGCGCGGCATCCGCGTCTGCGTCATGCGCGCGATCCGCGCCTGCGTCATGCGCCGCTTCCGTGCGACGTGCACCGCATCCGATCGAGTGGTGCCGGTGGTGGGGGTCGAACCCACACGCCCTCACGGGCAAAGCATTTTGAGTGCTCCGCGTCTGCCATTCCGCCACACCGGCCTCAGGGCCCCGGCCAGAATACCGTAGGCTCTTCAGCGTGACAGACACCGAAGACACCCAGCCGGCTCCGCGCCGCGTCGTCGTCGCGGAGGACGAGTCGCTCATCCGCCTCGACATCGTCGAGATCCTGCGCGACCACGGCTACGAGGTGGTCGGCGAGGCCGGCGACGGCGAGACCGCGGTCCAGCTCGCGACCGAGCTGCGGCCCGACCTGGTCATCATGGACGTGAAGATGCCCCAGCTCGACGGCATCTCGGCGGCGGAGCGACTCTCGAAGGGCCACATCGCCCCGGTCGTGCTGCTGACGGCGTTCAGCCAGAAGGAGCTCGTCGAGCGCGCGAGCGAGGCGGGCGCCCTGGCGTACGTCGTCAAGCCGTTCACCCCCAACGACCTGCTGCCCGCGATCGAGATCGCGCTCGCCCGCCACGCGCAGATCATCGCGCTCGAGGCCGAGGTCGGCGACCTCGTCGAGCGCTTCGAGACGCGCAAGCTCGTCGACCGCGCGAAGGGCCTGCTGAACGAGAAGATGGGGCTCACCGAGCCCGAGGCGTTCCGCTGGATCCAGAAGGCCTCGATGGACCGACGCCTCACCATGAAGGACGTCTCTCAGGCGATCATCGAGCAGCTCGCGCCCAAGAAGTCCTGAACCGACCAGCCCGGGCGACCGACCCGGTGACGGATGCCGCGACGACTCGTTCGTCGCGGCATCCGTCGTCTCCGCGGGGCTCGGCGGCGGCTGCGCCCCGTCCGGTCGTGTCGGTGCCCGCTTGTAGTCTTGTCGGGTGCCCGACCCCACCCCCGTGAAGCCCACCCTGCTCGTCGTCGACGGCCACTCGCTGGCCTACCGTGCGTTCTACGCGCTGCCGGTCGACAGCTTCAGCACCCGCGACGGGCAGCACACGAACGCCATCCACGGCTTCCTGTCGATGCTGCTCATGCTGCTGCGCAACGAGCGGCCGACGCACCTGGCGGTCGCCTTCGACACCTCGAGGCAGTCCTTCCGCACCCGCGAGTACACCGAGTACAAGGCGAACCGCAGCGAGACGCCGCAGGAGTTCAAGGGCCAGATCGGCCTCCTGAAGGAGGCGCTGCGCGCCATGCGCATCACGGTGCTCGAGAAGGAGGACTACGAGGCCGACGACATCCTCGCCACGCTGGCCACGCGCGGCGCTGCCGAGGGGTTCGACGTGCTCGTCGTCTCGGGCGACCGCGACACGATCCAGCTCGTCGACGACGACGTGACCCTCCTGTACCCGAACGTGCAGGGCGTGTCGCAGTTGAAGCGCTACGACGCCGAGGCGGTCGTCGAGCGGTACGGCGTGCGGCCCGAGCAGTACCCCGAAGTCGCGGCGCTCGTGGGCGAGACCAGTGACAACCTTCCCGGCATCACCAAGGTCGGCGAGAAGACCGCGGTCAAGTGGCTGGGCCTCTACGGCAGCCTCGACGGCATCCTCGAGCACATCGACGAGATCAAGGGCGTGGTCGGCGACAACCTGCGGCGGGAACGCGAGAACGCGATCCGCAATCGACGCCTCAATCGCCTGGTCCGCGACCTCGAACTCGACGTCGAGATCCCCGACCTCGTGGCCCGGCCGATGGACGAGGCGGCCGTCCGCGAGCTGTTCGACCGGCTCGAGTTCAAGACCCTGCTCGATCGCGTGACCAAGATGGCGGCCGAGTCGAACGGGCTGACGGCCGACGGCACCGCCGCCCTGTCCGCGGAGGCGGAGCCCGCGGCGGTGACGCCCGTTCCGCAGGCGCTCCGGGGTGACGAGCTCGCCGCCTGGCTCGCGCGGTCGACCGCAGCCGAGCCGGCCGGGCTCGGGCTCAGCCTCGAGGTGCTCGACGGCCGGGTGATCGGCGCGGGCATCGCGAGCACGACCGAGAGCGTGCGCCTCGACTGGGCCGCGGGCGAGCCCGACCTGGCTCCGTTCGAGGAGTGGCTCGCGGGTGACGCGCCGAAGGTCATGACCGACGCCAAGCCGCAGCTCAAGGCGCTGCGCCGCTCGGGCCTCGGGTTCGGCGGGCTGGTCGTCGACACGCTGATCGCCGGGTGGCTCGTGCGTCCGAGCCTGGCCGAGAAGGACCTCGTGGACCTCGTGTCCCGCTACCTCGGCGAGACCGTCCCCATGGCCGACCCGTCGCAGTTGGTGCCCGACGCCGAGAGCACCGCCGGCGCGCCGGAGTTCGCCTGGTACTCGCTGCGGGTCGCGCCGCACGTGCTCGCGGCGCTCTCCGAGGGGTCGCGACGCGTCCTCGCCGACATCGAGATCCCGATCGTCGGCGTGCTCGCCGAGATGGAGCTCCGCGGGGTCACCGTCGAGCATGCGAAGCTCGCGGAGCTCTCCGCCCAGCTCGGGGAGCGGGCGGCAGCGCTCGCGCGGTCGGCGTACGACGAGATCGGCCGCGAGGTGAACCTCGGCTCGCCGAAGCAGCTCCAGGAGGTGCTGTTCGACCAGCTCGGCATGCCGAAGACCCGCGCCACCAAGACGGGCTACTCGACCGACGCGGGGGCGCTCGCCGACCTCCAGGAGACGAACCCGCACCCGTTCCTCGGGCTTCTGCTCGAACACCGCGACGCGACGAAGCTGCGGCAGATCGTCGAGACGCTCGACAAGTCGATCCAGTCCGACGGCCGCGTCCACACCAGCTATGTGCAGGTGGGCACCACGACGGGCCGCATCTCGTCGACCGATCCCAACCTCCAGAACATCCCGGTCCGCACCGAGGAGGGCCGACGCATCCGCGCCGCCTTCACCCACGGCCCCGAGTACGTCGAACTGCTGACCGCCGACTACTCGCAGATCGAGATGCGGATCATGGCGCACCTGTCGCAGGACCCGGGCCTCATCGAGGCGTTCCACTCCGGAGAGGACCTGCACCGCTTCGTGGGTGCTCGGATCTTCGACGTCGATCCGGCCGACGTCACGCCGCTCATGCGGACCAAGGTGAAGGCCATGTCGTACGGCCTCGCCTACGGACTCAGCGCGTTCGGCCTCTCGAAGCAGCTGCGCATCGACCGCGCCGAGGCGACCCAGCTCATGAAGGACTACTTCGAGCGGTTCGGCGCGGTCCGCGACTACCTGCGCGGTGTCGTCGCGCAGGCGAAGCTCGACGGCTACACCGAGACGATCTTCGGGCGACGCCGTCCGTTCCCCGACCTCAACAGCCCGAACCGCGTGCTTCGTGAGAACGCCGAGCGTGCGGCGCTGAACGCCCCGATCCAGGGCTCGGCCGCGGACATCATGAAGTTCGCCATGATCGGCGTCGAGGGTGAGCTGCGCGCGCGCGACCTGCGCTCGCGAATGCTCATGCAGGTGCACGACGAGCTCATCTTCGAGGTGGCCGAGGGTGAGGGCGACCAGCTCGAGGCCCTCGTGCACGACCGGATGTCGCATGCGGCGGACCTCCTCGTGCCGCTCGACGTGCAGGTCGGTCGAGGTCGCGACTGGGAGGACGCGGCGCACTGACCACACTGCGTTCGACGATCGTCGCGAGCGCCCGGATGCGAGGCCGGCTCACGGCTTCGCGGCCCCGGCGTCCGCTCGTCTAGGCTCGCGGTCATGGTCACCGCAGTCCGTACCCCCACCGCCGTCGATCGCATCGCCGAGGAGTGGGTCGACACGATCGTCGACCTGAACCCCACGGTCGGCACGTACCTCGGCCGCACCGACCAGGACCACAGGCTCCCCGACTTCTCACCGGAGGGGCACGAGTCCCGCATCGAGGCCGTGCGGACCGCACGGGCCGCACTGGAGTCGGCATCGGTCGCCGACGACGTCGACCGGATCACCGTCGCCGACCTCGGCGCCGAGCTCGGACTCGATCTCGAAGCGGATGCCGCCGCCCTGCACTTGCGCGACCTCAACGTCATCGCGAGCCCCGCCCAGGAGATCCGCGAGGTCTTCGACCTCATGCCTCGCGCCGCGGAGGCGGACTGGGCCCGGATCGCGTCGAGGCTGTCGGCGGTCCCGGGCGCGATCGACGGGTACGTCGAGACGCTGCGCCTCGGGATCGAGCGCGGCGTCGTTCCGGCCGTCCGTCAGGTCCGCGAGGTCGCGGTGCAGGCACGCCGGCACGCACGGGCCGACGGGTTCTTCAGCACGTTCGCCGGCGGGGCGGGCGACGCGGCGGGGGAGTCGGTGCGGCGCGACCTCGAGGCCGGAGCCGCGGCCGCGGCATCCGCCTACGATCGCCTGGCCGAGTTCCTGGAGGGCGAACTCGCCCCGAAGGCGGGCATGGACGACGCCGTCGGCCGGGAGATCTACGCGCTCCGCTCGCGCCACTTCCTCGGTGCGGTCGTCGACCTCGACGAGACGTACGAGTGGGGCATCGAGGAACTCGCGCGCATGGTCGCGGAGCAGGAGGCGGTCGCGAAGGAGATCCTGCCCGGGGCGAGCGTCGAGGAGGCCGTCGCGCACCTCGAAGCGGATCCGGCGCGCAAGCTGGTCGGCACCGCGGCGCTGCAGCGGTGGATGCAGGAGACGAGCGACCGCGCCGTCGCAGAGCTCGGGGCCACCCAGTTCGACATCCCGGAGGAGATCCGCACGCTCGAGTGCCTCATCGCGCCCACGCAGGAGGGCGGCATCTACTACACCGGGCCGAGCGACGACTTCACGCGTCCCGGCCGGATGTGGTGGTCGGTCCCGGAGGGTGTCACGGAGTTCGACACCTGGCGCGAGAAGACCACGGTCTACCACGAGGGCGTCCCGGGTCACCACCTGCAGATCGGCCAGGCCGTCGTGAATCGCGGGGCGCTGAACACCTGGCGGAGGCAGCTCGCGGGCACGTCGGGTCACGCGGAGGGGTGGGCGCTCTACGCGGAGCGGCTCATGCAGGACCTCGGCTACCTCGACGATCCGGCGGACCGGCTCGGCATGCTCGACGGGCAGCGCATGCGCGCCGCGCGCGTCGTGCTCGACATCGGGGTGCACCTCGGAAAGCAGCGTCCCGACGGCGCAGGGCCATGGACGGGGGAGTACGCATTCGACTTCATGGGCAGGAACGTCAACATGCCCCCGGAGTTCGTGCGCTTCGAGGTGCACCGCTACCTCGGCTGGCCCGGACAGGCGCCGTCGTACAAGGTCGGGCAGCGCATCTGGGAGGGGCTGCGCGACGACGTGCGCCGGCGAGAGGGGGCGGCCTTCGACGTCCGTGCGTTCCACCGGCGGGCGCTGTCGCTCGGCGGCGTCGGCCTCGACACGTTGCGGGGCGCGCTGGCGGCCTGAGGGCCTGAGCGGGTGTGCAGCGACACGCCCGGGTTGCCGCATGGCGTCGCGCGCGGCTAGGATGGAGTGTCACTCGTGTGACAATCCTGTCCGCCTGCCCGTCGCGGACCACCAAAGACAACGCTCTTCCCGCGTCGGGCCCGATATTGTCCATTCGGAGCATCCACTACATGACAACCGCAACGACCAAGGCGCCCAAGCAGGTCGCGATCAACGACATCGGATCTGCTGACGATTTCCTCGCCGCGGTCGAGAAGACGCTCAAGTTCTTCAACGACGGCGACCTCATCGAGGGCACCGTCGTGAAGATCGACCGCGACGAGGTCCTCCTCGACGTCGGCTACAAGACCGAGGGTGTGATCCCCTCACGCGAACTTTCCATCAAGCACGACGTCGACCCCAGCGAGGTCGTCGAGGTCGGCGACTCCGTCGAGGCCCTCGTTCTCCAGAAGGAGGACAAGGAAGGCCGTCTGATCCTGTCGAAGAAGCGCGCGCAGTACGAGCGAGCCTGGGGCGACGTGGAGAAGATCAAGGAAGACGACGGCGTCGTCACCGGCTCGGTCATCGAGGTCGTCAAGGGCGGCCTCATCGTCGACATCGGCCTCCGCGGCTTCCTCCCGGCCTCGCTCATCGAGCTGCGCCGCGTCCGCGACCTCACGCCGTACCTCGGCCAGGAGATCGAGGCGAAGATCCTCGAGCTCGACAAGAACCGCAACAACGTGGTCCTGTCGCGTCGCGCCCTCCTCGAGCAGACCCAGTCGGAGTCGCGCTCGACCTTCCTGCAGAACCTCCACCCGGGACAGATCCGCAAGGGTGTCATCTCGTCGATCGTCAACTTCGGTGCGTTCGTCGACCTCGGTGGCGTCGACGGTCTCGTCCACGTCTCGGAGCTCTCGTGGAAGCACATCGAGCACGCGTCCGAGGTCGTCGAGGTCGGCCAGGAGGTCACCGTCGAGGTGCTCTCCGTCGAACTCGACCGCGAGCGCGTCTCGCTCTCGCTCAAGGCGACCCAGGAGGACCCGTGGCAGGTCTTCGCGCGCACGCACGCGATCGGCCAGGTCACCCCGGGCAAGGTCACGAAGCTGGTCCCGTTCGGCGCGTTCGTCCGCGTCGCGGACGGCATCGAGGGCCTCGTGCACATCTCGGAGCTGTCGGGCCGTCACGTCGAGCTCGCCGAGCAGGTCGTGTCGGTCGGCGAAGAGGTCTTCGTGAAGGTCATCGACATCGACCTCGAGCGTCGCCGCATCTCGCTGTCGCTCAAGCAGGCCAACGATGGGGTCGACCCCGAGGGCACCGAGTTCGACCCGGCGCTCTACGGCATGCTCACCGAGTACGACGAGCAGGGCAACTACAAGTACCCCGAGGGCTTCGACCCCGAGACCAACGAGTGGCGCGAGGGCTTCGAGGCCCAGCGCGAGAAGTGGGAGCAGGAGTACGCTGCCGCCCAGGCTCGCTGGGAGGCGCACAAGAAGCAGGTCGCGGCCTCGCTCGCGGCGCAGGCTTCGGACGACTCGTTCTCGTCGGGCGCTTCGTCGTTCTCGAGCGACTCGGCCGGCGCGGGCACCCTCGCCGACGACGCCTCGCTGGCGGCGCTGCGCGAGAAGCTCTCGAGCAACTAGTCGCTTCGCGCAGCCTCGCTGCTCGAACGTCACATGGAAGGCCGGTCCCCTCGGGGGCCGGCCTTCCGGCGTCATCCACCAGCGCTGACGCGCGAGACGAACGATCGCCTCGCCGTCGGGCTACGTGTCGCACACCAATAGAGTGGGGGTGTGTATCTGATCGGCCTCACCGGCGGCATCGCGTCGGGCAAGTCCACCGTCGCGCGTCGGCTCGTCGAGCACGGCGCCATCCACCTCGACGCCGACCAGCTCGCCCGCCGCGTGGTCGAGCCGGGAACGACCTGCCTGCAGGCGATCGTCGACGAGTTCGGCGGTGAGGTCCTCCGCCAGGACGGGACGCTCGACCGTCAGCGCCTCGGAGAGCTCGTGTTCCGGGACGACCAGGCTCGGGCGCGGCTGAACGCGATCGTCCACCCGGCGGTACGGGAACTGTCGGGACGGCTCATCGCGAAGGCCGAGGAGGAGGACCCGGACGCCGTGGTCGTCTACGACGTCCCGCTGCTCGTCGAGGCGCAGGTCGATCACCCGTTCGACCTCGTCGTCGTGACCAGTGCGCCGAAGCGCGCTCAGGTCAGGCGACTCGTCGAGGAGCGCGGACTCGACCCGATCCAGGCCGAGGCCCGCGTCGACGCGCAGGTGAGCGACGAGGAGCGGCGCGCGGTGGCGGACGTCGTCATCGACACCGGCGGCACGATCGCGCACACCATGAGCCAGGCCGATGCGCTCTGGGTGGACATCGAGCGGGCTCGGACGGCGGCGCGCGAGCGGCCGAGCGGATGACGCGAGCGCCAGGCGTTCGCTGAGCGCGATCCCGGCGATCGTGTCGGTGGGCGATCCTAGACTCGGAGGCATGCAGTCCACCCGTTCCGTGCGCCCGTTCGAGGTCATCAGCGAGTACGCGCCGAGCGGTGACCAGCCGCAGGCGATCGGCGACCTGGCGGCGCGCATCAACGCCGGAGAGACCGACGTGGTGCTGCTCGGCGCGACCGGCACCGGCAAGTCGGCGACCACCGCCTGGCTCATCGAGCAGGTGCAGCGGCCGACGCTCGTCCTCGCGCACAACAAGACGCTCGCGGCGCAGCTCGCCAACGAGTTCCGCGAGCTCATGCCGAACAACGCGGTCGAGTACTTCGTCTCGTACTACGACTACTACCAGCCCGAGGCGTACGTCCCGCAGACGGACACGTTCATCGAGAAGGACTCCTCGATCAACGCCGAGGTCGAGCGTCTCCGGCACTCGACGACGAACTCGCTGCTGAGTCGACGCGACGTGGTCGTGGTGTCGACGGTCTCCTGCATCTACGGCCTCGGCACGCCAGAGGAGTACCTCAGCGCGATGATGCCGTTGCAGGTCGGCCAGCGGGTCGATCGCGACTGGCTCATCCGCAAGTTCGTGTCGATGCAGTACCAGCGCAACGACGTCGACTTCTCCCGCGGCACCTTCCGCGTGCGCGGCGACACGATCGAGATCATCCCCGTCTACGAGGAGCACGCGATTCGGATCGAGATGTTCGGAGACGAGGTCGAGGCGCTGCACAGCCTGCACCCGCTCACCGGCACGGTCGTGGCCAAGCTCGACGCGGTGCCGGTGTTCCCGGCCTCGCACTACGTCGCGAGCGTCGATGTCATGCAGCGCGCGATCGGCACGATCCGCGACGAGCTCGACGAACGACTGCAGGAGCTCGAGCGCGAGGGCAAGCTGCTCGAGGCGCAGCGGCTCCGCATGCGGACGACGTTCGACCTGGAGATGATGGAGCAGATCGGCTTCTGCTCGGGCATCGAGAACTACTCGCGCCACATCGACGGTCGTGCGCCGGGGGAGGCGCCGCACTGCCTCCTCGACTACTTTCCCGACGACTTCCTCGTCGTGATCGACGAGTCGCACGTCACCGTCCCGCAGATCGGCGCGATGTACGAGGGCGACGCCTCGCGGAAGCGCACGCTCGTCGAGCACGGCTTCCGACTGCCGAGCGCGCTCGACAACCGACCGTTGAAGTGGGACGAGTTCAAGGACCGCGTCGGGCAGACGGTGTACCTGTCCGCGACGCCGGGACGGTACGAGATGGGCATCGCCGACGGCGTGGTCGAACAGATCATCCGCCCGACGGGCCTCGTCGATCCCGAGATCGTCGTGAAGCCGACGAAGGGGCAGATCGACGACCTGCTGGAGGAGATCCGGTCGCGTGCCGACCGCGACGAGCGCGTGCTCGTCACGACGCTCACCAAGCGCATGGCGGAGGAGCTGACCGACTTCCTCACGGAGACGGGCGTGCGCGTGCGGTACCTGCACTCCGACGTCGACACGCTCCGCCGCGTCGAGCTCCTCACCGAGCTGCGAGCGGGCGTGTACGACGTGCTCGTCGGCATCAACCTCCTCCGCGAGGGACTCGACCTGCCCGAGGTGTCACTCGTCGCGATCCTCGATGCCGACAAGGAGGGGTTCCTGCGCTCCTCGACCTCGCTCATCCAGACCATCGGGCGCGCGGCCCGCAACGTCTCGGGCCAGGTGCACATGTACGCCGACGTGATGACCGAGTCGATGCAGCTCGCGATCGACGAGACCAATCGGCGGCGCGACATGCAGCTCGAGTACAACCGCGTCAATGCGATCGACCCGACGCCGCTCCGCAAGCGCATCGCCGACATCACCGAGGTGCTCGCACGCGAGGAGGCCGACACGGCCGCGCTCCTCGCCGGGCGCGACGGGCGGAAGAGCTCGCCGGTGCCGATGAAGCGCGACGGCATCGCCGCAGCCGGGGCGAACGACCTCGAGGAGCTCATCCGCGACCTCAACGACCAGATGCTCGAGGCCGCCGGCGAGCTGAAGTTCGAGCTGGCCGCGCGCCTGCGCGACGAGGTGTCGGAGTTGAAACGCGAGCTCCGCCAGATGGAGAAGGCCGGGCACCTCGCTTGACCCGGCGGCGGCGGGCGCGAGCGGCCCGGCGAACGCGCGGATCGAACGTGTGTTCGCTCTCAGCAGGTGCGCTCACGGCGAGAGTGTCGGAGGCCGTTCGTAGACTCGTAGGGTGCCAGTTTCACGTCTCGATGCCCATTCGCGCCTGAGCGTCCGCGGGGCACGCGTCCACAACCTGCGCGACGTCGACGTCGAGATCCCCCGGGATGCGATGGTGGTGTTCACGGGCCTCTCGGGCTCGGGCAAGTCCTCGCTGGCGTTCGACACGATCTTCGCCGAGGGCCAGCGCCGGTACGTCGAGTCGCTCTCGGCCTATGCCAGGCAGTTCCTGGGCCAGGTCGACCGCCCCGACGTCGACTTCATCGAGGGGCTCAGCCCGGCGGTCTCGATCGACCAGAAGTCCACGAACCGCAACCCGCGATCGACGGTCGGCACGATCACCGAGATCTACGACTACATGCGATTGCTGTGGGCGCGCATCGGCGTGCCCCACTGCCCGGTGTGCGGCGAGCGCATCCAGCGGCAGACGGTGCAGCAGATCGCCGACCGCCTGATGGAGCTCGAGTCCGGCACGCGGTTCCAGGTGCTCAGCCCCGTCGTCTCGCAGAAGAAGGGCGAGTTCGTCGACCTCTTCCGCGAGCTCTCGGGGCAGGGCTACTCCCGCGCGGTGGTCGACGGCGAGCTGATCCGCCTCGACGAGGCGCCGAAGCTGAAGAAGCAGGTCAAGCACGACATCTCCGTCGTGATCGACCGGCTCGTGGCGTCCGACGACATCCTCGGCCGGCTCACCGACTCGCTCGAGACCGCGCTGCGGTTGACCGACGGCGTGGTGCAGGTCAACTACGTCGACCGCGAGGGGGATGCCGCGTGGCAGACCTTCTCCGAGAAGCTCAGCTGCCCCAACCAGCACCCGATCGCGCTCACCGAGGTCGAACCGCGCACGTTCTCGTTCAACGCCCCGTTCGGGGCGTGCCCCGAGTGCTCCGGGCTCGGCACGCGGATGTCCGTCGATGAGGACCTGCTGCTCGGCGATCCGGCGCTGAGCATCGCCGAGGGCGTCATCCTGCCGTGGACCTCGCAGGGCAAGAGCCTCTACAACTACTACGAGAAGCTCCTCGACGGGCTGGCCCGCGACCTGGGCTTCTCGCTCGACACCCCGTGGGAAGAGCTCGACGAGGACGCCCGCCACGCCGTGCTCCGCGGCGACAACTTCGAGGTGCGCGTGCGCTGGCGCAACCGGTACGGCCGCGAGATGAGCTACACCTCGGGCTTCGAGGGGGTCGTGCCCTACATCGAACGCCAGTACCTCCAGGCCGAGACCGACGTGCAGCGCGCGCGCTGGGCCGAGTACCTCCGCGAGATCCCCTGCCCGGTGTGCCGCGGCGACCGGCTGAAGCCCGAGGTGCTCGCGGTCCTCGTCCACGACGCCTCGATCGCCGACGTGTGCCGACTCAGCCTGCACGACGCGCGCGCGTTCATGGACCGCCTCGAGCTGACCGATCGCGAGCAGGCGATCGCGGCGCAGGTGCTCCGCGAGATCAAGCTCCGACTCGACTTCCTCATCCGCGTCGGACTCAGCTACCTCGACCTCGCACGCGCGGCAGGCACCCTCTCCGGCGGCGAGGCGCAGCGCATCCGGCTCGCCACCCAGATCGGTTCGGGCCTCACGGGGGTGCTCTACGTGCTCGACGAGCCGAGCATCGGCCTGCACCAGCGCGACAACCGCCGGCTCATCGACACCCTCGTGGCCCTCCGCGACCTCGGCAACACGCTGATCGTCGTCGAGCACGACGAGGACACGATCCGCACGGCCGACTGGATCGTCGACATCGGACCCGGGGCGGGCGTGCACGGCGGCACGGTCGTGCACAGCGGCAGCTACGCCGACCTGATGAAGAACACCGAGTCGCTCACGGGCGACTACCTCGCCGGCCGCAAGGAGATCGCGATCCCGCCGACGCGCCGTCCGGTCGACTCGTCCCGCGTGATCCGCGTCGAGGGCGCGCAGGCCAACAACCTCCGCGGCGTCGACGTCGAGTTCCCGCTGGGCACGTTCACCGCGGTGACGGGCGTGAGCGGGTCGGGCAAGTCGTCGCTCGTGAACGACATCCTCTATCGCGTGCTCGCCAACCGGCTCAACGGGGCGCGGAAGGTGCCGGGCAAGCACCGACGCGTGAGCGGACTCGAGCACCTCGACAAGGTGGTGCACGTCGACCAGGCGCCGATCGGCCGCACGCCGCGATCCAACCCGGCGACCTACACGGGCGTGTTCGACCGCATCCGCACGCTGTTCTCCGAGACGGCCGAGGCCAAGGCCCGCGGCTACCTCCCCGGTCGGTTCAGCTTCAACGTCAAGGGCGGCCGCTGCGAGGCGTGCTCGGGTGACGGCACGATCAAGATCGAGATGAACTTCCTTCCCGACGTGTACGTCGCGTGCGAGGTGTGCGGCGGCAAGCGCTACAACCGCGAGACGCTGCAGGTGCACTACAAGGGCAAGGACATCGCCGAGGTGCTCGAGATGCCGATCAGCGAGGCGGCCGAGTTCTTCGAGCCGATCTCCGCGATCCACCGCTACCTCAAGACCCTCGTCGACGTCGGCCTCGGCTACGTCCAGCTCGGGCAGAGCGCGACGACGCTCTCCGGTGGCGAGGCGCAGCGCGTGAAGCTCGCCACCGAGCTCCAGCGCCGGTCGAACGGTCGGAGCGTCTACGTGCTCGACGAGCCGACGACCGGCCTGCACTTCGAGGACGTGCGGAAGCTGCTCAAGGTGCTCGGCAAGCTCGTCGAGAAGGGCAACACGGTCATCGTGATCGAGCACAGCCTCGACGTGATCAAGTCCGCCGACTGGATCATCGACCTCGGTCCCGAGGGCGGGTCGGGCGGCGGCCAGGTCGTCGCGACCGGCACGCCCGAGCAGGTGGCCGAGGTCCACGAGAGCCACACGGGGTTCTTCCTCCGCGAGATCTTCGAGGCCGCCGCCGGCCCGGCGGTCGCCGCCAGCTGAGCATGGCGAACACCGTCCCGTACCGTCCGCGGCCGGGGGAGATCCCGACCGATCCGGGCGTCTACCGGTTCCGCGACGCCGAGCGCCGCGTGCTCTACGTCGGCAAGGCCATGAACCTGCGCGCGCGGGTGTCGAACTACTTCGCACCGCTGCACACGCTCCACGAGCGGACGCGCCGCATGGTCACGACCGCGGCATCCGTCGAGTGGACGGTCGTCGGCAACGACATCGAGGCGCTCCAGCTCGAGTACACGTGGATCAAGGAGTTCGACCCGCCGTTCAACGTCAAGTACCGCGACGACAAGTCCTACCCGTACCTCGCGGTGACGCTCGCCGACGAGGCGCCGCGCGCGATCGTCACGCGGCGGCGCGGCATCCCGGGTGCGCGGTACTTCGGCCCGTATCCCAAGGTCTGGGCGGTCAACGAGACGCTCGACCTGCTGTTGAAGCTCTTCCCGATCCGCACCTGCAAGGACTCCGACTACAAGCGGGCCATGCAGACCGGCAAGCCCTGCTTCGCCGGGCAGATCGGGCGGTGCTTCGGCCCGTGCTCGGGCCGGGTCACGATCGCCGAGCACCGGGCCAACGTCGACCGGTTCGTCGCGTTCATGCAGAACCAGGACCGCCGCATCATCACCGACCTCACGCAGCAGATGCGCGCGGCCGCTGCGGTGCAGGACTACGAGACCGCCGCGCGGCGGCGCGACGAGCTGCAGGCGGCCGAGTCGTTCTTCGAGAAGAGCGCGGTCGTCCTCCGCGACCACGTCGACGTCGACGTGTTCGGAATCGACCACGACGAGCTCGCGGCGGCCGTGCACCTCTTCATGGTCCGCGGCGGGCGGATCCGGGGCGTGCGCTCCTGGACCGTCGACACGGAGCTCGACATGGGTCTCGGCGACCTGGTGGACTCGGTCGTGCAGAACGCCTATGGCGACGACATCCGTCCGCCGGCCGAGGTCGTCGTCCCCTCGCTGCCCGACGACGCGGAGGCGCTGGAGGGATGGCTCGCGGCCCTCGGCGGGCGGAAGGTGCGGCTCCGAGCGGCCAAGCGGGGCGACAAGGCGGCGTTGCTCGAGACGGCGACCCAGAACGCGCGACAGACGCTCGTGCTGTACAAGACGCGCCGGAGCGCCGACTTCACCGCCCGCTCCCGCGCACTCGAGGACATCCAGGAGGCGCTCGGCATGGCCGATGCCCCGCTGCGGATCGAGTGCTTCGACGTCTCGCATTTGAGCGGCACCAACGTCGTCGCGTCGATGGTCGTCTTCGAGGACGGCCTCCCGCGGAAGGACGAGTACCGCCGATTCACCATCCCGAGCACCACCGACGACACCGATTCGATCCACCAGGTGCTCACGCGCCGGCTCGCCTACCTCGCGCCGGCCGGTGAGGGTGAGGTCGCGACGGATGCCTCGACGGATCTCGGCGGCGGCGAGCACGGCGGTTCGTCCCACGCGGCGAGCGAGGGCGTTGCAGTGAGCGGAGCCGACGCGGTGGGCGAGGGCGACGCGGTGGTCTCCCCGCGACGCGCGAAGTTCTCGTACCGGCCGAACCTGCTCGTGGTCGACGGCGGACAGCCGCAGGTCGCCGCGGCCGAGCGGGCGCTCCGCGAGTCCGGCGTCGAGGGCGTCTACCTCTGCGGCATCGCCAAGCGACTCGAGGAGATCTGGACGCCCGGCTCCGACTTCCCGGTGATCCTGCCGCGCAACAGCGACGCCCTGTTCCTCTTCCAGCGCGTCCGCGACGAGGCCCACCGCTTCGCGATCACGCACCAGCGGCAGCGCCGCAAACGGGACATCACGACCATCCTGTCGGAGGTGCCGGGGCTCGGTCCCGCCCGGGTCAAGGGGCTCCTGAAGCACTTCGGCTCGGTCGCGCGGCTCCGCGAGGCGGACGAGTCCGCCATCGCCGAGGTTCCCGGCATCGGCCCGAGCCTCGCCTCGGCGGTCCGAGCCCACCTGGAGGGATCGCGCCGCTCCGCCGCGGACTAGGCTGGACCACCGGGGGAACGCAGGAAGGGAGCGCCGAGCGAGATGACCGACGGCGATCGCCAGGAGATGCTCATCGTCACGGGGATGTCGGGGGCGGGCCGCTCCACCGTCGCCGACGCGCTCGAGGACCTCGGCTGGTACGTCGTCGACAACCTCCCGCCGCAGATGCTGCGCCCGCTCGTCGAGCTCGCGCAGCGGGCCGGGGCGTCGCTGCCGCTCATCGCCGCCGTCGTCGACATCCGCGGAGGCACCTTCTTCTCCGAGCTGCAGGAGATGGTCGAGTCGCTCCGCGACAAGGTCGACGTCCGGGTCGTCTTCCTCGACGCGAACGACGCCGTCCTCGTCCGGCGGTTCGAGTCGGTGCGGCGGCCGCATCCGCTGCAGGGCGACGGCACGCTCCTCGACGGCATCACGGCCGAACGCGCCCGGCTCGCGGAGGTGCGCGAATCGAGCGACATCATCGTCGACAGCTCCGACCTCAACATCCACCAGCTCGCGACCCTCGTCACCGAGACCTTCGCCGAGGAGGACCGCGCCGGGCTGCGCGTCATCGTGCAGAGCTTCGGATTCAAGTACGGGTTGCCGCCGGATGCCGACCTCGTCGCCGATGCGCGCTTCCTGCCGAACCCGTTCTGGGAGCCGGAACTGCGCTCGCACACCGGCGAGGATCCCGAGGTCGCCGAGTTCGTGCTCGGCCAGCCGGGCGCGCGCGAGTTCCTCGACGCGTACGTCGCAGCGCTGCGTCCGGTCCTCGAGGGCTACCAGCGTGAGAACAAGCGCCATGCGACGATCGCGCTCGGCTGCACCGGCGGCAAGCATCGCTCGGTGGCCCTCGTCCGCGAGCTCGCGGCGCGCCTGAGATCGATCCCGGGGCTCGCGGTCAGCGTGAAGCACCGCGATCTCGGACGGGAATGAACGTGCGCCGACGGCGCCGACGCAACACAGAGAGGACGACCACGTGGCCCTGACCGCTGAGGTGAAAGAGGAGCTGGCGAAGATCGAGGTCACCCGGACCTCGGTCCGTGCCGCGGAGTTGGCATCCGTGCTCCGATTCGCCGGGGGACTCCACATCATCTCGGGCCGGATCGCCATCGAGGCCGAGCTCGATGCGCCGTCCATCGCGCGCCGGGTGACCCGCGACCTGGGCGAGCTGTACGGCGTCCGACCCGACGTCTCGGTGATCTCCGCCTCCGGCCTGCGCCGGACGAACCAGTACCTGGTGCGCGTGCTGGAGGGCGGCGAGACGCTCGCGCGGCAGACGGGGCTCCTCGACGCGCGCCGTCGTCCCGTGCGCGGGCTTCCGAACAAGCTCACGACCGGCTCGCGCGACGAGGTCGCGGCCGTGTGGCGCGGCGCCTTCCTGGCGCGGGGGAGCCTCACCGATCCGGGCCGGTCGGCCGCGCTCGAGGTCACCTGTCCCGGCGGCGAGACGGCGATGGCGCTCGTGGGCGCCGCCGGTCGCCTCGGCGTCTCCGCGAAGGCCCGCGAGGTGCGCGGCGTGCACCGGGTCGTGATCCGGGACGGCGAGGCGATCAGCGCCATGCTCGCCCTCATGGGCGCCGACCAGACGGTCCGGAACTGGGAGGAGCTGCGCCAGCGCCGTGAGGTGCGCGCGACGGCGAACCGACTGGTGAACTTCGACGACGCCAATCTGCGCCGATCCGCGCAGGCCGCGGTCGCCGCGTGCGCGCGCGTCGAACGCGCCATGGAGATCCTCGGGGACGAGATCCCCGACCACCTGAAGTACGCGGGCGACCTCCGACTGGCGCACCGGGACGCGAGCCTCGACGAGCTCGGCCACCACGCCGACCCGCCGCTGACGAAGGACGCGGTCGCGGGACGCATCCGGCGCCTGCTCGCGATGGCCGACAAGCGAGCCGTCGAACTCGGCGTGCCCGGCACCGAGGCGAACCTGCCCGCCGACCTCGACGACGTCTGAACGATGCCCGAACGGCGGCCGAAGGCCGTCAACCCCCGTCATCCGGCCCGAGCACGGGCATAGGATCGAGAACGCCGCGGTCCCCGGGCAGACGTCCGGTTCACCCGGCTGCTGACAAGGAGAAGCAATGGCTGACTACACCCTCCCTGAGCTCGCCTACGATTACGCGGCCCTCGAGCCGTCGATCAGCGGCACGATCATGGAGCTGCACCACTCGAAGCACCACCAGGCCTACGTGACCGGTGCGAACACGGCGCTCGCCCAGCTCGCCGAGGCGCGCGACTCCGGCAACCTGGCCAACGTGAACAAGCTCGAGAAGGACCTCGCGTTCAACCTCGGCGGTCACGTCAACCACTCGATCTTCTGGACCAACATGTCGCCCGACGGCGGCGACGCGCCGACCGGCGAGCTCGCCTCGGCGATCGACGACCACTTCGGCTCGTTCGACAAGTTCCAGGCGCACTTCACCGCGACCGCGCTCGGCGTGCAGGGCTCCGGCTGGGCCGTGCTGGCGTGGGACTCGATCGGGCAGCGCCTGATCATCGTCCAGTTCTTCGACCAGCAGGCGAACTTCCCGGCCGGCATCGTGCCCCTGCTGATGCTCGACGTGTGGGAGCACGCGTACTACCTCGACTACAAGAACGTGCGCGCCGACTACGTGAAGGCGTTCTGGAACATCGTGAGCTGGGAGAACGTCCAGCAGCGCTTCCGGGCCGCCACTGAGAAGACCTCAGGCCTGCTGCTACTGTCATAGCGGATGGTGTCCCCGGACGCCGTCCGGGGACACCGCCGTCCGGTCAGAACCATCTCCAACAAGCGCGCTCGCGCCTATCACAACAGGGGAGAATTCCTGTGTCTGTAAAGATCGGCATCAACGGCTTCGGCCGCATCGGCCGCAACTACTTCCGCGCCGCACTCGCGCAGGGCGCGGACCTCGAGATCGTCGCGGTGAACGACCTCACCGACAACAAGACGCTCGCGCACCTGCTGAAGTACGACTCGATCACCGGGCGCCTCGACGCGACCGTCGAGTACGACGACGAGCACCTCATCGTCGACGGCAAGTCGATCAGGGCGTTCGCCGAGCGCGACCCCGCCAACCTGCCGTGGGGCGACCTCGGCGTCGACATCGTCATCGAGTCGACCGGCTTCTTCACCAAGGCGGCCGACGCGCGCAAGCACCTCGAGGCCGGCGCGAAGAAGGTCCTCATCTCGGCTCCCGCGACCGACGAGGACGCCACGTTCGTGATGGGCGTCAACGAGGACTCGTACGACCCCGCTGCGCACCACATCATCTCGAACGCCTCGTGCACCACGAACTGCCTGGCCCCGCTCGCCAAGGTCTTCAACGACGAGTTCGGCATCGAGCGCGGCCTGATGACCACGATCCACGCCTACACGGCCGACCAGAACCTGCAGGACGGCCCGCACAAGGACCTCCGCCGGGCGCGCGCCGCGGCGATCAACATCGTGCCCACCTCGACCGGCGCGGCCAAGGCCATCGGCCTGGTCCTGCCCGAGCTCGTGGGCAAGCTCGACGGGTTCGCGCTGCGCGTCCCGGTCCCCACCGGCTCGATCACCGACCTCACGGTGACGGCCTCCCGGCCGGTCACGGTCGACGAGGTCAAGGCCGCCTACAAGAAGGCCGCCGAGGGCCCGATGAAGGGCATCCTGAAGTACACCGAGGACCCGATCGTCTCGAGCGACATCGTCACCGACCCGCACTCGTCGATCTTCGACGCGGGGCTGACGCGCGTGATCGGCGACCAGGTCAAGCTCTCGTCGTGGTACGACAACGAGTGGGGCTACTCCAACCGCCTCGTCGACCTCACCGAGTACGTGGCCGAGCGACTCTGAGGGAGCAGACGTGACCCTCAGGACCATCGATTCCCTGGGTCCGCTCGCCGGCACGCGTGTCGTCGTCCGCTGCGACCTCAACGTCCCACTGAAGGACGGGGTCATCACGGACGACGGCCGCGTGCGCGCGTCGGTCCCCACGCTCACCGCGCTCGTCGAACAGGGCGCCAAGGTGATCGTGATCTCCCACCTCGGCCGCCCCGACGGCGCGCCGGACCCGAAGTACAGCCTCGCGCCCGTCGCGGCCCGCCTCGGCGAGCTCATCGACGTGCCGGTGGGGTTCGCGACCGACACGGTCGGCGACGACGCCGCGGCGAAGGTCGCCGCGCTCGGGGACGGCGAGGTGCTCGTGCTCGAGAACCTGCGCTTCAACCCCGGCGAGACCAGCAAGAACGAGGCCGAGCGCACCGCCTTCGCCGGGCAGCTCGCCGAGTTCGCCGATTCGGTCGTCTCCGACGGCTTCGGCGTCGTGCACCGCAAGCAGGCGAGCGTCTACGAGCTCGAGCAGCTGCGCCCGAGCGCGGCCGGCCTCCTGATCGCAGCGGAGCTCGACGTGCTCGACCGGCTCACCGAGAACCCCGAGCGCCCCTACGTGGTGGTGCTCGGAGGGTCGAAGGTGTCCGACAAGCTCGGCGTCATCGAGCACCTGCTGCCGCGCGTCGACGCGCTGCTCATCGGCGGCGGCATGCTCTTCACCTTCCTCGCCGCGCAGGGCCACGAGGTCGGCTCGAGCCTGCTCGAGGCCGACCAGCTCGACACCGTGAGGGGCTACCTCGCGGATGCCGCGGAGCGCGGCGTCGACATCGTGCTGCCGACGGACGTCGTGGTCGCCGCGTCGTTCTCGGCCGAGGCCGACCACGTGGTCGCCGCGGCCGACGCGATCGAGGAGACGCCGTTCGGCGCGTCAGGCCTCGGTCTCGACATCGGTCCCGAGACGTCGGCCGCGTTCGCGGACCGCGTCCGCGGCGCGAAGACGGTGTTCTGGAACGGCCCGATGGGCGTGTTCGAACTGGCGCCGTTCGCCGACGGCACGCGCGCCGTGGCATCCGCACTCACCGACGTCGACGGCCTCAGCGTGGTCGGCGGCGGCGACTCGGCGGCGGCCGTGCGCCAGCTCGGATTCGACGAATCGGCCTTCGGCCACATCTCGACCGGCGGCGGCGCGAGCCTGGAATTCCTCGAAGGCAAGAAACTCCCCGGACTGGAGGTCCTCGGATGGCAGTGACCCGCACCCCGTTCATCGCGGGCAACTGGAAGATGAACCTCGATCACCTGCAGGCGATCGCGTTCGTGCAGAAGCTCGCGTGGAACCTCTCCGACGCCAAGCACGACTTCGCCGACGCCGAGGTGGCGGTCTTCCCGCCCTTCACCGACCTGCGGTCGGTGCAGACGCTCGTCGCCGCCGACGACCTGCCCGTGAAGTACGGCGCGCAGGACCTCTCGGCGAACGACTCCGGCGCCTACACGGGCGAGGTGTCGGGGGCGTTCCTGTCCAAGCTCGACTGCGCGTACGTCATCATCGGGCACTCGGAGCGTCGCACGATGCACGCCGAGACCGACGACGTCGTGAACGCGAAGGTGGTCGCCGCGCACCGCCACGGCCTCGTGCCGGTGCTCTGCGTCGGAGAGACGGCCGAGGACCTCGAGCAGCACGGTGCGAGCGCCGTCCCGGTGGCGCAGCTCCGCGCCGCGCTCGAGGGGGTCGACGTCTCGAAGGGGCTCGTCGTCGCGTACGAGCCGGTCTGGGCCATCGGGTCGGGCCAGGCGGCCACGCCCGAGCAGGCGCAGCAGGTCGCCGCGGCGCTCCGCGGCGTGCTCGCCGAGATCGCCGGGGCCGAGCTCGCAGCGTCGACCCGCATCCTCTACGGCGGCTCCGTGAAGGCGGCCAACATCGCGGCCTTCATGCGCGAGCCCGACGTGGACGGCGCCCTCGTCGGCGGCGCGAGCCTCGACCTCGACGAGTTCTCGAGCATCGTCCGCTTCAAGAAGCACGTCGGGGCCTGAGCCGGGCCCCGATCCCGCCGCCGCGCCGTCCGGCCGCGCCCGCACGGGCGTGGGCCGGACGGCGCTGCGGCTATACTCGACAGGCGGCATCGACATACCCGGTCATGCCCGGAAAGGTTTCACCGTGGAGATTCTCCAGGTCGTCCTGCAGGTGCTGCTCGGCCTCACGAGCATCCTGCTCACGCTCCTGATCCTGCTGCACAAGGGCCGTGGAGGCGGGCTGTCCGACATGTTCGGCGGCGGCGTCACCTCGAACCTCGGCGCGTCCGGGGTCGCGGAGCGCAACCTCAACCGCATCACGATCGTCCTCGGGCTCGTCTGGGTGACGTGCATTGTGGTGCTCGGCCTCATCACCAAGTTCGACGCCGGAATCTGACGGAGGAGACGTGGTTTCTGGAAACAGTGCGATCCGCGGTTCGCGGGTCGGGTCGGGGCCGATGGGCGAGCAGGACCGTGGCTTCCACGCCGAGCGCGTCGCCGTGAGCTACTGGGACGCCCAGGGCAACGAGACCGTGCGGTACTTCGCAGCGAACGTGCCCGAGGAGGAGATCCCGGACGTCATCGACAGCCCGTCGACCGGGCTGCCCGCCGGTCGCGACAAGGACAACCCTCCCGCCGTCGCGAAGCTCGAGCCCTACAAGACCCACCTCGCGTACGTGAAGGAGCGTCGCAGCGAGGAGGAGGCGGCCGCCCTCCTCGAAGAGGCGCTGCAGCAGCTCCGCGCACGGCGAGGCACCGCCTCGAACGACTGAACCCGATCACGGGAACGACGAAGGGCCGCCCCTCCGGGCGGCCCTTCGTCGTGCAGACCGTCGCGTTGGCGACGTGGAGTGTTCAGTAGTCGCGGGCGATGAGCGCGTCGGGCACCTCGGCCGCGGCGTCCTGGTCGACGAAGAAGACCGTGCGACGCCGGCCCTTGATCCCGGCGACGGGCACTTCGTCGCGACTCGCCCCGGCGAGGGCGAGTCCGAGCGCCGAGGCCTTGTCGGCGCCGGCGAGCACCAGCCAGACGCGCTGCGCCGCGTTGATGACCGGCCGCGTGAGGCTGAGGCGCTCGGGCGGAGGCTTCGGCGACTCGCGTACGGGGATGACCGGCCGGTCGACGACCTGGATGCCCGACCGGTGCGGGAACAGTGAGGCGATGTGCCCGTCGGGGCCCACGCCGAGGAACACGATGTCGAACACCGGGTGGGGGAGGCCGTCGGCACCGAACTCCGCGAGCTCGGCGGCGTACGCGTCGGCCGCCTCGTCGAGCGAGAGGCCCGAATCCGAGGCCGGGAACGGGTGGATGTGCTCCTCGGGCAGCTGCAGCGCATCGAGCAGCGCCTCGCGCGACTGCCGGTCGTTGCGATCGTCGTCGCCCGACGGCACCCAGCGCTCGTCGCCCCACCAGAAGTGCACGCGCTGCCAGTCGACGGACTTGTGCGCGGGGGACGAGCGCACGGCCTCGAGCACGGCTGCGCCCATCGAACCGCCGGTGAGGACCACGTGGATCGTCTCCTGCACGTCGAGCAGGTCGAGGACCTTGGTGATGAAGCGAGCGGCGACCGCCCCGGCGAGGGTGTCCTTGTCGGGATGGACGAGTACGCGCCGCTCGTTCGTCATGCGGTGGCTCCTTCGCTCGCAGGGGTGCGGTGGTCGGGGAGCAGGCCGAGTCCCCGGGTGATCACCTCACCGTACAACTCGTCGGGATCGAGGCGGCGCAACTCGTCGGCGAGGCAGTCGCGGAGGCTGCGGCGCGGGAGCGCGACGTCGTGGACGGGCTGGCCGGGCTGCCGCAGCGTGGCGACCCCCGGCACGTCCCTCACGAGTTCGATCGGCCCCGTCGCGCGGCCCAGGGAGACCCCTCGGATGCCGTGCGACCCGTGCTCGAGGCCGGTCAGCGCGCAGTTCGTCGAAGCGCCGAGCTGCATCGACAGCCACGCCGCCAGGAGCGTCGTCGACGGGGAGTCGATGGACCCGGTCACCTGCACCGTCGTCACCGGCTCGTAGGGCGGCTGGTCGAGCACCGCCGCGAGCTGGGCCCGCCACAGCGTGAGCCGCGTCCACGCGAAGTCGGCGTCGCCCGGTCGGTAGCTCGCGGCGAGCGCATCGAGGGCGGCCTGCGGGTCCGGCTGCATCGAGGCATCCGTGATGCGCCGCTGGGCGATCCGGCCGAGCGGGGAGTCGCCCGGAACCTCGGGCGCGGTGCCCGGCCACCAGGTGACGACCGGGGCGTCGGGCAGGAGGAGCCCCATCACGAGGCCCTGCTCGTCCTGCGCCGCGTCGCCGCTCGCCCTGAGGATGACGACCTCGCTCGCTCCCGCATCGCCGCCGACGCGGATCTCCGCGTCGAGGCGGCTGACGTCGGGATCGGACTCGCCCGCCGTCGAGACGACGATGACGCGCATCGGATGCTCACGGGACGCGTCGTTCGCGGCCTCGATCGCCTCCTCCTCGGCATCGTGCGTCGTCGCGATCACGAGGGTGAGCACGCGGCCGAGCGCCACGACGCCGCCCTCTTCTCGGATCTTCACGAGCGTCTTCGAGACCTGGCTCGTGGTCGTGTCGGGCAGTTCGACGATCATGGGCGCCTCCAGGTGCGTCCGTCGCGGGCGAGGAGCTCGTCGGCCGAGGCCGGGCCCCAGGAACCGGGCTTGTACTGCTCGGGTCGTCCCTGCGAGGCCCAGAACTCCTCGATCGGGTCGAGGATCTTCCAGGACAGCTCGACCTCCTCCTGGCGGGGGAAGAGGGGCGGGTCGCCGAGGAGCACGTCGAGGATGAGGCGTTCGTACGCCTCGGGGCTGGCCTCGGTGAAGGCGTGGCCGTACCCGAAGTCCATCGTCACGTCGCGGACCTGCATGCCCGCGCCGGGCACCTTGGATCCGAAGCGGATGGTCACGCCCTCGTCGGGCTGGACCCGGATCACGAGCGCGTTCTGGCCGAGCTGCGAGGTCTGGCTGTCGGCGAAGACCTGCTGCGGCGCCCGCTTGAACACGACCGCGATCTCGGTGACCCGGCGCCCGAGCCGCTTGCCCGCCCTGAGGTAGAACGGCACGCCGGCCCAACGGCGCGTGCCGATGAGCAGCTTCATGGCCGCGTACGTCTCGGTCGTGGACTCCGGGTTCATCCCGTCCTCGTCGAGGAAGCCGGTGACCTTCTCGCCGCCCTGCCATCCGCCCGAGTACTGTCCGCGTGCGGTGGCCGTCGCAAGGTCATCGGGCAGCCGAACGGCGCGCAGGATCTTCTCCTTCTCGGAGCGGAGGTCCGCGGCGTCGAACGAGATCGGCTCCTCCATCGCGGTGAGCGCGAGCAGCTGCAGCAGGTGGTTCTGGATGACGTCGCGCGCCGCGCCGATGCCGTCGTAGTAGCCCGCACGGCCGCCGACGCCGATGTCCTCGGCCATCGTGATCTGCACGTGGTCGACGAAGTTGGCGTTCCAGATGGGCTCGTAGAGCTGGTTGGCGAACCGCAGCGCGAGGATGTTCTGGACGGTCTCCTTGCCGAGGTAGTGGTCGATGCGGAAGACCGAGTCGGGCGGGAAGACCGACGCGACGACGTCGTTCAGCTCGATCGCCGTCTTCAGGTCGGACCCGAACGGCTTCTCGATGACGACGCGCCGCCACTGGTCGCCCTTCTGCTCGGTGAGGCCGGAGCGCTTGAGCTGCTCCGTCACCTGCGGGAACGACTTCGGCGGGATCGACAGGTAGAAGGCGTGGTTGCCCATGGTCCCGCGCTCGCGGTCGAGTTCGTCGACCGTGCTGCGGAGGCGCGCGAACGCCTGGTCGTCGTCGAACGTCCCCTGGACGAAGCGGATGCCGCGGACGAGCTGGTTCCAGACGTCCTCGCGGAACTCGGTGCGGGCGTACTTCTTGACGGAGTCGTGGACGACCTGGGCGAAGTCCTGGTCCTCCCACTCGCGTCGGGCGAAGCCGACCAGGGCGAAGCCGGGAGGCAGCAGCCCCCGGTTCGCGAGGTCGTAGACCGCCGGCATGAGCTTCTTGCGGGAGAGGTCGCCGGTGACGCCGAAGATGATGAGGCTCGACGGGCCGGCGATCCGGTTCAGGCGGTAGTCCTTGGGCGATCGCAACGGGTTGTGCGTCGCAGTGATCTCGACCGGATGCATGCGTGCTCCAGGGTCAGCCGATGGCCGCGCGCAGCGACCGCAGGCCGGCGCTCGGATCGGGCAGGGTGAGTGTGAGGACCGGCCGGCCGTGCTCGGCCAGGACGGAGGCGTCGCCGGAGGCCTGGGCGGCGATGAGATCGCCGAACGTGAACGGTCGACCGGGGACGGCCAGGTCGTCGGTCGGGCGCTGCACGAGTTGCAGGAACGCGCCGTGCGCGGGACCGCCCTTGTGGTACTGGCCGGTGGAGTGCAGGAAGCGCGGCCCCCACCCGAAGGTCACCGGGCGACCGCCGCGTTCGGCGAGCAGGTCGCGGAGCTCGGCGAACCCGGGGTGCGCGACGCGATCGACGTAGGCCTGCACGGCGAGATACCCGTCGGCCGGGACCTCCTCGAGCAGGACCTCGATCGCCGAGGCGAGGTCGCTGGCCGCGCCGATCACGTCGGGCGTGCCGCGGACCTCGATCCCCTCGGCGACGAACGCGGCGGGCATCGGCTCGGGCCGGGTCTCGAGGAGACCGCGCGCCGCGACCTTCGCCGACTCGACGTCGGGCTGGTCGAACGGGTTGATGCCGAGCAGCCGCCCGGCCACCGCCGTCGCGTACTCCCAGGCGAGCAGCTGCGCGCCGAGGGTGCCCGACACGCGGATCTCCCCGTCGGTCCCGTCGACGAACCGCTCGGTGCCCGCGTCGTCGACGAGGCGCACGACCTGCAGGTCGGACGGACGCGACCCCAGCTCGGGAGCGTCCGCACCGAGGACGACGGGCAGGATGCCCGTCCCCGACTTGCCGGTCGATTCCGCGATGAGCTGTTCGGCCCAGTCGGCGAAGCCGACGACATGCGTGCCGTCGGCGACGATCGCGAGCTTGTCGCGTCGCGGCTCGGCCGCTGCGATCGCGGCGCCGAGGACGAGACCCGGGTTCTCCTCCGTGTCGATCGCGAGGGCGAGTTCGATCGCCTCCGCCTCGTCGAGGAGCTCGCCGAGGTCGACGCCGGCGAGGCCGGTCGGCACGAGTCCGAACGCGGTGAGCGCCGAGTACCGGCCGCCGACCGTCGGGTCGGCGGTGAACACCCGGTACCCCGCGGCGCGGGCGGCCTCCTCGAGCGGCGAACCGGGGTCCGTCACGACGACGATGCGCGTCGCGGGGTCGATGCCCGCGTCGAGGAACGCCTGCTCGTAGACGCGGCGCTGCGAGTCCGTTTCGACGGTCGATCCCGACTTCGAGGACACGACGAGCACCGTGCGCTCGAGGCGGTCCGAGATCGCGGCACGCACCTGGTCGGGCTCGGTCGAGTCGAGCACGGTGAGCTCGGCGCCCGCCGTGCGGGCGATGACCTCGGGAGCGAGGGAGGAGCCGCCCATGCCGGCGAGCACGACGTGGTCGATCCCGCGCCCGCGGAGCTCGTCGCGGAGCGCCGCGATCTCGGGCAGGAGCGGCCGGGACACGGCGATCGCCTCGGTCCATCCCAGCCGCTTCGCAGCCTCCTCCTCGGCCGCCGGCCCCCAGAGGCTCGCGTCGAGCGAGGTGATGCCCGTCGCCACCCGGTCGGCCACGAGCTGCGGCACGATCCGGCGCACCGCGTCGGCCGCAGGGCCGTTCACGGAGATCCGGACATTCACCGAGCTGCCTCCAGGGCGGAGCGCACGGTGTCGAGGAGCTCGTTCCACGAGACGATGAACTTGTCGACGCCCTCACGCTCGAGGAGCTCCGTGACGTCGTCGTAGTCCACGCCCGCGCTGGCGAGCGCGTCGAGGACGCGGCCCGCGTCGGCGAAGGCGCCGGTGACCGTGTCGCCTTCGACCACGCCGTGGTCGAAGGTCGCCTCGAGCGTCTTCTCGGGCATCGTGTTCACGACGCCGTGGGCGACCAGCTCGGTCACGTAGAGCGTGTCGGGCAGCGCCGGGTCCTTGACGCCCGTCGAGGCCCACAGCGGGCGCTGCCGGTTGGCGCCGGCGTCGAGCAGCGCGATCGCGCGCGGCGCGGCGAACTGCTGGAGGTACAGCTCGTACGCGAGGCGGGCGTTGGCCACGCCGGCCCGGCTCTTGAGGGCGATCGCCTCCGGCGAGCCGATCGCCTCGAGCCGCTTGTCGATCTCGGTGTCGACCCGGGAGACGAAGAACGAGGCGACGGAGTGGATCGTCGACAGGTCGATGCCGGCCGCCTTCGCCTGTTCGAGCCCGGTCAGGTACGCGTCGATGACCTCGCGGTACCGGTCGAGGCTGAAGATCAGCGTCACGTTGACGCTGATGCCCGCGCCGATCGCCGCGGTGATCGCCGGCAGGCCCGCCCGCGTCGCGGGGATCTTGATCATGACGTTGGGACGGTCGACCTTGTCCCAGAGGCGGTGCGCCTCCGCGATGGTCGCGTCGGTCTCGTTGGCGAGGTCGGGGGAGACCTCGATCGACACGCGGCCGTCGTAGCCGTCCGTGCGGTCGTAGATCGGGCGGAAGTGGTCGGCGGCGTCGCGCACGTCGTCGGTGGTGATCTCGAAGACGGCGCGGTCGACGTCGGCGCCGTCGGCGGCGAGCGCCGCGACCTGGTCGCGGTAGGCGTCGCCGTTGGCGAGCGCGCCGGCGAAGATCGTCGGGTTCGTGGTGACGCCGACCACGTCGCGTTCGGCGATGAGCCGCTCGAGGCCGCCCGAGGCGATGCGCTCGCGCGAGAGGTCGTCGAGCCAGATGCTGACGCCGGCCTGCGACAGGGCGGCGGTGGGGGTGGTGCTCATGATGATGTCTCCTTCGTGCTCGGTCAGCTCGACGCGAGCGATTCCTTCGCGGCGGCCACGACGTGCTCAGGCGTGATGCCGAACTCGCGGAACAGGGTCTTGTAGTCGGCGGAGGCGCCGAAGTGCTCGATCGACACGGCGCGGCCGCGCGAGCCGAGGTAGCGGTACCACGTGAGCGCGAGACCGGCCTCGACGCTCACGCGCGCGGTGACCGAGCTCGGCAGGACCGACTCGCGGTACGCGGCATCCTGCTCCTCGAACCACTCCAGGCTCGGTGCCGAAACGACGCGGGCCGACACGCCCTCGGCGGCGAGCTGCTCGCGCGCGGCGAGCGCGACCTGGACCTCGGAGCCCGTGGCGATCAGGATGACGTCGGGCTCGCCCGACGACGCCTCGGCGAGGACGTACGCGCCCTTCGAGACGTTCGAGGCCGCAGCGAGCGTGTCGCCGGATGCCTCGCCCTCGCCGCGCTCGAACACCGGGATGTTCTGGCGGGTCAGCGCGATGCCCGCGGGGCCGCCGCGGCGCTTGAGGATCTCGAGCCAGGCCCAGGCCGTCTCGTTCGCGTCGCCCGGGCGGACGATCGAGAGGTTCGGGATGGCGCGCAGTGCGGAGAGCTGCTCGATCGGCTGGTGCGTCGGGCCGTCCTCGCCGAGCGCGACGGAGTCGTGCGTCCAGACGAAGATCGACGGGATCTGCATGAGCGCCGCGAGGCGGACCGCGGGGCGCATGTAGTCGCTGAAGATGAGGAACGTGCCGCCGAAGGCGCGCGTCGGCCCGTGCAGCACGATCCCGTTCAGGATGGCACCCATGGCGTGCTCGCGGATGCCGAAGTGGAGCACGCGTCCGTGCCGGTTGCCGGGGAACTCGTGCGTCGAGTGCTCGGACGGGATGAACGACGGTGCGCCGTTGATCGTCGTGAGGTTCGACTCCGCGAGGTCGGCCGACCCGCCCCAGAGCTCGGGGAGGTGCGCGGCGAGCGCGTTGATGGCCTTGCCCGATGCGGCGCGCGTCGAGACGTCCGTGCCGGGCTCGAACACGGGGAGCGCGTCCTCCAGGCCCTCGGGCAGCTCGCCGGCCTCGAGCCGGTCGAGCAGCGCCTTGCGCTCGGGATTCGCCGACGCCCACGCGTCGAACGACGCCTGCCATGCCTTCTTGGCCTCGGCGGCGCGGTCGGCCGCGTTCCCGCGCGTGCGCCCGATGACCTCGTCGGCCACGACGAAGCTCTGCGCGGGGTCGAAGCCCAGGACCTCCTTGGTCGCGGCGAGCTCGTCGGCGCCGAGCGCCGAGCCGTGGATCTTGCCGGTGTTCTGCTTGTTCGGCGCGGGCCAGCCGATGATCGTCTTCAGGATGATGATCGACGGCTTGCCGCTCTCGGCCTTCGCGGCCTCGACGGCGTCGTTCAGCTCGGCGACGTCCTCGACGTACTCGCCGGTCTTCTTCCAGTCGACCGTCTGGACGTGCCAGCCGTAGGCCTCGTAGCGCTTCGCCACGTCCTCCGTGAAGGCGATGTCGGTGTCGTCCTCGATCGAGATCTGGTTCGAGTCGTAGATGACGACGAGGTTGCCGAGCTGCTGGTGCCCGGCGAGCGAGGAGGCCTCGCTCGTCACGCCCTCCTCGAGGTCGCCGTCGCTCGCGATGACGTACACGTGGTGGTCGAAGGGGCTCTCGCCGGCGGGCGTCTCGGGGTCGAACAGCCCGCGCTCGTACCGTGAGGCGTAGGCGAAGCCGACCGCGGACGCGAGGCCCTGGCCGAGCGGCCCGGTCGTGATCTCGACGCCGGCCGTGTGGCCGTACTCGGGGTGGCCCGGGGTCTTCGAGCCCCAGGTGCGCAGCGCCTCGAGGTCGGTCAGCTCGAGGCCGTCGCCGGCGAGGTAGAGCTGGACGTACTGCGTCAGCGAGCTGTGGCCCGCGGAGAGGATGAAGCGGTCCCGCCCGAGCCAGTCGTGGTCGGCCGGGTCACGGCGCATCACCTTCTGGAAGAGCAGGTACGCGACGGGCGCGAGGCTCATCGCCGTGCCGGGGTGGCCGTTGCCGACCTTCTCCACGGCGTCGGCTGCGAGCACGCGCGCCGTGTCGACCGCGCGATCGTCGATGGGGTCCCAGTGCAGAGTTGCCACGGGTTGGGGTTCCTTCCGGTCGTGACGGCGTCGGGGAGCCTCTCCATTCGGCTCCCGGACCCGCCGGGAAACGCGACGGCGCGGTGGAGCCCGGGACCGATCCGGTCATGCGTCAGGTGGAGTAGCACGTCGAATCCGCGCCACCGGGCGCGCTGGGTTCAGTATATGGAGTACCCCTCACTCTATGACGGGGCTTGACGCGTCCGTCCGGCGACGATCGGATGGCCTAGAATCGAACGGGTTGCGCGCGCCCCGCATCGTCGGCGCGCGCCCGGAAGAGGAATTCATGCAGGCCGCGCCGACCATCCGTGACGCTCGACGGACGACGACCGTGCGACGCAAGGTCGCCGCGTACGTCGCACTCACCAAGCCTCGCGTGATCGAGCTCCTGCTCGTGGTGACCGCGCCCACGATGATCCTCGCCTCGAACGGCCTTCCCGACGTGTGGCTCCTCCTCGCGACGCTCGTCGGCGGCGCGATGAGCGCCGGCTCGGCGGGCGCGTTCAACTGCTACATCGACCGCGACATCGATCGCGTCATGAAGCGCACGAAGGGTCGGCCGCTCGTCACCGGCGAACTCACGGACCGCGAGGCGCTGGTCTTCGCGTACGCGCTGGGCGCGGCATCCATCGCCTGGCTCTGGGTGTTCGCCAACTGGCTCGCCGCACTGCTCTCGCTCGCCGCCATCCTGCTGTACGTCGTCTTCTACAGCCTGATCCTGAAGCGCCGCACGGCGCAGAACATCGTCTGGGGCGGCGTCGCGGGCTGCATGCCGGTGCTCATCGGCTGGGCCGCGGTGACCGAGAGCCTCAGCTGGGCGCCGTTCATCCTGTTCCTCATCATCTTCCTGTGGACGCCGCCGCACTACTGGCCGCTGTCGATGAAGTACAAGGACGACTACGCGGCCGCCGGCGTGCCGATGCTCGCCGTCGTGCGCGGTCGCGCGCAGGTGGGCCTGCAGGTCATCCTCTACGCCTACGCGACGGTCGCCGCGTCGCTGCTGCTCATCCCGGTCGCGGGCATGGGCCTGCTCTACTCGAGCGTCGCGCTCGTGTCGGGCGTCTGGTTCGTCGCCGAGTGCCACCGGCTCTACAACCTCGCGATCCGCGGCCAGGAGGTCTCGCCGATGCGGGTGTTCCACGGGTCGATCATCTACCTCTCGCTGCTCTTCCTCGCGGTCGGCATCGACCCGCTCCTGCCCTTCTAGGCGCCGCGGCCGGTCACCCCACCGCGGCGCCCGGGGACTCCACCCCGTGGCCCCCGGGCACGTGCGGTTCCGAGTCGTCAGCGCTGTTCCGGGATGTAGGTCGGGGCGGAGACGCCGGCGCCCGTGAGGACGTCGCACCGGACGAACTGGGTGCCGATGCGCTCGAGCGGGCACCGATCGACGTCGGCCCGCTGAACGGAGACCACGGCCGTCGTCGGCTCGGGAGCCGGCTCGGGGCGTGCGACCGCGGGTGCGGCGGCGATGACGGACAGCAGCGCGGCCGCCGAGGCGACGAGCGCCGAGGTGAGGGCGGTGGTGGTGGTGCGCATGATCGTGTTCCTTCCGGGACGGGGTCGACATCGCGTCGACACCAACGACGATGCGCGTCGTCGCCCGGCGCCGAATCGGGTCCGGACCCTGAGATGGATGACGAAATACCTGATTCCCGGCCGCGTCGATGCCAGACTGGTCGGGTGGTCGTGCCAGCCGCGACCGCCGGGCCGCAGTTGGTCGGCCGCGAGCGGGAGCTCGACATCGTGGGGGGACTCCTCGACCGGGCATGGGGCGAGGAGGCGCAGACCCTTGTCGTCTCGGGGGACGCGGGCGTCGGCAAGACCGCACTCGTCGCGGCGGCGTGCGCGGTGCGTCGGGCGGACGGGGAGACCCTCGTCGGCGCATGCCTGCCGCTCACGTCGATGTCGATCCCGTTCCTCCCGATCCGCTCCGCGCTCCGCGGGAATCCGCGTCTCGTGGCGCCCCCGCTCCCGGCCGCCGACGGCTCGGGACGGGACTTCGCCCTGCGCTTCGACGCCTGGCTGGACGAGCAGTGCGAACTGCGACCGCTGACGTTCGTCGTCGACGACGTCCAGTGGGCCGATCGCAGCACGCTCGACACGCTCATGTACGCCGTGGCGGGCCCGGCGTCGCGCCGCCTCGCGATCGTCGTGACGATGCGCGCCGGTGAGGTCGGCCCCGGCCATCCGCTCCAGCGCTGGCTCGCCGACGTCCGCCGCCTGCCCAGGACGGCCGAACTCGAGCTCGGCCCGCTGGACCGGGCGGGCACGGCCGCCCAGCTCCAGGCGGTGCTGGGCACCTCGCCCCACCAATCGCTGATCGACGACGTGCACGCGCACAGCCGTGGGAACCCCTACTTCACGCGACTGCTGGCCGCCGGGCTCGCCCCGCACGCGCGAGCCGTGTCCGCGTCGTTCCCCGCCGACCTCAGTTCGGCGGTGCTGCAGTCGTGGTACCGCCTCTCCGAGCCCACCAGGCGGCTGGCGACCGTGCTCGCGGTCGGGGGGCGCGCGATGGGCGCCGACGACCTTGCGACGGTGGTGGGCGAGGCGGATGTCGCGGCCGTCCGATCGCTCCTGCTCGAGGCCGTCGCCGCCGGAACGCTCGACCTGCTCGAGGACGGGGGGTTCTGGTTCCACCACCCGCTGAACGCGGAGGCGCTCGAGGCCGAGCTCGGCGCCGACGAGCGCCGAGAATGGCATCGACGGTTCGCGGATGCCATCGAGGCCGGCGGGCAGGCCGAGTCGTCCGTGTCGTCGGCGGCGGCCATGGCCGACCACCGCCACCGCGCCGGGCAACGGCGGGCCGCCCTCGACTGGACCCTGCGTGCGGCAGGCGCCGCCCGCGACGCGGCGGGCACGGCGGAGGAGCTGCGGCTGCTCCGACGCGCCGTCGACCTGCGTGCGCAGCTGCCCGGTGTCGAGCCCTCGATCGAGGAGCTCCTCGAGCGGCTGCTCCGCGCGGCCGAGGCTGCGGGCGACACCGCGGACGAACTCGACGCGGTGGACATGCTCCTCGCTCGCATCGACGAGGATGCCGATCCGCTGCGTGCGGCCGCCCTCCGGGTGCGGCGGACGCACCTCCGGTTCATGCGGGGCCTCGCGTTCGCCGAGATACCGGAACTGGAGGACGCGCTGCGGCTCGCCTCAGCCGACCCGGCGAGTCCCGAGTACGCGCTCGCGTTGGCGGAGCTCGCCCAGGCGGAACGATGGCACGGCGTGGCCGCCGCCGACGAGCACGCCGTCGCGGCGCTCGCCCACGCTCGCGCCGCCGGTGATCCGAGGGCGCTCTCCTTCGCGCTCAGCGTCGGCGCGATGACCGCGATCATCGAGGGCGACACCGCGAGCGGGGCGGCGCTCGGCCGGGAGGCGACGGCGCCGGCACTGGCGGCGAGGGACTGGTTCGCGTACGTGCACGCCGCACTGTGGGCGGTGAACGCGATCGAGACCTGGGCCAGCGCGGACTACGCCGCGCGGCTCGGGGACTACCGACGCGCGCTCGAGGCGAACGGCGGCACGCATGCGTACGTCGCCTGGCTGTCGGCCGCGGAAGCCAACTCGCGCCTGGCCAGCGGTGGATGGCGCGAGGCGGACGAGCGGCTGCGTGTCGCGCTGGGCTCCGATCCCGGCCCGCTCGGGGACGTCGAGGCACGCCTCACGGCGGCGCGGCTCGCCTCGCTCCAGGGGCAGCTGCGCGAGGCGGAGGCGCACCTGCTGCGCGTCGAGGAGCTCGTCGTCGACGGGTCGGCCTTCCTGCCCCTCGAGTACGACGCGGTGCGCGCGGAGGTCCGCCTCGCCATCGGCGACGCGGCCGGTGCGTACGAAGCGGCACTCGAGGGCGCCGTCGAACGGGGGATCGCGCCGACGATGGCCGAGTGGCTGATGCCGTTCGCCGCCCGCGCGCTCGCCGACCTCGCGCAGTCGGCTCGCGACGCCGGCGACCCCGTCGACGAGGTGCTCGACCGGTTGGCGAGCCTCGTCTCGCGCTTCCCGCACGTCATCGAGGACGTCGGGACGTCGACGGAGCTCATGCGCGGTCAGGTCGCGGCGCTCGACGCCCTGTACGCGGCCGAGTGCGCCCGCGCGCGTGCCGCCCCGGAGGCCGCCGATGCGTGGTCGCTCGCGGTGGCGCGATGCGCGTCCGCGCACCTTCCATGGGAGGAGGCGTACGCCCGCTGGCGCGCGGCCGAGGCATTGCTCGGGCGGGATGGGGCCCGGGCAGACGGAGCCGACATGGTGCGCTCGGGTCTCGCGCTCGCGCGGCGGCTCCGGGCGAGACCGGTCGAGGAGGAGCTGGTCGACCTCGCGCGTCGGGCGCGCGTGCCGATCGATGAGCCGGATCAGTCGATGCCGGAGGCCGCGTCGGTCGTGCCGGGGCTCACCGAACGCGAGCGGGAGGTCCTCGCGCTCGTCGCGGTCGGGCGGACCTACTCGGAGATCGCGCGGTCGCTCGTCATCAGCGAGAAGACGGTGAGCACGCACGTCTCGCATATGCTGGCGAAGACCGGCTCGGCGAACCGCGTCGAACTGGCCAGGCTGGTCCACCGGCTCGACCCGGGTGATGGGGACCGGGCCTGACGATGCCGACGCCGCGCGCCACGACTCGCCGGACGGCGGCGCGGTCCGCGCCGGAGCGAGCGCGGCGAACGCGTCCGGTGGGAGACTGACGGCATGACCGTTCGGGACACCGCGGTCCGGCCGGCGTTCGTCGGCCGTGCGTCGGAGGTCGAGGCCGTCGAGGCGGTGCTCGATCGTGCGCGGGCGGGCGAGGCGCAGACGCTGATCGTGACCGGTGCGGCGGGCGTCGGCAAGACCTCGCTGGTCATGCATGTCGTCGACGCGCGCGCCGACGGCGAACGGCCGCTCATCGGTCGCTGCCTGCCCCTCCGCTCGACGATGATCCCGTTCGGCGCGCTCCGGACCGCAGTGCGGGACGACCCGGAGTGGGAGGCCGGTCCGCCGGTCGGGGCGACCGATCCCGGCGAATGGGTCGTTCGCTTCGACGCCGGGCTCGACGCGGCGTGTGCGCGCGGTCCGCTCATCCTCGTGATCGACGACGTGCAGTGGGCGGACCAGGGCACACTCGATGCGCTGATGTACGCGATCGCGGGCCCGGCCGCGCGACCGCTGGCCATCATCGCGACCCTGCGATCCGGCGACGTCGCAGACGATCATCCGGTGCAGCGGTGGTTGGCCGACCTCCGTCGGATGCCGCGCGTGGCGGAACTGGAACTCGCTCCCTTCGACCGGACCGCCACGGGGACCCAGCTCGCCGACCTCCTCGGCGGCGAGCCCCACCAGTCGCTCATCGACGATGTCCACCGCCGGACGCACGGCAACCCGTACTTCACCCGGTTGCTGACTCCGGGACTGTCGGTGCACGCTCGTGCGGTGGCGGAGGGCCGATCCGCCGACCTCTCCGCTGCGGTCCTGGGCACGTGGTACACGCTCTCGAGTGCGGCACGTTCCGCGACGACCGCCCTCGCGATCGCCGGTGCGCCGCTCGCCGACGAGGACCTCGCCGCGGCCGTGGACGCGTCTCGCGAATCCACGGGGCGTTGGCTCGACGAGGCCATGGCGAGCAACGTGATCGAGCTGACCGCCGACGGACGGCTCTGGTTCTGCCACCCGCTCATCGCGGAGATGCTCGACGCTGCGGCCATCCCGGGCGATCGACGCCGCATCCATCGCCGCATCGCCGACCAGCTCGAGCGGCGCCTCTCCGAGCCCGGAAGGGAGCCGCTCCTCGCCGCCGGCTCGGGGCGCCCGTTCCAGCCCGCGTTCGACGATCTCGCCTCGATCGCCGATCACCGCTACCGCGGGGAGCAGTTCGGCGAGGCCTATCGGTGGACGCGTGCGGCAGCGGACGCAGCCGCACCCGAGGGCTCCGGTCGAGAGCGTGATGTCGTGATGCTCCTGCGACGCGCGGCGAACCTGGCTGCGGCCCTGGGAGAACCGACACCCGACCTCGCTGCGCTGCTCAGGAGACTGCGCGCGGCGGCGTCGGACGCCGGTCTCGCCGACCAGGAGCTCTGGGCCATCGAACAGCTGCTCGGGATCGTCGATCCGTCCGCCGGGGCGGTGGAACGCGCGGAACTGCTCGTGGACCAGTCCGAACTCCGATTCCGTCTCGGGATCGACTTCTTCCCCATCGAGCGAAGCCGCGACGCGGAGCGGCTCGCTCGAAGCGATCCGTCGAATCCCGGGTACGCCGTCGCGCTCACCGAACTCGCGTGGTCGGAGCTGTGGGCCGGGATGCCGAGTTCCCTGACCTTCCACGCCCGGCGCGCTCACGATCTCGCGATCGCCTCGGGCGATCCGCGGGCCATCGCGCGTGCACTCGCGCTCTCCTCGCAGGTGGCGCTCATGCGCGGGGACGGGCGGGCCGCACTCGACTCGGCTCGCCGCGCGCTCGACGCCGCGCGAGCCGCCGATCACCGTCTCGCCTACGTCGAATCGGTGTTCGCGCTCGCGAATGCGTCGGCTCCGTGGTTCACCGCCGACTACGCCGACCACCTGCAGCGGGCACGCCTCGAGCTGACGTCCGGCGGTGCACCACTCGCGCTCGTGGCGTGGCTCGCGAGCCTCGAGGCGATGGCCCGGCTGGTCGCCGGACAGACGGCCGAATGCGGCGCGATGCTCCGCATCGCGCTCGGAGCCGACCCCGGGCCGATCGGCGACGTGCAGGCGAGATTGGCCGCGGCCCGGTACGCGACGCTGCAGGGTCGCATGTCCGAGGCCGAGAGCCACCTCGCGCGTGCTGACGAGTTGGTCGACGGGGGCGAGACATTCCGTTCCATGTGCTTCGCCGCCGTCCGTGCCGAGGTGCGGCTCGCTCATGGCGACCGGAACGGGGCGGTCCGGGCCGCGATCGACGCACTCGACGACGACGGGGGAATCCCGCCCACGATGTGCGAATGGCTCGTGCCGATCGCCGCGCGCGCGCTGGCCGACGACGTCCGCGCGGCTCGCGACGCGGGGCGCGACGCGGACGACGAGCTCGAGCGCGTCGAACGGTTCGTCGCGTCGCACCCGCACATCGTGCTGGACCTCGGGCTGCCCGGGCGCTTCAAGGACCTCCACGAGTCGGCGTTCGGAGCGTGGTACGCGGCGGAGGTCTCGCGAGCCGTCGGGCGGGCCGACGGGGCCGACGCATGGCTGCACGCCGCGCACGCATGCACGGACGCGGGCCTGCCGTTCGAAGAGGCGTATTCGACCTGGCGGGCCGCCGAGTCGCTGCTCGGCCGCAGGGGAGACCGAGCGGAGGGGATCCGCATGCTGAGGACGGCGCTGCGGCGCTCGCGGGACCTCGGCATGCGTCCCGTCGAGCGGGAGGTGCTCGACCTCGCCCGGCGATCGCACGTGCCGATCGACGAGCCGGGGCACGCCGTCGTCGACGCGCCCGGCCTGCTGGCCGACCTCACCGAACGCGAGCGGGAGGTCCTCGCGCTCGTCGCGGTCGGGCGGACCTACTCGGAGATCGCGCGGTCGCTCGTCATCAGCGAGAAGACGGTGAGCACGCACGTCTCGCATATGCTGGCGAAGACCGGCTCGGCGAACCGCGTCGAACTGGCCAGGCTGGTCCACCGGCTCGACCCCGACGACGGAACGGACCGCGACGGCGGAGCCGCGAGGTGACCCGCCGTCTCGGGACCCGGCGTCTCAGTGCGCGGATGCCGCCACGGCCGACGCGTCGGCGGAGGCGTCCATCGTCGCGGGCCGCTTGAGCCGCAGCACGACGACGGTCATGGTCGCGGCCGTGAGTGCCGCGAGGACCATGTGGATGCCGACCGCGAGCGGCGGCAGGCCGTTGCGGGCCTGGTAGAGCCCGACGGCGATCTGGACGAGTTCGACGCCGAGGAGCACGAGCGTCCAGCGGGCGACCGGCAGGTGCAGGCGCCACGCGGCGATCGCGAGCACCACGGTCAGCGCGAAGAGGGCGTAGCCGGGCCATGCGTGCACGTGCTCCAGCAGCTCGGCGTTGAAGCCCGTGCGGCCGGCGTCGGCATCGCCCGAGTGCGGGCCGGAGGCCGTCGTGAGCACGCCGAACGCGATCGAGATCGCGAGCACGGCGGTCGTGACGTGGGTGACGATCGCGAACCAGCGCGGGACGGCGAGCTCGCGCGGGCCGGGCGTCGCGTCGAGTCGCACGAGGTAGGCCGCCGTCACGCACACGAGCGCGAGCGAGGCGACGTAGTGGAAGCCGACGATGAACGGGTTGAGGCCGGTCCACACCGTGATGCCGCCGACGATCGCCTGCGCGACGATGCCGAGGAGCACGATCAGCGCGAGCCGCCAGAGGTCGCGGCGCTCGCGCCGCAGGCGCCAGATCGAGAGCAGCACGAGCAACGCGACGATGCCGACGACGCCGGTCATGAGTCGGTTGCCGAACTCGATCACGCCGTGGATGCCCATCTCGGGCGTCGTGACGAGCGAGTCGGCCGTGCACATGGGCCAGGTCGGGCAGCCCAGCCCGGACCCGGTGAGGCGGACCGCGCCGCCCGTGGCGATGATGATCGTCTGGGCGAGGAACGACAGCCACGCGGCGACGCGCACTCGGCGGTCGATGCGGTCGGGCAGCCAGGCGATGACGCGGTTCACGGCTCGTCGAGTTCCTGATCCGGGTCGGAGTGTGAGGGTTCTGGGAGTCGGGACTCCGGGACCTTCGACCCTATAGACTTGGTTGGTTGACGCGGTTCCGCGCGCGAGTGCGGCGCGGCGCATCACCATTGTAGGTTCGCGACGAAGCCACCCGCACATCACCCCACGACCGAACCGGCACCTCGACCGGAAGGCCGGGGGTGGGCCGGACTGATAACCGGTGCGCGGGAGGAGAAGAGGGAGAGCATGACGGACGTACTCATCGACCGCCCCGAGTTGGAGGGGCTCGGCACGTACGAGTTCGGCTGGTCCGACTCCGACGTCGCCGGCGCATCCGCTCGCCGCGGCCTGGCGCCCGAAGTGGTGGCCGACATCTCGCGCCTGAAGGACGAACCCGAGTGGATGCTCCAGCGTCGCATGCGCGGGCTGCAGCTGTTCGACCGCAAGCCGATGCCGTCCTGGGGCGCCGACCTGTCGGACATCGACTTCGACAACATCAAGTACTTCGTCCGGTCCACCGAGAAGCAGGCCCAGACCTGGGAGGACCTCCCCGAGGACATCCGCAACACCTACGAGCGCCTCGGCATCCCCGAGGCCGAGCGCCAGCGCCTCGTCGCGGGCGTCGCCGCGCAGTACGAGTCCGAGGTCGTCTACCACCAGATCCGCGAGGACCTGGAGGAGCAGGGCGTCATCTTCCTCGACACCGACACCGCGCTGAAGGAGCACCCCGAGTTCTTCGAGGAGTACTTCGGCACGGTCATCCCGGCGGGCGACAACAAGTTCGCCGCGCTGAACACGGCCGTCTGGTCGGGCGGCTCGTTCGTCTACGTCCCGAAGGGCGTGCACGTCGAGATCCCGCTGCAGGCCTACTTCCGGATCAACACCGAGAACATGGGCCAGTTCGAGCGGACCCTGATCATCGCCGACGAGGACAGCTACGTCCACTACATCGAGGGGTGCACCGCCCCGATCTACAAGTCGGACTCGCTGCACTCGGCCGTCGTCGAGATCATCGTGAAGAAGAACGCCCGCGTGCGGTACACGACGATCCAGAACTGGTCGAACAACGTCTACAACCTCGTCACGAAGCGCGCCGTCGCGCACGAGGGCGCCACCATGGAGTGGGTCGACGGCAACATCGGCTCCAAGGTGACGATGAAGTACCCGTCGATCTTCCTCATGGGCGAGCACGCCAAGGGCGAGACCCTCTCGGTCGCGTTCGCAGGCCCGGGCCAGCACCAGGACGCCGGCGCGAAGATGATCCACATGGCGCCGTACACGCAGTCCTCGATCGTCTCGAAGTCGATCGCGCGTGGCGGCGGTCGCGCAGGCTACCGCGGCGAGGTCCGGGTGGACGCCAACGCGCATCACTCCGCGAACACCGTGCGCTGCGACGCGCTGCTGGTCGACACCATCTCGCGCTCCGACACCTACCCGGCGATCGACATCCGCGTCGACGACGTGCAGCTCGGCCACGAGGCCACCGTCTCGAAGGTGAGCGAGGAGCAGCTCTTCTACCTCATGTCGCGCGGCCTCCCCGAGGACGAGGCGATGGCGATGATCGTGCGCGGCTTCATCGAGCCGATCGCGCGCGAGCTGCCCATGGAGTACGCGATGGAACTCAACAAGCTCATCGAGATGGGCATGGAAGGATCGGTCGGCTAACCGATGAGCACCGCGATGCAGAGCACCGCCCTGCCCACCCCCGAACAGCACGGGATCCGTGCGCACTCCGACGGACCGATCGTTCCCGTGCAGACCCGTTCCGAGCGGTTCCGCTCGACCGACGTCGCCGACTTCGCGCCCATCACGGGCCGCGAGCACGAGTGGAAGTACTCGCCGGTCGCCGCGTTCGCCGACCTCACCTCCGGTGAGCTCGACGGCTCGCGGATCGACGTCGAGACGACGGATGCCGCGGGCGTCTCGCTCTCCTGGATCCCGCGCGACGACGCCCGCATCGGCCGCGCCGGGACCCCGGAGGAGCGCGCATCGGCGAACGCCTGGTCGGCGTTCGGCGAGGCCGCGCTCGTCGAGGTCACCGGCGAGGAGGCCAAGACCGTCACCGTGACCCGCTCGGGTCTCGGCACGACGCCGCGCGCCGCCCACACCGTCATCGAGGCCGCGCCGTTCAGCCAGGCGCTCGTCGTGCTGCGCGGCATCGGCGACGCCCGACTCACCGAGAACGTCGAGGTCGTCGTCGGCGAGGGAGCGAACCTCACGGTCGTCTCCCTCCAGGAGTGGACCGACGAGTCGGTCCACCTCGCGAGCCACTTCGCGCGCATCGGCCGCGACGCCAAGCTCAAGCACATCGTCGTCTCCCTCGGCGGCAAGGTCGTCCGGGTGAACCCGTCGACGCACCTGGCCGAACAGGGCGCCGACGTCGAGGCGCTCGGCCTGTACTTCTCCGACGCCGGCCAGCACCTCGAGCAGCAGGTCTTCGTGCACCACGACGCACCGCACACCCGCTCGCGCGTGACCTACAAGGGCGCGCTGCAGGGCGAGGGCGCACGCAGCGTCTGGATCGGCGACGTGCTCATCGGCAATGCGGCGACCGGCACCGACAGCTACGAGCAGAACCGCAACCTCGTCCTCACGGACGGCACCCGCGCCGACTCGGTCCCGAACCTCGAGATCGAGACCGGCGACATCGAGGGCGCCGGGCACGCGTCGGCGACGGGACGGTTCGACGACGAGCAGCTGTTCTACCTCCAGGCCCGAGGCATCCCGGAGGACGAGGCGCGACGCCTCGTCGTGCGCGGCTTCCTCGCCGAGGTCGTGCAGCAGATCGGCGACGCCGAACTCGAGGAGCGTCTCATCCGGGCGCTCGAAGCGGAACTCCAGGGGAGCTGACGTGGCATCCACTCGCGTGTGCGGGGTCGACGACCTCGCGGTCAACGAGGCGCAGAAGTTCGTGGTCGACGGCGTGCCGATCGCGGTCGTCAAGGACTCGGCCGGTGACATCTTCGCCATCGGGGACACCTGCACCCACGGCGACATCTCGCTCTCCGAGGGGTTCGTCGAGGACGACACGCTCGAGTGCTGGGCCCACGGCTCCAAGTTCTCCCTCCTCACGGGCAAGCCGCTCACGCTTCCGGCGTACGAGCCCGTGCCCGTCTACCAGGTCGAGATCACCGACGGGGGCGTCTTCATCGACCCCGCGGTGAAGCTCGCCGTCTGACCCCGACCTCCCATCGCTTCCGGCACCTGCGGCCGGCCACCAACGAAAGAGACACCGAATCACCATGTCCGTGCTCGAGATCAAGAACCTGCACGTCAACGTCGAGACCGACCAGGGCACCCGCGAGATCCTCCGCGGCGTCGACCTGACCATCCGCGAGGGCGAGATCCACGCGATCATGGGGCCGAACGGCTCCGGCAAGTCGACGCTCGCCTACACGATCGCGGGCCACCCGAAGTACACCGTCGTCGAGGGCGAGATCCTCCTCGACGGCGAGAACGTGCTCGAGATGTCGGTCGACGAGCGCGCCCGCGCGGGCATGTTCCTGGCCATGCAGTACCCGGTCGAGATCCCCGGTGTCACGGTCACGAACTTCCTCCGCACCGCCAAGACCGCGATCGACGGCGAGGCGCCGTCGATCCGCGCCTGGTTGAAGGACGTCCGCGGCGCCATGACGAACCTCAAGATGGACTCCGGCTTCGCCGAGCGCAACGTCAACGAGGGCTTCTCGGGCGGCGAGAAGAAGCGCAACGAGATCCTCCAGCTCGAGCTGCTGAAGCCGAAGTTCGCGGTCCTCGACGAGACCGACTCGGGCCTCGACGTCGACGCGCTCAAGGTCGTCTCCGAGGGCGTCAACCGGGCACACGCGAACACCGGCCTCGGCATCCTGCTCATCACGCACTACACGCGCATCCTCCGCTACATCAAGCCCGACTTCGTGCACGTGTTCGTCGCAGGCAAGATCGCCGAGCAGGGCGGCCCCGAGCTCGCCGACCGCCTCGAGGAGGAGGGCTACGACCGCTACCACGTCGCCGAGTCGGCGACCCAGTAACCGGGCGTATCCTGACGAACATGGTCACTTCACTCGCACCAGAGCGCTACGACGAGATCAGCGAGGCGCTGAAGGACGTCGTGGACCCGGAGCTCGGCGTCAACATCGTCGACCTGGGGCTCATCTACGACCTGAACTGGGATGACGAGCACGACGCGCTCGTCGTCAACATGACCCTGACGAGCGCGGGCTGCCCGCTCACGGACGTCATCGAGGAGCAGACCGCCGAGGCGCTCGACGGCACCGTCGAGCGGTTCCGCATCAACTGGGTGTGGATGCCGCCGTGGGGTCCCGAGCGCATCACGGACGACGGGCGCGACATGATGCGCGCGCTCGGCTTCGCGATCTGAACCGAACCTGCGAAGAGGGAGGCCCCGACGGGGCCTCCCTGTTCGCATCTCCCGGCGTGTCCGCGGCCCGCGGGGAATAGGCTCGGGACATGCACGGAACGGCCGCGTCGACCCGCGACGCATACACGCACGGCCACCACGAGAGCGTCCTGCGAGTGCACGAGTGGCGTACCGTCGAGAACTCCGCGGCCTACCTCGCGCCGCACCTCCGCGAGGGGATGCGGGTGCTCGACATCGGAAGCGGCCCGGGCACGATCACGCTCGACCTGGCCCGTCGCGTCCGTCCGGGCGTGGCCGTCGGGGTGGACGCCTCCGCCGAAGTCGTCGCCCGTGCGCAGGGGCTCGCCGAGAGCGAAGGCGTGGCGAACGCGGAGTTCCGCACCGGTGACGCCTACCGGCTCGACTTCCCGGACGGCGTGTTCGACGTGGTCCATGCTCACCAGGTGCTGCAGCACCTGGCTCGACCGGTCGACGCTCTGAGCGAGTTCCGGCGCGTGCTTCGACCGGGCGGACTCCTGGCCGCGCGCGACGTGGACTACGGCGGCGTGATCTGGAGCCCGGAGGCACCCGAGCTCGCGCGCTGGCGCGAGCTCAACGAGCTCATCTGCGCGTGGAACGGCGGCGACGGCAACGCCGGGCGCCACCTCACGCGCTGGGCGCGCGCGGCGGGTTTCGCCGAGGTCGCGGCGAGCGGCTCGGTCTGGGTGTTCGCATCCGACCGCGATCGGGAGTGGTGGGGCGGCAACTGGGCGGAGCGCGCGCTGCACTCCACGTTCGCGGCCCACGCGATCGAGTCCGGGCACGCGTCGCACGGGGAACTCGAGGCGATCTCAGCGGCCTGGCGTCGCTGGGCCGCCGATCCGGACGGCTGGTTCCTCATGCCGCACGGCGAGATCCTCGCCCGCGCGTAGCCGAGCGGCTACCAGTCGTCGCCGTCGTCGACCGCGGCCGCGCCGTGCGGGGTCTCGAGCGTCACGACCGTGCCGTCGTCGAGCTCGGCGATCGGCCGGCCCTCCAGCCAGGTGAGGGTCCAGTGGCGACCTGCACCGTCGGGGGTGCCGGATTCGGCCGCGGCGATGCCGGGGCGGAGTTCCATCGGCACCGAGCGCGGCGGCTCGTCGCCGAACGCCCAACGCGTCCCGAGCTGCATCAGAGCTCCATCTCGAACACGATGGCGGGGGAGCGGCGGGCGACCTCGTCGGAGCGGCGCAGCCCGTCGGCGTCGCCCGGATCGTTCGCCCAGGTGATGCGGGTCGCGTGCAGCTCGGCGGCCATCGCGCGGACGCGGTCGAGCAGCATCCCGGCGACGCCGTTCCCGCGGTGCGCCTCGACGACGAACAGGTCGTCCACGACGATGCCGATGCCGGCGTCGAGCGTGCGCGGCTCGGGGTGGGCGTGGACGAGGCCGACGAGGGTGCCCTCGTCGTCGACCGCGACGGACGCGCGCAACGCGTTGCGCGGTTCCTGGATCCAGCTCCACACGATCAGCGCCTTGGTGTCGTCGAGCCGGCGGCCGCGGCTCGTGCAGTAGGCGTCGAACAACGGCAGCCACGAGAAGAAGTCGTTCTCGGCGACGTCGCGGACGGTCACGCTCATGCGCTGGCCTCCTCCTGCGGGACCTCCAGCACGACGTCGCGCACCTCGAGCACTTCGGCCTCGGCGAAGCCGAGGTCGGCGATGCGCCCGACGGCGCGCAGGTCGCCCTCGGCCGAGGCGAGGAGCGTGGTCGCGGCGGCGGGTGCGGCGATCACCGCACGCTCGACCGGCGTCTTCTGCGAGGCCTTCGCGTCGGTCTTCGCGCGACGGATGCCGGTGAGCGCGAGGCTCGCGAGCTCGAGCAGCTCGACTCCGGCCTCGCCGCGCGCGGCGAGCTCGTCGACGGCGGGCCACGTGGCCACGTGCACCGAGCCCTCGTGCGACCAGCTCCACGCCTCCTCGGCGGCGTAGGGGATCACGGGCGCGAACAGTCGCAGCAGCACGCTGAGCGCGGTCTTGAGCGCGGCCACGGCGGAGGCCTGTTCGGGGCTCGCCTCGCCGTACGCACGCTCCTTCACGAGCTCGAGGTAGTCGTCGCAGAAGGTCCAGAAGAAGGTCTCGGAGACTTCGAGCGCGCGGGCGTGGTCGTACGACTCGAGCGCACGGGTCGCCTGCTCGACGACCGTCGCGAGGCCGGCGAGCATGCTGCGGTCGACGGGCACCGTCACCGGGGCATCCGCTGCGCCCTCGAAGCCCAGGATGAACTTCGCGGCGTTCAGCACCTTGATGGCGAGGCGCCGGCCGATCTTCACCTGGGTCGGGTTCTGCGGGTCGAACGCGGCGTCGGTGCCGAGGCGAGAGGATGCCGCCCAGTAGCGCACCGCGTCGGCGCCGTGCTGGTCGAGGAGCCCGGCGGGCGTGACGACGTTGCCCTTCGACTTCGACATCTTCTTGCGGTCGGGGTCGACGATGAAGCCGGAGATGGCCGCGTTCGACCACGGCGCGACGCCGTGCTCGAGCTCGGCGCGCAGCGCCGTCGAGAAGAGCCAGGTGCGGATGATGTCCTGGCCCTGCGGACGGAGCGAGTAGGGGAAGAGCAGGTCGAACAGCTCCGGGTCGCGCTCCCAGCCGGCCGCGAGCTGCGGCGTGAGGGACGACGTCGCCCAGGTGTCCATGATGTCGTGCTCGCCGACGAAGCCGCCGGGCTGGTCGCGCTGCGCCTCGTCGTACCCGGGTGCCGGCGTCGACGACGGGTCGACGGGGAGCATGTCGCGGGGGGCGATGATGGGCTGGTCGTGCACCGGGTTGCCGTCGGCGTCGACCGGGTACCAGACCGGGATCGGCACGCCGAAGAACCGCTGGCGGGAGATCAGCCAGTCGCCGGAGAGCCCGCCGACCCAGTTCTCGTAGCGCACGCGCATGAAGTCGGGGTGCCAGTCGATCTGGCGGCCGCGCTGCACCAGTCGATCGCGCAGGCCCTCGTCGCGGGCGCCGTTGACGATGTACCACTGGCGCGTCGACACGATCTCGAGGGGACGGTCGCCCTTCTCGTAGAACTTGACGGGGTGGGTGATCGCCTTCGGGTCCGCGAGGAGGTCGCCCGACTCGCGGAGCAGCTCGACGACGGCCTGCTTCGCCGAGAATGCGGTCTTGCCCGCGAGCTTCGCGTACGCCTCGCGGCCGGCCTCGGAGGTGATCGCCTCGGGCGCCTCGGCGATGATGCGGCCGTCGAATCCGATGATCGCCCGGTTGGGCAGGTCGAGCTCGCGCCACCACACGACGTCGGTCACGTCGCCGAAGGTGCAGATCATGGCGATGCCGGTGCCCTTGTCCTTCTGCGCGAGGTGGTGCGCCACGACCGGCACCTCGACCCCGAAGACCGGGGTGGTCACGGTCGTGCCGAAGAAGGGCTGGTAGCGCTCGTCGTCGGGGTGCGCCACGAGGGCCACGCACGCGGGGATGAGCTCGGGGCGGCTGGTCTCGATCTCGACGTGGCCGCCGTCGGGCTTCGCGAACGCCACGCGGTGGTAGTGACCCGGCTGCTCGCGATCCTCGAGCTCGGCCTGCGCGACGGCGGTGCGGTAGGTGATGTCCCACAGGGTCGGGGCGAGGGCCTGGTAGGCCTCTCCGCGCTCGACGTTCTTCACGAACGCGAGCTGCGACGTGAAGAGCGCCTCGTCGGCGATCGTGCGGTACGTCTGGGTCCAGTCGACCGAGAGGGCGAGCTGGCGGAAGAGCGCCTCGAACTGCTGCTCGTCCTCCGCGGTGAGGCGCTCGCACAGCTCGATGAAGTTGCGGCGGCTGATCGGCACCTGGTCGGCCGGCTTGATGGTCTTGCCCTCGGTGCCCTCGTGCGGCGGCGTGAAGCCGGCCACGTAGGGCAGCGACGGGTCGCAGCGCACGCCGTAGTAGTTCTGCACGCGTCGCTCGGTCGGCAGGCCGTTGTCGTCCCAGCCCATCGGGTAGAAGACGTGCTTGCCGCGCATGCGCTGGAAGCGCGCGATGACGTCGGTGTGCGTGAAGGAGAACACGTGGCCGATGTGCAGCGACCCGGAGGCGGTCGGCGGCGGCGTGTCGATCGAGTAGACGTCCTCGCGGTTCGCACGCTCGCGCTCGAACCGGTAGGTGCCGTCGTCCTCCCAGACCCCGCCCCACTTGGTCTCGAGGCCCTCGAGGGCGGGCTTGTCGGGAATGCGCGCGGTGTCGGTCATGATGCTCCGGTTCGGTATGTGCGGCACCGAGTCCGTGGGGGTGCCTGAATATGCGACAGTCCAGCCTACCGGAGTCGGGGGAATCCGCCGTGACCGGCGGGGATGCGGGTGCGCGAGCGGCCGACGACGAGGGGCGGATGCCCCGGCTCGCGCCGCGGCATCCGCCCCCGGTTCTCGACGGGCCGGCTCAGACCGTCGCCGGCTGGACCTCGCGGCCGTCCTCGGAGATCGGCGCGTGCCGCACCCGGGCGGCCGCCCATGCGGAGACGAGCGTGATCGCGGAGAGCAGCGCCAGCACGATGCCCGGGTGCCACCATACGTATCCGGTCGCCTCGCCGAGGAGCGTCGTGAGCAGGGGGATGAAGCCGCTGACCGCCGCCGCGACCGCGTACGCGACCGAGAGCGCCGAGTAGCGGTAGTGGTCGGCGAAGAGGTCGTTCATGAGGCCGCCGAGCGCGGCCCACGACATCGTCGGCAGGATGCCGCCGACGATCATGGTTCCCACGAGCACCGGGAAGCTCGAGAACTGCAGCAGCCAGTACATGGGGAACGTGATCAGCAGGGTGCCGAGGGCGCCGTACGCCACGACCTTCGCCGAGCCGATGCGGGTCGCCCACCAGCCGAACAGCGGGATGGTCACGAGCTGCAGCAGGCCGCCGATCGTGGTCGCCACGAGCAGGTCCTGGAAGCTGAAGCCGAGGCTCGTCACGCCGTAGTTGATCGTGTACGTGTTCATCAGCGAGTACGAGCCGATGCCGAGCAGGGCCGCACCGAACGCGATCAGGAGCGCGACGGGCTGCGCACGGAACATGGTGGCGAACGGCACGCGGTCGCGACGCTGCTCCGAGACCACGGCCTTGAACACGGGCGTCTCGTCGATGGTCAGGCGCAGGTACAGCGAGACCGCGAGCAGCGGGATCGCGAGGAGGAACGGGATGCGCCAGCCCCACGCCGCGAGTTCCTCGGCCGGGAGCGCGAGCGTCATCACGATGAACACGACCGCGGAGAGGATCGATCCCACGGGGGAGCCCAGCTGCGGCACCGCCGCATAGAAGGCGCGCTTGACCGGGCTCGAGTGCTCGGTCGCGAGGAGGATCGAACCGCCCCACTCGCCGCCGAGCGAGAGGCCCTGCGCCACGCGCAGCAGGACGAGCAGCACGGCGCCGAGCCATCCGGCCTGCGCGTACGTCGGGAGCAGGCCGATGAGGCCGGTCGCGACGCCCATGATGCCGATGGTCCAGAGCAGGGTCGCGCGTCGGCCGAGCCGGTCGCCCATGTGACCGAAGATCGCGGCGCCGAGCGGGCGCACCACGAACGCGACGCCGATCGTGGCGAACGCGGCGAGCGTGCCGCCGAACCGCCCGAGCGGGTCGAAGAACAGCGGGCCGATGAAGTAGGCGCTGAAGTACGCGAACACGTAGAAGTCGAACGACTCGAGCGACGTGCCGATCATGGACGCCCAGGCCACGCGCCGGACCGGCGACGAGGAGGCGGGCAGGGAAGCGGGGGATGGAGCTTCGGAGGTCACGGGGAGCCATCCTGACAGCGAGCGGATGCCCCGACAAGCCGATTGCGACAGATGTGCTAGCGCGAATGTCGCAAGTGATACGGTCGGAACGTGCGCATCGCGATCGACCCCGCAGCTCCCGGCCCGATCTTCGAACGGCTCGCCGACGCCGTGCGCGCCGCGATCGTCGACGGACGCATCGGGTTCGGCGAGCGCCTGCCGCCGGCGCGAGGGCTCGCCTCGCAGCTCGGCGTGAACGTCAACACGGCGCTCCGCGCCTACCGGCTGCTCCGCGACGAGGGCTTCATCGAGCTGCATCCCGGCCGGGGCGCGACGGTCGCGAAGCGCCTCGGCCACCACACGGCGCTCGCCGGCGCCATCCACGACCTCGTCGACGAGGCGCAGCTGAACGGCGTCGACCGCGAGGCGCTGCTCGCGCTCGTCCGCGAGGCCTGGCGCTGAGCCCCGTCGCCGGAGCACCGACCGGGCGCGCGCGGCGCCGGAGCGCGCGGTACCATTGACGGCAGCGACATCGATCCGGCCATCACCGGGGAGTCTTCGGAAGAACGCGGAACGGGCGCCTCGGCATCCGTCTCGTCACTAGAACCGAACGGGTCCAGCCCGTCACAGCTGACGAACGAGAGGTCCCGCATCGCCGGGGCAAGCGGGGTGGTACCGCGGTTGGGCTCGACGAGCCGGCCGTCCTCGTGAACCGGCGAGATCCAGCAGGAGCGAGCGTTGTACCCCAAGGGCCACGACCCCGAGCAGCAGTCCGTCACGCCGTCGCCGTCCTTCCCGGCGATCGAGCAGGAGATGCTCGCGCACTGGAGGGCCGACGGCACGTTCCAGGCCTCGATCGACCAGCGCGAGGGCGCCGAGGAGTGGGTGTTCTACGACGGCCCTCCGTTCGCCAACGGCCTGCCGCACTACGGCCACCTGCTGACCGGCTACGCGAAGGACGTCTTCCCGCGCTTCCAGACCATGCGCGGCAAGCAGGTGCACCGCCGCTTCGGCTGGGACACCCACGGCCTGCCCGCCGAGCTCGAGGCCGAGCGCCAGCTCGGCATCACCGACAAGGTGCAGATCGAGGAGATGGGCATCGCCGCGTTCAACCGCGCCGCGCGCGACGCCGTGCTCCGCTACACCGAGGAGTGGCAGGACTACGTCACCCGCCAGGCGCGCTGGGTCGACTTCGAGAACGACTACAAGACGCTCGACGTGACCTTCATGGAGTCCGTGCTCTGGGCGTTCAAGACGCTGCACGAGAAGGGCCTCGCCTACGAGGGCCACCGCGTGCTGCCGTACTGCTGGCGCGACCAGACGCCGCTGTCGAACCACGAGCTGCGCATGGACGACGACGTCTACAAGCCGCGTCAGGACCAGACCGTCACGGTCACGTTCCCGCTCACCGGCCCGAAGGCCGAGGCGCTCGGCCTCACCGCGGTGCGGGCTCTCGCCTGGACGACCACGCCCTGGACCCTGCCCACGAACTTCGCGCTCGCCGTCGGGCCCGAGATCACCTACGCCGTCGTGCCGGCCGGCCCGAACGGCACGCCCGACGCCACCGTGCTCCGCGAGCACGCCCCGGGCGGCCCCGACGACACCGAGGTGCTGGGCGCCGAGTACCTGCTCGCGCTCGACCTCGTCGGAAACTACGCGAAGGACCTCGGCTACGACTCGGCCGACGAGGCGCGCGCGGCCGTGTCGCGCACCGTGGTCGGCGCCGAGCTCGAGGACGTCACGTACGACCGCCTGTTCGACTACTACGCCGACGCCGAGCGGTTCGGCCTCGAGCGCGCCTGGCGCGTGCTCCTGGCCGACTACGTCACGACCGAGGACGGCACGGGCATCGTCCACCAGGCGCCCGCCTACGGCGAGGAGGACCAGAAGGTCTGCGAGGCGCACGGCATCCCCGTCGTGATCTCGGTCGACGACTCGGGCCGGTTCCTCCCCGAGGTGACGGATGTCGCGGGCCTGCTCTGGTCCGACGCGAACAAGCCGCTCACGCAACTGCTCAAGGCCGAAGGGCGCCTGCTCCGGCAGGCGAGCTACGAGCACTCGTACCCGCACTGCTGGCGCTGCCGGAACCCGCTGATCTACAAGGCGGTGTCCAGCTGGTTCGTGCGCGTCCCCGAGTTCCGCGACCGCATGAGCGAGCTCAACGAGGACATCACCTGGGTTCCCGAGAACGTCAAGTACGGCCAGTTCGGCAAGTGGGTGGGCAACGCCCGCGACTGGTCGATCAGCCGCAACCGCTACTTCGGCTCGCCGATCCCGGTGTGGAAGAGCGACGACCCCGAGTACCCGCGCGTCGACGTGTACGGCTCGCTCGAGGAGCTCGAGCGCGACTTCGGCCGCGTGCCCACGAACCCCGAGGGCGAGCCCGACCTGCACCGCCCGTACATCGACGAGCTCACGCGGCCGAACCCCGACGACCCGACCGGGAAGTCGACGATGCGCCGCATCTCCGACGTGTTCGACGTGTGGTTCGACTCGGGTTCGATGCCCTTCGCGCAGGTGCACTACCCGTTCGAGAACCAGGACTGGTTCGACACGCACAACCCCGCCGACTTCATCGTCGAGTACATCGGTCAGACGCGCGGCTGGTTCTACGTCATGCACGTGCTCGCGACCGCGCTGTTCGACCGGCCGGCGTTCAAGAACGTCGTGAGCCACGGCATCGTGCTCGGCAGCGACGGGCAGAAGATGTCGAAGTCGTTGCGCAACTACCCGGACGTCTCCGAGGTCTTCGAGCGCGACGGCTCCGACGCGATGCGCTGGTTCCTCATGTCGAGCCCGGTGCTGCGCGGCGGCAACCTCGTCGTGACCGAGGAGGGCATCCGCGAGGGCGTGCGCCAGCTCATGCTGCCGCTCTGGAGCACCTGGTACTTCTTCTCGCTGTACGCCAACACGGCGAAGGTTGGCGGCTACGAGGCATCCCGCTCGACGGCGTCGACCGACGTGCTCGACCGGTACCTGCTCGCCAAGCTCCGCGACCTCGTCGAAGCCGTGACCGCCGACTACGAGGACTTCGACACGACGCTCGCGTCGCAGAAGCTCCGCGACTTCGGCGACGTGCTCACCAACTGGTACGTGCGTCGCTCGCGCGACCGGTTCTGGCAGGGCGTGGGCGACGACGGCGCCGGTGCCGAGGCGTTCGACACGCTGTACACCGTGCTCGAGACGCTCTCGCGCCTCGCGGCGCCCATGCTGCCGCTCGTGACCGAGAAGGTCTGGCGCGGCCTCACCGGCGGTCGCAGCGTGCACCTGGCCGACTGGCCGGTCGCCGACGAGTTCCCGGCCGACCCCGAGCTCGTCGCGGCGATGGACGCCGTGCGCGAGGTCACCGGCGCCGTGCTCGCGCTCCGCAAGCAGGCCGGTCGCCGCGTGCGCCTGCCGCTCGCGTCGCTCACGGTCGTGACGACGGATGCCGCGAACCTCGCGCCGTTCGAGGCGATCCTGCGCGACGAGCTGAACGTCAAGCGCGTCGACCTCGTCGAGCTCGACGACTCGAGCGCCGCGGCCTACGGCGTGACCAAGCGGCTCACGGTGAACGCTCGCGCCGCCGGTCCGCGGCTCGGCAAGCAGGTGCAGCAGGCCATCCAGGCGGCGCGCGGCGGCGACTGGTCGGTCGACGGCGACGCGGTCGTGGCCGGGGGCATCGTGCTCGAGCCGGGCGAGTACGACCTCGTGCTCGAGGCGAGCGGCGGTGCCGACGGCGGCGACGCGCTCGGGCTCCTCGCCGACGGCGGCTTCGCGATCCTCGACGTGCGCACGACGCCCGAACTCGAGGCCGAGGGCCTCGCGCGCGACATCGTGCGTGCCGTGCAGGAGTCGCGGAAGGCCGCCGGCCTCGAGGTCGGCGATCGCATCCGCCTCGACCTCACGCTCGACGCCGCCGGCGCGGCGGCCGCCGAGGCGCATCGCGACCTGATCGGGCGTGAGACGCTCGCGCCCGAGGTGCTCGTCACGGTGCGCGAGGTCGACGGCGAGGTCGCCCACAAGCTCGGCGACGGCTCGAAGCTGCTCGTCGCCGTCTCGAAGCTGACGGAGGCCGCCCGATGACCGACGCGATCCCCGAGTCGACCCCCGAGGAGCGCGACGCGGCCGACGTGGTCTACGCCGACCTCCTCGCCCGCGTCGGCGAGTCGGCCCCGCAGCCGCGCCTCGACGCGACCCGGCGCGCCGTCGAGCTCCTCGGCGACCCGCACCGGGCCGCACCCGTCATCCACCTGACCGGCACCAACGGCAAGACGTCGACGAGCCGGATGATCGAGTCGATCCTTCGCGCGCAGGGGCTCCGCACCGGGCTCCTCACGAGCCCGCACCTCGTGCGGTTCACCGAGCGCATCCGCATCGACGGCGAGCCGATCGCCGACGAGGCCGTCGCCCGGATCTGGGACGAGATCGCTCCCGTCGTCGCGATCGTCGACGACGAGCTCCGGTCCCGCGACGACGAGGCGCTGACCTACTTCGAGGCGCTCACCGTGCTCGCGTTCGCGGCGTTCGCCGACGCACCCGTCGACGTCGTCGTGCTCGAGGTCGGCATGGGCGGCGAGTGGGATTCCACGAACGTGGCGGATGGCCAGGTGGCCGTCATCACGCCGATCGCGATCGACCACGAGCAGCGGCTCGGCCGGACGATCGAGGAGATCGCGCGGACCAAGGCCGGGATCATCAAGCCGGGCGCCGAGGTCGTGACGGCGTTCCAGGATCCGGCGGCGCTCACGGTGCTGAGCGAGGTCGCCGAGCGGAACGAGGCGGACCTCGCCGTCGAGGGGGGCGGGTTCGCCGTGCTCGACTCGCGCGTGGCGGTCGGCGGGCAGCTGGTGTCCGTCCGGGGCCTGGCGGGGGAGTACCGCGACCTCGCGCTGCCGCTGCACGGCCGCCACCAGGCCGAGAACGCGGCCGTCGCGATCGCCGCCGTCGAGGCGTTCCTCGGCCGCGCCGTCCGCCTCGCCGACGAGGTGCTCGAGGCCGGCCTCGGCGCCGTGACCTCGCCCGGCCGACTCCAGCTCGTCTCGACGGACCCGACGATCCTGGTCGACGCCGCGCACAACCCGCACGGCGCGACGGCGCTCGTCGCGGCCCTCGGCGAGGTGTTCGACTTCGACGAACTCGTGATCGTGCTCGGCGTGCTCGGCGACAAGGACGCCGCGGGCATCGTGCGCGCGCTCGAGCCGACCGGGGCGCACTTCATCGTCACGCGATCGGAATCCGACCGTGCCCTGCCGCCCGAGGAGCTCGCCGCGGTCGTGGCCGGCGTCGTCGGGCCGGAGCGGGTCGACGTCGCCGAGCGGCTCGACGACGCGCTCGACGAGGCCCGCGACTGGGCGGGCCGCGCCGAGAAGCGCGCCGTCGTCGTGACCGGGTCGATCACGCTCGTGGGCGACGTCCTCGCGATCGCCGACGACCGCGGTTGGAGCGACCGATGACCGCCGCTGCGCCGAGCCCGGGCGACGAGCCGACGGGAGCGGAGGAACCGGTCGACGGTGCCGACACCCGCCTCGCCCGGCCCGCGCGACGTGCGCGATCCGTTCGCGAGAGCCTCGCGTCGATCGTGCTCACGTTCGAGATCGTCGTCGTCTTCCTCGCCGCCCTCGTGATCTGGGGGCTCTCGCGGGAGGACGGCGGCGCATTCGGCCTGCCGACATGGGCGCCGCTCGCCGCGGGCGGCGTCGTGATCCTCGGCCTCCTCATCACCATCCCGCTGCTCCGCTACGAGTGGGCGTACGTGCTGGGCTGGGCCCTGCAGGTGCTGCTGCTCGCCTCGGGGCTCCTCAACCCGGCGATGTTTGTCGTCGGCGCGCTGTTCGGCGGCATGTGGGCGTACTGCATGATCGTCGGCGCGCGCATCGATCGTGCCCGGGCGGCAGAGGCCGCCTCGGTCGCCGACCCTGGAAAGGAATCCGCATGACCACCGCCATCGAAGAGACCCTCGTCCTCGTCAAGCCCGACGGCGTCGCGCGCAACCTCACCGGCGAGATCCTGCGCCGCATCGAGGCGAAGGGCTACTCGCTCGTCGACATCCGCATGCTGCAGGCCGACCGGGACCTGCTCGCGCAGCACTACGCCGAGCACGAGGGCAAGCCCTTCTACGAGCCGCTCATGGAGTTCATGGAGTCGGGCCCGGTCGTCGCGATGCGCGTCGCCGGCAACCGCGTGATCGAGGGCTTCCGCGTGCTCGCGGGGGCCACCGACCCGACGACGGCGCTGCCTGGGACCATCCGCGGCGACTTCGGCCGCGACTGGGGCCTCAGGGTGCAGCAGAACCTCGTGCACGGCTCCGACTCGGTCGAGTCCGCCGAGCGCGAGCTGTCGCTCTGGTTCGCCTGACCTGATCCGCGTCGCTGGGCCGCGGCATCCGTAGAGCGGATGCCCCGGCCCCGCCGTCGTCACGGCGGCCGACTGTTCCGCGTGCGGCCGTCGGCCTCAGAACAGGTTCTGCAGGTCGATGATGACGCGCGGGATGGCGTTCATCTGCGCCTGCGCGAGGACGATCACGATCGCGTAGCACGCCGCCGTGATCACCACGATCCAGCCCATCGCGGATGCCCCGAACCTCCGGAGGCCGGGCGAGTCGCCGAAGACGCCCTCGCGGAGGTTCCGCAGCGTCACGACGAGGAAGGTGGGAATCGTCACCGCCCAGGTGAGCATGCACCAGGGGCACAGCACGTCGAGCGCGTAGATGCTCTGGTAGATCAGCCATCCGACGAAGACGACGGCGCCAGTGACGCCGATGTTCAGCCCGATCCAGAACCAGCGTGCGAACCGCGCGCCGGCGAGGAGGGTCATCGCGATCGTGATGACGACGGGCCACGCCATGAGGCCGATGAAGGGGTTCGGGAAGCCGAACAGGCTGCCCTGCCACGACGCGAGGTTCGTGCTGCAGCCGACGAGGACGCCGACGTTGCAGTTGGGGATGTGGCTCGGATCGGCGAGCGTGAGGACCTTCTCGAGCGAGAGCTCGAAGGCCGCGAGCAGTCCCAGCGCCCCCGCCACGAGGAGGAAGACGGCGAAGCCGATCGGACGGGATGCGCGGGGGGAGTCGGGCATGACCCCGATTCTGGCACGGCGATTCGCCGGGTCGCTGGGAGAGCGTGCGATAATCGATGCAGTCGCCCGGGCCGCGCCCGGTGCGACGCCAACGAGGGCTTCGAGGATGCACCGCATCCCATCCGCGGAGGAACCGCGAGATTTGGCGTCACCGGCACCCGCCGGGCGCAGCAGTTGAAGGATTGGCGGAACAGCGCGAAACGCGCTGGTCCGCTCCGAGGAGTACGGGAACGATGGCGCGGCCGTCGCACCCGGTGTAGGAGTGCACCAGAGATGGTGGAAGACAACGCAACACCGCCGACCGAACCCGGGGGCGATGAGCCCCGCCGACGGGGCGGCATCTTCGGGGGACGGCGAACGGGACGTCGGGCGCAGGTCGTGCCGCGGGTCGCTGCCGATTCGTCCGCCGCCGAGGACGCACCGGCCGAGGGGTCGGCCGAATCGGCGTCGACCGACGAGTCCGCGACCACGTCGGCCGAGGCAGCCGACGCCGACCAGACCGTCGCCGAGACCCCCGCGTCCGACGAGCCCGCGGTCGAGGCTGCTCAGGCCCCCGAGGGCGACGAGGCCGGGGACACCCCGGCCGCACCCGACGCCGTCGAGGCGGATGCCCCAGCCGACGGCGCGACCGACGACGCATCCGCGGCCGAAGGGACCGAGCCGGCCGAGGCCCAAGAGGCCGAGGCCGAGGCCGATTCGCCGATCCCGTCGGTGCTCTCGACGACCTCGCTCATCTTCCACGCGCCGCCCGTGTACGCGCCGCCCGCCGGGTCCGGTCCCGAGCGCGACGACGACCGCGCGGCGGGACGCGAGGCCGCCGATCGCGAGGGCTCGAGCGTGCGCCGCCGCTCACGTCGCCGGAGCGGCGACGAATCGCGCACGAACGACGACGATCCCGCCAACACGGTCGTCAAGGTCCGCAAGCCGCGCGAGCCCGAGCTCATCACCGAGCCCCAGAAGGTCAAGGGGTCGACCCGCCTCGAGGCGAAGAAGCAGCGCCGTCGCGACGGCCGCGATGCCGGCCGGCGCCGTGCGGTCATCACCGAGGCGGAGTTCCTGGCCCGGCGCGAGTCGGTCGATCGCCAGATGGTCGTGCGCCAGAAGGGCGGGCGCATCCAGATCGGCGTGATCGAGGACAACGTGCTCGTCGAGCACTACGTCGCACGCAACCAGGACGCGTCGCTCATCGGCAACGTGTACCTCGGTCGGGTCCAGAACGTGCTGCCCTCGATGGAGGCCGCGTTCGTCGACATCGGCCGCGGCCGGAACGCCGTGCTCTACTCGGGCGAGGTCGACTGGGAGGCTGCCGCCGAGAACGGCGAGAAGAACCAGCCGCGCCGCATCGAGCTCGCGCTGAAGCCCGGCGACCGCGTGCTCGTCCAGGTCACGAAGGACCCGGTCGGCCACAAGGGCGCCCGCCTGACGAGCCAGATCTCGCTGCCCGGCCGCTACCTCGTGTACGTGCCGAACGGCTCGATGAACGGCATCAGCCGCAAGCTGCCCGACACCGAGCGCGCGCGCCTCAAGAAGATCCTGAAGGAGGTGCTCCCGGAGAACCAGGGCGTCATCGTCCGCACGGCCGCGGAGGGCGCCACCGAGGAGCAGCTCACGCGCGACGTGAACCGCCTGATCTCGCAGTGGCAGGACATCTCGGCGACCGTCGAGAAGGTCCAGGCGCCGGCCCTGCTGCACTCCGAGCCCGACCTGCTCATCAAGATCGTCCGCGACGTCTTCAACGAGGACTTCCAGAAGATGATCATCTCGGGCGACGACGCCCGTCGGACCATCGAGAAGTACCTCGGCCAGGTCGCGCCCGACCTGCTCGAGCGCGTCGAGGCCTACGAGGGCGAGCGCGACGCGTTCGACGAGTTCCGCATCACCGAGCAGATCGAGAAGGCCCTCGAGCGCAAGGTGTGGCTGCCCTCGGGCGGCTCGCTCATCATCGACCGCACGGAGGCGATGACCGTCGTCGACGTCAACACGGGCAAGTTCGTCGGCTCCGGCGGCAACCTCGAGGAGACGGTCACCAAGAACAACCTCGAGGCCGCCGAGGAGATCGTCCGGCAGCTCCGCCTCCGGGACATCGGCGGCATCATCGTCGTCGACTTCATCGACATGGTGCTCGAGTCCAACCGCGACCTCGTGCTGCGACGCCTCGTCGAGTGCCTGTCGCGCGACCGGACGAAGCACCAGGTCGCCGAGGTCACCTCGCTCGGCCTCGTGCAGATGACGCGCAAGAAGCTCGGCCTCGGCCTGCTCGAGACCTTCAGCGAGCCGTGCGAGGTCTGCGCGGGCCGCGGCATCATCGTGCACCACGAGCCGGTGGCGAAGCACCGCGCGCCGCAGCAGCAGGTCGAGCGTCGTCGCAATCGCGGCGGCGGCAACGGCGGCGGCGGCCAGCCGCAGCAGCCGACGACCGACAAGGCGCACCAGGGCACGCACGCGATCACCGAGGACGTCAAGAACGCCCTCGCGCAGATCGCGGCATCGACCGTCGCCCACCAGGAGCAGCGTCCGACCGCGAATCCGGAGGCGTCGGCGCCCGCCGAGGAAGCGCCGGAGGGTGCGGCTCAGGCGTCCGGGCCGGAGTCCGAGTCGACGGCTGCAGCGCCAGCCGGCACCGAGCCCGGCCAGCGGAGCGAGCGGCGGCGCGGTCGTCGCCGTTCGTCGCGCGGCTCGGGGTCGCAGCAGTCGTCGGGCGACCGCGCGCCCTCGGGCGACCGCGAGCCGCGCGACGAGCGACGGTCCGAGGCCTCCGGCGACCGACCCGCCGAGGAGTCGCCGGGCCGTGTCGACGAGTCGACATCACGGCCCGCGACGCTGATCGACCTGCCAGAGGCGCCCTCGCGCCGTGACCGTCCGTCCCGGGCGGCCGAGGCGGAGACGCTCCTCGACTCGGTGCTCGACTCGCTGCCCGCGCCGAAGGCGGCCGGGGAGGGACGGTCGCGTTCGCGCAGCCGTCGCGTCTCCACCGCCGCGCTCAGCCCGGCGGGCGCACCGCCGGTCATCACGCGGCCGGACGGCTCGTCGCCGGACTCAGCGTCCGAGTGAGGCGCGCCGCTCGCGCGGCGTGACCCGCAGCCCGCTCGCCGCGAGCCGGCGGACGAGGTCGCGCGGCGGGACGGGTTCCGCTCCCGCCGCGACGAGCTCGTCGTAGCGTTCGGCGGGCACGTCGTAGTGGTCGAGGTCGAAGCCGCGTCGCGGGATGCCCGTGCGATCTGCGAACGCGACGAGTTCCTCGATCGACGTGTCGCTCACCAGGTGCGACCAGACGGTGCCGTGCTTCGGCCAGAGCGGCGGGTCGATCAGCACGGCCATGGGCCGAGTGTACGCCGCGCCCGCGGCATCCGCTCGTGGCTCGGCGACACGCGGTCGGAGCCCGTTTGACCGCCCTGCGGGCATCCGGTAAACTCGACCGTTGGTGCCGCCGCTTATCCCGGCCGGCACGCACAGTTTTCTGGCAGTGACGACCCTCCTTCCCGCTGGGGTCATCCGCGCAGTGACATCCCATCAAATTCGTAGGAGTCGCGAGGCTCCCTGGAGATAGGTACGAGAAGTGGTTTACGCAGTAGTGCGCGCCGGTGGCCGGCAGGAGAAGGTCGAGGTCGGCACCATCGTGACGATGGACCGGATCGCGGCCGACAAGGACGGCAACGTCCAGCTCACGCCCGTCCTCCTCGTGGACGGCGACAAGATCACCTCCGACGCGAAGTCGCTCGCCAAGGTCACGGTCACGGCCGAGGTCCTGAACGACCTGCGCGGTCCGAAGATCGTGATCCAGAAGTTCAAGAACAAGACCGGCTACAAGAAGCGCCAGGGCCACCGTCAGGAGCTCACGCGCGTCAAGATCACCGGCATCAAGTAACGGCCAGAGGAGACAGGGACAATGGCACACAAGAAGGGTGCGAGCTCCACTCGCAACGGTCGTGACTCGAACGCCAAGCGCCTCGGCGTGAAGCGCTTCGGCGGCCAGGTCGTCTCGGCCGGCGAGATCCTCGTCCGCCAGCGCGGCACGCACTTCCACCCCGGTTCGGGTGTGGGTCGTGGCGGAGACGACACGCTGTTCGCCCTCGAGGCGGGCGCTGTCGAGTTCGGCAACAAGGGCGGCCGCAAGGTCGTGAACATCGTCTCGGTCGACGCGTAAGCAGCGACCGGTTTTCGTGAGGGCGGGCTTCGGCTCGCCCTCACGTGTTTCCAGAAGGAGTAGTGATGCGGCGATGGTGAGCTTCGTCGACCAGGTGCGCCTGTTCCTGCGCGCCGGCCACGGCGGCAACGGCTGCGTGTCGGTGCGCCGTGAGAAGTTCAAGCCGCTCGCCGGCCCCGACGGCGGGAACGGCGGCGACGGCGGCGACATCGTCCTCGTGGCCGACCCGCAGGTCACGACCCTCCTCGCCTACCACGGCCGCCCGCACCGCTCGTCCGAGAACGGCCAGCCCGGAGCGGGCGACAACCGCTCGGGCGCCGCGGGCGAGCTCCTGGAGCTGCCCGTGCCCGTCGGCACGGTCGTCAAGGACGACGCCGGCACCGAGCTCGTCGACCTGACCGAGGCCGGCATGCGGTTCGTCGTCGCGCCCGGCGGCCAGGGTGGACTCGGCAACGCGGCGCTCGCCTCCCCGAAGCGGAAGGCCCCCGGCTTCGCGCTGCTCGGCACGCCCGGCTACGAGGGCGAGGTCACGCTCGAGCTGAAGACCATCGCTGATGTCGCGCTCGTCGGCTTCCCGTCGGCCGGCAAGTCGAGCCTCATCGCCGCGCTGTCCGCGGCGCGGCCCAAGATCGCCGACTACCCGTTCACCACGCTGCACCCGAACCTCGGCGTCGTGCAGGCCGGCGACCACAGGTTCACCGTCGCCGACGTCCCCGGGCTCATCGAGGGCGCGAGCGAGGGCAAGGGCCTCGGGCTCGAGTTCCTCCGCCACGTCGAGCGCTGCTCGGCGCTGCTCCACGTGCTCGACTGCGCCACGCTCGAGCCGGGCCGCGACCCCATCACCGACCTCGAGGTGATCCTCCGCGAACTCGAGGCGTACGAGGTGCCCGAAGGGCAGGTGCCGCTCCTCGAACGTCCGCAGCTCGTCGCGCTCAACAAGATCGACGTCCCGGAGGCCCGCGAACTCGCGGACTTCGTCCGCCCGGAGCTCGAGTCGCGCGGCTACCGCGTGTTCGAGATCTCCACGGTGAGCCACGAGGGCCTCCGCCAGCTCGGCTTCGCGCTCGGCGAGGAGGTCGACCGTGCCCGAGCCCAGGCGGCGCAGGAGCCCGAGGCGCCCCGCATCGTGCTCCGGCCCAGGGCGGTCCGCGAGCCCGAGTTCGTGGTCAAGCCCGAGGGCGGCAGCTACGGCACGATCTACCGCGTGCTCGGCACCAAGCCCGAGCGCTGGGTCGCGCAGACCGACTTCCAGAACGACGAGGCCGTCGGCTACCTCGCCGACCGGCTCGCCCGCCTCGGCGTCGAGGACGAACTCGTCCGCGCCGGTGCGGTGGCCGGCTCGACCGTGGTCATCGGACCGGGTGCCGGCGTCGTCTTCGACTGGGAGCCGACGCTCACCTCGACGGCCGAGCTGATGTCGTCCCCCCGCGGCACCGACGACCGACTCGACGAGCGCCGCCGCGCCACTCGCGCGGAACGACGCAGCGGCTACCACGAGCGCATGGACGCGAAGGCCGAGGCCCGCGCCGAACTCGAGCGCGAGCGGGAGGCCGGCATCTGGGCCGGCGACCAGGACGCCGCCGGCACCGACGACGAGGGGCGGGGATGACCGGTCTGACCCGCGACGGGATCGCCTCCGCACGGCGCATCGTCGTGAAGGTCGGATCCTCCTCGATCTCCGGGGAGAACGTCGGCCAGATCGCCCCGCTCGTCGACGCCCTCGCGGGCGCGCACGCGCGCGGCGCCGAGGTCGTGCTCGTCTCCTCGGGTGCGATCGCGACCGGGATGCCGTACCTGGCGCTGGACGCTCGACCCGATGACCTCGCGACCCAGCAGGCCGCGGCATCCGTCGGCCAGAACATCCTCATCTACCGGTACCAGGAGTCGCTGCGGCGCTACCGGATCGTCGCCGGCCAGGTCCTGCTCACAGCGGGCGACCTCGAGAACTCGACCCACCGGCTGAACGCCCAGCGCGCCATGGAACGTCTGCTCGGCCTGCGGATCCTGCCCATCGTGAACGAGAACGACACGGTCGCGACGCACGAGATCCGGTTCGGCGACAACGACCGGCTCGCCGCGATGGTCGCCGAGCTCACGGGTGCCGACCTGCTCGTCCTGCTCTCCGACGTCGACGCGCTCTACACGCGGCCGCCGCACCTGCCGGGTGCCGAGCGCATCACGCACGTGCCCTTCGGCGACGAGCTCGCGGGCATCGAGATCGGCTCCATCGGCCGCGCCGGCGTCGGCACCGGCGGTGCGGAGACCAAGGTCTCGGCCGCACGGATCGCCGCGGCATCCGGCACCGGCGTGCTCGTGACGGCGACCTCGCTCGTCGACGAGGCGCTCGCGGGGGAGCCCGTGGGCACCTGGTTCGAGCCCGCGACGGACTGACGTCACACGCGGCATCCGGCCCTCGGCGCGGAACTAGGCTGGACGCATGACCGACGTCCGCACCGCCCCCGCAGACCTCGCCGAGGTGCTCGACGCGCGCCTCGCCGCCGCCAAGGAGGCGTCGCGGCGCCTCGCCCGCGCGACCACCGCCGAGAAGGATGCCGCGCTCGCGGCGATCGCGGAGCGGCTCCGAGCGCGGGTCGACGACATCGTCGCGGCGAACCGCGAGGACCTCGAACGGGGCCGGGAGTCGGGCCTCGGCACCGGCCTCCTGGACCGCCTCACGCTCGACGAAGCACGCATCGGCGCCATCGCCGACGCCGTGCTCGACGTGGTCCGGCTCGGAGACCCGGTGGGCGAGACCGTGAGCGGCCGCACGCTCCCGAACGGGGTGCGCATCGAGCAGGTGCGCGTGCCGCTCGGCGTCGTCGGGGCCATCTACGAGGCCCGGCCGAACGTCACCGTCGACATCGCGGCGCTCGCGCTGAAGAGCGGCAACGCGGTCGCCCTCCGCGGCGGCTCCGCCGCGGAGCGCACCAACGCCGTGCTCGTCGATGTGCTCCGCGAGGCGATCGCGGGCACCGGTCTCCCGGGCGACGTCGTCCAGACCGTCGACGACTACGGCCGCGAGGGAGCACGTCACCTCATGCGTGCGCGCGACCACGTCGACGTCCTCATCCCACGGGGGAGCGCGGCGCTGATCCGTGCCGTCGTCGACGAGGCGACCGTGCCGGTCATCGAGACCGGAGCGGGCGTCGTCCACATGTTCCTCGACGCGAGTGCGCGCGAGGACTGGGCGGTCGACCTCGTGCACAACGCCAAGGTGCAGCGACCCAGCGTCTGCAACGCGCTCGAGACGCTGCTCGTGCACGCCGACGCCGCCGACCGGCTTCTGCCGCCCGTGCTCGCCCGGCTCGAGGCATCCGGGGTCACGGTGCACGGCGACGATCGCGTCCGGGCGCTGCACCCCGGCGCGCTGCCGACGACGGAGGAGGACTGGGCCACCGAGCACATGAGCCTCGACCTCAACGTGGGCGTGGTCGACTCGCTCGACGACGCGCTCGCGCACATCCGGCGCTACTCGACGAAGCACACCGAGTCGATCGTCACGAACGACCTCGGCAACGCCGAGCGCTTCCTCGACGAGGTGGACGCCGCGGCGGTCATGGTGAACGCGTCGACGCGCTTCACCGACGGTGCGGAGTTCGGCTTCGGCGCGGAGGTGGGCATCTCGACGCAGAAGCTGCACGCGCGCGGTCCGATGGGCCTGCCGGAGCTGACCAGCACGAAGTGGATCGTGCGCGGTTCCGGCCACGTGCGCGGCTGAGCCGCGGGCGGCCCGCGCGCACCGATAGACTGTCCCGAGCGTCACCCGAAACACCTGGAGGAACGGCTGATGAGCTTGGCGACCGCACTGCAGACGATCACGGTCCTGACCGAGACCGAGTTCGCGAGGGAACTCCCGTTCGACCCGATCTGGTACGGCGTGATCGTCTTCGGGATCTTCGCGGCGCTCGGCGTCGTCGTCTACTCGTACCGCGACGTGGCGAACCGCCACCGCAGCAAGGCCGAGGCGTACGCCGCCCGCCACGCGGGAGGCGAGCACGGCGGTCACTGACCCCGTCGATCCGGCCATGAGCTCGGCAGCGCGGCGCCCGCGCCTCGGCGTGATGGGCGGAACCTTCGACCCCATCCACCACGGGCACCTCGTGGCGGCGAGCGAGGTCGCGCAGGAGTTCGACCTCGACGAGGTGGTGTTCGTCCCGACGGGGCGGCCCTACTACAAGGAGGTCGTGACCCCGGCGGAGCACCGTTACCTCATGACGGTGATCGCGACCGCCTCCAATCCGAGGTTCACGGTCAGCCGGGTCGACATCGACCGGGAGAAGCCGACCTACACGATCGACACGCTGCGCGACATCCGCCGGCAGCGGCCCGACGCCGACCTGTTCTTCATCTCGGGCTCCGATGCGATCGCGCAGATCCTCTCCTGGAAGGACGTCGAGGAGCTCTGGAGCCTCGCGCATTTCGTGGCTGTGAGTCGACCGGGACATGTACTGTCCGTTTCGGGACTGCCCGAGCAGGACGTAAGCTTGCTGGAAGTCCCGGCGTTGGCGATCTCGTCGACCGATTGCCGGGACCGAGTGCACCGGGGATCACCGGTGTGGTACCTGGTGCCTGATGGGGTCGTCCAGTACATCTCCAAGCACCACCTCTACCGGAGAGTCGAATGACGTCGTCGCAGGAACCGCCGCTCACGCGCCGTGAGATGCGCGAGCGCGAGCGCATGCTGGAACAGCAGCGCGCCGCGTCGTCGGCGCCGGACGCCGCCGCACCTGCACCCGCGCAGCAGTCGCCGCCGCGTCCCCAGCAGTATCCGCAGCAGCAGGCTCAGCCCGCGTACCCGCAGGGGCAGGACCCGCGGTCGGCGCAACCCGCCCGGCCGGCGGCAGGCGGGCCGTCCGGCATGCCTCCGGAGCGCCGGGCCGACCCCCGTCAGGCGGATCCGCTTCAGGCCCCGCCGGCGCAGCGCCCGCCGCAGGGCTGGAACGACCCGCGCAGGCAGCAGGGACCGCCTGCGCCCGGCGCGCCGACCCAGGCGCCGCAGCGGGCGGCGCAACCACCGCGTTCCGCGACGACGTCGGGACCGATGCCCGTGCCCGTCGACGACCGGCGGTATCCCGGTCAGAGGCAGGCCACGCCCGGCGCCGCTCCGCCGCGACCCCCACAGGGGCCGCCGCGAAGCGCGCCCGCACCGCAGACCACGCCCGAGCGCACGCTCACGCGTCGGGAGCTCCGTGCGATGCTCGAATCGCACTCGGGCGACGGCTTCGACGACGTCGACGACCTCGAGCCCGAGGCCGCGCCGCCGCATCCGACGCCCGCGGGCGTCGGTCCGCAACGCCGACCGAACGCGCCGGTCGCCGGGCGCCCGCACGACGAGGGGCAGCCGTCGCGGCACCCCCACCAGTCCGCGCCGACGCGGGCGGCAGCACCGCACACGACGGTCGACGCCGGCCTGGACGAGCCCGTCGTGGCACCGAAGCCGGTCGGGCACTGGACCTCGCAGCTGAACCTTCCCGACGACCACTCGGAGCCGTACGACCAGCTCCTGTCCCGGGGCGGCTCGGCGCGCGGCGTCCCGACGACGACGAACGCGCTCATCCTGCCGTCGCTGCCCGACCAGGGTCCGCTCGGTCAGCAGCTCGCCCCGAGCGGCGAGATCATCGTGACGGGATCGATCGACCTGCCGCGAAGCTACGGCGCGACCGGGGTGCATCCGAGCCAGGTCGACTCGAGCGACGTGGATCGCCTGTTCGACTCGGTGGAGGACGTCGCCGGCCCCGGCGTCGCGCCGGTCTCGGCGACACGGGCGATCAGCACGCAGCAGCCGAGCAAGGCGATGATGGCGCCTCCGAGCAAGGAGGGCATGAACGTGCCCCTCGTGCTCGCGGTCACCGCGGGCGTGCTCGCACTCGGAGTGGTGGCGACGCTCGTCGTCGGCGCGATGGCAGGGCTCTTCTGATCGAGGACATGATGGGGGGCGGGCCGCATGCCGGCTTCCGGGAAGTCGAGGACATGACCGCAACCGACCACGCACACCGCCTGCTCGCCATCGCCGCGCGCGCAGCGGACGCGAAGGGCGGTGAGGATCTCGTCGCGCTCGACGTGTCCGAGCCGTTGCCGTTCGCGGACGTCTTCCTGCTCGTCACCGGCACCGCCGAGCGCAACGTCGTCGCGATCGCCGATGCGGTCGTCGAAGCGCTCCGCGAAGAGGGCCAGGACATCTCGCGCCGCGAGGGACGCGACGGGGGGCGCTGGGCCCTGCTCGACTTCGGCGACCTCGTCGTTCACGTCTTCCACCGCGAGGAGCGCATGTACTACGGGCTGGAGCGTCTCTGGCGTGACTGCCCGGCCATTCCGGTGGGACCACTGCTCGAGCGTGACGGGTCGTCGACCGGCCCGGGGACGTCGTCGCAGGGCTGAGCCCGGCTCGATTTCGCATCCTCCCGAGGGCTGGTGTAATCTGAATCCGTTGCCCCGAAGGGGGCGGCACACCGACCGAGTCGGTGTAGAACGGGTCTGTGGCGCAGCTGGTAGCGCACCTGCATGGCATGCAGGGGGTCAGGGGTTCGAGTCCCCTCAGATCCACCGAAGAAGCCCCCGAGCGAATCGCTCGGGGGCTTCGTCGTTCACTGGTTCGCTCGTGGCAGGGGACGCGCCGCGGCCATCGCCCGCGATCGCGAACCGGTCAGGCGGCGTGCGTGGCGCGGGAGCGACGCGCGCGGATGATCGACTCGGGCGCGGCCGTGAGCCGCCCCGGACGCCCCTCTTCGGTCACGTACTGCACGCGGATGCCGCGCCCGACCCGCGCGACCCTGGTGATCTCGTACGAGGCGCCGGTCGCGCTGACGAGGACGTCGCCCACGGCGAGCTCCCTGGCCTGCATCAATTCGACGATTCCCATGTCGAGAGGTTCTCATGACCCACCGACATCGGGGCCGTCGCGATCCGGCGCGCTTGCTTGACCGCTACACCGGCCCGGCCCACAATTGGGGGACATGCCAACACTGGGGGATTGCGCGACATGAGCGACACGACCACCCGTCCCGTGGACCACTCGGGCGGCGACGGCGCCTACGGCGACACCGTCGTCTTCCAGACCGAGCCGGAGCCCACCGACACGCAGGCCGACGCGACGGCCAAGCGCGCATCGTGGAGCCGGGACCTCCGCTTCATGCTCGTCGTGCTCGTCGCGATCGCGGCGCTCTTCCTGGCGTTCGCGCTCGTCGTCGCGTTCAGCCCTGACGCCTCCGGCATCGCTGCGCTCGCGATCGTCGCGGCACCGGTCGCGACCATGGTCGCCGCGTACTACGGCATCTCGCTGGCGCTGCGGCAGGTGGCCGACGCGCGGCGTTCTGCGGATGCGGCCGAGGCCCGTGCACGTGCCGCGGAGACGAGCGCGCGGGAGTCCGACGCGTGGGCCGCGCAGATGGAGTCCGGCCTGCGCGTCGCGGTCGCGAAGCTCGAGGCGGCCCGCATCGAGACCCGCGACGTCCAGCGCGCCGCCGGCACGCCCGACGACTTCTTCTAGACCGGCTGGAGCCCGGAAACGGCGAAGGCGCATCCCTCCGGATGCGCCTTCGCCTCGTCTCGGGTGTCGCTCGCGGGCCCGGGTCGATCAGAGGTCGGCGAGCAGCGAGATCGGACGCTCGATGCAGCCGGCGATGAACGTGAGGAACGCGGCCGCCTCGGCGCCGTCGCACACGCGGTGGTCGAACGAGATCGTGAGCTCGGTGACCGTTCGCACGACGATCGCGCCGTCGACCACCCACGGTCGCTCCACGAGCCGTCCGATGCCGAGCATCGCGGCCTCGGGGTGGTTGATGATCGCCGCGGAGCCGTCGACGCCGAGCGTGCCGTAGTTGTTCAGCGTGAAGGTGCCGCCCGTGAGCGCATCGTGCGGGAAGGCGCCCGTCGACGCCTGGTCGGTTCGAGCCTGGATCGCGTCGCGCAGGTCGCGGAGCGACATCCGCTCGACGCCGTGCACGACGGGCACGAGGAGGCCCCGCGGGGTCTGCGCGGCGAGCCCCAAGTTGATCCCGGAGTGCAGCACGAGCTCGTTGCGGTCGGCGTCGAAGCTCGCGTTCAGCGACGGATGCCGCCGGAGCCCGGCGATCGCGAACCGGGCGACGAGCGCCGTGATGCCGAACTTCTCGCCCGTCGCGGCGTTCAGCTGGCGGCGCGCGGCGAGGAGCTCGGTCGCGTCGACGTCCATCCAGACCGTCGCCTCGGGGATCTCCCGTCGCGAGCGCGTGAAGTGCGCCGCGGCGGCCCGCTGCATGCGGTCGAGGGGGACACGCTGCTCGCCCGCGCGCGGCGCGGCTGGCGCGGTCGGAGCGCTCGGCGCGACGGGCATCGCGGGCGGGGTGCCGCGGCCGGCGCGCGCGTCGTCGAGCTCGGCGATGAACGCCTCGACGTCGGCGCGCACCACGAGGCCGTCCGGGCCGCTGCCGAGCAGCTCGCTCGCGTCGAACCCGTGCTCGCGGGCGAGTCGGCGCACGATCGGCGAGATGACGGGGGAGTGGCGGCCGTGCTCGAGCGTGTGCGCGGCGTGCGCCTCGGCGAGGGTCGCCTCGTCGACCTCGTGCGAGGAGTCGGGCCCCGAGGCGACGGCCGAGTCGGCGGTGCCGGCGACGGGCTCGGAGGGTGCCTCCGGGCCGGTCGTCGCAGCAGGCGTCGGATCGGCGTCGCGACGTCGGCCGAACCGCGACGGCGCGGACGCCGATCGGGCGGTGGCCGCGCTCGCGCGCGTGCCGTAGCCGATGAGCACGGCCCCCGACTCCTCCGAGGCCGCCTCGGTCGGCACGGCGATACCGGGTTCGGCTGCGATCGGCCCCGAGTCCGCGGACGTGGCGTCGGCGGTCGTGGGCTCGGCCGCGGTGGACGGCTCCGCGGCATCCGTCGCCTCGGACCGGACGTCGGCGCCCACGGGTGCCAGCCGCATCAGCACCTCGCCGGCGTGCAGCACCTGGCCGACCTCGCCGCCGAGCGACTCGACGACGCCGGCGAACGGCGTGGGCAACTGCACGACCGACTTCGCGGACTCGAGCTCGACGACGGGCTGGTCGACGGCGACCTCGTCGCCGGGGGCGACGAGCCAGGCGACGACCTCGGCCTCGGTGAGCCCTTCGCCGAGGTCGGGCAGGATGAACTCGCGCGCGCTCATGCGAGGTCCCATTCCCAGGAGGCGAGCGCTTCGAGCACGCGGTCGGGCGTGGGCAGGTAGTGCTCCTCGAGCTTCGGCGACGGGTAGGGGATGTCGTAGCCGGTGATGCGGAGGATCGGGGCGGCGAGGTGGAAGAAGTTCCGCTCGGTCAGTCGCGCGGCGACCTCGGCGCCGTAGCCGCCGAACTGCGCGGCCTCGTGGATGACGGCCGCGCGCGAGGTCTTGCGCAGCGACGCGCCCACCGTCTCGTCGTCGAACGGCGAGAGGCTCCGGAGGTCGACCACCTCGATCGAGAGGCCCTCCGCCTCGGCGGCGGCCGCGGCATCCAGTGCCGTGCGCACTGTCGGGCCGTAGCCGATGAGGGTCACGTCGGTGCCCTCGCGGACCACCTCGGCGCGGTTCATCGGCGCGGTGCGCACCGGCAGCGCCAGCTCGGCCTTCGACCAGTAGCGGCTCTTCGGCTCCATGAAGACGACCGGGTCGTCGCTGTCGATGGCCTCGCGGAGCATCGAGTACGCGTCGGCCGGGTTCGAGGGCATGACGACGGTGAGGCCCGGCGTCGCCGCCCAGTAGGCCTCTGACGAGTCCGAGTGGTGCTCGACGCCGCCGATCGCGCCGGCGCAGGGGATGCGGATCACCATCGGAAGGCTCACGTGACCCTTGGTGCGGTTCCGCATCTTCGCGACGTGCGAGACGATCTGCTCGAAGGCCGGGTAGCTGAACGCGTCGAACTGCATCTCGACCACCGGGCGCAGTCCGTACATCGCCATGCCGACCGCGGTGCCGACGATGCCCGCCTCGGCGAGCGGCGAGTCCCACACGCGATCCTCGCCGAACGCGGCCTGCAGGCCGTCGGTCACGCGGAAGACGCCGCCGAGCGGTCCGACATCCTCGCCGTAGACGACGACGCGGTCGTCGTCGGCCATCGCGTCGCGGAGGGCGGCGTTCAACGCGCCCGCCATCGTCAGGGGGCGAGGGGCGGATGCCGCGGCATCCGTCGCGGGTTCGGTGACGGGCGTGCTCATCGGGCGGCCACCTCCTCGCGTGCGTGCCCGGCGTGGGCGGCGAGGTCGGCCTCGAGCGCGGCGCGCTGCTCGGCGAGCGCCGTGCGCGGCGTCGCGTAGACGTGGTCGAAGAGTTCGAGCGGGTCGAGCTCGGGGGACTCGCTCATCGCGTCGCGCGTGCGGCCGGCGAGCGCTTCACCGGCCTCGGTGATCTCGGCGCGGATCTCGTCGGTCAGCGCCCCCTCGGACACGAGGTACTTCTCGAGCCGCTCGATCGGGTCGCGGCGCTTCCAGTGCTCGACGTCGCGGGCCGCGCGGTAGCGGGTGGGGTCGTCGGAGTTCGTGTGCGACTCGATGCGGTAGGTGAGCCCCTCGATGAGGGTGGGGCCGCCGCCGGAGCGTGCGCGGTCGACCGCGGCGGTCGCGACGGCGAACATCGCCGCGACGTCGTTGCCGTCGACGTGGTAGCCGGGCATCCCGTAGCCGACGGCCTTGTCGGCGAGGGTCGTGGCGTGCGTCTGGCGGGCGATCGGCGTGCTGATGGCGAACTGGTTGTTCTGGACGAGGAAGACCGTCGGCGTCTGCCACACCGCGGCGAAGTTGAACGCCTCGTGCGCGTCGCCCTCGCTCGTGGCGCCGTCGCCGAGGTAGGTGAGGGTGACGATCGGGTCGTTGCGGAGCCGGGCGGCGTGCGCGAGGCCCACGGCGTGCAGCGCCTGCGTCGCAAGCGGCGTCGCCATCGCGGCGGTGCGGTGCGCGTGCTGGTCCCACCCGTTGTGCCAGTCGCCGCGGAAGGACTGGAGGATCTCGCCGGGCTCGAGGCCGCGGGTGAGCAGCGCGATGCTGTCGCGGTAGGTGGGGAACAGCCAGTCGTCGGCCGTGATCGCCGACACGACGCCGATCTCGCACGCCTCCTGGCCGTAGGCAGAAGGATACGTCGCGAGGCGACCCTGCTTGGTGAGCGCAGTCACCTGCACGTCGAAGCGGCGCGCGATCACCATGCGGCGGTAGAGGTCGAGAAGGCGTTCGACGGGCGGCAGTTCGAACCCGCCGGTCTCGCGGCCGCGCAGCGCATGGCCCGCATTGTCGAGGAGCCGGATCGGCTTCTCGGAGGGGAGGACGCGTGGCTCGTGATGCTCGACGTTGAGGCTCATGTGGCCATGGTGCGACAGTCTGCACGCCCCCCGCTCGGGGTACGAGTCAACCGTGAACGATCGGCTCGCGGGGGGCCGAAGTCGAACCGTTCGTCCCGTCCGGGGTCGGTCAGGGACGCCAGATGTCCAGCGACTGCGCCGGTGGTCGGCCGTCGATCTCCTCGAGGATCAGGTGCGAGCGCGTGGAGACCACCCCGGGCATGTCGTGGATGTCGCGCAGGATCGCCTGGCTGAGCTGCTCGTGGTCAGGCGCGCTCACGGTGAGGATGATGTCGATGTCGCCCGAGACGGCCTGCACCTTCTCGACGAACGGCAGGGTGGCGAGCTTCGCGGCGATCGACTCCCACGACACGTCGCCGATCCTGACGACGACGAGGGCGGAGATGTTCAGGCCGATCGACTTGCGGTCGATCTGCGCCCCGAACCCGGTGATCACCCCGCGCTGCTGCAGTGCGAGGACGCGGTTGTGGGCGGCGGTCCGCGAGATGTGCACGCGCTCCGCGAGGGTGCGAACCGAGAGCCGGCCGTCGCGGCTGAGCTCCGCGACGATCCGCCGGTCGATCGCGTCGAGCGGCTCGGCGTGGTTCGGTGCGTGCTGGGTCATCCTCGTCCTCGCAGGTCACCCTCAGCGTACCGGCTGCGGCGTCGGAGCCGTCGGAGGGAGGCCCTCGTCGGGATGGCGCGGATGCGCGCCGGGACGAGTCGGCGGAGGACGGCGAGCGCCGTGAGCCATCCGTCCGCCGCACGTCGGATGCGGGGGGTCCACCGCATCCCGTACGCGGTGCGCAGGCTCGGCGGCAGCAGCGCCGCCGTGACCAGCCTGACGGGCACCATGAGCGGAACGAGGACCCGCGGCAGCCCGGTGCCCGCGAGCAGGTCGCGCGCGACCGACCGTGCGTCCTCGCCCACCCGCACGTCCACGAGCCGGGCCTCCCACCACGACTCGAACTCGGCCCGCGTCTCGGGCCAGCCGGCCGGGCCGCCCTGGAGGCGCGCCGCGATCGGCGCGTAGCCGCGCACGAGCGCGTCGGCGGTCGCGGTGTCGAGTCGTGAGCCGCTGAGGCGCTCCTCGAGGTCGAGCGCGACCGCGAGGAGCGTCGCCGCGACCCATCGCTGGGCGTCGGCGTCGCGCGCGTCGTACGCCGGTCGGTGCGGATGGTCGCCGTCGCCGCGGACGGTCGCGTGGCGGGCGTCGACGATCCGGGAGACGTGGCGGATGTCGCGGTCGTCGCCGAACACGAGCGCCGTGAGGTAGGCGTGCGTGCCGACGAGCCGGTCGAGCGGACGGTCCCGGAACCGGCTGTGTCGCGCGACGCCGGCGGCGACCCTCGGATCGGCGAGCTGCAGCAGGATCGCCGCGGCGCCGCCGGCCATCAGGGAGGCGTCCGCGGCGTGCCGCCGGAGGACGGCCAGCTCGGCCTCGGGGCAACGCTCGTCGCTCATCCCACCAGTCTCCACCGGACGGCGTCGGGATCCGCCCAGCCGTGCCGCGTAGACTCCCCGGGTGCGTCGGAGTGCTGGTTCGCTGTCGGTCGCCGCGATCGTCCTCGGCGCGGCGGTGCTCGCCGGCTGCGCGAGCCCGGGTGCATCGACGCCGCCCACCACGGCCGAGGCCGCCCCGAGCCCGTCGGCCACGCCGACGCCGACCCCGCCCACGCCTGCCGAATGGGCGGCCGAACGCGTCGCCGCGATGAGCGACGAGGAGCGGGCCGCGTCCCTGCTGATGCTGCACGCGCCAGGTACCGACCCTGCGGCGATGCGCGCGCTCATCGACCAGGGCATCGCGGGCGTCATCCTCATGGGCGACAACATGCCGGGGTCGGAGGCCGAACTGGCCGCGCTGACCGGCGACCTGCAGGCCGACCCCGAGGCGGCGACGCTCATCGGCATCGACCAGGAGGGCGGCATCGTCAGCCGCATCGCGTGGGACCCGGCGCCCGGTCCCTACGAGCTCCGCGACCAGCCCGCCGCGGCGACGCGCGACGCGTTCGCCGCCCGTGCGGCGGCGCTCGAGGCATCCGGGGTGAACATCAACTTCGGCATCGTGGCGGATGTCACGGACGACCCGTCCTCGTTCATCTACGACCGCATCCTCGGGACCTCGCCCCAGGCGTCCGCCGAGCACGTCGCCGCCGCGGTCGACGGGGAGCGCGGCGCCGTCGCCAGCACGGTCAAGCACTTCCCGGGCCACGGCGCCGCGCCGGGCGACTCGCACGTCTCGGTGCCGTCGGCGCCGCTCTCGCTGGAGGAGTGGCGCGCCGGTCCGGCCGTGCCCTTCGAGGCCGCGATCGACGCCGACGTCGAGCTCGTCATGACCGGTCACCTCAGCTACCCGGCGGTCGACGCCGCGCCGGCCTCCCTCTCGCCGGAATGGCACCGGATCCTCAGGGACGAGCTCGGCTTCGACGGCGTGCTCGTCACGGACGACATGCTGATGCTGCAGCACAACGGGCTCGCCGAGTACGCCGACCCGGGCGAGAACGCGATCCGCGCCGTCGCCGCCGGCAGCGACCTGCTGCTCTACGTGCTGCCCGCCGACCCCTCGGAGTTCGGTATCAGCGTCGACGGCCTGGCCGCGTCGATCGCCGAGGCGGTGGCCGAGGGCCGCATCCCGTCGGACCGTCTGGAGGAGGCGGCGATCCGCGTTCTGGAGCTGCGTCGCGAACTCGCGTCGGGAATCGGGGAATAGATCGCGCGGGTCCATGCGTTTGCATTCACCGTGGCCATCCGGCCCGGAACGCAACGACTGGGAGAGAGACCCGAATGACGACGACCGCGACGACCCTCGAGATCCCCGGCTACCGCGCCGGCACCTGGAAGATCGACCCCACGCACAGCGAGGTGGGCTTCAGCATCCGCCACCTCATGATCAGCAAGGTCAAGGGCAAGTTCGAGCGCTTCGACGCCACGTTCATCACCGCCGAGGACCCGCTGGAGTCGCGCGTGACCGCGTCGGCCGAGGTCGCCTCGATCACCACCAACGAGCCCAACCGCGACGCGCACCTGCGCACGGGCGACTTCTTCGAGGCCGAGCAGCACCCGACCATCGACTTCGTCTCGACCGGCGTCCGCGTCGAGGGCGGCGAGTTCAAGGTCGACGGCGAGCTCACCATGCGTGGCGTCACCAAGCCCGTCACCTTCGACTTCGACTTCGGCGGCTTCGGCGGCGACCCCTACGGCAACTACAAGGGCGGCGCCACGGCGAAGGCCGTCGTGAACCGCGAGGACTTCGGCCTCACCTACAACGCGGCCCTCGAGACCGGCGGCGTGCTCCTCGGCGAGCAGGTCACCATCACGCTCGAGCTGCAGGCGGCGCTCGTCCAGGACTGAGCGCGTTCCCGTCCGGCCGCGTCGCGTGGACGGACGGATGATGTGCGAGGGGTCGTGCCGGCGGATGCCGGTGCGGCCCCTCGTCCGTCCGCACCGGTTCGTCCGGGGCGTGCGGCCACGTGCCCGGTGCGCCATGGTCGATCTGCCGGCCGGAGCACCGCGTCACCGGTTCACGGAACCGTCGAGTCGATGCCCTGCAGTTCGAGGCCCTGGAACCTCGCCCACGCCCGGACCGGTCGGTCGAAGCGGGATGCCGCCGCGGCGTGCTTCGACTCGAACCACCGCAGCTCGACGCGCGGCTTGGCCGCGGTGCCCGAGCGCTTCCACGTGCCGACGACGCGTCCGTCGAGCACGAGCGTCGGCTGGAACACCCCGTTGCCGCCGGGGATCACCAGGTCGCCGAACCGCGGATCGCACACGGGGGAGCGGTCGGCGTAGCCGAGGTAGTACTCGTCGAACCCGGCGAGCGCGAGCGCGCCGCTCGGACGGGACGCCGCGGCATCCGTCGCACCGGCCGCGACGTACCGGTCGGGCCCGTCGTCGGCCGGGCGATCCTCGAACCGCTCGACGCGGTCGCCGGCTCCGTCGAGCGCGGTGCGGGTGTCGCGCATCGTGAGCCCGCTCCACCAGGCGAAGTCGGCGAGCGTGACCGGGCCGTGCCCGCGCACGTAGGCCGTGAACAGTTCGGCGAGCGTCGCCTCCGCCGAGTCGGGTTCGTCGGCTGAGGGCGGCGCCCACTCGTCGAGGAGCGCGAAGTGCTGGAGGCGCCCGTCGACCGGACCGCCGCAGAGCACGCCGTCGAGCGCGAGCCACCAGATCAGGTGGTAGGTGCGGGGCCCGTTCGCCTCGATCCCGGCCACGCGCCACAGCTCGGAGAGCTCGTCGCGCGTGGCTGTGCCGCCGCCGGCGAGTTCGCGCTCGACCGCGTCACGCGCGAGGCGATACTCCGTCTCGCCGAGCTCGAGCGCCTCGTGTCGCCGCCGTGCGCCCGCCAGCACGCGCGGGGAGGTGAGTCGGAGCGTCGGGCGCAGCAGCCGCGCCGGGAGCATGTGCAGCGTGCCGCGCATCGGCCAGGAGCGCACGACCTCGCGCTCGGCCAGCGCCGCATCGACCGCGTCGGGCGTCGGCCGCGACATCCGCGACCCGATGACCCACTTCGCGGCGCTCAGGTCTTGCGCCTGGATCGCACCGAGACGCTCGACCACGCTCACGACGTCGTCGGCCGGCGCGCGGAATCCATGCGAGTGCAGGCGCACCGCGCGCGCGAGCTGGGACGAACCGGTCGGCATGAGGCCAGTCTGCCGCGCACCGCCGACACGCGGCATCCGTCGCCCGAGGCTAGACTGGAGGGCTGTGCCGCTCGGCACGCCCACCCACCCCGTTCCCGGCCCCGGAGGTCACCGTGCTCGCCGTCCACGACCTCGAGATCCGCGTCGGCGCGCGCCTGCTCATGGAGGACGTGAGCTTCCGCGTCTCCTCGGGCGACAAGATCGGCCTCGTCGGGCGCAACGGCGCCGGCAAGACGACGCTGACGAAGACGCTGGCGGGGGAGACGCTGCCCACCGGCGGCCGCATCGACCGCTCCGGCGAGATCGGGTACCTGCCGCAGGACCCACGCTCGGGCGACCCCGAGATGCTGGCGCGCACGCGCATCCTCGATGCGCGCGGGCTCGGCTCGCTGGTCGTCGGCATGCGGGAAGCGTCCGAGCGGATGGGCTCGAACGACCCGGTCGTCGCCGAGAAGGCGATGAAGCGCTTCGGCACGCTCACCGACCGGTTCACGGCGCTCGGCGGGTACGCGGCCGAGGCCGAGGCGGCGTCGATCGCGTCGAACCTGAACCTGCCCGACCGGATCCTCGACCAGCCGCTGAAGACCCTCTCCGGCGGCCAGCGGCGACGCATCGAGCTCGCGCGCATCCTGTTCTCCGACGCCGACACGATGATCCTCGACGAGCCCACGAACCACCTCGACGCCGACTCCGTCGTGTGGCTCCGCGAGTTCCTGAAGAACTACAAGGGCGGCGTCATCGTCATCAGCCACGACGTCGAACTCGTCGGCGAGGTCGTGAACCGCGTCTTCTACCTCGACGCGAACCGGTCGATCATCGACGTCTACAACATGGGCTGGAAGCACTACCTCCGCCAGCGCGCCGCCGACGAGGAGCGCCGCAAGAAGGAGCGCGCGAACGCCGAGAAGAAGGCATCCGCCCTGCAGCAGCAGGCCGCGCGCTTCGGGGCGAAGGCCTCGAAGGCCGCCGCCGCGCACCAGATGGTCGCCCGCGCCGAGAAGCTCCTCTCCGGGCTCGAGGAGGTGCGCACGGTCGACCGCGTCGCGAAGCTGCGGTTCCCGACCCCCGCGCCCTGCGGACGCACCCCGTTGACCGCGGCCGACCTGTCGAAGAGCTACGGCTCGCTCGAGATCTTCACGGCCGTCGACCTCGCGATCGACCGCGGCTCGAAGGTCGTCATCATCGGCCTGAACGGCGCCGGCAAGACCACGCTGCTCCGCATCCTCGCGGGCGTCGACCGACCCGACACGGGTGTCGTCGACGCCGGTCACGGTCTGCGGATCGGCTACTACGCGCAGGAGCACGAGACGCTCGACGTCTCGCGGACGGTGCTGCAGAACATGGTCAGCGCCTCACCGAACCTCACCGAGACCGAAGCGCGCAAGGTCCTCGGCTCGTTCCTCTTCACCGGCGACGACGTGCACAAGCCCGCCGGCGTGCTCTCCGGCGGCGAGAAGACCCGCCTCGCACTCGCGACGATCGTCGTCTCCGGCGCGAACGTGCTCCTCCTCGACGAGCCGACGAACAACCTCGACCCCGCGAGCCGCGAGGAGATCCTCGACGCGCTCGCGCACTACGAGGGCGCCGTCGTGCTCGTCTCGCACGACCCCGGTGCGGTCGAGTCGCTGAACCCCGAGCGCGTGCTCATCATGCCCGACGGCGTCGAGGACCACTGGAGCCGCGAGTATCAGGAGCTCATCGAGCTCGCGTAGCGCGAGGGCGCGGGTGCGACCGCGCGCAGTGCTGCGTGTGGCGCAGGGAACGTCCTCACACACCGGTCGGAGGCTCAGCGGCCGCCGACCGTCCCGTCACGCCGGAGGTCGGCGCCGCCCAGGAGGCCCTCAGGGGTCACCTCGATGACCGAGAGTCCGCTCTCCATCGTCGCGATCGACACGGGGTGGCCGCGGGCCTCGAGTTCCGCGGCGAGCGCCGCCGCGTCGTAGTCCAGCGTGATGCCGGGCACCGGCAGCTCGATCTCGGTCACCCCGTTGCGGTTCTGGTAGTGCGGGACGGCGATCGAGTACTGCGGGTCGAGGTCGAAGTCGACGTGGTTGACGATGGACTGGGCGGTGTAGCCGATGATCCGCGAGCCGCCGGGCGATCCGGTGACCAGCTCGACGGCGCCCGTGTCGTCGAACACGATGGTGGGCGACATCGAGCTGCGCGGGCGCTTCTCGGGCTGGACGCGGTTGGCGATCGGCGTGCCGTCAGCCGCGGTCGGAGCGAACGAGAAGTCCGTGAGCTGGTTGTTGAGCAGGAACCCGTGGACCATGACGCCGTTGCCGAACGAACTCTCGACGCTCGTCGTCATCGAGAGGGCGTTGCCCCAGCGGTCGATGATCGAGATGTGGCTCGTGCCGCTCGACGCGGTGGTCGTGTCGGGTGCGGTGGGGTCGAACTCGCCCGGCGGTGTGCCTGGGGCGGCGATACCCATGTCCAGGGCGGAGATGAGCGCGGCTCGCGAGGCGAGGTAGGCCTCGTCGAGCATTCCGGCCGAGGGCACGGTCACGAAGTCGGGGTCGCCGACATACAGGTTGCGGTCGGCGAAGGCGAGTCGGCCCGCCTGCGTGAACAGGTGGACGACCTCGTCGTCGAGCGGGTCGCCAGCGCCGGCGCCGGCCAGGTCGAAGCCCTCGAGGATCCCGAGGATCTGGCCGACGGCGAGGCCGCCGGACGAGGGCGGGCCCATCCCGCAGACCTCGTGGCCGCGGTAGTCCAGGCACACCGGGTCGCGCTCGATCACGTCGTAGGCCGCGAGATCCGCGGTCGTCATGTCGCCGGGGATTGCCGGGTCGGACTGGACCGCGTCGGCGATCGCCGTGGCGATCGGCCCCTCGTAGAAGGCGTCGGCGCCGTCCTTGGCGAGGGCCTTCATCACGTCGGCGTACTCGGGGTTGGTGACGATCGTGCCGGCCGGCTTCGCCTCGCAGGTCGCCGGGTCGGCGAAGTAGGCGAGCGCGGCGGGGTCGCGGAAGAAGAGCCGGTCGGAGCAGGACGCGTTGAGCGCGAGCAGGCTCGCCGCCTGGGACGAGGTCCGCTGAGTGAGCGCGAAGCCGTCCTGGGCGAGGGCCTTGGCCGGGTTGAACAGCGTCTGCCACGGCCGCTCGCCGTACCGTTCGTGCAGGTCCTCGAGGAGCCGTGGCACGCCGGGCACGCCCACCGAGAGCCCGCTCTGCCAGGCGGCGAAGAATCCCAGGCCGAGGAAGCGGTCCTCGGTCGCGGCCGACGGGGCCTTCTCGCGGGCGTCGAAGGTGGTCGTCGTTCCGGTCGCCGCATCGTGGTAGACCACGAAGGCACCGCCGCCGATGCCGCTGGACTGGGGTTCGACGAGGCCGAGCACGGTCTGCGCCGCGATCATCGCGTCGACCGCGCTGCCGCCGGATCGGAGGACCCGTTCGCCGGCCTCCGTCGCGAGCGGATTCGCGGTGACGACCATCTCGCGTGAGGTCGCGGTCGACTCGAAGGCCGGCACGTCGGCGGACGCCGCACCCGCCACCACCAGGGTCGCCGCACCTACCGCGGCGATCGATGCGAACACCTTCCGGAACATGGCAGACCCCCTGTCGCCGCGCAGCCTCGTCGCTGCACCTTCCCCCGGGGCGAGTCTTGCAGACTCGAGCCCGCGAGACCAGAGCGTCGGTGAGCCCGCGGCAGCAGCGGCATGGTGCAGGGCGGCCGACTCGGCGCAGTCGCGCCGGCACCCCCGACCCGCCGAGGATCAGCGCTCGGATGCGACGGAGGCATCGATGCAGATGACTCCCGTGTTGCCGTCCTGGTCGGCGATCACGGTGAGCGACGGCGCCTCACGATCGTCGACGACGGTCCCGCCTGCGGCGAGTGCCGCGGCGATGCGCGCCTCGGCCACCTCGGGCGCCACGTAGACCTCGACGTGGAACCGCTGACGCGGCGCCGCGTCGTCGTCGGCGTCGCCGAACCACAGGTTCGGAACCCGGCCCGCGGGATCGCGGATCTCGTCGCTGGGGGAGCCGTGGCCCTGGGCCTCGGCCGTCCCCGTCAGCAGCGCGGCCCACACCGGGGCGATGGTCGCGGAGCGCGCCGTGTCGAGGCCGAGCTCGATGACGCTGACCGCCGCCGGGTCGGCGACGAGCCCGTGGTCGGCGGCGATCTCGGTGATCCGTCGCGCGAGGTCCACGTCCTGCCGGGTCACCCATTCGACGACGTGCTCGGTGCCCTCGTCGTCACGGTAGACGGCGTCGTCGCTGACCAGCTCGAGGTCGACGTGGCCGTCGCCGATCGACACGGTCGGGTGGTGACCGATCGAGTCGCCCGCCTCGCCGACCGCGACCACGAACCGTGCGCCGGTCCCGAAGTCGTCGACCAGGTAGCGGGCGTGCAGCCCCTGCGCCAGCTTGCGCCAGTCGGCCAGGCCGGCCTCGGCGATCTCGTGGCCCCTCAGCATGTCCATACCCGCCGACCCTAGACGCGGACGTCGGGCGAGGGGAGGGGTCACATAGGCTGGAACCGAGGAGTACGATCCGCTTCGATCAGAGGAGATGCGCGTGGCCGGACACCGGATCTACGGGATGAGCTTCGGCAGCATCTACCCGCTGTACGTGCAGAAGGTCGAGCGGAAGGACCACACGAAGGCCGAACTCGACCGGGTCCTCACGTGGCTCACCGGCTACGACGACGCAGGCCTCGACGAGGCGATCGCCGACGGGCGCAGCCTCGAGGCGTTCTTCGCCGATGCCCCGGCCTTCAACCCGAACGCGGCACTCATCACGGGGGTGATCTGCGGCGTCCGGGTCGAGGAGATCGAGGAGCCGTTGATGCAGAAGATCCGGTACATGGACAAGCTCGTCGACGAGGTCGCGCGCGGCAAGAAGATGACGTCGATCCTGCGCGGTTCGCAGGTCGCGGGCGTCTAGCTCCGGTCGAGGATCTCGTCCTCGACGTCGGCGTCGGACCTGGGGCGGTCCGCCTTCGCGGGGCGTCGTCCCGGTGCCGGTCGACGCGCTCGGTCCGCGTCACGAGCGGAGGGCGCGGCGGCCACGCGACCGGCCTCCGCCTCCGCCGCGCCGGCGCCCGCGGCATCCGCCTCGAGCACCTTGCGCTCCTGGTTCGCGAACCAGGCCAGCGCGATGAACGCGAGCAGCGCGAACACGAACCACTGCAGCGCGTACGAGAGGTGCGGGCCCTCATCGCGGACCGGCCGGGGGAGGGCGACGGGCGGCTCGCTCACGGCGGCGCCCGATTGGATGAGGATGCCGTAGGCGCCCGTGTACGACGGCGCGCCGACTCGATCGGCGAGCTCGTCGAGGTCGATGGTCGCGAGTTCCGCGCCCGAAGACGTGCGGCCGGCGATCCGCCCCTCGCCCGCCTTCAGGCGCGCCGTGATCTCGACCTCGCCGGCGGGCGGCGCCGCGACCTCCGACGGACGGCCGTCGGAGTCCTGCGGGATCCAGCCGCGGTCGACCATGAACACGGTCCCATCGGCGAGGAGGAACGGGGTGATCACCTCGAAACCCGTGCTGCCGCCGTACGGGCGATTGCGCACGACGACCTCCTCCGACGGAAGGTACTCGCCGGTCGCGGCGACGACCTGCCAGCGCTGGTCGATGTCGAACCCGTCGAGCTCCGGGAGCGCCTCGGCGAGCGGGACCGGGTCGGCGTCGTAGTTCGCGTCGATGCGGGCGACCTCGGCGAGCGCTTCCGCGCGACGGTTGAGCTGCCACGTGCCGAGCGCCGAGCATGCGATCGCGAACACGATGACGAGCGCGAGGTAGCCCGCCCAGCGGGGTGATGCGAGGAACCGCCACCGGTTCATGCGCCGTCACCGCCCGATCCGGCGTCACGTCCGATCGGGGCGGCGGGCGAGGCATCCGCCCGGTCGAACGCCTCGACTCGCACCGGGAACGAACGCGACGCGAGGAAGTCGCGCAGGTACTCGACGTGCTCGTCGCACGCGAGCCAGGTCTTCACGCGGCCCTCCGAGTGGATCTTCGGGTTCCGCCAGTCGATGCGCCAGGTCGCCGACTCGCGGCATCCCGCGCGGGAGCAGCCGCCCTGCGGGGCGGCGGAGGAGAGGCCGATCACCGGTCGCCCTCCCGGTCGTCGGTCGGGCGCTCGGCCGGGCCGGGCGCGGCCGTCGAGCCGGAGTCGTCGGATGCCGGCGACTGCGCGCCGCCGGCGTCGTCCGCCGTGGTCCAGTCCGTCCCGCCGTCCGCGCGAGGGAGCGGCACGATTCCTCCGGGGCTCTCGACCTCGGACCGCCTCGTGGTCGCCACGTTCGCGACGACGACCGCGAAGTACGGCAGGAACACCGCGCCGAGCGCGAACACCAGCAGCCACCAGCCCTGCACGAACAGCAGGGCGACGATGCAGGCGACACGGATCGACATCATGACGGTGTACTTGACCATGCGCGAACGCCGTTCCGCCTCGGGCGACGGAGGCAGCGACGTGATCGACTGCAGGGGTTGGTGCTTCATGGTGGTCGCCGTGGACTGCGGCGCACTCCTCACCTCAAGCCTACGTCCGCTGCGGGCGACGGATGCCGCGAACTCGGCAACCTCTATGCTGGGACGGGTCGCGCGCACCCCCTGTCGCGCGCCTGGCCAGATGAGCACGCCGGAATCCCGCGCGTCGGCCGCCACTTCCCCCGACAGAGACGGAGTCCCGCCATGACCACGAGCCGCACGGTGCTGGTGACCGGAGGCAACCGGGGGATCGGCTACGCGATCGCCGAGGAGTTCGTCGCGCAGGGCCACCGCGTGGCCGTGACGGCGCGTTCCGGCGAGGGCCCCGCGGGCACGCTCACGGTGCGTGCCGACGTGACCGACGCCGAGTCGATCGACCGGGCGTTCACCGAGATCGAGGCCGAGCTCGGGCCGGTCGAGGTGCTCGTCGCGAACGCGGGCATCACGCGCGACACGCTCCTCATGCGGATGAGCGAAGAGGAGTTCACGAGCGTCGTCGACACCAACCTCACCGGCGCGTTCCGCGTCGTCAAGCGCGCCTCGAAGGGCATGCTCAAGTCGCGCTTCGGCCGCATCGTGCTCATCTCGAGCGTCGTGGGACTCTACGGCGGCGCCGGCCAGGTCAACTACTCGTCGTCGAAGGCCGCCCTCGTCGGCATGGCCCGCTCGATCACGCGCGAACTCGGCGCCCGCAACATCACCGCGAACGTCATCGCCCCGGGCTTCATCGAGACAGACATGACCGACGCGCTGCCCGAGGCGCAGCAGGCGGAGTACAAGAAGAGCATCCCCGCCGGGCGCTTCGCGACGCCGTCGGAGGTCGCCAAGGTCGTCGCCTGGGTCGCGGGCGACGACGCCGGTTACATCTCCGGCGCCGTCATCCCGGTCGACGGCGGCCTCGGAATGGGGCACTGACCACCACGGGGTCGCCTCAGCGGTCGATCCGCACGGCCTGGTAGGTCGTCGTCGGCGTCGGCGGCGTCGAGAAGCGCGCGTTCGGCAGGTACAGGCCGTCGCCGAACGAGTCGACGGTGGTCGGCACGTCGAAGTCGGGGCTCGTGAGCGTGTCGACGAGCTCACCCGAGGTCGCCGACGGGTCGAGCCGGACCTCGGCGACCTGGTTGAGCTGGTTCTGCACGACGTAGAGCGTGCGGCCGATGACGAGCATCCCGTCGCCGTTCGGCAGGCTGGCGCCGCCGAGATCGACCGCGGTCGCGTCGCCGGTGGCCGGGTCGACCCGATACACCGTCGCCGTCGAGCTCTGCATCACCAGCAGCGCCCGATGGTCGGGCGTCTCCACGATGCCGTTCGCATCGAAGCCGCCCTGCTGCACCCAGTCGCCGCCGAGTGGGACGGTCTCGACCTCGGACGGGTCGGGGAGCACCCCGCCGGGCCCGAGCGGAAGCCGGTAGAGCTCGCCGGCGAAGCTGTTCGTGAACCACGCGGCATCCCTCGTCACGATGACGTCGTTGATGAACGCGGGTCCGGCCGTGAGTTGGTACGAGGCCAGCACGTCGCCGGTCGCCGGGTCGATCACCCGCGCATCGCCGGCGGTGCCGCCCGAGACGAACAGCCGCCCGTGCGCGTCGAGGTCGAGTCCGACCGACGGCGTGCCCGGCCCCTCGCTGACCACGGCGCCCTGGCCGCTCCGGAGGTCGGCCGCGTAGATGTCGCCGTCGGCGAGCGAACCGAAGTACGCGGTGCCACCCGGGCCGATCGCGATGCCCTCCGGCCGGAAGCCGTCGGGCAGCTCGATGATCGATTCGACGGCACCACCGCCCGCCGAGGACTGCGGCCCCGCAACGGCCGGCGAGGCGACCGAGACGAGGAGGAGCGCGGCGAACGCGCCGACGGCGGACGAGCGTGCGACGTTGCGGCTGGCCATGGGGTCAGGCTAGGCACATCCGGCGGATGCCGCGAGGGGTTCGGATGCGACTCCCAGCCCCGCCCCGGGCGCCGTGTCCGCGATCAGCCGCGCAGGCCCGCGAGCGCGAGCACCCCGCCGAGGTCGACGCGGTCGATCGCGACATCGGCCTGCGCTCGCACCACGGGCTTCGCGCAGAACGCGACGCCGAGTGCCGCGCGGTCGAGCATGCGCAGGTCGTTGGCGCCGTCGCCGACCGCGATCGTGCGCGAGAGCGGCGTGCCGGATGCCGCGGCCCACTCCTCGAGCGCGCGCCGCTTCGCCTCGGCGTCGACGATGTCGCCGAGCACGCGCCCGGTGAGCCGGTCGCCCTCGACCTCGAGGCGGTTCGCCCGGCAGAAGTCGAGTCCGAGTCGCTCGGCGAGCGGGTCGAGCAGTTCGTGGAAGCCGCCCGAGACCACTCCGACGCGCCCACCCGCGGCGTGCACGCCGTCGATGAGCTCCTGCACGCCCGGCGTGGGCGTCAGTCGCTCGCGTGCGGCGAGCACGTCGGCGACCGGCAGCCCAGCGAGCGTCGCCACGCGCTCGCGCAGGCTCGCCGCGAAGTCGAGTTCACCGCGCATCGCGCGCTCGGTGACCGCGGCGACGTGGTCGAGGCTGCCGGCCGCCTCGGCGAGCAGTTCGATCGCCTCCTCGCGGATCAGGGTCGAATCGGCGTCGAGCACGACGAGGAGGCCGCCCTCGCGGCCGGTGGTGCCGCGCGTCACGCGTGCTTCCGCACGTGGGACCCCTTGCCCACGACGGTGATGCCGCTGTCGGTGACGACGAAGCCGCGCGCGCGGTCCTCGGCTCGGTCGACGCCGATGTGCGCGCCCGCCTCGACGACGACTTCCTTGTCGAGGATGGCGCGACGCACGGTGGCGCCCGCCTCGATGCGGGCGCGGTCGAACAGGATCGAGTCGGACACGTTCGCGCCCGAGCCGACGATCGCCCACGGCCCGAGCACGCTGCGCTCCACGTGCGCGCCCGAGATGACCGAGCCGAGCGAGACGATCGAGTCGATCACGGTGCCGAGCGAACCGCGCGCGTCGCGCGTGAACTTCGCGGGCGGCGAGTTGACCTGCTGGCTGAAGATCGGCCATTCCTGGTTGTACAGGTTGAACACGGGCAGCACCGAGATGAGGTCCTGGTGGGCCTCGAAGAACGAGTCGATCGTTCCCACGTCGCGCCAGTAGTAGCGGTCGCGGTCGGTCGAGCCGGGCACGTCGTTGCCCTTGAGGTCGTAGACGCCGGCCTTGCCCTGCGCGACGAACGCGGGAATGATGTCGCCGCCCATGTCGTGGCTCGAGTCGGTGCGCTCGCCGTCGCGGAGTACGGCGTCGATCAGCGCGTCGGCGTTGAAGACGTAGTTGCCCATCGAGGCGAGCACCTCGCTCGGGGAGTCGGGCAGGCCCTCGGGGTCGCTCGGCTTCTCGAGGAAGCGGTGGATGCGGTCGGGCGCGGTCGCGTCGACCTCGATGACCCCGAACTGGTTCGCGAGCGAGATGGGCTGGCGGATGGCGGCGACCGTCGCCTCGGCCCCGGACTCGATGTGCGCCTGGATCATCTGGCTGAAGTCCATGCGGTAGACGTGGTCGGCGCCGACCACGACGATGATGTCGGGCTGCTCGTCGTAGATCAGGTTGAGGCTCTGCAGGATCGCGTCGGCCGAGCCCGAGAACCAGCGCTTGCCGAGGCGCTGCTGCGCCGGCACCGAGGCCACGTACGAGCCGAGCATGCCGTCGAGGCGCCAGGTCTGCGACACGTGCCGGTCGAGGCTGTGCGACTTGTACTGGGTGAGGACCACGATCTGCTGGAGGCCCGAATTGATGAGGTTCGACAGGGCGAAGTCGATCAGGCGGTACTGCCCGCCGAACGGCACCGCCGGCTTGGCACGGTCCTCGGTCAGGGGCATGAGGCGCTTGCCCTCGCCGCCCGCGAGCACGATTCCGAAGATCTTCCGCGTAGCCATGTGCCCAGCGTAGTCAGCAGGGGGCCGCCGACGACAGGTGGTTGACGGCGCGTGACCGGAAGTCTTGACGGCACGCGACCGACTCGGACTAACGTGGCCGCATGCGAGTCGACCTGCTCACGCGCGAGTACCCGCCCGAGATCTACGGAGGGGCCGGGGTGCACGTCGCCGAGCTCGTCCGCGCGCTCCGCCGCGACATCGACGTGCAGGTGCGCTGCTTCGGCGCGCCGCGCGAGGAGGCGGGCACCACCGCGTACGCGACGCCCGCCGAGTTCGCGGGCGCGAACGCGGCCCTCTCGACGATGGGCGTCGACCTCCTGATGGCGCAGGATGCCGCGGGCGCCGACCTCGTCCACTCGCACACCTGGTACGCGAACTTCGCGGGCTTCACGGCCAAGGCGCTCCACGGGATCCCGCACGTCGTGACCGCCCACAGCCTCGAACCGCTCCGGCCGTGGAAGGCCGAGCAGCTCGGCGGCGGCTACCGCGTGTCGAGCTGGGTCGAGCGCACCGCGTTCGAGGACGCGGACGCGGTGATCGCGGTGAGCGACGGGATGCGACGCGACATCCTCCGCTCGTACCCCGACATCGACCCCGCGAAGGTCTCGGTCGTCTACAACGGCATCGACCTGACCGACTGGCACGCGAACGACGACCCCGACCTGGCGCGATCGCTCGGCCTCGACCCCGACCGCCCCTCGATCGTCTTCGTCGGCCGGATCACCCGCCAGAAGGGCCTGCCGTACCTGCTCCGCGCAGCGCGCTCGCTGCCCGAGGACGTGCAACTGGTGCTCTGCGCCGGCGCCCCCGACACCCCGGAGATCATGGCCGAGGTCTCGGGGCTCGTCGACGAGCTCGCGGCGACCCGCCAGGGCGTCGTCTGGATCGACCGGCACCTGCCGCGGGGCGAGCTCACCGCGCTCCTCACCGCGGCGACCTGCTTCGTCTGCCCGTCCGTGTACGAGCCGCTCGGGATCGTGAACCTCGAGGCGATGGCGTGCGGTGCGGCCGTCGTCGGCACGGCGACGGGCGGCATCCCCGAGGTCGTCGAGGACGGCGTCACGGGCGTGCTCGTCCCGATCGAGCAGCACGACGACGGCACCGGCACGCCGCTCGATCCCGACCGCTTCGTCGCCGACCTCGCCGCGGCGCTGGACCGCGTGGTCGCAGACCCCGCCCGGGCTCGCGAGATGGGGGCCGCCGGCCGCCGGCGCGCGGAGGAGCACTTCGCCTGGGACGCCATCGCGGCCGACACGAGGGCGCTCTACGAGCGCGTGCTCGCGGGGCGCTGACGCCCTCCGCGTGCGCGGGCCGGCCCATCGAGTCCCACTAGGCTGGAGACCATGGCGTCTACGGTTCTGCAGTTCCAGCATGTGTCGGTGGTTCGCGACGGCAACACGATCCTCGACGGCATCGACTGGGACGTGGCGTCCGACCAGCGTTGGGTGATCCTGGGGCCGAACGGCGCCGGCAAGACCACGCTGCTGCAGATCGCGGCCGCCGCGATGCACCCCACGAAGGGGTCCGTCGAGGTGCTGCAGGAGGCGCTCGGCAAGGTCGACGTCTTCGAGCTGCGTCCGATGATCGGCTTCGCCTCCACGGCGATGGCCCGGCTCATCCCGCGGAACGAGAGCGTGCTGAACACCGTGCTCACCGCGGCGTACTCGGTCACCGGCCGATGGAACGAGGAGTACGAGTCGATCGACGACCGGCGCGCGCAGCGCGTGCTCAAGGAGTGGGGCCTCGACGGCTTCGCAGAGCGCCGCTTCGGCAGCCTCTCCGACGGCGAGCAGAAGCGCGTGCAGATCGCGCGCTCGGTCATGACCGACCCCGAGCTGCTGCTGCTCGACGAGCCGGCCGCAAGCCTCGACCTCGGCGCTCGCGAGGAGCTGGTGGCGCTCCTCGGCGGCTACGCCTCGTCGAAGTCGTCACCGGCGATCGTCATGGTCACGCACCACGTCGAGGAGATCCCCGAGGGCTTCACGCACGCGCTGCTCCTCGCCGACGGCGCGATCCGCGCCGCCGGACCGATCGCCGAGGCCCTCACCTCGGAGACGCTCAGCGACACGTTCGGCATGCCGATCGAGCTGACCGAGCGCGACGGGCGCTACACGGCGCGCGCCGCCCGGTGACGCGCCGGAGCGCTCGGCTCTGCTAGAATCGTGTTTTGGCCAAAGGCCGACACGCTTCCCTGCCCTCGAGGCGGGGCGACCCCAACATCCGATCAAGCAAGGATTCTCATGAAGACCGACATCCACCCCGAGTACAACGCCGTCGTCTTCCGCGACCTCGCCTCGGGCGAGACGTTCCTCACCCGCTCGACGGTCACGAGCGACAAGACCATCGAGCTCGACGGCGAGACCTACCCGGTGATCGACGTCGAGATCTCGTCGGCCTCGCACCCGTTCTACACGGGCAAGCAGCGCATCATGGACTCGGCGGGTCGCGTCGAGAAGTTCAACAAGCGCTTCAAGGGCTTCGGCGCGTAAGACGCTCCTCGACAGGGGCGGGCGACTCCGGTCGTCCGCCCCTTCGTCATGCCCGGGTGAGCCCCGCGGCCCAATCGAGCGCGTCGAGCTGCGCCTGATGCGCGGTGATGCGCCCGGCATCGAGCGCCTCGCCCGCGGCGAGCAGTGCCGCCGCCTCGTGGGGCGTGCCCGTGCCCTCGTCGATCACCGAGCGCGCGCGGTCGACGAGTTCGCGGATCGAGATGCGCTCGTGCAGGAACTGCGCCGCGAGCTCGCGGAGAGCGAGCCGCAGCGTGGCCGGGTCCCGCGGGTCGGGCACGGCGGTCCCGAGCTCGGAGAGCGCGCGTCCGAGTGCCTCCCTGAGGTCCCACGGCGAGTCCGCGTCGGACATGCCGGCGAGCTCGTGCAGTGCGGGAGAGTCGAGCCCGGCGACGGTCGCCTCGACGGCCGCGTCGACGAGGAAGCCGGGCGGGCTGTCGCCCAGGATCCAGAGGGCGCTCGACTCGACGAGCGCGTCGGTCGCTGGGCGTTCGGGGAGTCGTTCCGCCATGGCTCAAGGCTCCCACTTCGGGCGCTGCGGCGCGACGGACTTCCGGCCCGGATTCAGCGGAGGGGCCACGCCCCGGACGTGGTGAACTCGGGCTCGCCGTTCATCCGCCGCCACTCCTGGTAGCTCTCGGCCTGCTCGCGCGACCAGTCGACCTGGCTCGCGTGCAGCTCGGCGATCGCGGTCGCGGCGACCTCGGGGAACGATCGGGCGATGGCCTGCGCCACCCGACCCGCGGCGATCGCGTCGGCGCCGGCGTCGTGCGCCGCGGTGAGCTCGACGCCGTAGTGCTCGCACGCCGCGGTGAGCGTGCGCTTGCCGCGCCGGAAGCGGTCGACGGCCTTGTCGATCACGAGCGGGTCGATCACGAACCCGGGGCCGCGGAACGCCTCGTGCGCGTACCGCTCGGCCTCACGGTGGAGCACCGAGAGGTCGTAGGCGGCGTTGTACGCGACGATCGGGTAGCCGCGAGCCGCGGCCTCGCGCAGCGCACCGATGATCTCGGCGACCGCCTGCGCGGCCGGCTGCCCCTCGAGGCGCGCCCGCTCGGTCGTCACGCCGTGGATGAGGGTCGCCGCCGTCGGGATCTCGACGCCGGGATCGACGAGCCATTGGCGTTGCTCGAGCACGGCCCCGTCGGACCCGATCACGCCGACGTGGGCGGTGACGATGCGGCACGTGTCGATGTCGATGCCGGTGGTCTCGAGGTCGAACACCGCGAGAGTGTCGGCCCAGGATGCGACGGGGGAGGGCTCCATGCCGGTCACGGTACCGACGGCCTCCGACAGTGCCCAGGTGGCGCGCCGTAGGATGCTGGGGATGATCGCCTCACCGTACGCCGTCGACCTCGAGCGGATCCCCGTCCGCGAGCACCGCGCCCTCGTCACGGGCAGCGAAACCGCCTGGTGGGAGTACGGACCGGAGGACGCCCCCGTCATCGTCGCCGTGCACGGCTTCCGGGGCGACCACCACGGCCTCGAGCCGATCGTGGCGAAGCTCCCCGGCTACCGGGTGATCATCCCCGACCTGCCCGGGTTCGGCGCATCCTCGACGTTCGCCGACCGACCCCACGACATCGACGCGTACGCCGACTGGCTGGTCGCGTTCATCGACGAGGTCGGCGTGGCGGATGCCGCGGCCGCTGGCGTCGAATGGACGCTGCTCGGCCACTCGTTCGGGTCGATCATCACGAGCGCCGCGGCGGCAGCCGGTCTCGTGCCAGACCGGCTCATCCTGCTGAACCCGATCGGCGCACCCGCCCTCGAGGGGCCGCGCGCGATCATGACGCGGCTCGCCGTCGCCTACTACCGCGCCGCCGCCGCGCTGCCCGATCGCGCGGGCTTCGCCCTGCTCCGCAACCGCGCCATCGTGCGGGTCATGAGCGTCACCATGGCGAAGACCCGAGACCCGCAGCTGCGCCGGTTCATCCACGACCAGCACGACCGGTACTTCTCCGCGTTCGACGACCGCGACGCCGTGCTCCAGGCGTTCGAGGCATCCGTCGGCCACGACGTGCGCGAGTACGCGCCGGCCATCGCGACGCCGACGCTGCTCGTCGTCGCCGAGGAGGACGACGTCACGCCGCTCGAGGCGCAGTACCGCCTGCGGCCGCTGTTCGAGGACGCGACGCTCGCCGTCATCCCCGATGTCGGGCACCTGATCCACTACGAGACGCCCGGCGAGGCGGCGGGCCACATCCGCGTCTTCGTCGAGGGTGAGCGGGCGTGAGGCTCGTCGTCGACTGCCGGTACGTCCGCGTCGACCACCACGACGGCATCAGCCGGTTCACCGCTGGCATCGTCGCCGAGCTCGCGAAGCGGCATCCGCTCACGATGCTCATCAGCGACCACCGCCAGCTCGACAAGCTGCCCGCCCTGCCGTGGGAGCTTGTCAGCGGCCCGACGAGCGTGCGCGAGCCGTGGGTCGCCCGCCAGGTGCGCAAGCTGCGGCCCGACGTCGTCTTCTCGCCCATGCAGACCATGGGCTCGTGGGGCCGCGACTACGGCCTCGTGCTCACCCTGCACGACCTCATCTACTACGAGAACCGGACCCCGCCTCGCGACCTTCCGGCCTTCGTGCGCGTACTGTGGCGCCTCTACCACCTGATGTGGTGGCCGCAGCGGATGCTGCTGAATCGCGCCGACGCCGTCGTCACCGTCTCCGAGACCAGCGCCGGCCTGATCCGGAAGCACCGCCTCACGAAGCGGCCGCTCACCGTCGTCCAGAATGCCGCCGACGAGATCGGCACGCCCGACCTGCCGCGGGCCCGTCCGGAGGGCGGCCGGCTCGTCTACATGGGCTCGTTCATGTCGTACAAGGGCGTCGAGACGCTCGTGCGGGCCGTCGCGCAGCTCCCCGACCACGAGCTGCACCTCATGAGCCGCGTGTCCGACGAGCAGCGGCGGCGCCTGACCCGCGTGGCGCCCGAGGCGCGCCTGGTCTTCCACGGCGGGGCCACCGACGAGGAGTACGCGGAGGTGCTCGCCGGCGCGACCGCGCTCGTGACGGCCTCCAAGGCGGAGGGCTTCGGGATCCCGCTCGTCGAGGCCATGCGCCTCGGCACGCCCGTCGTCGTCAGCGACATCCCGATCTTCCGCGAGATCGGCGGCGATGCGGCGACCTACTTCGCGGTCGACGACGCGGATGCCGCGGCCCGCGCGATCGCCGCGCTCGACGAGCCGGGGGAGTGGGAGCGGCGGTCGGCAGCATCCGTCGAGGTCGCACGCCGATTCACGTGGAGCGCATCGGCGGAGCGACTGCTCGAGGTGCTCGTCGAGGTCGGCGGGACCAATCGGCGTGCGGCGCACGCTCGCGGGCGGCGCTGAGGCACCGCGACCCGGGGCCCGGCTGCGTCTCAGGCGAGCGCGGCCGCGATCGCGGTGAGCGTCTCGGTCGCGCCCGCGTCGAGCTTCACCGTCGCACGGCTGTCGCCCTTGGTGATGCCGCGGTTGACGACCACGATCGGCACGCGCCGGCGGCGGGCGATCTCGAGCAGGCGCACCCCGGAGTTGACGACGAGCGACGAACCGGCCACGAGCAGCACGTCGGCCCGCTGCACGAGCGCCGCGGCCTGCCGGTACACCGGCGTCGGCACGAACTCGCCGAAGAACACCACGTCGGGTTTCAGCGTGCCGCCGCAGACGGTGCACGCGGGGATGACCATCGACTCGACGTCGTCGACCTCCACGTCGCCGTCGGGGGCGGGCCGGATCGCGACGTCGAGGTCGATGTGCGGGTTCAGGTCGGCGAGGCGGTCGGCGATGGACTGCCGCGCGAACACCTGGCCGCACGACAGGCAGACCACGCGGTCGGACGCGCCGTGCAGCTCGACCACGTGGGAGCTCCCCGCGCGCCGGTGCAGCCCGTCGACGTTCTGCGTCACGACCCCGGAGACGACGCCCGCCTCCTCGAGCCGGGCGAGGGCCCGATGCCCGTCGTTCGGCTGCGCCGTGCCGAAGGTGCGCCAGCCGAGGTGGCTGCCGGCCCAGTAGCGCTTGCGCGCCGTCTCGGAGGCCACGAACGTCTGCATCGTCATCGGCGTGCGCACCGGCGCACCCTGGCCCCGGTAGTCGGGGATGCCCGAGTCGGTGCTGACGCCGGCGCCCGTCAGCACGGCGACCCGCGACCCGTGCATGAGGCGGATCGCCTCGTCGAGCAGCACGTCGGACGGCGCCGGTGCCTCGAGCCCAGTGACCACGCGCGTCTCCCTTCGACGGTGCTGCGATTCTAGACATGCGGCTTTACCGGAATGTTTCCGGATGACGCGGACCGACCCGGGAAGGACCCCCATGCGCATCGAACACGTCACCGACGCGGCATCCGACGCCGTCGCCGACTACGCCCGCCTCACCGACGTCGCGCTCCGGAGCATCACCGAGCCCGAGCGGGGCGTGTTCATCGCCGAGTCCGCCAAGGTCATCCGGCGCGCCATCGCGGCCGGCTGCACGCCGCGCTCCGTGCTCATGGAGGAGAAGTGGCTCGCCGACCTCGAACCGCACCTGGCGCCGTTCGACATCCCCGTGCACCTCGCCGACCCCGCGGGGCTCGAGGCCATCACCGGGTACCGGGTGCACCGGGGCGCGCTCGCCGCGTTCGAGCGGCCCGAGCTGCCCGACCCGGCGGACCTCCTCGGGGACGCCCGGCGGGTCGTCATCCTCGAGGACATCGTCGACCACACGAACGTCGGCGCGATCCTGCGGTCGGTCGCGGCCCTCGGTGCGGACGCCGTGCTCGTGACGCCGCGGTGCGCCGACCCGCTCTACCGGCGGAGCGTGCGCGTGAGCATGGGCACGGTCTTCCAGGTGCCCTGGACTCGGCTGCCCGAATGGGCCGAGGCGCGCGAGCTCCTCACGGCGCAGGGGTTCCGGGTCGCGGCCCTCGCCCTCGCCGACGACGCCGTCACGCTCCGGGAACTCGCGGCCGACCCGCCGGAGCGGCTCGCGCTCGTGCTCGGCGCCGAGGGCGACGGCCTCTCGCGTCAGGCGCTCGCCGCCGCCGACACGATCGTCACGATCCCGATGGCGCACGACGTCGACTCGCTGAACGTCGCGGCCGCGGCCGCCGTGGCGCTGTACGCACTCGCATAGGCCGGCTGGGTATCCTGCAACGGATGTCTCGCACGCTCGACCCGGCCCCGCCCACTCCGACCCGACCCTCGAAACCGTCGGCCGCGGTGTACCGACGTCGACGGATCGTCGCGGTCGCCGTCCTCGCGGTCCTCCTCGGCCTGTTCGTCAGCGGCGGGATCTACACCTCGTCGGCGCTCGGAGCGCCGATCCCGGTCGCCGAGCCCGCGATCGACGACCCGGCGCCCGTCGTCGCCGAGGCGCAGGCCGTCGACCAGCCCGGGTTCGGCACGTGGGCGGTCGGCGCGGTCGGCTTCGACGGACTCGTGGCCGCGGGCGACGAGGACGCGTCGATGCCGATGGCGAGCATCGCGAAGGTCATCACCGCGCTCGTCGTGCTCGAGGAGCACCCGATCCCCGAGGGCGAGGGCGGCCCGCAGATCGCCTACACCGACGCCGACATCGACATCTACTGGGACATGGTCGCCCAGAACGGCTCGGTCGCGCCCGTCGTCGCGGGCTCCGAGCTCTCTCTGAAGGAGAGCCTCGAGGCGATGATGCTGCCGTCGGGCAACAACTACAGCATCTCGATCGCGAACTGGGCGTTCGGCTCGGTCGACGCCTACGTCGGGCGGGCGACCGCCTGGCTCGACGAGCACGGCCTGACCGAGACCCGTGTCGTCGACACGAGCGGGCTCTCCCTCGACGACGTCAGCACCGCCGCCGATCTCGTCAGGCTCGGCGAGATCGCCCTCGAGAACCCGATGCTCGCCGAGATCGTCGCAACGCAGTCGGTCGACATCCCCGAACTCGGCACGATCGAGAACTCCAACCGCCTGCTCGGCACGCACGGGATCGACGGCATCAAGACGGGCACGACGGATGACGCGGCGAACCTGCTGTTCTCCGCCGACGTCGCCGTCGGCAAGGCATCCGTCACCCTCGTCGGCGTGGTGCTCGGCGGCGACACGCACGCGATCGTGCGCGAGGCCGTCGCCGGGCTCGTCGACTCGATCGGACCAGGGTTCCACGAGGTCGTCGCCCTCGAGGCCGGCCGGCCGCTGGCCGCCTACGCGACGCCGTGGGGCGACTCGGCCGAGGCGAGGGCGAGCGAGGGCGCGACCGTCGTCGTGTGGTCGGACACGCCAGTCGACGTCGCCGTCGAGGCCGACGCGCTCCGGCTCGTCGGCGACGGCGAGGAGGTCGGCGTCGCGACCGTCACGGCCGGCTCGCAGGTGATCGAGGTGCCGCTCGTGGTCGACGGCACGCTCAGCGACCCCGGCGCCTGGTGGCGCCTGTCGAACCCGGGCGCGCTCGACGAGGGCGTCGTCGCCGAGCCGCCCGCCGGCTGAGCCCGCCGCGGCCGGGCCGGCTCGCCGGGCTCAGTCGCCCGGCGTCGCCTCCGGACGCGATGCATACGGGCCGGCCGCCGGTCGCTTCGGTGTCACGAGGTCGCCCGACGACTGGTGCCGGATGCGACGGATCACCCACGGCACGAGGTACTCGCGCGCCCACGAGAGGTCCTCGGTGCGCGCCTCGCGCCACGACCGCTCGGGCAGCGGCTCGGGCTTCATCGGCTCGAGGTCGTTCTCGACGTTGAGCGCCTGCAGCACCATCCGGGCGACGGTGTGGTGGCCGAGCGCGTTCAGGTGCAGGCGGTCGCGGTCCCACATGCGCTGGTCCTGGATCTCCGCGAGCGCCCACTGGTCGGCCACGAGGCAGTCGTGCTTCTGCGCGATCGCGCGAAGGTTCTCGTTGTAGATCGCGACCTTGCCGCGGATGCCGCGGAACACGGGGGAGAAGCCGACGTCGACGCCGGTGAAGATCACGATCGTCGCCCGGTCGCGTGCGAGGCGCTCGATCGCGTACTCGAAGCGGGCGGAGATCTCGTCCGGGTCCGTCCGAGGACGGATGACGTCGTTGCCGCCGGCCGAGATCGTGATGAGGTCGGGCCGCAGCTCGACCGCGGGCTCGACCTGCTCGTCGATGATCTGCTGGATGAGCCGGCCCCGGATCGCGAGGTTCGCGTAGGCGAAGTCGTCGGCGCCCTGCGAGAGCACCTCGGCGACACGGTCGGCCCAGCCGCGGTGGCCGCCGGGGACGCCGGGCTCGGGGTCGCCGATGCCCTCCGTGAACGAGTCGCCGATCGCGACATATCTCGACCAGGGATGCTGCTGGGTGACCATCCTCCCATTCTGCACGTGCGCCGACCGGCGATCGCTCGGGCGCTCATCCACGCGATGGTCGTGCGGGTGTCGCCCCATCGACCGTGGGCCGAGCGGGCGAGTGCCGCGATCGGTCGAGTGCGTAGAGCACCGGCCTCGGCGCGACTCGACTGTCGGCGAACGTCCGCAGAACGAAGCTCCGGAAGCTGCGTCGGGTGACGAGTGCGGGAATGATGTCCCGGTAGTGGTCCCACCGGCAATGGTTCACGAGCGTGAAGTTCGCCCCGTCGACCGGCTCCAGGACGGTCGAGTTGTCGAGGGCGGTCTCGTCCTGGAACCAGCCCGCCGTGTACTGCCAGGCGTGCAGGTTGCCGGCGACGTCGTCCGCGGTGAAGTAGTTGAACAGGAACACCCCGGGCCGCTCGTGGTCCACCGGGTTGATCCGGCGCACGTTCCTCGCGGCGAACGTCAACCGAGTCGGGAACGCCTCGCCGAGCGCGGCGACGGCGGGGTGGGCGGCGAGCGCAGCGGCGTCATCGACGGAGCCGCTCTCCACGAGAAGCACGGCGTCGTACACGGCCTGATCCGAGTACTGCCCCTCGAACCCGCGACTGGCTCCGGGCGGCACCAGCGTCGCGCGGAACACGTCGGCGCGTCGCACGCGATCGTCGGTGGCGAACAGCGCTCGCAGCTCGTGCAATCGGGCCAGGGCCGCCAGACGTCGCTTCGAGGGCAGTGCCGGCGGGATCGGCCATCGGCCGGAGCTGATCCCGACATACAGGAAGCCGTTCGCGGATGGCTCGACCAGGCGAGCAGTCGTCCAGGATGTGGGGATCTCAGCGGTCATCGTGGGTACCTCTCCGTCTTCGGTAGGGCTCAAGCGTGGATGCGTCGGCCGACTCGCTGCAACTGCGTTGAAATTCGGGGACTGGTCGTGCTCCACGGCCGGGCGGGGGTCGAGCGCACAGTACGGTGGATCCGATGAATAGATCGAGGGGGCGCCCGATCGGGGGCGGTCCGAGCCGACGCGAGCGCATCCTGAGCGAAGCGCGTACCGCGTTCCTCGATCGGGGGTACCACGGGGCGACGATGCGGGCGATCGCCACCGCATCAGATGTCGATGTCGCTCTCGTCAGCTACTACTTCGGTTCGAAGCGCGACCTGTTCGCCGCTGCGCTCGCGCTCGAACTCCGACCTGCGCGCGTCGTACGAGGCGTGGCTGGCCACGACCCGGCTCGGATCGCCGATCGTCTCCTTCGCGCGGTGCTGCTGACGTGGGAGAACCCCGCGTTGAGTTCGTCGATGCGGACGTTCATCGAATCCGCGATGACGGATCCGGAGCTCCTGCGCTCGTTCCGCGAGTACATCGAACACGAGGTCGTGGATGCACTGGCCGACCACCTTCCCGACGATCGCGCCCGCACTCGAGCCCACGCCGCGGTGCAGGTCGTCATCGGGCTGATCTTCAGCCGGTACATCCTGAGGCTCGAACCGTTCGCCCGAGTCCCACCGCGCGAGGCGTATCGGATCCTGCGCCCGGTGATGGCGGCCGCTGTGGCCTGACGGCCCGCGGACGCGACATCCGTGTCGGTCGACTCGACTACAGTGCTGCAGAGTGAGTAACGCGACCCCCACCGGCAGCCACCTGCCCGGCACCTCGGCCGCCGAACACCTCTCACCCTCGTTCCCGGCCCGCGCGCCGTGGGGAACCGCGTCGAAGCTCCGCGCCTGGCAGGCCGAGGCGCTCGAGCAGTACTTCGCCTCCGAGCCGCGCGACTTCCTCGCCGCCGCGACGCCGGGCGCCGGCAAGACGACCTTCGCCCTCCGCCTCGCCGCCGAACTGCGCGCCCGGCGCACGGTCGACCGCATCACGGTCGTCGCCCCCACCGACCACCTGAAGCGCCAGTGGGCGGATGCCGCGGCGCGAGTCGGCATCCGGCTCGACCCCGGCTTCCGGAACGCCCACGGGCGATCGGCCCGGCACTTCCACGGCGTCGCAGTCACGTACGCGCAGGTCGCCGTGCGCCCGGCGCTGCACCGGGAGCTCACCATGTCGGGGCGATCGCTCGTGATCCTGGACGAGGTGCACCACGGCGGCGACACGCTCTCGTGGGGCGACGCGATCCGCGAGGCCTTCGAGCCCGCGACGCGACGGCTCTCGCTCACGGGCACGCCGTTCCGCAGCGACACCGCGCCCATCCCGTTCGTCGACTACGTGCCCGACGAGCAGGGCGTGCGCCTCTCCCGGACCGACTACGACTACGGGTACGGCCGGGCCCTCCAGGACGGCGTCGTCCGACCCGTGCTGTTCATGGTCTACGCGGGCAGCATGCGCTGGCGCACGAAGGCCGGCGACGAGATGGAGGCGCGCCTCGGCGAGGACGCGACGAAGGACATCCACTCGGCGGCCTGGCGCACCGCGCTCGAGCCGACGGGGGAGTGGATCCCATCGGTCCTGCAGGCCGCCGACCGGCGGCTCACCGAGGTACGCCACGCGATTCCCGACGCCGGCGGCCTCGTGATCGCGACCGACCAGTCGACCGCGCGCGCCTACGCCGAGATCCTCGAGCGCGTGTGCGGCGAGAAGGTCACCGTCGTGCTCTCCGACGAGAAGGAGGCCTCGAGCCGCATCGAGGAGTTCTCGGAGGGCACGAGCCGCTGGATGGTCGCCGTGCGCATGGTGTCCGAGGGCGTCGACGTGCCGCGCCTCGCGGTCGGCGTCTATGCGACCAGCTCGTCGACGCCGCTGTTCTTCGCGCAGGCCATCGGGCGCTTCGTGCGGGCCCGCCGACGCGGCGAGACGGCGTCGGTGTTCCTCCCGAACGTGCCCGTGCTGATGTCGCTCGCCGGCGAGCTCGAGCGCCAGCGCGACCACGCCCTCGACCGACGGAGCGGCGACGGCGACGACGACCCCGGCCTCGAGGACGGGCTGCTCGAGGCCGCCAACCGCGAGGAGAAGGGGTCCGACGAGCTCCAGGACGAGTTCACCTGGCAGGCCCTCGGCTCCGACGCGACCTTCGATCGCGTCGTGTACGACGGCACCGACTTCGGCACGTTCGCCGAGCCCGGCAGCGACGAGGAGCTCGACTTCATCGGCATCCCCGGCATCCTCGAGCCCGAGCAGGTCCACGAGCTGCTCCGCCATCGCCAGGCGCGCCAGGCCCGCCGCGCATCGGACCGGCGCAAGCACGCGCTCGCCGCGGGCGAAGCGGACGGCACCGACGGCGAGGAGCGCGCCGAGCCCGTCGCGCTGTACCGCACGCTCAAGGAGCAGCGTTCGCTGCTCAACAGCCTCGTCGGGCTCTACGCCCGCCAGACGGGGCAGGCGCACTCGCTCGTGCACGCCGAGCTGCGGCGAGCGTGCGGCGGCCCCGAGGTCGCCCACGCCACCGTGACGCAGTTGCAGTCGCGCATCGAGATGCTGCGGAAGCGGCTCTCCGGACGCTGACCGGCCGCCGACGTCGACGGAGGCCGGGCGTAGCATGGCGCGCATGGACCGACGCACGCGCGTGCTCGTCATCGCGATCGTCGTCGCGTTCATCGCGTTCCTCGACGGCGCTGTCATCAACATCGCGCTGCCCGCCATCGAGGCCGACCTCGGCGGCGGGCTCACCCTCCAACAATGGGCCGTGGACGCGTACCTGCTCACGCTCGGCTCGCTGATCCTGCTGGCGGGGTCGCTCTCGGATTCCTTCGGTCGGCTGCGGATCCTGCGGATCGGGCTCTACGGCTTCGGCGTCACCTCGGTCGCGTGCGCGATCGCGATGGACGGCACGGTGCTCATCGTGGCGCGCGCGCTCCAGGGTGCCGCCGGCGCGCTGCTCGTCCCGAGCTCGCTCGCCCTCATCATCGCCAACTTCTCCTCCGACGAGCAGGGCCGGGCGATCGGCCGATGGACGGCGTGGACCACGAGCGCGTTCCTGGTCGGTCCGATCCTCGGCGGCGCGTTCGTCGACCTCGTGTCCTGGCGACTCGTCTTCGCGATCAACGTGCTGCCGATCGCCGTCGCCCTGATCATGATGCGCCCGCTCGGCCGCGATGAGCCGAACCCGGATCGCGCGCGCGTCGACTGGCTCGGTGCGGCCCTCGGCGTCGTCGGCCTCGGCGGCCTGGTCTTCGCACTCATCGAGCAGGGCCGCCTCGGCTGGGCCGACCCCCTGGTCTTCGTCCCGGCGGCGGCGGGCGTCGTCGCGCTCGTCGCGTTCGTGACGTGGGAGCGGCGCGCGCCCACGCCGATGCTGCCGCTGTCGCTGTTCCGGGCGCGCAACTTCGCCGCGGGCAACCTCGCCACCTGGTTCATCTACGCCGCGTTCATGCTGGGCCTGTTCGCGCTGCCGATCTTCCTGCAGGAGGTCGGCGGATTCCCGGCGACGCTGGCCGGACTCGCCACCTTGCCGCCGATGGTGCTGCTCGTGCTCCTCGGCTCCTGGTTCGGCACGCTCGGCGGGAAGTTCGGTCCGCGGTTCTTCATGACGGCGGGACCGATCGTCGTCGGCGTCGGCTATCTGCTGACGGTGGTCGTCGACGTGCCCGTGCAGTACTGGTGGCAGGTCTTCCCGGGCATGGTGGTGGTCGGCCTCGGGATGGCGATGACCGTCGCGCCGCTGACCTCCGCGATCCTCGGGGCCGTCGACCCGTCGCGAGCCGGGATCGGCTCAGCGGTGAACAACGCCGTCGCCCGGATCGCGGGTCTCGTCTCAGTCGCGTCGATCGGCGTCATCGTCGCGGGCGACCTCGACGTCGACGGCTACCGCCGCACGGCGGTCGTGATCGCGGCGCTCCTCGTCGTCGGCGGCCTGGTGTCGTGGATCGGGATCCGGAACCCGGGTGCGCCCGATCAGCCCAGCGCGTCGGCCGACGCGGCGAGCTCGGACGAGCGTCCGAGGTCCTGAGCGTCCGCCGCAGCGTCGAGCGCGGCCATCAGGTCGGCGGTCAGGTCGTCGACGTGCTCGAGCCCGATCGAGAGCCGCACGACGCCGCCGTCGGGCTTGGCGTGGGCGGCGACGGGTCGGTGCGTGAGTGATGCGGGGTGCTGCACGAGCGAGTCGACGCCGCCCAGCGAGACGGCGTGCGTCACGAGCCGGCATGCCTCGGTGAACCGGCAGGCCGCGTCGTAGCCGCCCGCGAGTTCGATCGCGATGATCGACCCGGCGCCGGCGAGCTGGCGGCCGATCAGGCCCTGCGGGTCCTGGCCGGGGAGGCCGGGGTAGCGCACGCGCGCGACGGCGGGGTGCGCCTCGAGACGACGTGCGAGTTCGCCGGCCGTCTCCTGCTGCGCCCGGACGCGGATCGGAAGGGTGCGGATGCCGCGGTGCAGGAGGTATGCGCCCATCGGGTGCAGGAGGCCGCCCGTGAGCGCGCGAACACGACGGAGACGCTCGACCCACTCGGTCGGGCCGGCGACGACGCCGCCCATCGCGTCCCCGTGCCCGCCGAGGTACTTCGTCGCGCTGTGCAGTACGAGCGTCGCTCCGTGCTCGAGCGGACGCTGCAGGACCGGGGTCGCGAACGTGTTGTCGACCAGGAGCGGCACGCGGCCCGCGGCATCCGCCACCCGTCGGAGGTCGAGCAGTTCGAGCGTCGGGTTCGCCGGGGTCTCGACGATCACGAGGCCGGTGTCGGGGCGGATGGCCGCGGCGATGCCGTCGACGTCGGTCCAGGTGACGCTCGTGCCGAGCAGCCCGCTCTCGAGGACGTGGTCGCTTCCGCCGTAGAGCGGTCGCACGGCGACGACGTGGGGCGTGCCGGCCGTCGTCGCGGCGATGAGCGTCGCGGCGAGCGCGGCCATGCCGCTCGCGAACGCGACCGAGCCGTCGGCCCCCTCGAGGTCGGCGAGCGCGGTCTCGAAGCGGGCGACCCCGGGCTGCCAGAGTCGCTGGTAGACCGCCGAGCGACCCTCGGTGAGGCAGCCGCCGGTCGCGAGCTCCTCGTAGGACATTCCGCCGTTCTCGACGTCGCCGAGCGGGTTCGTCGTGGAAAGATCGATGGTGGGAACGTGGGAACCCTCCTCGCCCACCCCTTCCATTCCAGCGTGGACGGCACGGGTCTCGAGGTTCGACGACGGTGTCAGCATGCGAGCAGATTACAGAATCTGTCACTCATTCGGGTGTCTTGCGAAGAAGCTTGCAAAAGCGAGAGAATCGGCGAAGAAGGTTCGTGCTCGACCGAGAGGATCTCGACCATGGTGCAGAAAGCGGAACTCGACCGAGTCGATCGGGCGCTGCTCACCGCCCTCTCGAAGAACGCGCGCGCGTCGGGCGCGGCCCTCGCCGCCGAGGTCGGCGTGGCCGAGTCCACGGTGTCGCTGCGACTGCGCCGGCTGCAGAGCCTCGGCACCATCCGCGGCTACCGGGTCGACGTCGACCTCGTCTCACTCGGCGTGTCGTTGCAGGCGCTCATCGCGATCCGGCTGGTCAAGCACGACCGCAGCGAGATCGACGCCTTCCGCAACGCGGTGCCGCACCTGCCCGGCGTGATCGGCGTGTTCCACATGGCCGGCGCCGAGGACTACCTGCTCCACGTCGCCGCCCGCGACGCGGAGGAGCTGCGCGAGTTCGTGCTCGCCCACCTCACGGGTCACCCGGCCGTCGCCCACACCGAGACGAACCTCATCTTCGAGCACGCCGAGGGCGACGGCTGGCAGAAGCTCGTCGGCTGAGCTCGCGTCGCCGTCGCCGTCGCCGTTCGGCGGTCCGAAATGCTGCCAATCCGGTCCCGCGGCACGACCCCGGGGCATCCGCGCCGCTAGCCTTTCGCACGACCCACTCCGGGTCGAGACACGCGACGACGCAGGCGCCCGACACCGCCGACGCACCGCGGCACGGGGTCTGCGAACCGATGGAGCACACACCATGACCGCCGAAGACGCAGCGCGCCAGCCCGACGGGGAGCCACGAGGGACCGCGGCCGACCGCGACCGATGGCGGCGGTACCTCGCCGACGAGCGCGCCGAGGCCGCCGTGTACCGCGAACTCGCGGCGCGACGCGACGGCGAGGAGCGCGAGATCCTGCTCGCCCTCGCCGCCGCCGAGGGACGCCACGAGGCGCACTGGCTGCGGCTCCTCGGCGGCGACGAGACGGGTGTGCCGCGCGCCGACATCCGCACCCGGATGCTCGGCGCGCTCGCCCGCCGGTTCGGATCCATCTTCGTGCTCGCGCTCGCGCAGCGCGCGGAGGCCCGATCGCCCTACTCGACCGACCCGCACGCGACCGCGGCGATGGCCGCCGACGAGCGCATCCACGGCGAGGTCGTGCGGGGTCTCGCCGCGCGGGGCCGCCGACGCCTTGCCGGCACGTTCCGGGCGGCCGTGTTCGGCGCGAACGACGGGCTCGTCTCCAACCTCGCCCTGGTCCTCGGCATCGGGGCGACCGGGGTCCCCGCGCCTGTCGTGCTCTTCACGGGCATCGCCGGCCTCCTCGCCGGCGCACTGTCGATGGGTGCGGGCGAGTACGTCTCGGTCCGTTCGCAGCGCGAGCTGCTCGAGGCGTCCGCTCCCGACCCCGGCGCGCGCGACGCGCTCGGCGACCTCGACCTCGATGCGAACGAGCTCGCGCTCGTCTACCGGGCGAGGGGGATGGCCCAGGACGAGGCCGTCGACCAGGCGGCACTCGTGCTCGCGCGCGTGCAGGCCGCCGAGCGACAGCCGGCGCCCACCGATGCGATCGGCACGATGGAACACGACGACGAGGCCGTCGGCACCGGCATGAGCGCGGCGATCTCGAGCTTCCTGTTCTTCGCGTCGGGCGCGCTCATCCCCGTGGTCCCGTGGATGCTCGGGATGTCCGGACTCGCCGCCACCATCACGGCGACCGTGCTCGTGAGCATCGCGCTGCTGCTGACGGGAGCGACCGTCGGCCTGCTCTCCGGGGCGCCGCCGCTGCGGCGGGCGATGCGCCAGCTCGCGATCGGCCTGGGCGCGGCCGCCGTCACGTATGTGCTCGGCCTCGCGTTCGGCGCCACCATCGCGTAGCGACGGTGGTCAGCCCTCCGGGGCGGTGACGAAGTCGATGAGCTCCTCGACGCGGCCGAGGAGGGCGGGCTCCAGGTCGCCGTAGCCGCGCACCCGTCCGAGGATGCGCTGCCACGCCCGGGCGATGTCGGACTGGTCCTCGTGCGGCCAGCCGAACGCCGCGCAGACGCCGTGCTTCCACGACGTCCCGCGGGGGATGACGGGCCACGCCTCGCGCCCGACCCGGGCGGGCTTCACACCCTGCCAGACGTCGATGAACGGATGACCCACCACGAGCACGTGACCGCGATGGCGCCCGCGCATGACGGCGTCGGCGATGCGCTGCTCCTTCGACCCGGCGACCAGGTGGTCGACGAGCACGCCGACGCGCCGACGCGGTCCGGGCTCGAACTCGTCGAGGATCGCCGCCAGGTCGTCGATGCCCTCGAGGTACTCGACGACGACGCCCTCGACCCGCAGGTCGGCGCCCCAGATCTTCTCGACGAGCTCGGCGTCGTGCCGGCCCTCGACGAAGATGCGGCTCGGCAGGGCCACCTTCGCCGGCCGGCCGGGCTCGACGGCGAACGACCCGGACGCCGTGCGGACTCGCCCCTGCGGCGCGGTCGCCTTCGGCGCGATGAGCCGCACGGGTTCGCCGTCGACGAGGAAGCCGTGGCCGAGCGGGAACATGCGCGTGCGGCCATGGCGGTCTTCGAGGGTCACCGTCTGCTTCTCGACGCCGACCACGGCTCCGCAGTACCCGTCGGCCGCGAGTTCGACCACCAGGTCGCGCGTCGCCGGGACCTCCGGGATCGCGCGCCGTCCGGCGGCACGCCAGTCACCGGCGAGCACGTCCTGGCCGTAGCGATCGGGGCTGAATCGGTCGTTCGAGGCTGGGGGCACCCGGCGAGGCTAGCGAATCGATCGCGACCACCCGGCTCGACACGACGGGGATCGCCACTCACGTGCGTGCCGGGGACCGCCGTACGAGGCCCGCCGTCCACGCCGCGCCCGCGAACGCGATGGCCGCGGCGAGCGCGAACGCCCACGGGATGCCGAACGGCGCCGCGACGAGACCGAGGGCGATGGGACCGATTCCGAGGCCGAGGTCGAGCGCGGCGCTGGCGGTGCCCGACGCGATGCCGCGTTCGGACGGGGTGGCGGTGGCGAAGACCGCGGCGAAGAAGGCTGGCGTCGTGAAGGTGATGCCGACTCCCATGAAGACGACGGCGACGAGCAGCCCGACCCAGTCCTGCCATGCGGCCGCGATGACGAGGCCGATCCCGATGACGACGAGCGATGCGGCGGCGAGCGGGAGCGACGGGAGTCGATCGGGGACCCGGGCGAACGCGATCCGGCACACGACGACGACGGCGCCGTAGGCGAAGAGGGCGATGCTCGGCGAGGCGAGGTCGATGCGCTCGGCCCAGAGCGTCGCGAATGCGATGAAGCCGCCGACCGCGGCGAGCGAGCTGAGGAAGCCGATCGAGATCGGGATCGCCGGACGGTGGACGATCCGCAGTCGACCGCCGATCTCGGGCGCTGCGGTCCGCGTCTCGCCCACGAGGAATGCGAGCCCCACCGACAGCACGGCGAGGCCGGCGCCCCCGAGCCACACGGCGCGGAACCCCCCGGCATCCAGCAGCACCTGGCCGACGAGCGGTCCGAACGCGATGCCGAGGTAGAGCCCGAGCGAGTTGTACGAGAGCGCCTCGCCGATGCGCGAGGCGGGCGCGAGGTCGGCGAGCGCGGCGAACACCGACACGAAGAAGGCCGCCTCGGCGACTCCGGCGAGCAGCCGGAGGACGATGATGACGGCGAGGTCCTGCGTCACCGTGAGCAGGAGCAGGGATGCGGCCGCCAGCAGCGCTCCACCCACCAGCATCGGCCGGCGGCCGAAGCGGTCGGACGCACGGCCCGCGAACGGTCGCAGCACGAGTGCGGAGACCGCGAAGACGCCCACCGCGAGCCCCGCGGAGGCCTCGTCGCCCCCGACGGGCCCGGTGACGTAGAGCGGGAGGGCGAAGAGCGTGAGCCCGGTCGCCGTGAAGTACGCCAACTCGGCGACGGCGAGCAGGATGAAGGGCCGCGTGAAGAGCGGTTCCCGCGTCGTTCCGTCCATGCGGCGACCTCCTCGCGTCGCGTGCGCGTCGCGCGTCCGGGTCGTGGCCAGCGTATCGCCGCCTGCGCGCCGCCGCAGCAGGCCGGTCGTCGCCGCCCGGCGGGCCGACGCGGTACGGTGGCGCTCGGGGACCAGGCGGCCCGCGCCCCATTCGATCCGGCGGCTCGTGGCGAGGCCCCGCAGAAGGGAGGGAACCGTGTCGACCGACCGCCAGGCGACCTGGGAGCGGATCCTGGACTCCGAGCGTTCGCTCGAGTCGCTTGCGCTCGTGGCGGGCGCGGTGTCGTTCATCGCCGTGGGACTGATCGCGATCCCGGTGTTCCGCCTGGGCGATGCTCCGATCTCCGGCCCCGGCTCGATCGGGGAGTACGCGGCGGTGGCGAGCGCCGTCGTCGCGTTCGTCGTGTTCGTCCTCGGCCGGTTCAGCATGACTGCGCGCGAGGGCGACCGGATGGGGGTGCTGGACGTGCTCGACGTCGTGGCGCTCGCCATCGCCCATGGCGTGATCGCCCTCCTCACGTGGACGCTGCTCGCGGTGATCCTCGAGCGCGCGTTCATCGATGCGCCGGTCTTCGCCATCCCGCTGCTCGTGATCGCGGGATCCGCCGGGGCGGTCACCGCGTACGTGGTCTTCTCGTCGGCGACGCACCTCGACCTCCTGCTGCTCGCCATCGTCCTCGCGGTCTTCCTCGTCGAGGGGATGCTCGCGAGCATGCTGACCGCGTCCGATCCCTACTGGTGGGCGGAGCACCTGAGCGCGCTCGGGATGACGAACGACCTCTCCGCGCGGGCGTTCAACCTGACGCTCATCGTGGCCGGGTTCATCGTGACCACGCTCGCGCGGTGGGCCACGTCGACCGTCTCGACGTCCCATCCGCACGGCCGTCGCAACGTCCTCGTCTGCCTCGTGCTCATCGGGGTCTTGCTGGCGGGCGTCGGGATCTTCCCGGTCGACACGCATTTCTGGATCCACACTGCCGCGGCGTCGGGCATGGCGGTGACGTTCTTCGTCCTCGTCGTCGCGCTCCGGCGCTGGGTCCCCGGCACCTCGCGGACGTTCCTCGTCGTGGGGTGGGCGTTCATGGCCGTGATCCTCCTGCTCGCCGTGTACTTCGCCGTCGGCCTGTACACGCTGACCGCGGTCGAGCTGGTGGCCGGCATCCTCGTCTTCACGTGGATCATCCTGCTCATCCGCAACGTCGCGGCCGTGGGGCTGGATGCGGGGCGGACCGCGCGGCCGGAGGGGGCGTCGTAGGGAGGCTCGCGGCGCGCGCGGGTGGTGCGCCGCTCACCGGAAGTCGCGGGACCGGTTGGTGGTCGACACGGTCAGCGGCTCGAACCGGTCCGCGACGAGGTTGACCACGCCCTCGCGCGAGCGCTCCAGGATCCCGCGGACCACCATCGCCGGCGCCTCGCGGGCGATCCGGCGGTACCGCGACCACACTCCCACGCTCGCGATCACGTTGAGCGTGCCCGATTCGTCCTCGAGGTTCATGAACGTGATGCCGCTCGCGGTCGCCGGCCGCTGCCGGTGCGTGACGACCCCGCCGACCTCGATGCGACGCCCCGACTCCGCCCCGCGCAGCCGGTCGATGCGCACCACTCCGCGCGCGTCCAGGCGGTCCCGCACGTGCCGGATCGGGTGGTCGTCGGGGGAGATGCCCGTCGCCCACAGGTCGTAGACGACCTGCTCGGCGTCGTTCAGCATCGGCAGCAGCGGCGGCTGCACCACCACCACCGCGCCGGGCAGGTAGTCCGCCCGGTCCTGCGCCGCCTCGCCCGCGAGCCAGAGCGCCTGCCGCGGTCGCAGGTCGAAGCACTCGAACGCGCCGGCGGCCGCGAGCGCCTCGAGCTGGGTCGCATCGAGGTCGGCTCGGCGCGACAGGTCGGCCATGTCGCGGTAGGGTCCGTGCGCATCGCGTTCGGCGATGATCCGCTCGGCGACCTTCGCGCCGATCGAGGTGACGTCGGCGAGCCCCAGGCGCACCGCGAACGCGCCGTCGCGTCGGTGCTCGGCCGAGCGGTCCGGCGCCTCGCGGTCGAAGGGCCCGACGGGCGGCTGGGCGGCATCGGCGCAGCCCGGGCTGCCGGTGGGGCGACGGATGCCGCGCGCCCCCGCCGCGGCATCCGTCGCCGTCTCTTCGGGGCCCGATGCGCCGTTCGCCGCCGGCCCTGCAGCATCCGTCGCGGTCTCGAGCGCCTCGAGCCCCGCGTGCACGCCCGAGCGCGCGAGGTCGGGCCGCAGCAGCTCGACGCCGTGCCGCCGCGCGTCGGCGGTGAGCGTGTGGGGCGAGTAGAAGCCCATCGGCTGGGCGCGCAGCAGCGCGGCGAGGAATGCCGCCGGGTAGTGCAGCTTCAGCCACGAGCTCGCGTAGACGAGCAGCCCGAAGCTGATGGCGTGGCTCTCGGCGAAGCCGAAGTTCGCGAACGCCTCGATCTTCTCGTAGATGGCGTCGGCGGTCTCCGGGTCGATGCCGTTGCGCTCCATGCCCGCGTAGAGCTTCGCGCGCAGCCGCTCGATCTTCTCGACGCCGCGCTTGGAGCCCATCGCCCGACGCAGCAGGTCGGCGTCGGCCGCGTCGCAGTCACCCACCGCGACGGCCATCTGCATGAGCTGCTCCTGGAAGAGCGGCACCCCGAGCGTGCGGCGGAGCACCGGTTCGAGCTTCGGATGCAGGTAGGCGACTTGCTCCTCTCCCGTGCGGCGCCGGATGTACGGGTGCACCGCGCCGCCCTGCACCGGGCCGGGTCGGATGAGCGCGATCTCGACGACGAGGTCGTAGAAGCAGCGGGGCTGCAGCCGGGGGAGCGTGCCCATCTGCGCGCGCGACTCGACCTGGAACACCCCGATGGAGTCGGCCCGGCACAGCATGTCGTAGACCGCGGGCTCCTCCTTCGGGATCGTCGCGAGCTCCCACTCCTCGCCCGTGTGCTCGCGCACGAGGTCGAACGTGTACTGCAGCGCGGCCAGCATGCCGAGCCCGAGCAGGTCGAACTTCACGAGGCCCATCCAGGCGCAGTCGTCCTTGTCCCACTGCAGGACGGTCCGGTTCTCCATGCGGGCGTGCTCGATGGGGCACACCTCGCCGACGGGCCGGTCGGTGAGCACCATGCCGCCCGAGTGGATGCCGAGGTGCCGGGGGAAGGTCAGCAGCTGCTCGGCGAGCTCGACGACCGGCTCGGGGATGTCGTGCTCGTCGGTCTCGACCACCGAACCCCAGCGCTCGACCTGGCGCGACCACGCATCCTGCTGCCCGGTCGAGTAGCCGAGCGCCTTCGCCATGTCGCGCACCGCGCCCTTCGGCCGGTAGCTGATCACGTTCGCGACCTGCGCGGCGTTGTGCCGGCCGTACCTGCCGTAGACGTACTGGATGATCTCCTCGCGCCGGTCGGAGTCGAAGTCGACGTCGATGTCGGGCTCCTCGTCGCGCAGCGACGACAGGAACCGCTCGAACGGCAGCTCGTAGTAGATCGAGTCGACCCCGGTGATGTCGAGCACGTAGCAGACCGCCGAGTTCGCCGCCGACCCGCGGCCCTGGCAGAGGATGCCGCGGCGGCGCGCCTCCTGCACGAGGTCGTGCACGATGAGGAAGTACCCCGGGAAGTCCTTCTGCTCGATCACGTCGAGCTCCTTCGCGAGGCGCTCGCGCACGTGGTCGGGCACGCCCGGGTAGCGCCGCTCGGCCCCCCGCCAGGCGAGCTCGCGCAGCCACGACATGGGCGTGTGGCCCTCGGGCACCTCCTGCCGCGGCAGGCGCGGACGCGCGCTCCGCAGCCGGAACGACAGGTCGCGCGCGAGCGTCACCGAGTGCTCGACGGCGCCGCCGTACCGGCCGAAGCGGGCGAGCATCTCGGCGCCCGAGCGCAGGTGCAGCCCGTCGGTCGCGGGCAGCCAGCCGTCGAGCTCGTCCAGGCTGCGCCGGGCACGCACCGCCGCGAGCGCCGACGCCAGCCGGTGCTCGCCGGGCGTGGCGTAGTGCACCGCGTTCGTCGCGAGCACGGGCACGCGCGCGCGGGCGGCGAGGGCCGCGAGCGCATCGTTGCGCACCTGGTCGAGCGGGTCGCCGTGGTCGGTGAGCTCGACGACGACGTGGTCGCGGCCGAACAGCGCGACGAGCCGGTCGAGCTCGCGCCATGCGGCATCCGCCCCGCCCTCGCCCGCGAGCGCCCGGCGCACCGCGCCCTTGCGACACCCCGTCGAGACGACCCAGTGCCCGTCGGCGCGCGCCGCCAGGTCGTCGAGGTCGTAGACCGGACGGCCCTTCTCGCCGCCCGCGAGCTGGCCGGCGGTGATCGCCGACGCGAGCCGGTGGTACCCCTCCTCGCGCGCGGCGAGCACGAGGAGGTGGTCGCCCTCGGGGTCGGCGGCGCCCATCTGCGGCTCGCTGAGCCCGAACGAGAGCTCGGCGCCGTACACGGTCTCGAGCTCCGGGTACGCCTCGGCGGCCTCGGCGAAGCGCACGATGCCGTAGAAGCCGTCGTGGTCGGTGATCGCGATGCCGGTGAGCCCCAGCCGGTGCGCCTCCTCGACGAGCTTCTCGGGACCCGACGCCCCGTCGAGGAAGCTGAACGTCGAGTGCGCGTGCAGCTCGGCGTACGGCACGACCGGTCCGGCCGCCGGCTCGGCAGTCGGCTCGCCGGCCTCCGGCGGGCGGTACGGATGCCGCTTCCGGCTCCAGGCCGGGCTGTCGCCGCCGTCGCCCAGCACCGTCGAGCGCCCCGTCGTCGCACCGCCCGGACGTTGCCGGTCGGAGAGCCGCCGCTCGAGCTCGGACCACGGGATCTCGGGGTTGTTCCAGCCCATCAGTCGTACCTCGCCTCGGCCCACCAGCCCTCGGCGTCGCGGACGAGCAGCCACGCGCAGCCGTCGTGGTCGACCACCTGGAAGCGGTGCACTCGGCGGGCGCGCTCCGCGTCCCACCAGCGCTCCACGACCGGCCACGGGCCAGCCCAGGCGCGCACGGGCGCCGCCCGGCCCCCCATGACGGCGAACGTCTCCGGCGCCGCTGAGATGGCCCCGCGCGCATCGACCGAGACGGCGGCGCCGGCACCGTCGACGAGCGAGACGGCCTGCCGGTCGCGGAACACGCTCGCGGGCGCGAGCGCGGGCAGGCTCCCCGGCCACGGGGCGGCGGCCGCGGTGCGCTCGGGCGCGCGATCACCCCAGGGCACGAGCACTTGGCGGTCGGCGAGCATGCGTCCGCCGCCGATCGCCGCCGTGACCACGCCCTCGTGCCCGAGCATGCCCTGCACGCGCGTGAGCCCGTGGTGCACGCGCTCGTCGGGCCCGCCGCCCCACAAGCCCTCCTCGTGGTTGCCGGTCGAGTCGACGCGTTCGGGCACGATCCGCAGGCGCACGATCGCGGACTCGAGTCCCGCATCGGCCGTGCCCGCACCCTGCAGCTGCCAGCGCACCCGGTCGACCACGTCGGCCGGCGTGAACCAGTGCGGGTGCAGCCAGCTGCGGCTCGAGTGGCCGCCGCGCTCGTCGTCGAGTTCCACGCGGATGCCGGTGCACACGAGCCGCACGGCGCGCATCCGCTCGATGAACTCCTCGGCCCCCACCCGGAACGCGAACGCGAGCTGGTCGACCCGCTCGAGCGGCGGCTCGAAGTGCTGCTCCACCTCGAAGTCGGGCGGGGGAGTCCGCGGCGCCACGAGCGACCGTTCGCGCCCGGCGGCCCGATCGTGGGCGAACGCGCCGGCCGCGCCGAATCGCCGCCGCACGTCGTCGTCGGGCAGCGCCGCGAACTCGTCGAGCGTGCGGACGCCCAGCCGGTGCAGCAGGGTCGTGGTGCGCGCGTCAGCCACGAGCGAGACCGGCAGCGGCGCGAGGAAGGCGGCCGACTCGCCCGGCGGCACGGCGAGCATCTCGCCGGGTGTCCGCGCGCCGCCCGCAGCGCGCGGAGCGCCCGCGACCGGTGCGGCGCCCGCGGCCCGCGCCGCCTGCTCGGCTGCGAACGGCCCGTCGGCGATGCCCACGCGCGGGCCCGCGACGCCGAGGGCCGCGGCGGCCTCGAGGAGCGCTCGCGCCGCGGCATCCTCACCGCCGTAGTACCTGACCGGACCGCGCGCCCGCATCGCCAACGTGCCGGGCCGCAGCACCTGCACGCCCGGGACGATCGCCTCGACGCCGCGCACGATCGGCTCGAACGCGCGGTGGTCGAGCGCCGCGTCGTACTCCAGCACCGTGAGCGCGGTCGAGCGGTACTGCGCCTCGCGCAGCCGCAGCCCGCGCGTGACCCCGTCGCGCCGCGCCGCGGGCGAGCACGAGTGCACGAGCCCCTTCTCGGTGAGGGCGACGGGCAGCGCGGGATCGATGCCGTGCTCGCGGCACGCGGCGAGCACCGGCCAGTCGGGGCACCACAGCACGATGGTGCGCACGCCCGTGCTCACGAGGCCCTCGCCGCGTAGTCGGGTCGGTGCGCCGTGCCGTGAGCGGATGCCGCGACCGCCGCTGCGACCGCTGGCTCGACCTCGTCGCGCTCGGGTGCGTCGGCCGGCTCACTGCCGCTCCCGGCCCCGACGGCGCGGAGCGCGGACGACGCGCCCGTCTCGTCGATCGCGGCGAACCCGAGGTCGCCCGCCGGAAGCCGCAGTCGCCGCCGAGCGCCTCGGCCGACCTCGCCGCGCCCCGTGACCCGGACGACGACCTCGCGCTCGGCGAGATGCCCGTGCCCGCGCTCGAGGCCGCTCCAGTCGCTCCGCTCCAGCTCGAGCCGGGCATCGCTGCCCGGCCAGTCGCCGTCGACGAGCAGCAGCGCGCCGCGCTGTCGCAGCCGGGCCGCGAACCGCGAGGCCTCGGCCGGGGCGAGCCGCCCGGCGGGTCGCACGGCGACCACGGGGATCACGTCGGCGAGCGCCGCGGCGACCGTCAGCCACTGCCGCCCGGGGGCGGGCACGAGCACGAGCCGCTCCAGGTCGATGCCGAACCGCGCCGCCGCCTCGACGCCGAACTCCGGGATGCCCGAGACCGCGACCCAGCGCCCGCTCCGCGACGGCCCGGCGAGGGCGGCCATGAGCAGGGTGATCGAGCCCTCGACCTGGACGACCGCACCCTCGCGGAGCGCGCCGCCCGGCAGCACGCTCGCGAGTGCCGGGTGGGTGGGCACGGCTCGCGTGTCGAGCCGTGTCGCCTGCATGCCGCGGATGCGCGCCTGCAGCTCCTCGACCCGCTCGAGCCGTGCGGCGGGCGCCGGCTCGGGGGCGATCGCACCGTCGGGCGCGGGTCGGGGAGCGGTCATCGTCACCCCTCAATGTTCGAACACATGTTCGAATGAGGCAAGTCGCGGATGCCACCCGTCCATGCCCCCGAGCGGGGGTCGCGTCGGCCACTGGCGCGCGATGCGACCAGTCCCGACTTCAGGAACGCGCGGGCGGAGGGCGGCGTTCCCGGGGCGAAACGCCGGGCCCACCGCATCGACGCGCGACTCGTTTCCGAGTTGTGGACCACACGGCGTCGTGCGAGACGCATTTTGGATGCTGCACGGGGCAGTCCGCGTTAAACACGAGAAGGCCGGATCCGAAGATCCGGCCTTCTCGACAACGCGTGCGCGAGGGGGGACTTGAACCCCCACGCCCTATCCGGGCACTAGCACCTCAAGCTAGCGCGTCTGCCAATTCCGCCACCCGCGCGTTGCCTCGGCCTCCGATCGCTCAGCGGCCGTAGAAGACATTAGCACGGTTTCCGGGGCCCTTTGACCACGCGGCGGCCGGACGGACCGCCCCGCGAGCAGAGCCGCAGGTCAGCCCCGGAAAGCCGAGTTCCCGAGGCATCCATCGCCGCCAGGAGCGTCGCGATCCCCGACCGGAGCGCACCCGGTCGCGGCGTCCGCCCGGCCCTCGCGATAGCGTGGAGCGCATGGCCGAGACGCTCCCGACGACCCCCGAGCCCGGGCCCCGGCCCGGGCTGCCGCCCGAGCTCGACGAGACCGCGATCATCGCGCGCGACCTCATCCGCTTCGACACGACGAACCACGGCGAGGGACGGTCCAACGGCGAGCGCGAGGCCGCGGAGTACGTCGAGGCGCACCTGCGCCGCATGGGCCTCGACCCGGTCGTGTACGAGTCGGCGCCGCGCCGGGCGAACGTCGTCGCGCGCGTCCCGGGTGCGAACCCCGACAAGCCAGCGCTCGTCCTGCACGGGCACCTCGACGTCGTGCCCGCCGATCCCCGGAACTGGAGCGTCGACCCGTTCGCCGGGGAGATCCGCGACGGCATGCTGTGGGGCCGTGGCGCGGTGGACATGAAGGACATGGACGCCATGATCCTCACGGCCGTCGGCGACATCCTGGCCGAGGGGCGCCTGCCCGAGCGCGAGCTGGTCCTCGGCTTCTTCGCCGACGAGGAGGCGGGCGGGCTCTACGGCGCGAGCTGGCTCGTCGACGAGCACCCCGAGCTCTTCGCAGGCGCAACCGAGGCGATCAGCGAGGTGGGCGGTTACTCGATCACGGTCGGCGGGAGGCGCGCCTACCTCCTGCAGACCGGTGAGAAGTCCCTCGTCTGGGTGCGGCTCGTGGCGCACGGCACGGCCGCGCACGGCTCCAGGCTCGTCCGCGACAACGCGGTCACGAAGCTCGCCGACGCGATCGCGCGGATCGGACGACGCGAGTGGCCGATCAGGCTGACGGGAACGACGCGGGAGCTGCTCGCGGCGATCGCCGGCGCACTCGGCGTCGACCCGGAGCAGGTCGCGCCCGACGAGCTGGCGCTCGCGACCGGCTCGGCGTCCGGGTTCATCACGGCGACGCTGCGGACGACGTCGAACCCCACGCTGCTGCAGGCCGGCTACAAGCACAACGTCATCCCCGACCGCGCCGAGGCGCTCGTCGACATCCGCACCCTGCCGGGGGAGGAGGACGCGGTGCTCGCCGAGGTCGCCGAGCTCATCGGCCCCGACATCGAGATCCAGATCGTGCACCGGGACGTCGGCCTCGAGGCACCCACGCGGGGGCCGCTCGTCGACGCCGTCACGCACGCCCTGCACGAGCACGACCCCGAGGCGGCGGTCTTCCCGTACCTGCTGAGCGGCGGCACCGACAACAAGGCGCTGTCGCGCCTCGGCGTCGCGGGCTACGGCTTCGCACCGCTCCGGCTGCCCGACGGCCTCGACTTCCCTGCGATGTTCCACGGGGTGGACGAACGCGTGCCGCTCGACGCACTAGTCTTCGGTAGGCAGGTCCTGAAGGACCTGCTCCTGGCGTACTGATCGCGCCCACCCGTTCCCGACCACGACGGTCCCGTGCCCTTCGCGTCGAGGGGCGGAAGGCGATGCCCACTTGTTCGAAGCCCTGATCCTCGGCCTCGTGCAGGGACTCACCGAGTTCCTGCCGATCTCCTCGAGCGCGCACCTGCGGATCCTGGGGGAGTTCCTGCCCAACGCGGCCGACCCGGGTGCCGCGTTCACCGCGATCACGCAGCTCGGCACGGAGGCCGCGGTCGTGGTCTTCTTCTGGCGCGACATCGTCCGGATCATCCGCCAGTGGTTCGGCGCCCTCCTCGGCCGCGTGCCGCGCGACGACCCGGACGCGCGGATGGGCTGGCTCATCATCGTCGGGTCGATCCCGATCGTCGTGCTCGGGCTGCTGTTCCAGGACCAGATCGAGACGGTGTTCCGCTCGCTCTACGTCGTCGCGACGATGCTCATCGTCTTCGGCATCGTGCTGGGCCTCGCCGACTGGGCGGGTGCGAAGCGACGCAAGCTCGACGAGCTCACCTACCCGCACGGCATCTACTTCGGCCTCGCGCAGTCGCTCGCGCTCATCCCGGGCGTCTCGCGTTCTGGCGGCACGATCACGATGGGCCTCCTGCTGGGCTACGAGCGTGCGGCGGCGGCGCGCTACGCGTTCCTCCTCGCGATCCCCGCGGTGTTCGGCTCGGGCTTCTACCAGCTCTTCAAGAGCTGGGGCGAGCCGGCCGTGTACGGCCCGATCGAGACCGCCGCCGCGACCGTCGTCGCGTTCGTGGTCGCGATCCTCGTGATCGCCTTCTTCATGCGGTGGATCTCACGGCACAGCTTCCTGCCGTTCGTGATCTACCGGATCGCGCTCGGCACGACGGTCTTCGTGCTGCTCGGTACGGGCGTCCTCGAGCCGTTCTGATCCTCGGACGGTCGCCTCGACCGACCGACCGACCGACCGAGAGCACGCTCGCCTCCGCAGCGCGCGCGAGCGACACGAGCGGACGCCTCGTCAGCCGCCCTCGCGCGGACGCCACGGCCCGCCGCCGGGCTGGTCCCCGCGTCGGCGCAGGTAGCGCTCGAACTCCTGGGCGATGGCCTCGCCGGATGCCTCGGGCGCGTCGACCGCGTCGCGGGCCTGCTCCAGCTGGGTGATGTACCCGGCCATCTCCTCGTCGTCGGCGGCGAGCGCGTCGACGCTCGACTCCCACGCCTTCGCCTCGTCCTCGAGCGAGCCGCGGGGGATGCTGAGGCCGGTGAGCTCCTCGACCTTGCCGAGCAGCGCGAGCACGGCCTTCGGCGACGGGGCGTTGTGCACGTAGTGCGGCACGGACGCCCAGAGCGACACCGTCGGGATGCCGACGCGCTCGGCCTGGTCGGCGATGACGCTGAGGATGCCGACGGGCCCCTCGTACGTGGACCGGTCGACGCCGAGCGCGGCGCGCACCTCGGGGTTCTCGCTCGAGGCGAAGACCGAGAGGGGGCGCGTGTGCGGGGCGTCGGCGAGCATCGCGCCGAGGAGCACGATGCCCTCGATGTCGGCGGTGAGCGCGGCGTCGATGAGCTCGGCGGCGAAGCCCTTCCAGGTGCGCGCGGGTTCCGCGCCGAGGAGGACGTGCAGCCGGTCGGCGCCGGGCCCGGTGACGACCTCGTCGTCGTCGGGGCGGGGTTCGCCGCTCGGGCCGAGGATCGCGGCGCCCGGCCAGCTCAGCCGACGCGTGCCGTCGGGTGCGGACTCGATCGTCGGGCGCGTGAACTGGTAGTCGAAGTAGAGCTCGGGATCCACGGCGGCGATCTCGACGAGGCCGAGCCGTTCCGCCAGGAGCCGGGCGGCTCCGGTGGCCGCCTCACCGGCGTCGTTCCATCCCTCGAATGCCACGACGAGGAGTCGTCCGCCCTCGAACCCGGTCGGCTGCTGCACTCGGTCCGCCCCGCTTTCCGGGTCCGGAACGTCCGGACCCATCTCAACAATAGGCCGTGCCGATAGAATCGCCCGTTGTGACCAAGCGCCTTCCCGCCGCCGTCCTCTGGGACATGGACGGCACCCTCGTCGACACCGAGCCGTACTGGATGCGGGCCGAGATCGAACTCGTCGAAGAGTTCGGCCGGACCTGGACGCACGACGATGCGTTGCAGATGGTCGGTATGGGCCTCTGGGACGCCGCGGAGGTGTTCCGCCGCGCCGGCGTCGAGCTGCCGGCCGACGCGATCGTCGAGCGGCTCACCGAGCGCGTGCGCGAGCAGCTCGCGCAGCACGGCGTCCCGTGGCAGCCCGGGGCGCAGTCGCTCCTGAAGCAGCTCCGCGACGCCGGCGTGCCGACCGCCCTCGTGACGATGTCGATCCGGTCGATGGCCGAGGACGTCGTGGGGGCCATCCCGTTCGCGGCGTTCGACGAGCTCGTCACCGGCGACGAGGTCGCCGCACCGAAGCCGCACCCGGAGCCCTACCTCGCGGCCGCCGGGCGGCTCGGCGTCGACATCGCGGACTGCGTCGCGATCGAGGACTCGCCGACGGGTCTGGCGTCGGCGACCGCGGCCGGGGCGGTGGTGATCGGCGTCCCGCACATGCTCTCGCTCGAGGACGCGCCCTCCGACGTCGTGTGGGACACGCTCGACGGCCGCACGCTCGACGACCTCGTCGAGGTCGCGACGGACAAGTGGGCGAGCGCGTGAGCCGCGGCGAGGCGAGCGGGCCGTTCCGCGTCGGCGACCGCGTGCAGCTCACCGGTCCGAAGGGCCGCATGCACACGATCACCCTCGAGCCCGGCAAGGTCTTCCACTCGCACAAGGGGGCGATCGGGCACGACGAGATCATCGGCCTGCCGGACGGCTCGGTCGTCTCGAACGCGGTCGGCGTCGAGTACCTCGCGCTCCGGCCGCTGCTCAGCGACTTCGTGATGTCGATGCCGCGCGGCGCGGCGATCGTGTACCCGAAGGACGCGGTGCAGATCCTCGCGCAGGCCGACGTCTTCCCCGGCGCGACGGTCGTCGAGGCGGGGGTGGGTTCGGGTGCGCTCTCGCTCTGGCTGCTCCGCGCGATCGGGCCGGCGGGGCGCCTGATGTCGTTCGAGCGGCGCGAGGAGTTCGCCGACGTGGCCCGCGGCAACGTCGCGACCTTCCACGGCGAGGACCCGGCGAACTGGTCGATCACGCTCGGCGACCTCGCCGAGGCGCTCCCGCAGCAGGCCGAGCCGGCATCCGTCGACCGCGTCGTGCTCGACATGCTCGCCCCCTGGGAGTGCATCGACGTCGTGTCGGCGGCCCTGAAGCCGGGCGGCGTGCTGCTCTGCTACATCGCGACCGTGACGCAGCTCTCGCGCGTGGCGGAGGCGATCCGCGCGACGGGCTGGTACACCGAGCCCGTCGCGAACGAGACGATGGTCCGCGGATGGCACGTGCAGGGCCTCGCGGTCCGGCCCGACCATCGCATGATCGCGCACACGGGCTTCCTGATCACGGCGCGCCGGCTCGCCCCCGACACGATCCTCCCCGAGCTCAAGCGCCGGCCGTCGAAGACCGAGTTCAGCGACGAGGACGTCGAGGCGTGGACGCCCGGCGCGCTCGGCGAGCGCAACGTCAGCGACAAGGTGCTCCGCAAGCGGGCCAGGGCCGCGGATGCCGCGGCGCGCAGCTCTCGCGGCGACACCGGCGGCGACCCCTCCACCGACCCCGCCGACGCCGACTAGGCTGTCTGCGCCCGTTCCACCCGAGACGAAACGAGGATCCGTGCGCCTCCCGCTCGCACTCACCGCCACCGCGACCGCCGTCGCCCTCGCCCTCACCGGCTGCGCCTCGGCGCCCGAGCCGCAGGCGGAGCCCGGCGCGTCGTCCGACCTCGTCGAGGTCCGCGGCGACTTCGGCGACACGCCCCGCGTCGACTTCCCGACCCCGCTCGTGCCCGACGCCACGCAGTGCACCGAGCTCATCGAGGGCGATGGCGACTACCTCGTCGACGGCCAGCAGGCGCTCGTCGGGCTCGCGGTCTACAACGGGACGACGGGCGATGAGATCCAGGCCCCGCAGGGCTTCGGCAGCCAGGATCCGCTCCCGGTCGTGCTCGGGGCGAACACGCTGACCGGCCTGCGCACCGGGCTGAGCTGCGCGCGGGAGGGTTCGCGCGTCGCGGTCGTCATCCCGCCGGCTGACGGCTTCGGCGACGCCGGCAACGCCGGGCTCGGCATCGGTCCCGACGACAGCCTCGTCGTGGTCTTCGACGTGCAGCAGGCGTTCCTGCCGAAGGCGGACGGGTCGCCCCGGATCACGCGCGACGGCTTCCCGGCCGTCGTCACCGCGCCCGACGGGCGCCCCGGCATCACCGTGCCGGACAGCGACCCGTTCGAGTCGACCGAGGTCGAGGTCCTGAAGCAGGGTTCCGGCGAGACCGTCGAGGACGGCGACCGGGTCGTCGTGCATTACACGGGCGTGCTCTGGGACGACAATTCCGTGTTCGACTCGAGCTGGGAGAGCGGCGCGCCGGCGTCCTTCATCGTGAGCACGGGCTCCGGCTCGCAGGTGATCCCGGGCTTCGCCGAGGCGCTGGTCGGCCAGCAGGTGGGCTCGCAGGTCGGAGTCGTGATCGCCCCGGAGGACGGCTACGGCGACGCCGAGCAGGCCGGCATCCCGGCCGGATCGACGCTCTTCTTCGTGATCGACATCCTCGGCGTCGTGTGAGGCGGGGCGGCCGCCATGCCGCCACGGGCGCTTCAGTATGATCGCTGACGTGGCGTCATCCAAGCCCGCGGGGGAGTCTCGGATCCCGGTCGAGGACCGGCTGTTCAGCCTCGTCCTCGCCCTGCTCGCGACCGAGGCCGGACTCCTGAAGTCCGAGATCCTCTCGACCGTGCGCGGCTACGCCGAGCGGTACGATCCGCGCGGCGGCAACGCCAACCTCGAGCGGCAGTTCGAGCGGGACAAGGATGACATCCGCGACCTCGGCATCCCGCTCGAGACGGTCGAGTCACCGGACCGTCCCGGCGACAACCAGGCGTTGCGCTACCGCATCCCGAAGGGCGAGTACGACCTGCCCGTCGACGTGCGGTTCACGCCGGACGAGCTCGCGCTGCTCGGCCTCGCGGCGGAGGTCTGGCGCGAGGCCTCGCTCTCGGCCGACTCGCAGCGCGCACTCACGAAGCTCCGCTCGCTCGGCATCGAACCGCGCGAGCCGGTGATCGGCTACGCGCCGCGGCTGCGGGTGCGGGATGCCGCGTTCGAACCGCTGCGCCAGGCGCTCGACAAGCGGCAGCGCGTGCGGTTCCACTACCTCAAGCCGGGCGAGCAGGCCCCGCGCCTGCGCACGGTCGAGCCCTACGCCGTGGTGCTCCACGAGGGCAGGTGGCACCTGCACGGGCGCGACGTCGACGCGGCGGGTCCGCGCACGTTCCTCCTCTCGCGGATCGTCGGTGACGTGAAGGCGCTGGCCGGCGCCCCGTTCGACGCCCCACCCGCCGACGTGCAGGACCGCGTGCTCGCCGACCTGCAGGCGCTGCGGCTCGCGAACTCGGCCGACCTGGCGGTGAGCGCGGGGTCCGACGCGGAGGTGCGCCTGGGCAAGCGGGCGGTCCGCACCGACGAGGACGCGGGCGTCATCCGCCTGCACTACACCGACGAGGCCGTCTTCGCGGACGAGCTGGCATCGTACGGACCGGAGGTGCGCGTGATCGCGCCCGATTCGCTGCGCGAGGCCGTCCGCGGACGGCTCGCGACCGTGACGGCGGCCCATCGCGACGGGGGCGCGGCATGAGCGCACGCCCCTCGCGGCGGCCGTCCGGCCTGCGCGCGCCCGATCGACTGGTGTTCCTGCTCTCGCTCGTGCCGTACCTGCTCGAGCAGCGCGTGGTCGACGTCTCGGAGGCGGCCGCCCACTTCGGCGTGGGCGAGCAGGAGATCCGCGATGCGGTCAAGCTCATCGCGACCTCGGGCCTGCCGGGAGCGACCGGCACCTACCAGCCGAACGACCTGTTCGACATCGACTGGGACTCGTTCGAGGAGGACGACGTGATCGTCATCGTCCACCACGTGGCGATCGATGACGCGCCCAAGCTGTCGGCGCGCGAGGCGGCGGCGCTCATCGCCGGGCTGCAGTACCTGTCGGCGTCGCCGGAGAACGCCGACAGCGCCTCGCTCGCGGCGCTCACCGAGAAGCTCAGGGCCGGCGCCTCGGCCGAGCCGAGCCGGCTCGCCGTCGCGGAGGAGGCGGCGGATGCCACGCTCGCGGAGGTGCGGCGCGCGGTGGCCGCGGGGCACCGCCTCGAATTCGACTACCTCAACGCGCGCGGCGAGCATCGCCGACGCCGTGTCGACCCGCTCCGGATCGCGTCGCTCGGGGCGGACTGGTACCTGCAGGCCTACGACCAGCTGCGCGACGACGTCCGCAACTTCCGCATCGACCGCATGAGCGGACTGCAGGTCACCGACGAGCCGATCGCGGACCACACGGGCCGCGCCATCCCCGAGACGCTCTTCCAGGCCTCGCCCGACGATCTCGAGATCGTCGTCGACGTGGCGCCGGAGAGCCTGGCGCTGCTGGCCGACTACCTCGCCGATTCGACGACGACCGAGGTCGGCGACCGGCTCCGCGTCACGCTGCGGCTCGCTCACGTGCACGGGCTGAAGCGCCTGGTGGCTGGGCTGCCGGGACTGGTCACCGTGGTCGCGCCGGCCGAGGCCCGGGAGGTCGTGGCGGCATGGGCCGAGGCCGGTCTCGCGGCGTATCCGGACGACCCGTCCGATCGTGACCCGATCGAAGCACAGGTGTGACGGCGCCCCCTCACGCGAGCAGGTAGACTGGCCGCACCATCCCGCCAGAATGGACGAGCACCTATGTTTGGAAACGCCTTCACCGGTTGGCACGCGCTGATCATCCTCCTGGTGATCCTGCTGCTGTTCGGTGCGCCGAAGCTTCCCGCGCTCGCGCGGAGCCTGGGCCAGTCGATGAAGATCCTCAAGAGCGAGGTCCGGTCCGACGGAGACGACGCCGACGCCAAGGACGGCGCTGCGGCGAGCACCGAGGCACCCGCCTCGTCGACCACGTCGACGCCCGCGTCGACGACGCCCGCCCCGGTCGAGCAGCCGAAGCGCGCGGACTCCGGCCCGAGCGCCTGAGCCGTATGACCGCGGTGAAGGATCGCGGGGAGAAGAACCGCGAGAAGCGGATGTCGCTCGGCGCGCACCTCGTCGAACTGCGCAAGCGACTCTTCCGGTCCGCGATCGCCATCGTCGTCGGCATGGCCGTCGGCTGGTGGCTGACGGACGCCTTCGTGTGGCAGGCGATCCAGGAACCGGTGAACCTCGTCGTCGAGGCGCAGCAGGGTACCGACGCCGCGTCGACGGGCATCATCTTCCCGACGATCTCCAGTGCGTTCGACCTGCGACTGCAGATCGCGTTCACGCTGGGCATCGTCATCTCGGCGCCGGTCTGGCTGTACCAGGTCTTCGCGTTCCTCGTGCCGGGCCTGAACACGCGTGAGCGCAAGTACACGTTCGCGTTCTTCGCGACCGCGATCCCGCTCTTCTTCGCGGGCTGCGCCGCCGGCTGGTTCGTGCTTCCCAACATCGTGAAGCTCATGACCGGGTTCGTGCCGGAGGGTGCGGAGACGCTGCTGACGGCGAAGGAGTACATCGACTTCGTGCTGAAGCTCGTCGTCGCGATCGGCATCGCGTTCGTGGTGCCCGTGTTCATCGTGCTGCTGAACTTCGCCGGCATCCTGAGCGCGGCGTCGATCATCAAGTCGTGGCGCGTCGCGATCCTCGTCATCGTGCTGTTCACGGCGTTCGCGACGCCGTCGGCCGACATCGTCTCGATGTTCATGCTGGCGATCCCGATGATCGGGTTGTACTTCGCCGCCTACGGGCTCGCGTACCTGCACGACCGCCGGGTCGCCAAGCGCAATCAGTTGGAGTTCGGCGAGGCTGTCTAGGCTGGAGGGGTGATGAGCCTCTCGCCGGCGGAACGCTACGCACTGTCCCGGCAGCAGCGCCGGCAGCCCCGACTGCAGGAGTTCGCAGCGAACCTCTCGTTCGACCTCGACCCGTTCCAGCGGGCCGCGTGCGCCTCGCTCGACGAGGGCCGGAGCGTGCTCGTGGCCGCGCCCACCGGTGCCGGCAAGACGGCCGTCGCCGAGTTCGCGGTGCACCTCGCGATGCACGGGGCGGACGAGAAGGTCTTCTACACGACGCCCATCAAGGCGCTGTCGAACCAGAAGTACCAGGAGTTCGTCGAGGCCTGGGGTGCGAAGGACGTGGGCCTGCTGACGGGCGACACGAACATCAACGCCGGCGCCCGGATCGTGGTGATGACCACCGAGGTCCTCCGGAACATGCTCTACGCCGATTCGCCGCTCCTCGAGCGGCTGTCGTTCGTGGTGATGGACGAGGTGCACTACCTCGCCGATCGATTCCGCGGCGCGGTCTGGGAGGAGGTCATCATCCACCTCCCCGAGCACGTGCGGCTCGTCTCCCTGAGTGCGACCGTGTCGAACGCCGAGGAGTTCGGCGACTGGCTGCAGGCCGTGCGCGGGGACACCGACGTCATCGTCTCCGAGCAGCGGCCCGTGCCGCTCGAACAGCACGTGCTCGTGGGCTCGAAGCTCATCGACCTCTTCGACTCGTCGGGCCAGGCGGCGACGCACCGCGTGAACCCGGAGCTCCAGCGGCTCGCTCGCGCCGGCGGCCGGTCGATCGGCGGCCGCTCGCAACGCGGTCGGCGGGGAAGCGACCGTGGTCGCTACCATCGGCCCGCGCCCGGCGGGGGACGGGCGGAGCGCTCGGCGGTCGTGGAGCTCCTCAGCGGCAAGCACCTGCTGCCGGCCATCTTCTTCATCTTCTCGCGCGCGGGGTGCGACCAGGCGGTGCGCCAGGTGCTGCGCAGCGGCATCCGCCTCACCGACGCCGACGAGCGCGCGGAGATCCGTGCGCTCGTCGAGGAGCGCGCGCGGATGCTGCGCGACGAGGACCTCGCCGTGCTCGGCTACTGGGAGTGGGTCGAGGGGTTGCAGCGCGGCGTCGCCGCCCACCACGCCGGAATGCTCCCGACGTTCAAGGAGATCGTCGAGGACCTCTTCCAGCGGAAGCTGCTGAAGGTCGTGTTCGCGACCGAGACGCTCGCCCTCGGCGTGAACATGCCCGCCCGCTCCGTGGTGCTCGAGAAGCTCGAGAAGTTCAACGGCGAGGCCCGCGTGCCGATCACGCCGGGGGAGTACACGCAACTCACCGGTCGTGCCGGGCGGCGCGGCATCGACATCGAGGGGCACTCGGTGATCCAGTGGGTCGACGGCCTCGATCCCGAGGCGGTGGCCTCGCTCGCCTCCCGTCGCAGCTACCCGTTGAACTCGAGCTTCACGCCCACCTACAACATGGCCGTCAACCTCGTCGACCAGTTCGGTCGCGAGCGCACCCGCCAGATCCTCGAACTCTCCTTCGCGCAGTTCCAGGCCGACCGCGCCGTGGTCGACCTCGCCCGCACCCTCCGGAAGCAGGAGGAGTCGATGGCCGGATACGAGGAGGCGATGCGCTGCCACCTCGGCGACTTCGCCGAGTACGCCGCCATCCGGCGACGGATCGGCGACCTCGAGCGGCAGACATCGAAGGGCAACCCGACGCACGCGCAGCGGGAGCGGATGCAGCGCGAGCTCGGAGCCGAACGCAAGCGCCTTCGCGCGCACCCGTGCCACGGGTGCGCGGAGCGCGAGCAGCACGCGCGGTGGGCCGAGCGGTGGTGGCGACTGAAGCGCGACCACGACGACCTCTCCCGGCAGATCCGTTCCCGCACCGGGCAGGTTGCGAAGCGGTTCGACCGCGTCGCCGAGGTGCTCGAGGAGCTCGGCTACCTCAAGCGCGACGGCGCGGGCGGCCTGGCCTCCACGGCGGCGGGTCGCACGCTCAAGCGCATCTACGGCGAACGCGACCTGCTCGTCGCGGAGGCGCTCCGGCGCGGACTGTGGGACGGACTCGACGTGCCGTCGGTGGCCGCGATGGCGGCCGCGCTCGTGTACGAACCGCGTCGCGACGACCGCGGCGTGCAGTACCGACTGCCGAAGGGCGGATTCCGCGAGGCGTTCGATCGGACGCTCGACGCGTGGAGCGAGCTCGACGACGTCGAACGCGACCACCGGCTTCCCGGCAGCGAGCAGCCCTCGCCCGCGCTCGCGACGGCGATGCACGCCTGGGCGCGCGGTGCGGGACTCGCCCAGGTGCTGGCCGACACCGAACTCGCCGCCGGCGACTTCGTGCGGCTGTCGAAGCAGGTCGTCGACCTGCTCGACCAGGTCTCCATCGTGGCGGACGCCGAGCTCGGTGCGACGGCGCGCGCGGCGATCGACGCCGTTCGGCGCGGCGTCGTCGCGTATGGGGCGGCGGCATGAGCCCGGACCCCGCCGCCACCACGGCGCAGGGCCGTGCGGCCGCCGAGGCCGTGGACGTCCTGCCCGACCGGGCGCCCGAACCGGGGGCCTCCCCGGAGCGCCGCGGCCCGCGCCCGATCCTGCCGTTGTGGGCCGCCCTCATCGTCTCCGCACTCGGCGGGTTCGTCTACGACCTCGGCTTCCCGGGCGCGGCCGTCTGGCCGCTCGCGTTCGTCGGCATCGCGATGGCGCTCGTGCCGCTGGTCGGGCGTTCCCTGCTCTCCTCGTTCCACGTGGGGCTCGCGTTCGGCCTCGCGTTCTACCTCTCGCACGTCTCGTGGACGTCGCTCTACCTCGGGCCGATCCCGTGGCTCGCGCTGTCCATCCTCGAAGCGCTCTTCGTCGCCGGCGGTGCGATGCTCATCACGCTGGCGTATCGATGGCTTCCGCAGGCGGGCCGGTCCCGGTGGCTGCGCCTCATCGCGCTCCCGGCCCTCGTGGCCGGCCTCTGGGTCCTCCGCGAGACCGTCACGGGGACCTTCCCGTATGGCGGATTCCCCTGGGGGCGGGCCGCGCTCAGCCAGTCGGAGAGTCCGTTCGCCCCGGTCGTGGCGTGGATCGGGTCGTCGGGCCTCGGGTTCGTGATGGTCGCGCTGACGGCCGGGCTCATCGAGTGGGTGCGGGTGCGCGGATGGCGCGACCTCCGCACCGCGATCCCGGTGGTGAGCGTCCTCGTCGTGGCGATCGCGCTCCCGGCGTTCCCGACGACGCCGTCCGGGGAGCTCCGCGTGGCGAGCGTGCAGGGTGACGGGCCTGCCGGCTACTTCGACGCGCGCGAGCAGGGCGACGTGCTCCGTTCGCAGCTGGAGGCGACCGAGCCCGTGCTCGGCGAGGACGTCGACGTGCTCCTCTGGCCGGAGGGCGGGTCGGACATCGATCCGACGCGCAGCCCGTCCGTGGCGCGCATCTTCGACAGGCTGTCCGAGGACCTGGGCGCGCCCGTGATCCTCAACACGGTCACCGTGGAGGGCGAGGAGGGCGACGAGCGCTTCTACAACACCTCGCTGCTGTGGGAGGCGGGAGAGGGTGCAGTCGACCGGTTCGCCAAGCGCAACCCGGTGCCCTTCGGCGAGTACATCCCCGACCGGTGGTTCTACGACGCGCTGGTCCCCGAGCTCACGGGCCTCATCCAGCGCGGGTACTCGCCCGGGACCGAAGCGCCGGTGTTCGACGTCGGCGACACGATCACGGGGCTGGCGATCTGCTTCGACGTCATCTACGACGACCTGATCTGGGAGGGCGCCCGCGACGGCGCGGAGCTCTACATGCTCCAGACGAACAACGCGGACTTCCGCGGCACCGACGAGAACCAGCAGCAACTCGCGATCGCGCGCCTGCGCGCGATCGAGACCGGCCGCTCGGTCGTGAACATCTCGACGGTCGGGACGAGCCAGGTGATCGATCCCGCCGGCCGGACCGTCGATGCGCTGCCGGCGTACGCGGCCGGCGCGATGGTCACCGATGTCGAGCTGCGCACGGGGCTCACGCCCTCCGTCGTGCTCGGCGGCGTCGTGGCGCTCGTCATCGCGATCGGGTCACTCGCGGGATTGGCCTGGGCCGGGATCGCCGCACAGCGAAACGCCCGGCACCGGACGAGGTCCGGGGCCGGGCGCGAGGGTGCGACGGGCGCCTAGGCGCCGATCTTCTGCTGACCGCGGCGGGCCCGCAGGTACTGCAGACGCTCCTCGAGGATCTCCTCGAGCTCGGCGCGCGTGCGGCGCTCGAGCAGCATGTCCCAGTGGGTGCGGGCGACCTTCTCGCCCGAGCGGTCGATCTCGACGGGCTTGGAGTCGACGAGGAGCACGGCGGAGTTGCCGCAATGACGGCACTCCCACTCCTCCGGAAGCTCGGCCTCGGTCGAGAAGGTCATCACGGTGTCGCGACCGCACGTCTCGCAGCGGTACGTGTAGTCCGCGCGGTCGGCGAAGATCACGCCGTCCTCGCTCTGCAGGCTCTGGGCGCCGATACGCATGCCTCGAAGGCTCCGGTCCGCCATGGCGTACTCCTCTCGATCGTCAATCAGGTATAGACGATCAAGCTGGGCATCTTCTTCCCGGAGCCTGAGGTTTTGCCGGGGAACTCTCAGATTCCAGCGACGACCCGGAGCGCCAGGTCGGCGCGATCGGTCACCAGCCCGTCGACGCCGAGGGCGAGGAGACGTCGCATGTCGGCCTCGTCGTTCACCGTCCACACGTGCACCTCGAGGCCCGCGGCGTGCGCCGTCTCGACGAGCGCGGGGGAGAGGAGCCGGAGCCGACCCACGCGTTCGGGGACCTGCAGGGCCCGCGCTCCCGCGACTCCGCGACGCATCGCGGCCGAGCTGCGACGGCGGGATGCCGCGAGGGCGCGCAGCACGGACGCCCGGCCGGCCGACGTGACCGAGTCGGGCATCGCGGCCGCGAGCCGTCGCCGCCGCGCGTCGGAGAACGCGGTGAGCAGGACCCGATCGGCCGCCGCGGCACGACGGACGGCCTCGAGGGTGGGCGCGGCCGCGGCATCCGTCTTCACGTCGATGTTGAGCCTGGCGTCCGGGAACGCGTGGAGCAGCTCGTCGAGCGTGCCGAACCCGTGACCGCCCCCCAGGTCGACGCCGCGGAGCGCTTCGAGCGAGAGGTCGGACACCGACTCGGGGCGCCCGGCGACGCGCCGCAGCGTCGGGTCGTGGGCCAGCACCGCCGCGCCGTCGGCGCTCGGGTGGATATCGGTCTCCAGGTAGTGCGCGCCCGCGCGGACGGCGGCCTCGAACGCGGCGAGCGTGTTCTCTGGCGCCTCGAGCGCGAGCCCGCGGTGCGCCAGCACGCGCGGTGCGGGCGGTTCGAACCAGCCGCCGGCCAACTCGGCTCAGCCGGGGAAGCCGGGGCGGGAACCCGCTCCGTCGCCGCCGTCGGCCGCGCCGTTCGGCGTGAACGCGCGCCCGATGCCCTTCAGCGCCTCGGTGAGCTCGCTCGGGACGATCCAGAGCTTGTTCGAGGCGCCCTCCGCGAGCTGCGGGAGCATCTGGAGGTACTGGTAGCCGAGCAGCTTGGGGTCGGGATCGCCCTTGTGGATGGCGTCGAAGACCGTGAGGATCGCCTCGGCCTCACCCTGCGCGCGGAGCACGGCGGCCTTCGCGTCACCCTCCGCCTTGAGGATGGCGGCCTGCCGGGAGCCCTCCGCCTCGAGGATCGCCGACTGCTTCGTGCCCTCGGCGGTGAGGATGGCGGCGCGACGGTCGCGCTCGGCGCGCATCTGCTTCTCCATCGAGTCCTGGATCGAGAGGGGCGGGTCGATCGCCTTGAGCTCGACGCGGGAGACGCGGATGCCCCACTTGCCGGTGGCCTCGTCGAGCACGATGCGGAGCTGGCCGTTGATGTTGTCGCGGCTCGTGAGCGCCTCTTCGAGGTTCAGCCCGCCGACGACGTTCCTCAACGTCGTCGTCGTCAGCTGCTCGACCGCGCCGAGGTAGTTGTTGATCTCGTAGGTCGCCGCTCGCGCATCGGTCACCTGGAAGTAGACGACCGTGTCGATCGAGACGACGAGGTTGTCCTCGGTGATCACGGGCTGCGGCGGGAACGACACGACCTGCTCGCGCATGTCGACGAGTGGGAGCAGGCGGTCGATGAACGGGATCAGGATGTTCAGGCCCGGCGTGAGGGTCTTGTGGTAGCGACCGAGCCGTTCGACGACGCCGGCGTAGGCCTGCGGGATGATCCGGATCGACTTCGCGATCACCACGATCGCGAAGATCGCGATCGCGACGACGACGATCACGGCGATGATGGGGCCGAGGTCGTTCACTCCTGGGTGCTCCTCTCCATCGGGACGACGACCGCCGTCGCCCCGTCGATGCCGGTGACGAGCACATGCTCGCCCACGGCGACATCCGCCTGCTCGGTCACCGGCGAGAGCCGTGCCGTCCAGACGTCCCCGTTCTGCAACCGGACCTGGCCGCCGGCCGGCCCGACTGTCCGGACCACGGTGCCGGCGGCGCCGATCAATGCGTCGACGTTGCTGCGCGCGGGATCGGCGCCCCGCCGGAGCATCCGCAGCAGCGATGGCCGCAGCGTCAGGATGAGTGCGACCGCCACGACTGCCGCCACGATGAACTGCGCCCACCATGGGATGCCGGTGAGGCCCGAGAGCAGGCCCGCGACGCTTCCGAGGGCGAGCATCAGGAACGTCATCTCGAGGGTGAACACCTCGATGGTGGCGAACACGAGGATCAGGACGAGCCAGGCGATCCACGCGTACTGGGTCAGAACATCCAACTTGGTCTCCTTCGGGCCCCCGCTTGTCAACCTAGCAGCGCATGGGTCGGCGGTGGGGGAGTTGGTAGTCTCGGTGCGGCGCGCGGCGCGCGCCCGCGACATCCGCACCACTCGAGGAGCCCAACGTGACCAACCCGCTCGCCCCCGGATCGCTCGACGGCCGCGTCGCCCTCGTCACGGGCTCGTCCCGCGGCATCGGCGCGGACACCGCCCGCTACCTCGCCGAGGCCGGCGCGGCGGTCGTCGTCAACTACCGCAGCAAGGCCCCCCGCGCGGAGAAGATCGTGAACGAGATCACGGCGGCCGGAGGTCGTGCCATCGCCGTCGGCGCCGACCTGACGGATGCCGCCTCGGTGCGGGCCATGTTCGAGCGGGCCGTCGCCGAGCTCGGTCCCGTCGACCTGCTCGTGCTCAACGCCTCCGGCGGCATGGAGAGCGGCATGGGCGAGGACTACGCGATGCGCCTGAACCGCGACGCCCAGGTCAACGTGGTCGACAACGCGCTCCCGCACCTCGCCGACGGCGCCCGCATCGTGTTCGTGACGAGTCACCAGGCGCACTTCATCCGCACCACGCCGACCATGCCGGAGTACGAGCCCGTCGCCCTCTCGAAGCGCGCCGGCGAGGACGCGCTCCGGGCGAAGCTGCCGGAGTTCGACGCGAAGGGCGTCGAGTTCGTCGTCGTGTCGGGCGACATGATCGAGGGCACCATCACGGCCACGCTGCTCGAGCGGGCGAACCCCGGTGCGATCGCCGCCCGCAAGGAGGACGCGGGCAAGCTCTACAACGTCGCCGAGTTCGCCGCCGAGGTCGCGTCGGCCGCCGTCGACCCGATCCCCGCCGAGCACACGCGCTACGTCGGCGACGTCTCGGGCTTCGCGCCCGAGGGCTGATCCGCGGCGGGCCCGCGAACCGGCGGGTCCGCGAACCGCTGACGCGCACGACGAGGGCGGGACCGGTCGAACCGGTCCCGCCCTCGCGGCGTCTCCGCCCTCAGCCGATCACGACGACAGCTGCATGCCGCGTCCGAACGTGAACGCGCGCACGATCTGCACGATGCCGAGCACGATGAGCGCGATGCCCGTCACGACGAACAGGATCACCACGCCCCAGAGCGGCGAGAACAGCAGGACGATGCCCGCGACGATGCTCAGGAGGCCGAAGAAGATGCTCCATCCCCGCGAGGACGAGTTGCCGGACTGGGCGAGCGCGACCACGCCCTCGACGATCCAGAGGACGCCGACGAGGATGCCGAGGAAGATGCCGATGACGACGGCGCTGTCGGTCGGGTTGGCGAACATGACGACCGCGCCGAAGAGGAACAGCACTCCGAGGATGATGTCGAGGGCCCTCGCGCCGCCCGAGATCGACCTCGAGAAGATGCCGATGCCGATGTACGCGAGGCCGGCGACCAGGAAGTAGATCGCGAGCATCACGGTCAGCACGACGGCCGAGTTCTTCGGCCAGAACGTGATGAAGACGCCGATGATCAACGCGATGACCCCCGACACGCCGAGGGCGATGCGGATCGAGTTCACCGCCGACTTCGTGAGCTCGGCCGAATCGAACGCGAACGCCGCGAACATGCTGTTGGACTGCGGGGAGGACATTGCGACTCCTTCCGGCGCACCCGGAGCGGCGCGCTCGCGTTCAGGCTATTCCCAGCGCGAGGCGCGGCGGTGGAGCCGTTGGTCCTGCGGTCGGCGTGTCGCGGAAGCTGGCGCCCGTCTCAGGCGTTCCGCGCCGCGATCCATCCGTCGATCCGCTCCCACTGGCCCATGAGCCAGTCGGTGCGCGCGTCGTGATCGTCGGGGATGTCGGCCCGTGGGACGTTCCAGACCTGCATGGTGATCGTCTTGTCGGTCGGCAGTTCGCGCCAGACGTCGCCGACCGTGCGGATGCGGTCCAGGCCGGTGTGCGCGACCAGGAAGACGTCGGCGTGGGGTGCCGCGTCGAGGGCGGCGAACAGGCCGGCGGGCCGTGGCGCCATGACGTTCATGAGCCGCGCGGCCCGCTCGGCCGCGGCGGTGAGCCCGGCGGCCCGCAGCCGGTCGATCGCCCGTGCGCGGCGTTCCGGGGTGAAGTTCCCGCCCTCCGGGAAGATGACGAGCGCGTCGCGCTCGCCCATGTCGCTCGCGAGCTCGCTGATGCGCTCCGTCAGGGGAACGGCCGGAACGGCGCGTGGTCCGCCCGCACCGGGCCCCCTGCCTCGGTCACCCCGAGCGGCCCGCCCGGCGCGGCCTGCGACGGGCGGCGGCGCGATGAAGCGGTTCGGCAGGCGGTTGAGGACGACGTCGACCGCCGGATCCCATTGCATGGTGTCCTTCAGCACGATGCGCGGCGACCGGTCGAACCAGTTGAGCACGGCGTGGATCAGGATGAAGGAGTCGCCCGGGCCGGCGTGCCTGCTCGCGATGACCCGGGGTTCGTCGTCGTCGTGGAATCCCTCCGGGACGCGGACGTCGATGTCGAGGCGGAGCACCCAGTGCGCGTTCCAGAACAGGAAGTCGAGCATGCGCGCGACGAAGCGGTAGTGCGCGTGCTGGAAGCCGGGCGCGTGGATGCGCCATCCGAACCCGGAGGCGATCCACAACACGAAGAGCACGACGATCGCCGCGGCATCCCACAGGAGGTAGACGGCGACCATGACGAGCAGTCGCGGGGTCCGGATCCGCGGTTCCACGAAGATCGACACGATCAACGCGATCGTCAGCCACGCGGGCATCAGGGCCGTGACGAGGAGCGCGAGCACGACGACGAGCGGCGCGAGGATGCCGCGGCGCACCCACCTCGGCGGCAGCCGCATCAGTCGTCCGTCCGGTCTGCGGCGCCGCGGAGGCGTTCGTCCTCACGGTCGAGGTAGGCGGATGCCGCGCCGTGCGCGGTCGCCATGCGCCGGCGGAGGGCTGTGGGGGAGAGGTTGCGCGTGATCCGGTTCTCCTTCGCGGACGACGTCCCGGTCGGCAGCACGTGCAGGCGGGTCCCCTCCGCGAGTGCGGCGCTGTCGCGGGCGAAGCGGTGCCGACGTGAGATCTCGAAGGCGACGCGGGCGTTGTCGAACTGGTTCCGTGGCGCCGTCAGCGCGTGCTCGATCCGCCCGACCTGCATCACGTAGATGTCGGTGGCGCCCGCATCGGCGGCCTGTCCGATCGGGATCGAGTTGACGATCCCGCCGTCGACGAAGTGCTCGTCGCCGATCCGCACCGCGGGGAAGAGGCCCGGCAGTGCCGCGGATGCGAGCACGGCCGGCACGAGCGGGCCCGTGTCGAACCAGTGCTCGGCCGCGCGCTCGACGCTCGCGGCACAGCATCGGAACTCGACGTCGAGGTCCTCGAAGTCGACGGCCCCGGCGAGGCCGTGCGCGAGCATGCGACGCAACGGCTCGGTCGACATCACGTGCGCACGCCCGAGCCTGAGGCCGACGCCGCTCGTGATCGCGCGGGCCTCCCTCGAACTCCACGCCTCCTCGAGGCGCTCGAGGCTGCGATCGACGTCGGCGGCGATGATCGCCCCGTTGATCGCGCCGATCGAGGTGCCGACCACGAGGTCGGGGCGGATGCCGCGCTCGAGCACGGCGCGCAGCATGCCGACCTGCACGGCGCCGAGCACCCCTCCGCCCCCGAGGACGAACGCGACCCTGCCGGTGTCCATGGCGCCATTCTGGCACCGGCGCCATGGCGTGCGAGGGAACGAAGGCCCCCTCGTCGGCGGTTCGCTGGACTTCCCCGGCACGAGGTGGGAGCATCGCGCTCGTGAGCAGCGGATTCGCCGACCCGGATGCCCTCCGCGACCTCGTGGTCCTGCGACGGGTGCGCGACCGCATCGATCGCGAGTACGCGCAGCCGCTCGACGTGGAGGCGCTCGCGCGGGGGGCGAACATGTCGTCGGGGCACCTGAGCCGGCGGTTCCGCGCGACGTTCGGCGAGTCGCCGTACTCCTACCTCATGACACGTCGGATCGAGCGGGCCATGGCGCTGCTCCGCCGGGGCGACCTCACCGTGACCGAGGTGTGCTTCGAGGTCGGGTGCTCGTCGCTCGGCACGTTCAGCACGCGTTTCACCGAACTCGTCGGGGTGCCGCCGAGCGTGTACCGCGAGCGGTACGCGGGCGAGACGCTCGGGATGCTGCCGTGCGTGGCGAAGCAGGTGACGAAACCGGTCAGGAATCGAGAAGCCGTCGTGGGCGGCCGCGGATAGCGTGACCTTCATGAGCCTCACCATCCACTCCAGCTTCCTCCCGCACCTCGACCCCGAGGCCTCGCTGGCCTTCTACCGCGACGTGCTCGGGTTCGAGGTCCGCAACGACGTCGGGTACGAGGGCATGCGCTGGATCACCGTCGGCCCCGTCGACCAGCCCGACACCGCGATCGTGCTGCACCCTCCGGGCGTCGGCCCGGGCATGACCGATGACGACCGCCAGGCGCTCGTGGAGATCATCGCGAAGGGCAGCTACTTCGGCGTGAACCTCGCGGCGACCGACCTCGACGCGACGTTCGCGACCCTCGAGACGGCCGGCGCCGAGGTCGTGCAGGAGCCGGTCGACCAGCCGTATGGGCTGCGCGACTGCGCGTTCCGCGACCCGGCGGGCAACATGATCCGGATCCAGCAGGTCGGCTGAAGCGCACGCCGCACCCGCGACGGGTTCCGACGTCGATGGCGCGGCAGTGCTTGGATCGGAACCGACCCCGATGGAGGAACGATGACCACGACCCCGAACATCGCGCCCGCGGCATCCGCCCTGCCTGCCGCGGACGCCCACGACCGCATCCGGGTGCAGGGCGCCCGGGAGAACAACCTGAAGGACGTCTCGGTCGAGCTGCCGAAGCGCCGCCTGACCGTGTTCACGGGCGTCTCCGGATCGGGCAAGAGCTCGCTCGTGTTCGACACCATCGCCGCCGAGTCGCGTCGGCTCATCGACGAGACGTACAGCGCCTTCGTGCAGGGGTTCATGCCGTCCGTGCCCCGCCCCGACGTCGACGTGCTCGAGGGCCTCACGACCGCGATCATCGTCGACCAGGAGCGGCTCGGGGCGAACCCCAGATCGACCGTGGGAACCGTCACCGACGCGAACGCCATGCTGCGGATCCTCTTCAGCCGCTTGGGCGAACCGCACATCGGCGGACCGACGGCCTTCTCCTTCAACATCCCCACGCAGAAGGCCAGCGGGGTCATGACGTCGGCGACCGGCGACAAGACGATCGTGCGCGACGTCGTGTACCTCGGCGGCATGTGCCCGAGGTGTGAGGGGCGCGGCTCGGTGTCCGACCTCGACCTCTCGCAGGTCATCGACGAAACGCGATCGCTGAACGAGGGCGCCATCATGGTGCCCGGATACACCGCAGACGGGTGGATGGTCCGCGGGTTCGCCGAGTCGGGCTTCTACGACCCCGACAGGCCGATCTCCGAGTTCACCGAGAAGGAACGGCACGCGTTGCTCTACAGCGAGCAGAGGAAGGTCCGGATCCAGAACATCAACATGACTTACGAGGGGCTGATCCCGAAGATCACCAAGTCGATGCTCTCGAAGGACCTCGACGCGCTCCAGCCCCACATCCGGGCGTTCGTCGAACGCGTGGCGACCTTCACTCGCTGTCCCGAGTGCGACGGCACGCGACTGACCGAAGCGGCCCGCTCGTCCAGGATCGACGGCATCAGCATCGCCGATGCGTGCCGCATGCAGGTCACCGACCTGGCCGAGTGGATCCGCGCCCTCGACCGACCCGACGCCGGCCCGCTGCTCGACGCGCTCGGCGCGAACCTGGATGCCTTCGTCACGCTGGGGCTCGGCTACCTGAGCCTCGAGCGGCCGTCCGGCACGCTGTCCGGTGGCGAGGCCCAGCGCATCAAGATGCTGCGGCACCTCGGGTCGTCGCTGACGGATGTCACGTATGTCTTCGACGAGCCGACGATCGGGTTGCACCCGCACGACATCCAGCGCATGAACACGCTCCTCCTGCAGCTGCGCGACAAGGGCAACACGGTGCTCGTGGTCGAGCACAAGCCCGAGACGATCGCCATCGCCGACCACGTCGTCGACCTCGGTCCCGGAGCGGGGCGGAACGGCGGCGAGATCGGGTTCGAGGGCTCGGTCGAGGAGCTGAAGTCGAGCGATACGGTCACGGGCCGCCACCTCGGCGACCGGGCCTCGATCAAGCCCGAGGTGCGGCGAGGCTCAGGCGCCATCGAGGTGCGCGGCGCCGACGAGAACAACCTCGCCGACGTCGACGTCGACATCCCGCTCGGGGTCCTGACCGTCGTCACGGGGGTGGCCGGCTCGGGCAAGAGCTCGCTCATCCACGGTTCGGTCGCACCACGTGACGGCATCGTGTCGATCGACCAGGGCGCCATCAAGGGGTCGCGTCGGAGCAGTCCGGCGACCTACACCGGGCTCCTCGAACCGATCCGCAAGGCGTTCGCGAAGGCGAACGGGGTCAAGCCCGCGTTCTTCAGCGCCAACTCCGAGGGCGCGTGCCCGACGTGCAAGGGCGCGGGGGTCATCATCACCGAGCTCGGGTTCATGGACACCATCGAGACGCCGTGCGAGGACTGCGGCGGGAAGCGCTTCCAAGCCGGCGTGCTGCAGTACACGCTCGGTGGGCTCGACATCACCGAGGTGCTCGACCTGCCCATCTCGCGGGCCCGCGAGTTCTTCTCCGCTGGCGAGGCGAGGATCCCCGCGGCGGCGGCGATCCTGGGGCGGCTCGAGGACGTCGGGCTCGGCTACCTGAGCCTCGGCCAGCCGCTGTCGACGCTGTCGGGCGGCGAGCGGCAGCGTATCAAGCTCGCGATCGCGATGGGGGAGTCGGGCGACGTGTACGTGCTCGACGAGCCGACGACGGGGCTGCACCTCGCCGACGTCGACAACCTGCTGCGGCTGCTCGACCGGCTCGTCGATTCCGGCAAGACCGTGATCGTGATCGAGCACCACCAGGCGGTCATGGCCCACGCCGATTGGATCATCGACCTCGGGCCCGGCGCCGGCCACGACGGTGGGCGCATCGTGTTCGAGGGGACGCCCGTCGAGCTCGTCGCGCAGCGTGCGACGCTCACGGGGGAGCACCTCGCCGAGTACGTGGGCGCCTGATACCCCCACCCGTATTCCTGTCGAGAGGAGACCGACATGTGCCTGCATTCGGCGTACGAAGCCGGGGGAGTGGTCTATGCGCGCGACCTCGCGACCGCGGTGCGCTCCGGCGGAGCGACCTCATCGACCGAACCCGCATCGACCGAACCGAAGGGAACCGATCATGGCTGAGGCGAAGCGAACGGCCGCACGCGACGAGGAGCCGGAGGGCTTCACCGACGAGGAACGCGCTGCGATGAAGGATCGCGCCAAGGAGGTGCGCCGCGGCAAGAAGAAGGACGGCACCGCCGACCTGCTCGAGAAGATCGCCGAACTGGAGGGTGCCGATCGAGCGATGGCCCAGCGGCTCCACGAGCTCATCACCGAGCATGCGCCGGAGCTCGCGCCGCGCACGTACTACGGCATGCCCGCCTGGGCGAAGGACGGCAAGGTGCTGTGCTTCTTCCAGCCGGCGCTCAAGTTCAAGACCCGATACGCCACCTTCGGGTTCAACGACAACGCGGCGCTCGACGACGCCGAGTTGTGGCCGACGTCGTACGCGCTGACCGAGCTGACGCCGGCGGCGGAGCAGCGCATCGTCGAGCTCGTGACTCGGGCGGTCGGCTGAACGCGAATCGCATTCGCCGGCGTCCGACCGCGCGCCCGCGGGGCCCTGCGCTCGCACGCGCCTGATTCATCCGATAGGCCGATAATGTGCATTATGTCCGAATTAGGGAGACATCGACCTATCGTGAAGTGACTTCACGATCCGGCCCATTCATCGTGACCGGACGGCGACATCGGTGATCGCCGTGGCGATCACTCCCCTGGTGCGGCGTCGATCAGGCGCGGTCGTGACGCCTGAGCTTCTCCATGCGCTCGTCACTCGCCGGCATGCCGAACTCGTTGAGCGGCCCGCTCATCGCGGGCTCCGGCAGCCTGACGTCGGTCGGGCATTCGAGCAGGACGTTCGACGTCGACTCGTCGATGCGATGCTCGAACATCGGGTGTCCGCAGAGCGGACACGGCTTCTCCCCCGACTGACTGCGGTCGTCGGGCTCTTCCGGGGCCATCCGCGGCGATTCGAACGCTGGGGTCATGACCCGATCCACCCGGTCGAAGAATCGGGTGAATGCGTTCCCTTCGCCGTGGCCCGCCTCTTCGCGTGCCATGGCGCTGATGCTACTCCCGGCACCACCGTCGGCGCGAGGCCCTATCGGATAGTTGAACTATCCAATGCGCCGCGGAGGTGATGCCCCACCCGGATCCGGGCGAGTCACGTCGCCCGGATCCGAGGTCGGCTCGTCAGTGCTCGCCGAACCCGCTCGACGCGAGCGCGGCGAGCGCCTCCACCGCTCCGACGCCCCCGGGGTCGTCCGTCGCGATCTCGACCTCGTCGCCCTTCACGAGTCCGAGCGCCATGATCGCGAGCAGGCTCTTCGCGTCGATGCCGTTCACGGTGACGCGCTGCGAGAACGTGCTCGCGAGCTTGACGAGCTCGGCGGCGGGGCGCGCGTGCAGACCGTCCGAGTTGGTGAGGGTGACCCTCCGGCTGATTCCGCCGCTCGAGCCGCCGGCCGGCGAGGCTTCCTGAGGGCTCGCGGCCCCGTGATCGGCCACGACGCCGCCCGCCGATTCCGCGGCGCGGACGACCGTCTCGAGCGGGTCGCCCGACTCCGCGGCGACGGATGCCGCGACCGCGCCTTCGACGAGCGGCGCGTCCGCGATGCGGACCCGATCCCGCTGCTCGTCCTCCAGGAAGTCCATGGCGGTTTCCGCCGTGAGGATGGCGGACCCGAGGTCGCACAGGACGACCACGCCTGCGCCGCCATCCGCCGCACCGATGGCGGTGGTCACGCGCTCGAAGCTCGTCCCGATCCGACCGTCGTCGGTCCCGCCGGCGGGCTCGATGCGGACGTTCGGTGCCATCTGGTGCGCGAGCTCCACGACTCCTGCGGCCAGCTGCTCGGAGTGCGAGACGACGACGATCCCGATGCGCTCCCCGTCCGCCATCTCAGGCACTGGTCCCGTTGGACGCCGCCGCGGCCGCCGCCTCGAGGAGGTAGGCCGTCGACTGCGCCCCGGGGTCCCGATGGCCCGCCGAGCGTTCGCCGAGGTAACTGGCGCGGCCCTTGCGGGCGACCAGCGGCTCGGTCGCGACCGCCCCCGACGCGGCGGCATCCGCCGCGGCCCGAAGCGTCTCGGCGGCACTCGCGCCGCCGTCCGCCGCGATCCGCGCGGCGTCGACCGCCGGCGTCCACGCGTCGACCATCGTCTTGTCGCCCGCCTCGGCCTTCCCCCTCGACACGATGCCGTCGCGAGAGGCCTCGAGCAGCGACACGACGCCGGCAGCATCGATCGACGACTCCCCCGCGATGGCGCCGGACCCCTTGAGGAACGCGGTGCCGTACAGCGGTCCGGCTGCGCCGCCGACGGTCGAGATCAGGGTCGTCGCGACGAGCTTCAGCACGTCGGCCGGCGTCGATCCGGCGGGCAGGTCGTCGAGCTTCGGCAGGACCGCCTGGAATCCGCGATCCATGTTCTCTCCGTGGTCGCCGTCGCCGATCTCCCGGTCGAGCGTGATCAACTCGACCCGGTGCTCCGCGAGCGACTCAGCCCCGCGCCTGACCCAGTCCACCGCCCATGTGATGTCCAATCCCACCGCGGCCGCCCCTATCGGCCCCACCGGAGCGCCGCCGTGTGCACGGGGGCGTCCCAGAGCCCGACCATCTCGTCGTCCAGCTTCAGGAGCGTGATCGAGAAGCCCTGCATCTCGAGCGACGTGATGTAGTTGCCGACGAGCGAGCGCTCGATCGTGATGCCCTTCCCGGCGAGCACCTCGGCGGCGCGTCGGTAGGCGATGTAGAGCTCGATCTGCGGGGTTCCGCCCATCCCGTTGACGAACAGCAGCACCCGGTCGCCCGACGCATACGGAAGGTCCTCGATGATCGGCGTGATCAGCCGATCGACGATCGCGTCCGCAGGCTCGAGCTTGATCCGCTCGCGCCCCGGCTCGCCGTGGATGCCGATGCCGATCTCGACCTCGTCCTCGGCCAGTGTGAAGCTGGGCTCCCCCGCGTGCGGGACGATGCACGGCGTCAGCGCCATGCCCATCGAGCGCGCGTTCGCGTTGACGCGCTCGGCGATCTCCGCCACCTGGTCGAGGCCGTCGCCGCGATCCGCGGCGGCGCCGGCGATCTTCTCGACGAGCACGGTGCCGCCGACACCGCGACGGCCGGCCGTGTAGAGCGAGTCCTTGACGGCGACGTCGTCGTTCGTGACGACGGCTCGGACCTCGATGCCGTCGGCGGCCGCGAGATCGGCCGCGGTCTCGAAGTTGAGCACGTCGCCCGTGTAGTTCTTCACGATGTGCAGGACGCCCTTGCCGCCGTCGACGGCCTTGGTGGCCGCCAGGATCGGGTCGGGCGTCGGCGAGGTGAACACCGCACCGGGCACGGCGGCGTCGAGCATGCCGGGTCCGACGAAGCCGGCGTGCAACGGCTCGTGCCCGCTGCCACCGCCGGACACGAGGCCGACCTTGCCCGCCACCGGCGCGTCGGCGCGCACGACGTGGATGGGATCCGTCTCGACCCTCACGAGGTCGGCGTGCGCGAGGCCGAAGCCTGCGACTGACTCGTCGACCACGTGCTTGGGATCGTTGATGATCTTCTTCACGAAAACGTCCCTTCCCCTCGACCGCACCCGCCCGGCCCGTCGCCTGTCGACGTTGACGCGGCACTCCCCCGCAAAACTACTCCGGCGAGGCCCGGCGATGAAAGGGCTATCCGACGATTCCCGCGCGCCCTTCCGCGCATCTCGACCACGCGAGTAGGGTGGGCGCTGATCCGCCCTGGGGCGCGGCCCCTCGGGCACGGCGAAAGGATGGAAGGTCAACGTGGACAATCTCGGAGTGCTGTTCCTCTCCGAACTCGTCGGCACGGCGATGCTCGTGCTGCTCGGTTGCGGAGTCGTGGCGAACGTCGCCCTCGTCAAGACGAAGGGCTACAACGGCGGGTTCCTGATGGTCACCATCGGCTGGGGCTTCGCGGTCTTCGCCGGCGTCATCGTCGCGTACGCCTCGGGCGCGCACATCAACCCCGCCGTCACCCTCGGGCTCGTCGCCAACGGCGCGACCGAGTTCGGCAACGCGGCCCTCGGCACCACCGTTCCGGTGGACGCCCTGTCGGTGCTCACGTACATCGGTGCGCAGTTGATCGGTGCCATCCTCGGCGCCATCGTCTGCTGGCTGGCGTACAAGCAGCACTTCGACGACGAGCCGCAGGCGGCGAACAAGCTCGGCGTGTTCTCGACCGGTCCCGCCATCCGCTCCTACGCGTGGAACCTCGTGACCGAGATCATCGGCACGTTCGTCCTGGTGTTCGTCGTGATCGGCTTCGGCCGGAACGGCGACGCCTCGGGACTCGCGGCGCTCGGTGCGCTGCCCGTCGCCCTCCTGGTGATCGGTATCGGCGCCTCCCTCGGTGGCCCGACCGGATACGCGATCAACCCGGCCCGTGACCTCGGTCCGCGCATCGCCCACGCCATCCTTCCCATCCAGGGCAAGGGCAGCAGCGACTGGTCCTACTCCTGGGTCCCGGTCGTGGGACCCATCATCGGCGGCGTGCTCGCGGGTTGGACCGCGATCGTCGCGCTCCCCCTTCTGGGCTGATCACCGAGGGGCCGGTCGTCGGAACGACCGGCCCCTCGTCCGTTCGCGCGCAGCGATGCGAACCATCGCCGGCGGACTGGCACATTCCACCACTGCGACAGAGAGGACGCATCGGACATGGCCGACTACATCCTGGCGATCGACCAGGGAACCACCAGCACTCGAGCGATCATCTTCGACCACAAGGGGTCGATCGTCTCGAGCGGGCAGCTCGAGCACGAGCAGATCTTCCCCAAGGCCGGATGGGTCGAACACGACCCCATGGAGATCTGGAAGAACACCCGCGAGGTGATCGGGCAGGCGCTCGGCAAGGCCGACCTGACCCGCCACGACATCGCCGCCGTGGGCATCACCAACCAGCGCGAGACCGCGGTGGTCTGGGACAAGAACACGGGCGAGCCCGTCTACAACGCGATCGTGTGGCAGGACACCCGCACGCAGCCGATCGTCGACCGCCTCGCAGCCGACGGCGGCGTCGAGCGGTTCAAGCAGGACGTCGGGTTGCCGCTCGCGACCTACTTCTCGGGCACCAAGATCGTGTGGATCCTCGAGAACGTCGACGGCGCGCGCGCCAAGGCCGAGGCCGGCGACCTCATCTTCGGCACCACGGACTGCTGGGTGCTCTGGAACCTGACGGGCGGCGTCGACGGCGGGGTGCACGCGACGGATGTCACCAACGCGAGCCGCACGATGTTCATGGACCTCGAGTCGCTGTCCTGGCGCGACGACATCCTCGAGACCTTCGGCGTTCCGCGCTCGATGATGCCCGAGATCAAGTCCTCCTCCGAGGTCTACGGCACGGTCGAATCCTCGAGCCTCCTGCGCGAGGTTCCGGTGGCCGGCATCCTCGGCGACCAACAGGCGGCGACGTTCGGCCAGGCGGCGTTCGACGCCGGCGAGTCGAAGAACACCTACGGTACGGGCAACTTCCTCATCTTCAACACGGACACCGAGATCGTCCACTCGAAGAACGGGCTGCTGACCACCCTCGGCTACAAGCTCGGCGACCAACCCGCGCACTACGCCCTCGAGGGTGCGATCGCGGTGACCGGGTCGCTCGTGCAGTGGCTGCGCGACAACCTCGGCATCATCTCCTCGGCCCCCGAGGTCGAGGAGCTCGCGAAGTCCGTCGACGACAACGGCGGTGCGTACTTCGTGCCCGCGTTCTCGGGGCTCTTCGCGCCGTACTGGCGTCCGGATGCGCGCGGCGCGCTCGTGGGCCTGACCCGCTACGTGAACAAGGGACACATCGCCCGTGCGGCACTCGAGGCCACCGCCTTCCAGACGCGCGAGGTGCTCGACGCCGTCAACGCCGACTCCGGCGTCGAGCTCACGGAGCTCAAGGTCGACGGCGGCATGATCGCCAACAACACGCTGATGCAGTTCCAGGCCGACATCCTCGGCGTGCCCGTCGTCCGGCCGGTCGTCGCCGAGACGACCGCGCTCGGCGCGGCGTACGCCGCGGGTCTCGCGACCGGGTTCTGGTCGAGCCTCGACGACCTGCGCTCCAACTGGCAGGAGGACCGTCGCTGGGAGCCGAAGATGGAGGCCGATGAGCGCGACCGGCAGCTCCGGCTCTGGAAGAAGGCCGTCACGAAGACCTTCGACTGGGTCGACGAGGACGTGAACTGACGCCGGACGATCCACGACGGGGTCCCGCTTCGGCGGGGCCCCGTCGGGCATGTCAGCGTCGGGTGGCCGCGACCCACTCCTCGAGCTTGCGCGCGGCCGCGCCGCTGTCGATCGCGCCCTCGGCGACCGCCATCTTCTCGTGGAACCGCTCGAGGATCGTCCGCTGGAACTGGCTCGGGTCGTTTGCGAGTTCGAATGCGACGAGACCGGCGGCGGCGTTCAGCACGACGATGTCGCGGATCGGCCCGCGCGCTCCGGCGAACACCTCGTGCACGATTCCGGCATTGTGCTGGGCATCGCCGCCCTGGAGCTGGTCGATCGTCGCTCGCGGGATCCCGAGTTCGCGCGGGTCGAGGTCGTGCTCCTTCACCGTGCCGCGCGACACCTCCCAGATGTGGCTGTGGCCCGTCGTGGTGAGCTCGTCGAGGCCGTCGTCCCCGCGGAACACGAGCGCGGTCGCCCCGCGCGTCTGGAAGACGCCGACGATCAGAGGCACCCGGTCGAGGTGCGCGACACCGACCGCGGATGCCTCGGGGCGGGCCGGGTTGCAGAGGGGGCCGAGGAAGTTGAAGACGGTCGGCACGCCGAGCTGGGCGCGGACCGGGCCCGCGTGCTTGAAGCCGGGGTGGAACGCCGCGGCGAACGCGAACGTGATCCCCGTCTCGTCGAGCACCTCCGCGACCCGGTGGGCCGGGAGCGTGAGGTCGATGCCGAGCGCGCCGAGGACGTCGGACGAGCCGGATGCGGAGCTCGCTGCCTTGTTGCCGTGCTTGACGATCGGCACGCCAGCCGCCGCGCACACCACGGAGGCCATCGTCGAGACGTTGACCGTGCCGAACCGATCGCCTCCCGTGCCGACGATGTCGAGCGCCATCGCGTCGACGGGCAGCTCCACCGCGTGCTCGAGGATCGCATCGCGGAAGCCCACGATCTCGTCGACCGTCTCCCCCTTCACGCGGAGCGCGATGAGGAAGGCGGCGAGCTGCGCGTCGGTCGCGGTGCCCGTCATGACCTGTTCCATGCACCACGCGGCATCCGAGACACTGAGGTCCTCGCCCGCGAGGAGCGAGTTCAGGACGTCGGGCCAGGTCTGCATGGAGGGCATGCAGACGATCCTATCCGCGGGATTCGGGGCGTTTTCACGGCGTCCGACCAGCGGAATCCGCGATTCGAAGGGGAAGATGTCGGACATCCGGACCCGCCCCGTCCGAAAACACGTCCGAGGATCAGCCATAATGGTGAACGTGACGAGCACCTCAATGACGTTTCAGACGAGTGCGCCTGCGATCAAGCGGCCGAACACCGTCGCGGTCGGTACCATCGTGTGGCTTGGCAGCGAGGTCATGTTCTTCGCGGGCCTGTTCGCGATCTACTTCACGCTGCGTTCGACGTCGCCGGAACTGTGGGACTTCGAAGCGGGCCGATTGAACGTCCCGTTCGCCCTCGTCAACACGCTCATCCTCGTGGCGTCCTCGTTCACCTGCCAGTTCGGCGTCTTCGCCGCCGAGCGCATGCAGCCCTACCGCACCAGCTGGAAGCTGCGCGACTGGGGCATGGTCGAGTGGTTCTTCGTCACCTACGTCATGGGCGCCATCTTCGTCGCGGGTCAGTCGCTCGAGTACGCCCAGCTCGTCTCGGAGGGCATCGCGCTCGACTCGAACGCGTATGGCTCGGCCTTCTACCTCACGACCGGCTTCCACGCGCTGCACGTCACCGGCGGCCTGATCGCCTTCCTGCTCGTGATCGGCCGAGTGTTCGCCGTCAAGAACTTCGGCCACAAGGAGGCCACCAGCGCGATCGTCGTGTCGTACTACTGGCACTTCGTCGACGTGGTCTGGATCGGCCTCTTCCTCGTCATCTACGTCCTCAAGTAGCCAGAGCCAGGAGCGCCAACCCCGCAATGCCCGCGAACAGGAAGAGATCAATGAACCGCTCGAAGCGACGCACCGGTCGCCGGCATCCGCTCGCCACCGCCGCGCTGCTCGCGCTCGGCCTCGTGTTCACCGGAGGCGCCTACGCCGCCTTCAGCACCACGACCGCGCAGGCTGAGCCCTCCCCCACGTCGCAGGAGACGATCGAGGAGGGTGGGAAGCTCTTCCAGGCCAACTGCGCCACGTGCCACGGCCTCGAGGCACAGGGCACGAACGACGGCCCGAGCCTCATCGGCGTCGGCGCAGCGGCGGTCGACTTCCAGGTCGGCACGGGTCGCATGCCGATGCAGATGCAGGGCCCGCAGGCCGAGCAGAAGCCCGTGCAGTTCACCGACGAGCAGGTCAAGCAGCTCGCCTACTACGTCGGCTCGCTCGGCCCCGGCCCCGACATCCCCGCCGACAGCCTCGTCAACGGCGGCGGCGATGCGGCGAACGGCGCGGAGCTCTTCCGCATCAACTGCGCGATGTGCCACAACGTGGCCGGCGCCGGTGGCGCGCTCACCGAGGGCAAGTTCGCTCCCCCGCTGACGGATGTCTCGGGCGTGCACATCTACGAGGCCATGGTCACCGGCCCGCAGAACATGCCGGTCTTCAACGACCTGAACATCTCGCCGGAAGACAAGCGCGACATCATCACCTACCTGCAGTACGTGCAGGACAACCGTTCGCCCGGTGGCTTCGAGCTCGGCTCGCTCGGCCCGGTCGCGGAGGGTCTGTTCATCTGGATCTTCGGTCTCGGCGCCATCGTCGCGATCACCGTGTGGATCACGGCGAAGTCCAACTAGGGCCCGCACCGAAGAAGCGAAGAAGGAGAACCATGGCACAGGACGACCACAGCGGCACCGAACTCGCCGCTGCCGACTCGTCGCACGCCGAGACCGTCCCCGCCGTCAAGACGGGCACCGCCCTCATCCAGTCCGACGCGTTCGAGAACCCCGGCTTCCCGCCGCACCGTCCGCGCGTCACCGATGAGGACCCGAAGAAGGAGAAGCGTGCACAGCGCACGGTGTACACGCTCTTCTACCTGTCGATCCTCGGCAGCATCTGGGCGATCGCGGCGTACATGCTCTTCCCGATGGAGGGCAACGACGTCGGCGACGTGCGTCTGAACAACCTCTTCATCGGCCTCGGTGCGGCCCTCGCGCTCCTCGGGATCGGCTTCGGTGCCGTGCACTGGGCGAAGGCGGTCATGACCGACGTGGAGATCGCCGACGAGCGCCACAAGATCGGCGGCAACCAGGTCGCCCGCGAAGGCGCGGTCAAGGTCTTCCAAGACGCCGACCGGGAGTCGGGCTTCTCGCGCCGCGCGGTCATCCGCAACAGCCTCATCGGTGCGCTCCTCGTCTTCCCGCTTCCCGCGGTCGTCCTGTTCCGCGGGCTCGCGCCGCAGGACGAGAACCCGGTCGAACTCCTCAGCCACACCATGTGGAAGGCGGGCACGCGGCTCACGCTCGACCCCTCGGGCGTGCCGATCAAGGCCGCCGACGTCACGATCGGCAGCGCCTTCCACGTGATCCCCGAGGGGCTCAGCGAACTGCACCACGGCAAGCTCGAGGAGAAGGCCAAGGCCGCGGTCCTGCTCATGCGCCTCAACCCCGACGAGCTCAACGAGCTCCCGGACCGTGCGTCGTGGTCGTACGACGGCATCGTCGCCTACTCGAAGATCTGCACGCACGTCGGCTGCCCCGTGGCCCTCTACGAGCAGCACACGCACCACCTGCTCTGTCCGTGCCACCAGTCGCAGTTCGACGTGGCCAACCACTGCGAGGTCATCTTCGGCCCGGCCGCGCGGCCGCTGCCGCAGCTGCCGATCATGGTCGACGATGAGGGCTACCTCGTCGCGCAGAGCGATTTCACCGAACCCGTGGGCCCGAGCTTCTGGGAGCGTCATTGAGCACCGCAACCACACGTGAGCCGCAGCGTCGTACCTTCACGGCGGCCGCCTCGAACTACATCGATGAGCGGACGAGCGTCTCGACGTTCGTCAAGGAACTCGGCCGCAAGGCCTTCCCCGACCACTGGTCCTTCCTCCTGGGCGAGGTCGCGCTCTTCAGCTTCCTCGTCATCCTGATCACCGGCACGTTCCTGACGTTCTTCTTCCAGGCCTCGATGGCCGAGGTCGAGTACGACGGGTCGTACGTGCCGCTCAAGGGCGTCGAGATGTCGGTGGCCATGGCCTCCACGCTCGACATCTCGTTCGACATCCGCGGCGGCCTGTTCGTCCGGCAGATGCACCACTGGGCCGCGCTGATGTTCGTGGCCGCCATCGGCCTGCACATGCTGCGCATCTTCTTCACGGGTGCGTTCCGCAAGCCGCGCGAGCTCAACTGGGTCATCGGCTTCGTGATGTTCATCCTCGCGATGGGCGAGGGCTTCACCGGCTACTCGCTCCCCGACGACCTGCTCTCCGGCAACGGCCTCCGGATCATCGACGGAATGATCAAGGGCATCCCGCTCATCGGGACGTGGACCTCGTTCCTGCTCTTCGGCGGCGAGTTCCCGGGCACCGCGATCGTCGGCCGTCTGTACTCCCTGCACATCCTGCTGCTTCCGGTGATCCTCCTGGCGCTGATCGCGTTGCACCTGATGTTCGTGGTCGTGCACAAGCACACGCAGTATGCCGCTCCCGGCCGCACCCAGCAGAACGCAGTCGGTCCGCCCATCCTCCCGATCTACGCTGCGAAGGCCGGCGGGTTCTTCTTCCTCGTGTTCGGCGTGCTCGCGCTCATCGCCTCGCTGTTCACGATCAACCCGATCTGGAACTACGGCCCGTACGACCCGTCGCCCGTCTCCGCAGGTACCCAGCCCGACTGGTACATCGGCTTCGCGGACGGCGCGCTGCGGCTCATCCCGCCGGGCTGGGAGTTCGTGCTCTTCGACCGCACCTGGTCGTTCAACATCCTCGTCCCGCTGGTCGGACTCGGCCTGTTCATCGCGACGGTGCTGATCTACCCGTTCATCGAGGCGTGGGTCACGGGCGACAAGCGCGAGCACCACATCGTCGACCGTCCTCGCAACAACCCCACCCGCACCGCCATCGGTGCCGCCGGCGTGACGTTCTACGCGGTGCTCTGGGCGGCCGCGAGCTCGGACATCATCGCCACGCACTTCAAGCTGACGATGGAGGGCGTGATCCACTCCCTCCAGGCGCTGCTCTTCCTCGGCCCGATCGTCGCGTACTTCGTCGCGAAGCGCGTGTCCATCGCGCTGCAGAAGAAGGACCGCGAGATCGTCCTCCACGGCTACGAGTCGGGTCGCATCGTGAAGCTGCCGGGCGGCGAGTTCATCGAGGTGCACCAGCCCCTCGACGAGTACGACCGTTGGAAGCTCGTGAGCTACGACTCGTACGAGCCGCTGATGATCCGCCCGAACGCTCGGGGTAAGATCACCGTCGGCCAGCGTCTGCGTGCCGGCATGTCGCGCTGGTTCTTCGAGGACCGGATCGCTCCGGTCACCAAGGGCGAGCTCGAGGCTGCTCACCACGAGCACCACTGATCAACCCAGCAGCTGAGTTCGGGCACCGGACCATGTCGATCGACTCGACGTGGCTTCGGTGCCCGAACTGCTCCTCCGAACTCGAAGCGGTCTCGGACCGGGTCTTCGGCTGCGCGAAGGGGCACCGGTTCGACCGGGCGAAGCACGGATACCTGACGCTGCTGCCGCCGAAGGCGCCGCGCACGGTAGGCGATGACCGGGAGATGTTGACGGCTCGCGCCCGGCTGCTGGATGGCGGATCGTACGCTCCGATCGCCGAGGCGCTCGTCGACGCCGCGATCGGTGCTGGCGCCTCGGCCGCTCCTCCCGGTGTCCTGCGCGTCGCCGATCTCGGCTGCGGCACGGGCTACTACTCCGAACGCATCCACGCCGCGCTCCCCGGCGCCGAGGTACTGCTCGCCGACCGGTCACCCGACGCCGTCAGGATGGCGCTCCGGGCCGTCCCGGCGGCGACCGGGGTCGTCTTGGACATCTGGCGCCCGCTGCCGATCCGAGACGCCGCAGCGGACGTGATCCTCGACGTGTTCGCACCGCGCAACCCGGCCGAGTTCGCCAGGATCCTCCGTCCAGGTGGGCGGATCGTCGTCGTCGTCCCCACCTCGTCGCATCTCTCGGAGCTGCGTGAGTCGGGCGGACTGATCGACATCCCTGCGGAGAAGGCGACGACGGTGTCCGACCAGCTCCAATCCGCAGGGTTCGCGCCGGCGTCGGTCCGGAGCGTCGAGTACCGGATCGAGGCGGATGCCGCCCTCCGCACGCTCATCACGGGAATGGGGCCGTCAGCTCACCACGGTGCGGCCCTCGCGTCGGTCGACGCCGACGGAATGCAGGAGGTCACCGTGTCCGTCGACGTGCTCGCCTTCGTCGTCACAGCATCCTGACCGCAGTCCCGCGAGGGAGGATGCCCCGGTCGCGCGGGTGCATACTGGGCGCATGGACGAGTGCTGCAGTCCAGCTCGGTCTCGGTACTTCGAGGCCTTCGACGTCCGATTCGCGCGCCAGCTCGATCGACGCTACCGGCGGAAGGGCCTCACCGGACCCGAGCGTCGTATCGTCGAACGTCTCGAGTCCGAGGGCGTCGAGGGAACGACAGTGCTCGAGGTCGGCGGCGGCATCGGCGCCATCCAGCTCGAACTGCTCCGTGACGGTGCCTCGAGCTCGACGAACCTCGAGATGTCCGGCGCGTACGAGGCGGTCGCGCGAGCACTCCTGGACGAGGCGGGTCTGTCCTCCCGCGCCCGCCGGTTCATCGGCATCGACCTCGCCGTGGAGGGCGCACGCGTGGGGGCCGTCGATCACGTCGTGCTGCACCGGGTGGTGTGCTGCTACCCGGACGCCGTTGCGCTGCTCGCCGCGTCAGCGTCGCATGCGCGTCGGACCGTCGTGTTCAGCCACCCGACGCGGACATGGCCGAGGCGCGCACTCGTCGGTGCCGCGAACCTCATGATGCGACTGCGCGGAAAGGAGTACCGCGGCTACCTGCACTCCCCCGAGGTGATGTACGACACGTTGCGGTTGGCGGGCTTCGCACTGGAGGACATCGTTCGGGCAGGTCCGTGGCGCATCGCGACCGCGCACCGGGCGTGAAGAACGACGACGCCCCCGGTGCTGAAGCACCGGGGGCGTCGAGGAACGAGGACGCGATCAGCGCGCGAAGTTCCCGCGGTAGTACTCGTAGACCCAGCCGACGAGGCTGACCAGGGCAGGACCGATCGCGAGGAACGAGATCCAGAACCCGACGGCGAGGCCGAGGAAGGCGAGCGCCGCCGAACCCGCGAGCATGATCGGCCACCAGCTCCACGGGCTGAAGAACCCGAGTTCGGCGTCGCCGTCATCGATGTTCGCGTCGAGTCGGTCCTCGGGGAGCTCGCCGCCCTGTTCCCTGTGGACGCGGCCCAGGTAGAACGCGATGAACGCGCTGAGCACACCGCTGAGCGAGATGGCCACGAGCCCGACCCACTCGACCCCCGGCTCACGCTCGTCGATCCACGTCCAGAAGATGTAGACCGCGGCCGAGAGGGCGAAGAAGCCGGTCAGGACCCAGAACAGGACGACATTGGCGCGCATCTACTTGACTTCCTTGGTCTCTGCGTCGATGACGGGGGCGTGCGGTGCGTCCTTCGCCGGACCGATGCCGACCGGGATGCCCGCCTCGGGGTGGTTCAGGTCGAACGCCGGGCGCTCCGACCGGATACGCGGGATCGACGTGAAGTTGTGCCGCGGCGGCGGGCAGCTCGTGGCCCACTCGAGCGATCCGCCGTAGCCCCACGGGTCATTGACGGTGACCTTGGGTGCGCGACGCGCCGTGATGTACACGTTCAGGAAGAACGGGATGAGCGAGACCGCGAGGATGAACGCGCCGATGGTGGACAGCTGGTTCATCCAGGTGATGTTGTCCTCCGGCAGGTACGAGTAGTACCGGCGCGGCATGGCGACGACGCCCAGCCAGTGCTGGATGAGGAACGTCGTGTGGAAGCCGATGAACAGCAGCCAGAAGTGCCACTTGCCGAGCGTCTCGTTCAGCATCTTGCCGGTCCACTTCGGCCACCAGAAGTAGAAGCCGGCGAACATCGCGAAGACGACGGTTCCGAAGACCACGTAGTGGAAGTGGGCGACGACGAAGTACGTGTCGGACACGTGGAAGTCGAGCGGCGGGGAGGCGAGGATGACGCCGGTGAGGCCGCCGAAGACGAACGTGATCAGGAAGCCGAGCGACCAGATCAGCGGGGTCTCGAACGTGATCGAGCCGCGCCACATCGTGCCGATCCAGTTGAAGATCTTCACACCGGTCGGGACGGCGATCAGCATCGTCATGAGCGCGAACCACGGCAGCAGCACGGAACCCGTGACGTACATGTGGTGCGCCCAGACCGTGACCGAGAGGGCCGCGATCGCGATCGTCGCGTAGATCAGCGTCTTGTAGCCGAAGATCGGCTTCCGGCTGAACACGGGGAAGATCTCGGACACGATGCCGAAGAACGGCAGGGCGATGATGTACACCTCGGGATGGCCGAAGAACCAGAAGAGGTGCTGCCAGAGGATCACTCCTCCGTTCTCGGGGTCGTAGATGTGAGCGTTGAACACGCGGTCGGCGGCGGCGGCCAGGATCGCGGCGGCGAGGACCGGGAAGGCCATCAGCACGAGGATCGAGGTCACGAGGGTGTTCCACGTGAAGATCGGCATCCGGAACATGGTCATGCCCGGCGCGCGCATCGTGATGATCGTGGTGATGAAGTTCACGGCACCGAGGATCGTGCCGAAGCCCGAGAGGCCGAGGCCCAGCATCCAGAGATTGCCGCCGATGCCCGGTGAGAACGTCGTCGATGCGAGTGGTTGGTAGGCGAACCAGCCGAACGATGCGGCGCCCTGAGGGGTGAAGAAGCCGGCGACCGCCATCAGCGACCCGAAGTTGAACGCCCAGTAGGCGAACGCGTTCAGTCGTGGGAACGCGACGTCGGGTGCACCGATCTGCAGCGGCATCAGGACGTTCGCGAAGCCCGCGAAGAGCGGCGTCGCGAACATCAGCAGCATGATCGTGCCGTGCATGGTGAACAGCTGGTTGTACTGCTCACGGGTCTGGATGACCTCGAGACCAGGCTCGAACAGCTGCGCGCGGATGATGAGGGCCATCACGCCGCCGATGCAGAAGTAGATGAAGGAGGTGATCAGGTAGAGGTACCCGATGACCTTGTGGTCGGTGGAGGTGATCCACTTGACGAGGACGTTGCCCTTGCGCTCGACCTTCGCGGCGCCGAACGGCTGCGACGACCCCGCGGGCCGAGCCGGTGCGGTGGTGGTGCTCATTCGCCTTCGTGCTCCTCAATCAGTTCGGGCGCGCCCGTGCCGGGCAGGTTCTGGTTGCGGTCGTACTCGGTGGAGAGCTGGCCCTCGTTGCCCGAGTCGCGCAGTTCCTCGATGTAGTCGTCGTACTCGCCCTGCGAGACGACTTCCACGTTGAACAGCATGAGCGAGTGGTACTCGCCGCAGAGTTCGGCGCACTTGCCGGCGTACGTGCCCTCGCGCTCGGGGACGAACGACATGTAGTTCGTCTTGCCGGGGAACATGTCCTTCTTGTAGAGGAAGTCGACGACCCAGAAGGAGTGGATCACGTCGCGGGACTCGAGTGCGATCTCGACGTTCGCACCGACCGGCAGCACCAGCGTCGGCAGTTCGTCCTGCTTGACCGATCCGGCCGGTCCCTCGTCGTCGAGCTGCGCCTGGATGCCGGCGGAGTAGACGTCCTCGTTGACGTAGTTGAAGTCCCACGCCCACTGCTTGGCGATCGCCTCGATCTTCACGTCGATCTCGTCCTCGGCGAAGCGGGCCTCGATCGCCTGCTGGTCGCGGGCCGTGAAGGCGAAGAAGCCGAGCACCAGGATCAGGGGGATGACGGTGTAGAACACCTCGATCGGCATGTTGTAGCGCAGCTGCACCGGAAGGCCGGTCTGGCCCTTGCGGCGGCGGTAGGCCACCACGGCCCAGATGGTGAGGCCCCACGTCACCACACCGACCACGAGCAGCACGATCCACGACGTCACCCACAGGCCCGAGACCCGCTCGGTGTGGTTCGTCGCGGGCGCCTCGCCCTCGATGAAGCCGGGGAGGAATCCGTTCAGCTGAGCCTGCGTGCATCCGGCGAGGACGAGGCTGAGCGTCGCTGCGATCGGAACAGCAGCCCATCGGAGACGGCGATTGTGGCGCACCGGTGACCTTTCGGGAGATTCGAAGGCGCTTCTCAGCGAAGCGCATTGATCAGCCCTAGCCTACTCCGAGTCGACGGCCCGCTCGTGCACCATCAGCGCGCGTTCAGCCCGATGTGCATCGAATCTCCCGCCCGACGGCCGGAAACGCGATGAGGGAGACCGCCGTGGCGGTCTCCCTCATCGCGTGATTCGAGGCGGCTCAGTGGAACGAGTCGCCGCAGGCGCAGCTGCCCTGCGCGTTCGGGTTGTCGATCGTGAAGCCCTGCTTCTGGATCGTGTCCTCGAAGTCGATCGTCGAGCCGTCGAGGTACGGGACGCTCATCTTGTCGACCACGACCTCGACGCCCTCGAAGTCCACGACCGCATCGCCGTCGAGCAGTCGCTCGTCGAAGTAGAGCTGGTAGATGAGGCCGGAGCATCCGCCGGGCTGGACGGCGACGCGAAGACGCAGGTCGTCACGCCCCTCCTGCGACAGGAGGCTGCGCACCTTGTCGGCAGCCGGATCGCTCAGCTTCACGCCGTGGACGGCGTCGGTGATCGTGTCGCTCATATCGCTCCTCGAAGAAGGTCGGTCGGCACCGATTGTACCCGTGCAGGATGCGCGTTCTCCCTGAACGGCCGATCGCGCGGGGCCGCTACTCCCCCGCGCGCGCCTGGAGGCGGGCGAGAAGTGCCGCCTCGGTGAGCACCGCGCGACGGAAGACGCCGAGGTGCAGCGACTCGTTCGGGCTGTGCGCACGGGAGTCGGGGTCCTCCACGCCGGTCACCAGGATCTGCGCCTGCGGGAACTCCTCGACGAGCTCCGCGATGAACGGGATCGACCCGCCCACTCCGATGTCGACGGGCTCGACGCCCCACGCCTCGGCCATCGCGGCCTTCGCCTCCGCGACGGCCCAGCCGGAGGTGTCCACGAGGAACGGCTGCCCGGTGTCGATGTCGTCGAGCTCGACGTGCGCGCCGAACGGCGCGTTCCCGAGCAGGTGCGTGCGAAGCGCCTCGAACGCCGCCTCCGCGTCCTGTCCGGGCGCGATGCGCGCGCTCACCCGGACCGCCACCCGCGGGATGAGCGTGTTCGAGGCGTTCGCCACCGTCGGCGCGTCGATGCCGGTGACGGTGATCGACGGCTGGGCCCAGATGCGGGAGAGGATCGTGCCGCGTCCGATCGGCGTCACGCCGTCGAGCAGCCCGGTCTCGGCGCGGAGCTGCGCCTCGTCGTACGGCGGCGTGTCCAGGTGGGCGGACGTGAGTCCGGCGACGGCGACCGCGCCGTCCTCATCGTGCAGCGTCGCGAGGAGCCGGATGGCGGCGAGCATCGCGTCGGGCACCGCACCGCCGAACATCCCCGAGTGCGACGCGTGCGCGAGCGTGGAGACCGTCAGTCGGAAGGTCACGTTGCCGCGGAGCGCGACCGTGAGCGCCGGGGTGTCGACGTCCCAGTTGTTCGAGTCCGCCACGACGATCGCATCCGCCTCGAGCAGATCCCGGTTCTCGCGCAGGAACGCCGAGAAGGACCGGGACCCGAACTCCTCCTCGCCCTCGATGAAGAGCGCGATGCCGAGATCGAGGTCGGTGCCGACGACGTCGACGAGGGCTCGGATCGCGGCGATGTGGGCCATGACGCCGGCCTTGTCGTCGGCCGCGCCGCGGCCGTAGAGCCGGTCGCCGCGGAGGGTCGGCTCGAACGGCGTCGAGTCCCAGTCCTCGTCGCGGCCGGGCGGCTGGACGTCGTGGTGGGCGTACAGCAGCACCGTGGGGCGTCCGTTCCGCGCGGCGCGACGCGCGACGACTGCGGGCTGCCCCAGCTCTGCCCCGTCGCCGATCGGCGCCTGCCTGATGTCGACCTCGTCGAACACCCCGAGCCCCCGGACGAGCTCCGCCACCGCCTCCGCGCTCCGGGCGACGTGCTCGGGGTCGAAGGCCTCCCACGACACGGACGGGATCCGGACGAGGTCCGTGAGGTCGGCGACGGTCGACGGGAAGCCCGCCTCGACCGCGGCACGGAGGCGATCGACCACGGGAGCGACGTCGTCGTCGCGGTGCGGGCCGGAGGAGGGGATGGGTCGGGTCTGGCTCATGCGGCTAATCTTAAGAGGAACCGATTCGACGAGGACTCCCCCGTGGCCAAGCACCCCAAGACCGAGACGCCCGCCTCCGCACCCGACGACGCCGCACCCGCGACGCCCAAGGTCGGCAAGGGCGCACCCACTCCGACGCGTGCCGAGCGCGAGGCCGCCAACAAGCGCCCGCTCGTCCCGAACGACCGCAAGGAGGCCGCGCGGCAGGCGCGCGCCAAGGCCGCCGAGTCGCGGGAGCGCGCGCGGCTCGGCATGGCCGCCGGCGACGAGCGGTACCTCCCCGCCCGCGACCGCGGCCCGCAGAAGAAGTACGTGCGCGACTACGTCGACGCGCGCTTCAGCATCGGCGAGATCCTGATCCCGGTCATGTTCGCCGTGATCGTGCTCACGTTCGTCCCGAGCTACGAGGTCCAGACCATCGGCATCTTCGCCCTGTGGGGATTCTTCCTGGTCTCCGTGGTCGACGTGATCATCCTCGGCTTCACGCTGCAGCGGAAGCTCGCGGCGAAGTTCGGTGCGGCGAAGGTCGAGCGCTTCCGCTGGTACGCGGCGATGCGCGCACTGCAGCTGCGCCCGCTCCGCCTGCCGAAGCCGCAGGTCAAGCGAGGCCAGTACCCCTCCTGACGAGGACGAGGACGAGGACGAGGACGAGGACGAGGACGGATGCCGCGGCCTCGCGCCGCGGCATCCGCCATCGCCGTCGGGCGCGTCGCGTCAGTCGCGACGGTACGCACCGAGCCGGATGAGCGGGATGCGCGTCTCCTCGTCGGTCAGGGAGCCGTGCTGGCCGACCATCTCCTCGCCGCGACGATCGGCCTCGCGCCGGTCGTAGTAGGCGACGCCCGAGCGCGCCGCGACGAGGACGTCGGCGATGCGGCCGAGGTTCCGCGGTTCGACGTCGCCGTAGAGCCCGCTTGCGATCGCCTCGTCGCGCGAGACGACCCAGGCCCGATCGCCCTCGGCATCCCGCCAGCGATCCAGGAGCGCGGCGCGCGCGGACTCGTCGAGGTCGGGCTCGAGGACGAGGCCGAGGCAGCGCGGCTCGCCCGCGACATGGCGGACGCCCTCGACGAGTCCCGGCGTCGCGTCGACGAACACGTGCCGATGCGGTGGCACGTCGAGCACGCCGTGGTCTGCGGTGACGAGGAGGCCCGTGCCTCGGGGCATCCGTCGTTCGAACTCGGCGACCTCGGCGTCGAGGGTCTCGAGCGCGGCGAGCCAGCGATCGGATTCCCATCCGTGGGCGTGCGCGATCTGGTCGAGCTCCGAGACGTAGACGTAGACGAGCGCCGGACCCTCTCGGAGGACGCTGAGCGCCTCGGCGAACCGGTCGGGGATCTTCGCGCCCGCGCGGTACTCCGCCCCGCGGAGCACCGCGCGCGTGAAGCCCGACGTCGCGTAGCGGGTGCCGCCGATCGCGACCGCGCGCACGCCCCGCTCTTCCGCTCGGTCGAAGACGGTGTCGTGCGGCTGCCAGGCCTCCGGGACCATCCGGTCATCCCAGCCGCTCAGCTGGTTCACGACGCGGTCGTTCGCGCGATCCGGGACTCGGTAGCCCATGAGCCCGTGCGCACCGGGCATGAGCCCGGTGGCGAAGCTCGCGATCGCCGCCGCGGTCGTGGAGGGGAACACCGTCCGGATCACATCCCGCTTGGCCATCGCGCCCGCGAGGAAGCGGGCGTGGCCCGAGCGACCGCGCAGGTTGCCGGCTCCGAGCCCGTCGACGAGGACGACCACGGCCGAGTCGACGGCCGGGAGGTCGAACGGGCCGGCTCCCCCGCCGATCGAGGCGAGGGCGGCGGGCAGCACCCCGGTGAGCCGCGGGGCTCCGTCGGCGGGCACCGGTAGCATTGCTGGCATCGCGCCCAGTCTGGCACAGGCCGGGCGCGGCCCCGTTCCCCGCGCGTGCCCCGTGCGCGCCCTGCGCAGAGACGACGAATGACCCCAGCCAAGAGCGAACCCTCCTCATCACCGATCGCCGAGCGGATCGACGAGATCGACGTCGCAGAGGAGATGCAGGGGTCCTTCCTCGAGTACGCCTACTCCGTCATCTACTCGCGCGCGCTCCCCGACGCGCGCGACGGCCTGAAGCCCGTGCAACGCCGCATCCTCTACATGATGAGCGACATGGGGCTGCGCCCCGATCGGGGGCACGTCAAGTCGGCGCGCGTCGTCGGCGAGGTCATGGGCAAGCTCCACCCGCACGGCGACAGCGCGATCTACGACGCGCTCGTGCGCCTGGCGCAGGCGTTCACACTCCGCGTTCCCCTCGTCGACGGCCACGGCAACTTCGGCTCGCTCGACGACGGCCCCGCCGCCGCGCGCTACACCGAGGCGCGCATGGCGCCCGCCGCCGTGTCGATGACCGAGCACCTCGACGAGGACGTCGTCGACTTCGTCCCCAACTACGACAACTCGCACCAGCAGCCGGAGGTGCTGCCCGCGGCGATCCCCAACCTGCTCGTCAACGGCGCGAGCGGCATCGCGGTCGGCATGGCGACGAACATGGCGCCGCACAACCTCGTCGAGGTCGTCGCCGCGGCCCGGCACCTCCTGCTGAACCCCGAGGCGACGCTCGACGAGCTCATGGAGTTCGTGCCGGGGCCCGACTTCCCGTCGGGCGGGACCATCGTCGGCCTCTCCGGGGTACGCGACGCGTACGCGACCGGCCGCGGGTCGTTCAAGACGCGGGCGAAGGTGTCCGTCGAGCAGCTCACGCCGCGGAAGGCCGGCCTGGTCGTCACCGAACTGCCCTACCTCGTCGGCCCCGAGAAGGTCATCGAGAAGATCAAGGACGGCGTCAACGCCAAGAAGATCACCGGCATCTCGGATGTCGCCGACCTCACCGACCGCACCAAGGGGCTCCGCCTCGTCATCGGCGTGAAGACCGGCTTCAACCCCCAGGCGGTACTCGAGCAGCTCTACCGGATGACGCCGCTCGAGGACTCCTTCAACATCAACAACGTCGCCCTCGTCGACGGACAGCCGCAGACCCTCGGCCTCCGCGAGCTGCTCGACGTCTACCTCGCCCATCGGATCCGCGTGATCACCCGGCGCTCGGAGTTCCGGCTCGCGCGTCGCCGCGAACGCCTCCACCTGGTCGAGGGCCTCCTCATCGCGATCCTGGACATCGACGAGGTGATCCAGGTCATCCGCTCGAGCGACGACGCCGAGGCCGCGAGGTCCAGGCTGGAGGACGTCTTCGACCTCAGCCGGCTGCAGGCCGAGTACATCCTCGAGCTCCGCCTGCGTCGGCTCACGAAGTTCTCGCGGATCGAGCTCGAGGCGGAGCGCGACCAGTTGCTCGCGGAGATCGCCGCGCTCGAGGAGCTCCTCGCGAGCGACGCGCGCATCCGCGCGCAGGTCGCCGAGGAGCTGGACCGCGCAGCCGAGCTGTTCGGCACCCCGCGCCGCACGATGCTGACCGAGGCCAGGGTGCAGCCGAAGACGCGCAAGGCGGTCGACCCCGCGACCCTCGAGCACGCCGACGTGCCGTGCCGCGTCATCCTCGGCTCGACGGGGCGGATCGCCCGCGTCGACGCGCCCGAGGGTGAGGCATCCGTCACGCTCACTCCCCCGAGCCGCCGCTCCAAGCACGACGCGGTGCGTTCCGAGGTCGCCACAACGAGTCGGACGGAGATCGGGGCGGTCACGTCCAAGGGCCGCCTCATCCGGTTCTCGCCGATGGACCTGCCTGCGCTGCCTCCGAATTCGGTGCAGCTCGGCGCCGGCGTGCGGGTCGCCGACTACCTCGCGCTCCCCGACCGCGCCGAGCAGGTGCTCGCCGTCGTCTCCCTCGACCCGCAGCAGCCGATCGTGCTCGGCACCGAGCAGGGCGTCGTCAAGCGCGTCGCGCCCGGCAACTACCCGAACCGGCCCGAGTTCGAGGTGATCGCGCTGAAGCCGGGCGACCGCGTGGTCGGCGCCTCGCAGGGCGGCGACGACGACGAACTCGTCTTCGTCACGAGCGACGCGCAGCTGCTGCACTTCCCGGCCTCGACCGTCCGCCCGCAGGGCTGCCCGGCCGGCGGCATGGCCGGCGTGAAGCTCGACGCCGGGGCGCGCGTGATCTCGTTCACGGTGATCCCGCGCGCCGACGTCGAGTCGACCGTCGTCGTGACCGTGGCCGCGTCGGCCGACACGCTGCTCGGCGCCGACCCAGGTGCGGCGAAGGTCTCGGACTTCGCCGAGTTCCCCGGGAAGGGGCGGGCGACGGGCGGCGTCCGCGCGCATCGCTTCCTCAAGGGCCAGGACGCACTCTCGGTCGCCTGGGTCGGTCCCGGTCCCGCGCGTGCGCTGGGCACCGACGGCTCGCTGCGCGTCCTCCCCGAGGGGGGTGCGAAGCGCGACGGCTCGGGCCAGACGCTCGACGCCGTCGTGCAGGTGATCGGCCGGGCCATCCGCTGACGTTCCGCCGCACGGCCTTCACGACGACGGGCCCGCCGCACCATCGGTGCGACGGGCCCGTCGACGTCGGTCTTGCGTCCTGGGCGTGCTTCGCCCGAGGCGTCAGCGCTCAGGCGTCGATGCGATCCCGCGTGAGCGCCGCGGCGCTGTCGACGATGAACTCCTTTCGCGGCGCGACTTCGTTGCCCATGAGCAGCTCGAACACGCGACCCGCGTTCTCGGCGTCGGCCACGCCGACGCGGCGGAGCGTGCGGTGCCGGCGGTCCATCGTCGTCGACGCGAGCTGGTCGGCATCCATCTCGCCGAGGCCCTTGTAGCGCTGGATCGGGTCCTGGTACCGCTTGCCCTGCTTCCGCAGCGTCGCGAGCACGCCCGCGAGCTCCTTCTCTGAGTAGGTGTAGATCACGTCGTTGGGCTTCGAACCGGGATTCATCACCACGACGCGGTGCAGGGGCGGCACGGCGGCGAACACGCGGCCGTCCTCGATCATGGGCCGCATGTACCGGAAGAAGAGCGTCAGCAGCAGCGTGCGGATGTGCGCGCCGTCGACGTCGGCGTCGCTCATGATGATGACCTTGCCGTAGCGGGCCGCCGAGAGGTCGAAGCTCCTCCCGGAGCCGGCGCCGATGACCTGGATGATCGACGCGCACTCCGCGTTGCCGAGCATGTCGGCGATCGACGCCTTCTGCACGTTGAGGATCTTGCCGCGGATCGGCAGCAGCGCCTGGTGCTCGCTGTCGCGCGCGAGCTTGGCCGTGCCGAGGGCCGAGTCGCCCTCGACGATGAACAGCTCGCTCTGCGCGACATCCGTCGACCGGCAGTCGACCAGCTTCGCCGGCAGCGAGGAGGTCTCGAGCGCGTTCTTGCGGCGCTGGGTCTCCTTGTGCGTGCGCGCCGAGATGCGCGCCTTCATCTCCGAGACCACCTTCTCGAGCAGCATCGAGCTCTGCGCCTTGTCGTCGCGCTTGGTCGACGCGAAGCGCTCGCCGAGCGCCTTCTGCACGACCGATGCGACGATCGACCGCACCGCGGGCGTGCCGAGCACCTCCTTCGTCTGCCCCTCGAACTGCGGCTCGGGCAGTCGGACCGTGAGCACCGCCGTGAGGCCCGCGAGCACGTCGTCCTTGTCGAGCTTGTCGTTGCCGACCTTCAGTCGTCGGGCGTTCTGCTCGACCTGCTGGCGGATGAACTTCAGCAGTCCCTGTTCGAAGCCGGACTGGTGCGTGCCGCCCTTCGGCGTCGCGATGATGTTGACGAAGCTCCGCATCACGGTGTCGTACCCCGTGCCCCAGCGCAGCGCGATGTCGACGTGGCAGTGCCGCTCGACGTCGGTCGGGATCATCGCACCGTGGTCGTTCAGCACGGGCACCGTCTCGGTGAAGCGCCCGTCGCCCGTCAGCCGCCAGATGTCGGTCACCGGGCCGTCGACGCTGAGGTGCTCGGCGAATTCCGAGATGCCCCCCTCGAAGTGGAAGCGGTGGGTCTCGGGCGCCTCACCGCGCTCGTCGGAGACGGTGATCGCGAGGCCGGGAACGAGGAACGCGGTCTGCCGTGCGCGATTCAGGAGGTCCTCGAGCTGGAAGCTCGCCCCGCGCGTGAAGATCTGCGGGTCGGCCCAGTACCGGACCCGGGTGCCGGTCACGGCCTTCGCGACACGCCCGACCTTGCGCAGTTCGCTCGACTGCTCGAACGGGCGGAACGATGCCGACGGCGATCGCGTGCCGTCGTCGTCGAAGATGCCCGGCTCGCCGCGGTGGAACGACATGGCCCACGTCGCGCCGCCGCGGTCGACCTCGACGTCGAGGCGCTCCGACAGCGCATTGACCACTGATGCGCCGACGCCGTGCAGGCCACCCGAGGCGGAGTAGGAGCCGGACCCGAACTTGCCGCCCGCGTGGAGCTTCGTGAACACGACCTCGACACCGGTGAGCCCCGTCTTGGGCTCGACGTCGACCGGGATCCCGCGGGCGCGGTCGCGGACCTCGACGCTGTGGTCGGCGTGCAGTACCACGTCGATCTCGGTGCCGTGGCCGGCCAGCGCCTCGTCGACGGAGTTGTCGATGATCTCCCAGAGGCAGTGCATGAGGCCCCGCGAGTCGGTCGAACCGATGTACATGCCCGGCCGCTTGCGGACCGCTTCGAGGCCCTCGAGGACGGAGAGATGGCGGGCGGAATAGTCGGAGCTCACGTCGCACAAGCCTAGTGACGGCCACCCCCGTTCCCGGACCCGACGCTTCGCGCTGAGCGAAATGCACGGTCGTACGGGACGTTCGCAGCCGGAGTCGTGTTTTCATTGAGAGACGGAAACGGCTCGTGATCTACGGAGGAGGCGCCATGAACCAGACCACCGACACCGCCGGTGCGGTCGACGAAGTCGACACCCCGCACGAGCTGACCGCGCTCGATCGCTGCGACGCCTGCGGCGCACAGGCCTACATCCGAGTGGTCGTCGCGAGCGGCGAACTCCTCTTCTGCGCCCACCACGGCCGCAAGCACGAGGAGAAGCTCTCGCAGATCGCCCACAGCTGGCACGACGAGTCGAGCCGGCTCCTCTCCGACACGCGCAACTGACGCGGGTCCCCACGACGACGAGAACGCCCCTGGAGTGATCCGGGGGCGTTCGTCGTCGCTGCCGTCGTTCGCGTCGGCTCAGGCGTCGGCGGATGCCGCGACTCCCGCAGCGCGCAGCTGCAGCGTGCGGGCGGCCTCGGCGAACCGGTCGACCTCGGCCGACCGCCCCCCCGGTGCATAGTCCAGCCCGACTCGTTCGCACGCCCGGACGAGCATCGCGTCGGCCAGGCGCGGGTTCTTCGCCAGCACCGGTCCGTGCAGGTGCGTCCCGATGACGTCGCCCATCCGAACTCCCTCCTGCCCGGAGCCGCGACCGTTGCCCGATCCCGCCTGGACGCGCCCGACCGGCGACGCCTCCGCGCCGACGTAGTCGCGTGCGTGGTTCTCGAAGCCCACGAGCAGCCCGAGGCCGCCTGCCGCCTTCACGACGAGGTCGCCCGCCACGCGGCCCTCGCGCGGCACCGCTCGACCGGCGAGGACGCCGAGGCCCTCGACGCTGCGGCCGTCCTCGAGCTCGATGCCCCAGCTGAGCAGCTCCCACCCGGTGCCGATCGCGAGGATCGGCACGCCCTCGGTGCCCCAACGACGGAGCTCGTCGTGGAGTCCGAGCAGGACCTCGCGGCTGCGCTCGAGCGAGGAATCGCTGCCCGAGCCGAGGACGACCACGTCGACCCGCTCCGGCAAGTCCGCCGCGCGCTCGACCGGCACGACCCGTGCATCGATTCCGGCCCATCGAGCGCGCGCCGCGAGCACGGCCGCGTTCTCCGCGTCGCCGTTCGTGTTCTGCAACGAGGGCAGCAGCGAGACGATCGTGAGGGTCATTCCGCTCCCGTCAATCCGAGGTGCGCCCGCGTGCGCCGCATGGCGTCGGCCGAGAACACGATGGTCTTCACGCCGTTCGTCGGGGCGGGCGCGGCGAGGAAGTCGTCGAGGGCGCGACCCAGGTCGTGCTCGACGCGGTCGATCTCGACGCCGTCGTATGCGAGCATCAGCGCGGCCTCGTCGGCCTTGGAGCCGCTCACGATCGAGACTCGGCCGAGGGAGGAGGCATCGGTCGGCCAGAAGTAGGACGGATCGCGCACGTCGGACCCGATGGCGAAGAGGATCCGGTCCGTCCCCGGTGCGATGCTGTCGACGTTCAACTGGTAGCTCGCGGGGTTCTGCACGAGGACGAAGTCGACCTCCTGCCCGCGGACCGTGACCCGCTCGCCGCGTCCGAAGACCGCGGGGATGCCACTCAGTGCGCGGGCCGCGACCTCGGGGTCGAACTGCTCGCCGAGCACAGCGTGTGCCGTCGAGTACGCCGCGGCCGCATCGACCGCGTAGTGCGTGCCGCGCGCGGGCAGTCCGATCGCGACGTCGCGTCCGCCGTCCGCGAGCACCGCCGACGCCCCGTCGACGGATGCCACGACCACGCCCGCCGTCGGATCGAGACGCTCGGGGCTGGTCTCGGTGTGCCCGAGTCCGCGCGGCGAGGCGGCGAGGACCGTCGGGGAGACGCCGAATCGCCGTACCGCGACGCCGTCGTCGAGTCCGTCGGCGATCCGCTCGAGGTACGCGTCGTCGGCGTTCACGACGACGGAGCCGTGCGCGCGGGATGCGATCTTCGCGAGCATGCCGGCGACCATCTCCGAGTCGTGGAACCGGTCGATCTGGTCGACCATGACGTTCGTGAGGGTCACGACGCGGGCGTCGACGCCCTCCATCACGCGGGCGCCGTGGCCCTCGTCCATCTCGAGCACCGCGACGTCGCCGGGCACTCGGCCGCGCCAGTCCGCCTGCTCGAGGAGCGCGGACGTGAGGCCCTGGCTGATGTTCGCGGTCGAGGGGTTCGTGAAGACCGCCTCGCCGTGGGCGCGCAGGATCGCGACGAGCATCTTCGTCGTCGTCGACTTGCCGCTCGAACCGGTGACGACGACGAGGCCGCGCGGGAATCCGGAGAGCGTGGTGCGGAGGTAGCCGGGGGCGATGGAGTTGACCACGAGGCCGGGCACCGCCGAACCGCCGCCCGGCTTGCGCAGCCGGGCGGCGATCCTGGTGAGCCGGCCGACGAGGATCGCCGGCGCGTACTTCACTGGCGGCCTACTCGAGGTAGTCGCGCAGCGACTGCGACCGGGACGGGTGGCGGAGCTTCGCCATCGTCTTCGACTCGATCTGGCGGATGCGCTCGCGCGTCACGCCGAAGGTGTCGCCGATCTGGTCGAGCGTCTTCGGCATGCCGTCGCCGAGGCCGAACCGCATGCGGATGACGCCGGCCTCGCGCTCGCTCAGGGAGTCGAGCAGCGACTCGAGCTGCTTCTGCAGCATGGTGAAGCCGACCGCGTCGGCCGGGACGACCGCCTCGGTGTCCTCGATGAGGTCGCCGAACTCGCTGTCGCCGTCCTCGCCCAGCGGCGTGTGCAGCGAGATGGGCTCGCGGCCGTACTTCTGGACCTCGATGACCTTCTCGGGGGTCATGTCGAGTTCCTTCGACAGCTCCTCGGGGGTGGGCTCGCGCCCGAGGTCCTGCAGCATCTGCCGCTGGACGCGCGCGAGCTTGTTGATGACCTCGACCATGTGCACCGGGATGCGGATGGTGCGGGCCTGGTCGGCCATCGCGCGCGTGATCGCCTGACGGATCCACCAGGTCGCGTAGGTCGAGAACTTGAAGCCCTTGGTGTAGTCGAACTTCTCGACCGCGCGGATGAGGCCGAGGTTGCCCTCCTGGATGAGGTCGAGGAACTGCATGCCGCGACCCGTGTAGCGCTTGGCGAGCGAGACCACGAGGCGCAGGTTCGCGCCGAGCAGGTGGCTCTTGGCGCGCTGACCGTCGCGGGCGACCCACTGGAGCTCGCGGCCGAGCTGCGAGCGCTTCTCGGCGTCGGACATGTGCGAGAGCTTCTCCTCGGCGAAGAGGCCCGCCTCGATCCGCATCGCCAGCTCGACCTCTTCGGCCGCGTTCAGGAGCGCGACCTTGCCGATCTGCTTCAGGTAGTCCTTGACCGGATCGGCCGTCGCGCCGGTGATCGTCGTCGAGTAGACGGGGATCTCGTCCTCGTCGTCGGAGGCGCGGAGCACGATCGCACCCGTCGGGTGGGGCTCCGCGGCGGCGGGCTTCGCCTCCTCGTCGCCTGAGTCGTCGGTCGACTCGTCGCCCGTCGTCTCGTCGGCGCCGTCCTCGACCGCGACCTCCTCGTCCTCGGCGTCGTCGAGCTCCTCCTCGTCGGCGCCGTCGGCGCCCTTCGCCTTGGTGCCCTTCGCCTTGCCGCCCTTCGCAGTCGACGTGCGGGGCGTCTTCGACGCCGTCGTGGCGCTCTTCTTCGATGCGGTGCTCTTGGTCGACGCGGCCTTCGCGGTCGTGGCCTTCGTCGACTTCGACGCCGACGCCCGCTTGGTCGTGCCCGTGGCGCGGGGCGCCTCGGCCGACTCGTCGGTCGTCGCCGTGGTGGTCTTGGCTGCCATGTGTACTGAACCTCTTCCTCACCGTCGCGCGGCGCATGGCCCCTGGGCGGGCCTGCCGGGATCTCTGTCTGCGTCGCGACCCGGGTGATTTCGGACACGATGAGGACCCATGTCAAGTCCGCAACGGTGGCGACGCGAGTCGCACGGCGGACCAGAACGGGTCCTTCCCCCCATTATACAGGCCGCGACGCGTCGACCGTCCGCAACGACGCGGGTTCCGGGCGCGATCCGACCTGCACCAGAGTCCAACGCGTCCGGCGTCGGCGGCATTCCCCCGGCGCCGTCGCCGGATCGGCGTCAGCCCTCGTCGGCGTCGCGGCTTCGGCGGCGGGCGAGGAACTTCTCCAGCTCGGCGCCGATCTCGTCCGCAGACGGCAGCTCGCCGTCCTCATCGGTGAGCGGTGATCGCAGGCTGGTGCCCTCCATGTAGTCGTCGTGACGTTCCTCGAGCGTGTGCACGAGCTTGGCGAGCTCGCCGTTCTCGGCGACCTGCTCGTCGATCCGCGCCGTGAACTCGCGACCCTGTTCGCGCAGCGAGTCCGTGGGGAAGATGCGACCCGTCGAGGCGCTCACCGCCTCGAGCGCCGTGACCGCCGCGGACGGGAACTCCGCATCCGACAGGTAGTGCGGCACGAGGAGCACGAACCCCGTCGTCGGGTGCCCCTGCGACTGCAGCCGGTACTCCACGAGGTGCAGCGCGTTCGCCGGAACCTGGGTCGTCGGCCGCCACACCGACATCGCCTCGATGAGGTCGGTCCGGTTGCCGCTCACCGTGACGCCGATCGGTCGCGTGTGGGGCACCGGCATCGGGATCGAGTTGATCCACGTGGTCGACGACACCTCGAAGCGCTCGATGAGGCCGAGCACCGCGGCGCCGAAGCGGTCCCACTGGAAGTCCGGCTCGAAGCCCGTCAGCAGCAGGAACGGCTGGCCGAGCTCGTCGCGCGCCAGGTCGAGCGACAGCCTCGGGGGTCGGTAGTCGGTCAGGTGGTCCCCCTCGAAGAGGATCACGGGCCTCCGTGCGCGGTAGTCGAGCAGCTCGTCGGCGTCGAACGTCGCCACGACCTCGCTGTCGAGGGTGGTGAGAAGGTACTCCGTCGTCTGGGCGACGGCCGATCCCGCGTCGGCGAACCCCGTGAGCCCGGCGACGAGCGGGAGTCCGAGGGGCACCTCGACGTCGGCGTTGAGCTCGTACAGGGAGCGGGGATCGCGCATGGTCCAAGGGTACCGAGGCAGGGACCGCGCCCGCCCTCGAGCGCACCGCGGCGACCATGCCGAGAGCGAACAGCGGATGCCGGCCCGGGCGGGGCGAACACCTACGATCGAAGCCATGTCCGTTCCCTCGATCGAACTCACCGCCTCCCCCGCCGCTCCGACCGACGTCGACGCCGTGGTCCTGCCCGTCCGACGCACCGGCGACGGCCCCGTGCCGATCGTCGAGGGCGGCTTCGCGTGGGTCGGCGCCGCCCTCGCCCGGCTCGGCGCCAAGGGCGGGCTGGACGAGGTGACGAAGCTCACGGCGCCCGACGTCGACCTCCTGGTCGTCGCCACCGGCGTCGGCGAGACCACGGATGCCGAGTCGCTGCGGCACGCGGGAGGGGCAGCGCTCCGCGCACTCGCCTCCGCCTCGACCGTCTCGCTCGCGGGCGTCGGCCTCGACGCGCCGCTCGCGGAGGCGTTCGCCGAGGGCGCTGCCCTCGGCGCCTACACGTTCACCGAGTACAAGGACGGGCCGACCGGCCCGGACCGGCTCGTCGTGCACACCGAGCACGACGCCGAAGCCGTCCGCCTCGACCGCATCCGCAGCGTCGTGGCGGCGGTCGCGCGAACGAAGGATCTCGTCAACACCGCACCCAACGACCTGCCTCCCACCGTCCTGGCCGACCTCGCGGCGGCGGCCGCCGAATCGGCCGGCATCATGGTCAGGACCTACGACGAGGCCGCGCTCGCCGAGGGCGGCTTCAACGGCATCCTCGCGGTCGGCGGGGGCTCGTCGCGCCCGCCGCGGCTCGTCCGCCTCGAGTACGCCCCGGCCGGGGCATCCGCTCACCTCGCCCTGGTCGGCAAGGGCATCACCTTCGACTCGGGCGGGCTCTCGCTGAAGCCCGGGGCCTCCATGGTCGGCATGAAGTCGGACATGGCCGGCGCGGCCGCCGTGCTCTCCGCGATCGTGGCGCTCGCGGAGCTCGAGGTGCCCGTGCGGGTCACCGGATGGCTCTGCCTCGCCGAGAACATGCCGTCGGGCACCGCGGCACGACCGAACGACGTGATCCGGATGAAGGGCGGCACCACCGTCGAGGTGCTGAACACCGACGCGGAGGGGCGCCTCGTCATGGCCGATGCGCTCGCCGCGGCGAGCGAGGAGCAGCCCGACGCGATCATCGATGTCGCAACGCTCACCGGCGCGCAGGTCGTCGCGCTCGGCAATCGCATCACGGGCCTGATGGGCGAGGACGAGCTCGTCGCGGAGCTCCGCGGCGCGGCGGAGGCCGCCGGCGAGCCGACGTGGCCGATGCCCCTGCCCGAGGACCTCCTCCCCCTGCTGAAGTCGGATGTCGCGGACCTCGCGAACACCAAGCTCGGGACCGTGGTGCCCGGCATGCTGCTCGCCGGGGTGTTCCTCCAGCAGTTCGTCGGCCGACGCGACGGCGAGAACGCCCCCAGGATCCCGTGGGCGCACCTCGACATCGCCGGGCCCTCCTACAACACCGCGGCGCCGTGGGGATTCACCGGAGCGGGCGGCACCGGGGCCGCCGTGCGGACCCTCATCGCGCTGGGCGAGCGGGCCGTCGCCAGGTAGTACAGTCGTGTGGGGCGATCCACGCCCCAGACGTTCCCCGGCCACGAAACCGGGTGACTCGCGCCGCAGATCCGATGCGCAAGGGAGATTCTCTTTGTCCGAGCAGAACTTTGACCTCGTCATCCTCGGAGGCGGCAGCGGAGGGTACGCAGCGGCGCTGCGCGCCGTCCAGCTCGGCCTCAGCGTGGCCCTCGTCGAGAAGGACAAGCTCGGCGGCACGTGCCTGCACCGTGGGTGCATCCCGACGAAGGCGCTGCTGCACGCGGCCGAGGTCGCGGACAACTCGCGCGAGTCGGAGAAGTTCGGCGTCCGGTCGAGCTTCGAGGGCATCGACATCCCGGCCGTGACGCGGTACCGCGAGGGCATCGTCGCGAGCAAGTTCAAGGGCCTGCAGGGCCTCATCAAGGCCCGCGGCATCACCGTGTTCGAGGGCGAGGGTCGGCTCGAGGGCGCCAAGACGGTCGTCGTCGGCGACGAGCGGCTCACCGGCAAGAACGTGGTCCTCGCGACGGGCTCCTACTCGCGCTCGCTGCCCGGCCTCGAGATCGCCGGCCGCGTGATCACCAGCGAGCAGGCGCTCGAACTCGACTTCGTGCCGAAGAAGGTCGCGATCCTCGGCGGCGGCGTCATCGGCGTAGAGTTCGCGAGCGTCTGGCGTTCGTTCGGCGCCGACGTCACCATCATCGAGGCCCTCCCCCACCTCGTGCCCAACGAGGAGGAGTCGATCTCGAAGCAGCTCGAGCGCGCGTTCCGCAAGCGCGGCATCGACTACAAGCTCGGCGTGCGCTTCCAGGGCGTGACCCAGCACGACGACGGCGTCGTCGTGACCCTCGAGAACGGCGACACGGTCGAGGCCGAGCTCCTGCTCGTCGCCGTCGGTCGCGGCCCGGTCACTCAGAACCTCGGCTACGAGGAGGCGGGCGTCACCGTCGACCGCGGCTTCGTCATCACGAACGAGCGCCTCGAGACGAGCGTCCCAGGCGTCTACGCCGTCGGTGACATCGTCCCCGGCCTCCAGCTCGCCCACCGCGGCTTCCAGCAGGGCATCTTCGTCGCCGAGGAGATCGCGGGCCTGAGCCCCATCATCGTCGAGGACGTCAACATCCCGAAGGTCACCTACTGCGAGCCCGAGGTCGCGTCGGTCGGCTACACCGAGGCGCGCGCCGCCGAGAAGTTCGGCGCCGACCAGGTCTCCTCGTACGAGTACAACCTCGCGGGCAACGGCAAGAGCCACATCCTCGAGACCAGTGGATCGATCAAGGTCGTCCGCGTCAACGACGGCCCCGTGGTCGGCGTGCACATGATCGGCGCTCGCGTCGGCGAGCTGATCGGCGAGGCGCAGCTGGCCGTGAACTGGGAGGCGTACCCCGAGGACATCGCCCCCCTGATCCACGCGCACCCGACGCAGAACGAGGCGCTGGGCGAGGCGTTCCTGAAGCTCGCGGGCAAGCCGCTCCACGCGCTCTGATCCCGTCGCGCCGAAATACGACTGCAATAAGCTAGAACGCGTCACACGCTGTGAAGGAGACAAGCGAATGAGCGAATCCGTCAGCCTCCCGGCACTCGGCGAGAGTGTCACCGAGGGCACGGTCACCCGCTGGCTGAAGAACGTGGGAGACCGAGTCGAGGTCGACGAGCCGCTGCTCGAGGTTTCGACCGACAAGGTCGACACCGAGATCCCGTCGCCCGTCGCGGGTGTCATCGAGGCGATCCTCGTCCAGGAGGACGAGACCGTCGAGGTCGGAACCGCGCTCGTCACGATCGGCGACGGCTCTGGAGCTGCGGAGCCCGCGGCGGCCCCGGCCGCCGAGGCTCCCGCCGCACCCGAGGCTCCGGCACAGGAGGCACCCGCGCCGGCCGCCGAGCAGGCCCCGGCCGCTCCGGCCCCCGAGGCCGCCCCGGCAGCCCCTGCTCAGGAAGCCGCCCCGGCCCCCGAGGCTGCTCCCGCCGCCCCGGCCCCGGAGACTGCCCCGGCGGCTCCTGCACCCCAGGCCGCTCCCCCGGCGCAGGCTCCCGCCGCCCCGGCCGCGCCAGCCCAGGAGGCTCCCGCTGCGCCGCCCGCGCCCGCGCCCGCACAGGAGGCACCCGCCGCTCCGGCGCCCGCCGCGCAGCCGGCTCCCGCCGCACCGAGCGGCGGCGCGCACGCCGGCACCTCCGGCTACGTGACCCCGATCGTCCGCAAGCTCGCGAACGAGCAGGGCGTCGACCTCGCCTCGGTGACCGGCACCGGCGTCGGCGGGCGCATCCGCAAGCAGGACGTGCTCTCGGCCGGCACGCCTGCCGCGGCCGAGGCGCCTGCCGCGAAGGCCGAGCGCCAGCCGCTCGAGACGTCGCCGCTGCGCGGCACCACGCAGCCGATGACGCGCCTTCGCAAGGTCGTGGCCGAGCGTGCGGTCGTCTCGATGCAGTCGACCGCCCAGCTCACCTCGGTGGTCGAGGTCGACGTCACTCGAGTGGCCCGACTGCGCGACCGCGTCAAGGGCACGTTCCAGGAGAAGACCGGCACCAAGCTCTCGTTCCTGCCGTTCTTCGCCCTGGCCGCGGTCGAGGCGCTGCGCGCCTACCCGATCATCAACTCGACGGTCGACGGCGATGCCATCGTCTACCCGGAGCGCGAGAACCTGAGCATCGCGGTCGACACCGAGCGCGGCCTGCTCACGCCGGTCGTCCGCGACGCGGGCGAGCTCGACATCGCCGGCCTCGCCGGGCAGATCGCCGACCTCGCCGAGCGCACCCGCAACAACCAGCTCAAGCCCGACGAGCTCGCGGGCGGCACGTTCACGCTGACGAACACCGGATCGCGCGGTGCGCTGTTCGACACGCCGGTCGTGTTCCTGCCGCAGACCGCGATCCTCGGCACCGGCGTCGTCGTCAAGCGCCCGGTCGTGATCTCCGAGGACGGCTCGGACGCGATCGCGATCCGTTCGATGGTCTACCTCGCACTGTCGTACGACCACCGCATCATCGACGGCGCCGACGCGGCCCGCTTCCTCACGGCGGTCAAGGCCCGCCTCGAGGAGGGCGACTTCGAGGGCGACCTCGGCATCTAGTCGAACCACTCCCGTAGACGCCAACCGGCCTCGCTCCGCATCATCAGGAGCGAGGCCGGTTCGCGTTCGCCGATCGCGGGCACGCTCAGCACGACCGCGTCGCCGAGGTCGGAGGTCACCGAGATCGCCGACAGGTCCGCCGTGCCGGCGGCCGCGGGCTCGCCCGACGCGATCGCGGCGAGGTCGCGCGCCTCGATGGGCGAGGCGGGTTGCGCGTAGGACGCGACGCACGCCAGGTCGCGGCCGACGAGGCACCCTGCTCGGATCTCGAGCAGGGCGGCCGCGGCCTCGACCGGCTCGGTCCCGCCGGGTCGGACCTCGCCGGATCCGTCGGTTCCGTCGACCGCCGCCGCATCTTCGACGACCTCGTCGGCCGCCCCGATCGCCGTCTGGGTCGACGGGCCGGAGGTCGGAGCCGCCTGCGCGGTGGCCGGCGCGCCCCGCACCGCCTCGCTCGCGGCGCGATCGCCGTCACCCGCCGCGGCGGGCGGCACCGCGGTGAGCACGAGGACGAGCGCGCCCGTGCCGATGAACCCGCCCGTGGCGAGGACGGCCGGACGCCGTCGGATCCAGTCCAGGAGCCGCCGCCGCGCGGCGGCACCGACGCCCTCGTCGGGCGCTCCCTCCAGTCCGTCGACGATGCCGGGCAGCTGCGCCAGCTCGGCGAGACACCGTGCCGCGCTCCGACGGGACAGGACGACGGGAGGCGCCTCCGTCCCCGTCTCGGCATGCTGCGTCGGGTCCGTCGATCGCACGCCATCGAGGGCCCCGACCTCCGACTCGAACGGGACCGGGCCCGTTCCGGGAATCACCGCCGGCATCCGCGACGGCAGTGGTCCAGCGGCTCTCGATCCCATCGGAATGACGAGCGGCACGGGCTCGGCGACGGCGAAGAGCGCGCGTTCGATCGCCTCGTGGTCCGGGGCGAACGGGCGGCCGAGCAGCATCGACCGGGCGAGCTCGATCGGCGGTTCGAAGCGGGTGGGCGTGATCGAGGCGGCCACGACGACCTCCATGAGGGCGAGGAGCGCGGCATGCGCGCGCCGAGCTCGCTCGGTCCGTTCGGAGGCGGGGACCCTCGCATCGGTCCGCTCGAGCGCGCCGAGCCCGATGAGGCGCGGCCGGCCCGCCTCGTCGACGAGCACGTCCGACGGCGCGAGCCGCGCGTGCACGAGTCCGCGGCTTCCGAGTTCGCGCACGGCGACGAGGAGCGGAGCGAGCGCGGTGACCACCTGGCCGGGCGAGAGGTGCGCGTCGTCGAGCATGGTCGCGAGCGTTCGCCCGCCGATGCGCTCGACGACGAGGCAGGCACGGCCGTCGGGGAGCGTCGCGACGTCGAGGAGCCGGGGAACGGTCGCCGTCGGATCGTGCTCCATCGCGTGGATCTCGGTCGCGATCGCGTCGTCGTCGGCCGAGCGATCGTACACGCGGACGACGACGAGCGCGGGCGCGGGTTCGGGTTCGTCGGGTGACCCGGCAGTCGGCTGCGCGGCGACCGCCAGGTGCACGTCCGCGCGCTCGCCCGACCCGAGCCTGCGGAGGAGCCGGTATCCCGCGAGCACCGCGTCCGCCGTGGTCGGCGGGTGCGCGACGGGGCGCGGTTCGGGGACGGATGGACGGGAGCGTCGGCCGCCGAGGCGGGCCTCGCGTCGCGAGCGGGGGGCCATGTCGACCGAGGATGCCGCGCGCACCCGGCCGGGACCACGGCGTGGCGTGCGCCGGGGACCCCCGCCGAGCCGACCGGCCGGTGGAGGACGGGACGCCGCCTAGACTGGTGCCCATGCTCGACTACGTCGACACGGGGCTAAGCGCCAACTCCGTGCCGTACAGCGAGGGCCTCACCCTCCAGCGCGCCGTCCATCAGGCGGTGGTCTCCGGCCAGCGACCGGACACCGTCATCCTGCTCGAACACGAGCCGGTCTACACCGCCGGCAAGCGGACCTCCCCGGAGGAACGTCCGATCGACGGCACGCCCGTGATCGACGTCGACCGAGGAGGGAAGATCACGTGGCACGGACCGGGCCAGTTGGTCGGCTATCCGATCCTGCACCTCGCCGAGCCGATCGACGTCGTCGGATACGTCCGACGGCTCGAAGGCGTGCTCATCGACGTCCTCGCCGGGTTCGGCATCGACGGCACCCGCGTCGACGGACGATCGGGCGTGTGGATCGTCCGCGGCGGCCTCGAGGAGAAGATCGCCGCGATCGGCATCCGCGTCGCAGAGGGCGTGACCATGCACGGATTCGCCCTGAACTGCTCGAACTCGCTCGAGCCGTACGCGAAGATCATCGCCTGCGGCATCCGCGACGCCGGAGTGACCACGATGTCGCGAGTCCTCGGCCGAACGGTCACCCCCGCCGACGTCGCCGACGCCGTGCGCGCACGGCTCGATGCCGAGTTCGCGCCGGTGGTGGCCGCATGAGCGCCGACCCCGGCGGGCGGCGCATGCTGCGCCTGGAGGTCCGCAACGCCGAGACCCCGATCGAGCGCAAGCCCGAGTGGATCAAGACCCGCGCGAGGATGGGACCGGAGTACCGCCAGCTCCAGCAGCTCGTCAAGAGCGAGGAGCTGCACACGGTCTGCCAGGAGGCGGGCTGCCCCAACATCTACGAGTGCTGGGAGGACCGGGAGGCGACCTTCCTCATCGGCGGCTCGCAGTGCACGCGGCGGTGCGACTTCTGCCAGATCGACACGGGCAAGCCCGCGGACTACGACGTGGACGAGCCGCGACGTGTCGCCGAGTCGGTGGTGCGGATGCAGCTGCGCTACTCGACCGTGACGGGCGTCGCGCGCGACGACCTGCCCGACGAGGGAGCCTGGCTCTACGCCGAGACGATCCGGCAGATCCACGCGCAGTCCCCCGGCACGGGCGTGGAGATCCTCGTCCCCGACTTCTCCGGGAACCCGGAGCTGCTCGGCGAGGTCTTCTCCGCCCGTCCCGAGGTGTTCGCGCACAACGTCGAGACGGTGCCGCGCATCTTCAAGCGGATCCGCCCGGCCTTCCGGTACGAGCGCTCGCTCGACGTGATCACGCAGGGGCGCGACGCGGGCCTCATCACGAAGTCCAACCTGATCCTCGGCATGGGCGAGGAACGGGCCGAGGTGTCGCAGGCGCTCCGCGACCTGCACGACGCCGGTACCGACATCATCACCATCACGCAGTACCTCCGCCCGAGCCCGCGGCACCTCCCGGTCGCGCGCTGGGTGCGACCGGAGGAGTTCGTCGAGCTCAAGGAGGAGGCCGAGGAGATCGGCTTCCTCGGCGTCCTCGCCGGACCGCTCGTGCGGTCCTCCTACCGCGCCGGACGCCTCTGGGCGCAGTCGATGCGGGCCAAGGGCCGCGAACTTCCGCAGGAGCTCGCGCATCTGGCCGACACGTCGCTCGGATTCGCGCAGGCGGTCGGCTGAACGACGCCCGAACGGCCGATGGCACGGGGCCGCCCGGATCCGCGTTCGCGGTCCGGGCGGCCCCTTCGCCGCCGGTATCCTTGACGCATGGCACGCACCAAGGACGCCGGGTCCGCTCCCAAGCCCCCGAAGGAGCCCGGCCGCATGAAGCAGATGTGGCAGGTCTTCCAGATGACCCGCCGCTACGACTCCAGCGCCCAGTGGCTCATGCTCCTCGGCTTCCTGGCGCCGGTCGCCGTCGGCCTCGGCCTCGCCCTGTGGCTGAGTGGCGGGAACGGCTTCACGATCGCGCTCTGGATCATCGCGGGCGTGCTCGCGGGCCTCCTCATCGCGCTGGTCATCCTCGGCCGGCGTGCCGAGCGCGCCGCGTACTCGCAGATCGACGGCCAGCCTGGCGCGGTGGGTGCGGTCCTCCGCAGCGGCCTGCGGGGCAGCTGGGTCGGCAACGAGATGCCCGTCGCCGTGAACGGCAAGACGCAGGATGCCGTGTACCGCGCCGTCGGTCGCGGCGGCGTCGCCCTCATCAGCGAGGGGCCCCGGTCGCGGACCGAGCGCATGCTCGCCGACGAGAAGCGCAAGGTCGAGCGCGTGCTGCCGAACGTGCCCGTGACGACGTTCTCGGTCGGCCACGAGGATGGCTCGGTCGAATTGCACCGTCTCGCGGCCACGCTCCGGAAGACGAAGCGCAGCCTCACCAAGCCCGAGGTGCTCGCGGTGACCAACCGGTTGAACTCCCTCCAGGCGCCGCTCCCGATCCCGAAGGGCGTCGACCCGATGCGGGTGCGCCCGCAGCGCGGTCGCATGCGCTGACCTGCGACCACATCCTGCGGCATCCGTTCACGAGAGCGGATGCCGCAGCCGCGTGCGGCGCGGAACGCCGATCAGGCGCGGATCAGGACGGTGCCGGCGACCTTGTCGTGGAATCCGCGCTGGTCCGAGTCCCAGACCAGCGCGGGAACGACGACGACGAGCAGGAGCGTGCGGACGACCGGTCGCCACAGGCCGACCCAGCCCCCGCGGATCGGGACGACGCGCATTCCCAGCAGCCGGTGGCCGACGCTGCCGCCGATCGTCGGGATGAAGATCACCTGCATGAGGGCGAACACGCCGAGCGCCGCCCACGACTGCGCCGTCGACGCGTAGGGGCCGACGAGCAGCGCGATGACGTTCGCGATCAGCCAGTCGACCATGATCGCCGCGATGCGTCGTCCGATGCGGCCGACGGACCCCGTGCCCTCCTCTGGGAGGCCGAGCCGTTCGCCGGGATAGGTGCTGGGTGGGACGTCGCCGGTCGGGTTCGAGGGGTCTGGCACCGGACGAGTCTACCGATCGGCCACCGTGTAACACGCTCGAAACATTGGTGTCACGGCAGGGAAACCCCGCCCGGATAGCGTCGCAACCGGTCGAACGACTGCGTCCTCGTCCCCAACCTTCCCTTGGAGCACCGTCACATGTTCAGTGATTCTTCCGAAGTCCTCAAGTTCATCAAGGAGACGGACGTCAAGTTCCTCGACATCCGCTTCACCGACCTCCCGGGCGTGCAGCAGCACTTCAACATCCCGGCCTCCACCGTCGACGAGGACTTCTTCACCGTCGGCCAGCTGTTCGACGGCTCCTCGATCCGCGGCTTCGCGTCGATCCACGAGTCCGACATGCAGCTGATCCCCGACGTCTCGACGGCCTACATCGACCCGTTCCGCGCCGAGCGGACGCTCATCATGGTCTTCGACATCTACAACCCGCGCAACGGCGAGATCTACGGCAAGGACCCGCGCCAGGTCGCCAAGAAGGCCGAGAAGTACCTGGCCTCCACCGGCATCGCCGACACCGCGTTCTTCGCGCCCGAGGCCGAGTTCTACATCTTCGACGACGTCCGCTACGAGGTGAAGCAGAACGCGAGCTTCTACTCGGTCGACTCGAGCGAGGGCGCCTGGAACTCCGGCCGCGCCGAAGAGGGCGGCAACCTGGCCAACAAGACCGCCTACAAGGGCGGCTACTTCCCGGTCTCGCCGGTCGATCAGCACGCCGACCTCCGCGACGACATCGTCCTGAAGCTCATCGAGGCCGGCCTCGAGGTCGAGCGCTCGCACCACGAGGTCGGCACCGCCGGCCAGGGCGAGATCAACTACAAGTTCGACACGATGGTCCACGCGGCGGACGACATCCTGAAGTTCAAGTACATCGTCAAGAACACCGCGAACGAGTGGGGCAAGACGGCGACCTTCATGCCGAAGCCGCTCTTCGGCGACAACGGCTCGGGCATGCACACCCACCAGTCGCTCTGGAACGACGGCAAGCCGCTGTTCTACGATGAGGCCGGCTACGGCGGCCTGTCGGACGTCGCGCGCTGGTACATCGGCGGCATCCTCCGCCACGCCCCCGCGCTGCTCGCCTTCACGAACCCGACGGTGAACTCGTACCACCGGCTGGTCCCGGGGTTCGAGGCGCCCGTCAACCTCGTGTACTCGGCGGGCAACCGTTCCGCCGCGATCCGCATCCCGATCACGGGCACGAACCCCAAGGCCAAGCGCATCGAGTTCCGCGCGCCGGATGCCTCGGGCAACCCGTACCTCGCCTTCGCCGCGCAGCTCATGGCCGGCCTCGACGGCATCAAGAACCGCATCGAGCCGCACGAGCCCGTCGACAAGGACCTCTACGAGCTCCCGCCCGAGGAGGCCAAGGCGATCCCGCAGGTTCCGGGTTCGCTCGACGCCGTGCTCGACGCCCTCGAGGCGGACCACGACTTCCTCCTCGAGGGCGGCGTGTTCACCAAGGAGCTCATCGAGACCTGGATCGACTACAAGCGCGAGAAGGAGCTGAAGCCGCTGGCCCAGCGTCCGCACCCGTTCGAGTTCGAGCTGTACTTCGGCGTCTAGACTCTCTCCCCCCATCCCCCCCCCAGAGAGCCGAGGGCCCGTGTCGCGTTCTGCGACACGGGCCCTCGTGTCGTCTCACCGCCGCGACGGCTGCGACGAGGGATCGGATTCCGTGGCGGATGCGGTTGGGACATCCGACGACGGGGACGGCGCGCGAAGCCGGACCGGCCTCCTCCCGCAGCACAGCACGAGCCCGCCTCATGCGCGAGGATTGCTCGTGTTCCGTGCGGGGCCGGCGTAGCCTCTGTTCCATGGACGCATGGATCCCGATCGTGCTCGTGGCGCTCGGCGTCGTCGCAATCTTCATCGTGCTCGTGCGACGGATCCGCGCGGACCGGAACGCGCCGCACGACATCGAGGATGACGCCATGAGGAAGGCGTCATCGGATGCGGCCGCACGATCCGAGCGCGACCACTGGCGCCCCTGATCGAGCCGAACGGCCGACGGCCCGCTCGTCGGGGAAGAGCGCGCCCATCTCTCGGGTGCGCGGGGAACCGCTCAGCCGACCGTCGGCTCGCGCCGCGGTTCGACGCCGTAGAACCCGCGCTCGAAGACCGCGCGCGCCCGACGGGTGACGGCGAGGTAGTCGTGCTCGAGCGCCGTCGCCGAGCCCGGCGGGTAGCCCATGATCCGCGCCACGCCCTCGAGCTGGGTGCGCTCGACCGGGAGCACATCGGTCGTCTTGTCGAGCCACAGGGTCAGCGCGGAGCGTGCACGGGAGGCGAGGACCCAGGCCGAGCGCAGCGTCTCGGCGTCGGCGGCGTCGACCAGTTCCGCGTCGACAGCGGCCGTGAGGGCTCCGAGCGTCGAGGCGGTCCGGAGCGCCGGGATCCGCGCCGCATGCTCGAGCTGGATGAGTTGGACGAACCACTCGACGTCGCTCAGCGAGCCGCGGCCGAGCTTGAGGTGCCGGGTCGGATCCGCGCCCTGCGGCAGGCGTTCGTTCTCGACGCGCGCCTTGATGCGCTTGACCTCGCGGACCTCCTGGTCGCCGATATCGCTCGGGTAGCGAACGCCGTCCGCGACCTCCGTGAAGTCGTCGATCAGCGCCGAGTCCCCGGCGACGCCGCGCGCCCTGAGCAGCGCCTGGGCCTCCCACGTGAGCGACCACCGCGCGTAGTACGCGCGGTACGCGTCGAGTGAGCGAGCGACGACCCCGTTGCGTCCCTCGGGGCGCAGGCCGGCGTCGAGCTCGAACGGCAGGCGCGCGTCCTCGCTCGTCCGCACGAGTTCCGACACGATCTTCAGGGCACGCGTGTGCGCGGCATCCGGCTCGGCGGTCGTGGGGCGGTACACGTAGAGGATGTCGGTGTCGGAGCCGATCCCGAGTTCGCGTCCGCCGAAGCGACCCATGCCGATCACGGCGAACTCGATGCCGTCGTCGCCGCGTCTGATCGCTCGGAGCAACGAGGTCAGGTGGGCCTCGACGACGTCGCTCAGGCCGCGGCCGAGTTCCTCGATCGTGCAGACGTCGAGGATCGCGGCAAGGGCGAGCCGGAGCACCTCGCGACGGCGCATCGCGCGAAGCACCTTCGCCGCCGCCTCGAGGTCGCCGTGTCGGGCGAGGACGGCATCGCCCTCCTCACGGAGGGCCCGGAGCGGGCGCGGGCGCAGCTCGTCGACGTCCTCGAGCCAGGCGACCGCCTCGGGGATGCGCTCCAGCAGTTCGCCGGCGAAACGGGAACCGGACAGGACGCGCGTGAGCCGCAGCGCCGCGTCGGACGAGTCGCGGAGGAGGCGCAAATACCAGTGCGTCGTGCCGAGCGCATCGCTGATCCTCCGGAAGGCGAGCAGGCCGTAGTCGGGGTCGGCGCCGCCCGCGAACCACGAGATCAGCACGGGCATGAGGTGACGCTGGATCGTCGCCCGGCGGGACACGCCCGCGGTGAGCGCCGCGATGTGCGCCAGCGCGCCGCGCGGGTCCTGGAAGCCGATCGCGGCGAGCCGGGCCTCGGCCTGCGCGCTCGTGAGTTCGAGCCCCTCGGCGGGGAGTGCGGCGACCGCGGAGAGCAGCGGGCGGTAGAACAGGCGCTCGTGCAGCCCGCGCACGCGTCGCCGCGTGGACTGCCAGGTCTCGGTGACCTCGCCGGCCGTCCGGGCGAGCCCCGACGCGCGGGCGAGGACCCGCCGCTCCGCGTCGTCGCGGGGCATGAGGTGCGTGCGGCGGAGCCGCGCGAGCTGCAGCCGATGCTCGAGCACGCGAAGCACCCGGTAGTCGCGCGAGAACTCGGCCGCCTCCTCCCGCCCGACGTAGCCGTGCTCGGCGAGGGCCGCGAGGGCGGGCAGCGTGCCGGCCTGCCGGATCGTCTCGTCGGTCGCCCCGTGGACGAGCTGAAGGAGCTGCACCGTGAACTCGATGTCGCGGAGGCCGCCGGGGCCGAGCTTCAGCTGGACGTCGACCTCATCGGACGGGATGTGGTCGGTCACGCGCTCCCGCATGCGCTGGACCGATTCGACGAAGCCCTCGCGCGATGAGCTCGACCAGACCTTCGGCGCGACGCCCGAGGCGTACCGCGCGCCGAGGTCCGGGTCGCCGGCGAGCGGCCGGGCCTTCAGCAACGCCTGGAACTCCCAGCTCTTCGCCCAGCGGTCGTAGTACTGCAGGTGCGACTCGAGGGTGCGCACGAGCGCGCCGTCCTTGCCCTCCGGTCGCAGGTTCGGGTCGACCTCCCACAGCGGCGGCTCGATCCCGGGCTCCCCGATCGCGCGCATCATCGTCATCGCGAGCCTGGTCGCGATCTCCAGCGCGCGAGCGGTCGACGCGACCTCCTCGTCGGCGGATTCCGCCACGAAGATGACGTCGACGTCGCTCACGTAGTTGAGTTCGTGCGCGCCGGCCTTGCCCATGCCGATCACCGAGAGCCTGGTCGCCGCCACCTCGGTCGCCGGGAACCGCCCGGGTGCGGCCGGCTCGCCGTCGACGCGTGCGGCGAGCCTCCTGGCCAGCGCCAGCGCGGCCTCGATCGCTCCCCCGGCCAGGTCGGCGAGGCCTGACGCGACGGTGTCGAGCGCGTCGACCGCGTCCGCGCGGGTGAGGTCCCAGATCGCGACGCCCGCGAGGAGTCGCCGGTATCGGACGCGCAACGCGCGCGCGGCGACATCCGCCAGTCGCGCGAGCGGCGCGTCGACGGATGCCACGGCCGCGACGAGCTCGTCAGCGGCGTCCGCCTCCGAGGGCGGCGGCGCCGGCCGCTCGTGCAGGAGCGCCAGCTCGTCCAGGTTCCGCAGGAAGAACTCGGCGAAGCCGCGCGAGGCGCCGAGCAGGCGTGCGGCGCGGTCGAGCGCGGCGGGATCGCGGATCACGGCGCCGACGGCCTCCGGAGCGCGCTCGTGGAGCCGGCGGAGCTCCGCGAGCGCCTGATCGGGGTCGGCGGCCGCGCCGAGCGACTCCACGAGCGATTCCGGCTCGACGCCCGCGGCCCCGGCGAGTTCGCCCGCGTGGACCGCCGCCAGGTCGAGGTCGTCGAAGCCGGCGCGCGCGAGCGCACCCAAGGTCGGGGCGGTGCGCGTCATCCGTTGCCGACCGTCAGAGGATCTCGAGGTTGCGGTGCAGCTCGAACGGCGTGACCTGAGTGCGGTAGTCGCGCCACTCGGCCCGCTTGTTCGCGAGGACGTAGTTGAAGACGTGCTCGCCGAGCGTGTCGGCGACGAGCTCGGAGGTCTCCATGTACTCGATCGCGTGGTCGAGGCTCGCGGGCAGCGGGCGGTAGCCGAGTGCGCGGCGCTCGCTGTCGCTCAGCGCCCAGACATCGTCCTCGGCCTCGGAGGGCAGCTCGTAGCCCTCCTCGATCCCCTTCAGGCCGGCGGCGAGCAGCAGCGAGAACGCGAGGTACGGGTTCGCGGCGGAGTCGATGGCCCGGTACTCGACACGGGCGCTCTGGCCCTTGTTCGGCTTGTAGAGCGGCACGCGCACGAGCGCGGACCGGTTGTTGTGTCCCCAGCAGATGAAGCTGGGGGCCTCGTCACCGCCCCAGAGGCGCTTGTAGGAGTTCACGAACTGGTTCGTGACCGCCGAGATCTCGTTCGCGTGGCGGAGGAGGCCGGCGATGAACTGCCGGCCGATCTTGGAGAGCTGGTACTGCGCGCCGGGCTCGTAGAAGGCGTTCGCGTCGCCCTCGAAGAGCGACAGGTGCGTGTGCATGCCCGAGCCGGGCTTGTCGGAGAACGGCTTCGGCATGAACGTCGCGTAGACGCCCTGCTCGATCGCGACCTCCTTCACGACCGTCCGGAACGTCATGATGTTGTCGGCCGTCGTGAGGGCGTCGGCGTAGCGGAGGTCGATCTCGTTCTGGCCGGGACCGGCCTCGTGGTGGCTGAACTCGACCGAGATGCCGAGGTCCTCGAGCATCCGGACGGACCGCCGTCGGAAGTCGTGCGCGGTGCCGCCGGGGACGTTGTCGAAGTAGCCCGCCGAGTCCACCGGCTGCGGGCCCTCCGCGCCGTACTTCGACGACTTGAGGAGGTAGAACTCGATCTCGGGGTGCGTGTAGAACGTGAACCCGGCGTCGGCCGCCCGGGCGAGGGTGCGCTTCAGCACGTTGCGCGGGTCGGCCACGGCCGGCTCGCCGTCGGGGGTCGTGATGTCGCAGAACATGCGCGCCGTGGGGTCGATGTCGCCCCGCCAGGGCAGCGTCTGGAAGGTGGTCGGGTCGGGGTAGGCCAGCAGGTCGGACTCGAAGGTCCGGCTCAGGCCCTCGATCGCGGAGCCGTCGAAGCCGATGCCCTCCGTGAACGCGCCCTCGACCTCGGCCGGCGCGATGGCGACCGACTTCAGCGTGCCGACCACGTCGGTGAACCAGAGCCTGACGAACTTGACTCCTCGTTCCTCGATGGTCCGGAGAACGAAGTCGCGCTGCTTGTCCATGCACACCCTTCCTCGATGCTCTCAGCGTAGTCGGTCGGGCCCTGCCGTCCCGCCCGCATGACGGTGGGGCTGTGCGAGACTGGCGCCATGTCCGACCACGCATCCGACGGCGCAGCGACCCCCTCCGAGGCCCCCGTGGCCGAGAACCCCTACGGCGGCGCCTCGCGTACCGCGAGCGGCCCCAAGCGGGTCCGCACCCGGCACTTCCAGACCGCCAAGCGCGACGGCATCAAGATCACGGGCCTCACGAGCTACGACCAGCTCACCGCGCGCATCTTCGACCGGGCGGGCATCGACTTCCTGCTCGTCGGGGACTCCGCGGGCAACAACGTCCTCGGCTACGAGACGACCCTCCCCGTCACGGTCGACGAGCTGATCCCCCTGACCCGCGCGGTCGCCGGCGCGGTCGAGCGCGCGTTCGTCGTCGCGGACATGCCGTTCGGCTCGTACGAGAACGGGCCCGACGAGGCGCTGCACACCGCCATCCGCTTCATGAAGGAGGCCGGCGCGCACGCGGTCAAGCTCGAGGGCGGCGAGCGCAGCCAGAAGCAGATCCGTCGCATCGTCGGCGCCGGGATCCCCGTCATGGCCCACATCGGCTACACGCCGCAGAGCGAGCACGGCCTCGGGGGTCACATCATCCAGGGTCGCGGCGAGGGCGTGAACCAGCTGCTCGCCGACGCGCAGGCCGTCCAGGACGCGGGCGCGTTCGCGGTCGTGCTCGAGATGGTCCCGGCGGACGCGGCACGGCAGGTCACCGAGATGCTGCACATCCCGACCATCTCGGTGGGCGGCGGACCGCACTGCGACGGCCAGCTGCTCGTGTGGACGGACTGGGCGGGCCTGACGACGGGTCGCATCCCGCGATTCGTCAAGCAGTACGCCGACCTCGCGGGGATCCTCGGCGACGCCGCGCGCGAATGGGCGGCGGATGTCGCCTCAGGCGCCTATCCAACTGAGGAGCACTCGTACTGACGGGCCCGACCCGGGTCGGGCAGCGTCACTCCTCGGCGGCCTCCTCCTCGGCCCACTTCGCACTGTTGGCACGGAGGATCTCGAGGGCCTGCTCGGCCTCGGCGCGCGTCTCGAACGGACCGACGCGCTCGACCGCCGGCGAGACCAACCCCTCCTCGACCTCGCCCGTGTTGAGGTTGTACCAGAACTGATGCTCGACGTCCCTCGACATAGGCTGATCCTATGCCCAAGGACCCCGCCGGCCACCTGATCCCCGGCCGACTCTCACCGACGCGCCCCGTGCCCGCGACGATCGCGCGCCCCGAGTACGTGGGCCGGGCGGCGCCGTCGCCGAACACGGGCGGCGACCGGTACTCCCCCGACGAGGTCGAGCGGATCCGCGTCGCCGGGCGGATCGCGGCCGGGGCGATCGAGGCCGCTGGCGCAGCCGTCCGCCCAGGGGTGACGACCGACGAGATCGACCGGATCGCGCACGAGTACGTGGTCTCGCACGGCGCCTACCCGTCGACGCTCGGCTACCGCGGGTACCCGAAGTCGTCGTGCACCTCGGTGAACGAGGTGATCTGCCACGGCATCCCCGACGACACCGTGCTCGCCGACGGCGACCTCGTCAACATCGACGTGACCGCCTACCTCGACGGCATGCACGGCGACCTGAACGCGACGCTCCTCGTCGGCGACGCCGACGAGGAGGCGCGCCTGCTCGTCGAGCGCACGCGCGAGGCGCTGGCCCGCGGCATCCGCGCCGTGGCCGCAGGCCGACAGGTGAACGTCATCGGCCGAGCCATCGAGTCGTACGCCAGGCGGTTCGGCTACGGCGTGGTCCGCGACTACACGGGACACGGCGTCGGGCGGGCGTTCCACACCGGGCTGGTGATCCCGCACTTCGACGACCCGAACGCGACCGCGGTGATCGAGCCCGGCATGGTCTTCACGATCGAGCCCATGCTGACCCTCGGAACGACCGAGTGGGACCTCTGGGAGGACGACTGGACCGTCGTCACGCGCGATCGGTCGCTCACCGCGCAGTTCGAGCACACCCTCGTCGTCACCGAGCGCGGCGCGGAGATCCTCACCCTGCCCTGAGCGCGGCGGCCCGTCGGTCAGGTCTCCCTGGGCGCGCCGTCGGTGCGCGGTATCGTGGCGCCATGGCGACTGAACGCGCGATCGGCATCGACATCGGCGGAACCGGCATCAAGGGCGCGGTGGTCGACCTCGGCACCGGCGAACTGGTCACCGACCGGATCAAGGTGAAGACCCCGCCCGGCGGCCGGCCGGCCGACATCCTGGAGGCCACCGGCGAACTCCTCGCGGAGGTGGCGGACCGGGGCCACACGTCGCTCCCGCTCGGCGTGTGCTTCCCCGCGATCGTCAAGCACGGCCGCACGCTGTCTGCGGCCAACGTGTCGGACGAGTGGATCGGGCTCGAAGCGGAGCGGATGTTCGAGAAGGAGCTCCGAAGCGAGATCCACTTCATCAACGACGCGGATGCCGCCGGCTACGCCGAGGCGAACTTCGGTGCCGCGAAGGACGAGGACGGCCTCGTCATCCTCACGACGCTCGGCACCGGAATCGGATCGGCGCTCATCTTCGACGGCGTCGTCGTGCCGAACAGCGAGCTCGGGCACCTCGAGGTCGACGGCCACGACGCCGAGACGCGCGCCGCGTACTCCGCGATGGAGCGCGAGGGCCTCTCGTGGGAGGACTGGGCGGGTCGGCTCCAGCGCTACTACGCGCACGTGGAGTTCCTGTTCTCGCCCGACCTGTTCATCGTGGGCGGCGGCGTGTCGAAGCACCACGAGCACTTCCTGCCGCTGCTCGACCTGAAGACGCCGATCGTGCCGGCCGTGCACCGCAACAATGCGGGCATCCTCGGCGCCGCCGCGCTCGCGGCGAAGTTCTGAACCGGGTGCCCGCGCGGGGCGGGCGGGGCGAGCGGGCCGGCTGATACGCCGGGTTCTGTTCACCGGGCGCTTGCGCGACACCGGCTGGACGACCATCTCTCTCGGAGCTGCGTCACCGCAGCCCTCCAGCGGTCTACCCGGGGACGGGACGGGCAGCCCCATGGTCCCCTGTCTGACCTTGCTCCGGACGAGGTTTACCGAGCCGACCGCGTCACCGCGGCCGCTGGTGGGCTCTTACCCCACCGTTTCACCCTTACCGCGGGCCGAGGCCCGTGGCGGTCTGCTTTCTGTGGCACTGTCTCGCGGGTCACCCCGGGTGGGCGTTACCCACCGTCCTGCCCTGCGGAGCCCGGACGTTCCTCGGCACCCGATCGCTCGGGCGACGCGGCCGTCTTGCCGACCCGCTCGCCCCTCAAGGCTACCGCTCCGAACCGGGTGCGCCGGTCAGAGTCCCGATTCGGACGTCCGCACGAGGATCCGATCGCATTCGGGGCACTGCACGACCTCGTCGTCGGCCGCACGGCGGACGGACTCGAGGTCGGACCCGGTGAGCGTGATCGTGCAGCCGCCGCACGTGCGCTGACGCAGTAGCGCCGCGCCGATGCCGCCGCCCCTGACCCGGCGGTCCTCGTAGAACCGGAGCAGGTCTCCGGGGATCGTCCCGGCCAGGGTCGAGCGGTCGCGCTCGGCCTGCTCCCGCTCGGTGCCGAGTCCACCGGCCGCCTCGTCGCGGGCCGCCTCGAGCGTTGCGGTCGCCTCGGCGAGCTCGGCCCGCTCGCGATCGATCCCGGCGACGCGGGCCTCGGCCTCCTCGACCTTCTCCATCACGATGAGCTCGGCGTCCTCGAGGTCGCTGAGGCGCTTCCGGAGCGACGCGAGCTCGGCCTCGAGCGCCTGCACGTCCTTCATCGACGACGTGCGCGTCAGGCGGTCGCCGTCGCGCGCGATGCGCTTCTCGACGACCTCGACGTCGGACTCGATGCGTCCGAGCTCCGTGCGTGCGTCCTCGAGTGCGCCGACGGCCTCGGCGCGCCGGCCTCGGACGGCGGTGTCGCGCTCGGCGAGCGAGGCGAGCTCGGCCGTCTGCGGCAGCGAGCGCAGTCGGTGCGCGAGCTGCTGCAGGCGGGTGTCGATGGCCTGGAGGCGGAGCAGCTGCTCCTGGTCGGCGGGACTGGCCTTCACGTGGTGCTCCTCGTGGGATTCGGGTCTGGGCGGATCGCGGTCGTGGCGGGACGGGTCACTGGACGACCTGGAAGTCCCACGGGTCGGTGCGGAGGTCGCTCACCACGACCTCGAGGTCGGGGTGCGCCTCCCGGAGCTCGCGGGCCGCGGCATCCAGCCACAGCCATTCGCTCGCCCAGTGCGAGACGTCGATGAGCGCGGGCCCGCCGCCGAGCATCGCCTGCTCGCGCGCCTCAGACGCCGGGTGGTGCCGCAGGTCGGCGGTGACGTAGACGTCGGCGGTGCGCACGGCCTCGTGCGCGAGGAGCGAGTCGCCGGCGCCGCCGCAGACGGCGACGTTCTCGACCGGGTCGTCGAACCCGCCGGCGACTCGCACTCCCGTCGCCGTCGGCGGCAGGAGCTCCGCGAGGCGTCGGGCGAGGCGACCGAGCGTCGTCGGTTCGGCGAGGCGACCCACGCGACCGAGGCCGCGTGAGCCGTCCGCCGCGTTCGGGACGATCGGGGCGACGTCGACGAGGCCGAGGCGGTCGGCGAGCACCGCGGACGTGCCGGTTTCGACGATGTCGGCGTTCGTGTGCGCGCCGACGAGGGCGCAGTCGGCGCGGATGAGCTTCGCGAGCAGGGCGCCCTTGTAGCGGTCCTCGGCGATCGACGTGACGCCGCGGAGCAGCAGCGGGTGGTGCGCCACGACCAGGTCGGCGCCTGCGGAGACGGCCTCGTCGACGGTCGCCGCGACGGCGTCGACCGTCAGCAGGACGCGCGCGACCTCGCGAGCCGGATCGCCGGTCACGAGACCGGGTGCATCCCACGGCTCGGCGCCGGAGGCCGGCCAGAGTCGTTCCACGGTCGAGAGGACGTCGGCGAGGCGGACTGGCACGCGCCCCAGCCTACGCCGTGAGGCCCGGGCTGCCGGGACGGCTGTTGCCGCATCCGCCGGGTGTCGTTGGCATCCGCGGCATGGCGGACCTGACGACCCCTGAGCTCCTCACCCGCTACTCGGACGTCGTGGTCCGTGGCGGGCTGAACCTCCAACCCGGCCAGACGCTCGTGGTCCGCGCCCTCGTGGAGCACGCCGGGCTCGTGCGGGCGATCACCGACGACGCCTACGCCGCGGGTGCGGGGCTCGTCGACGTCGAGTACCAGGACGACCACGTGCGGCGATCCGGGATCCTGCACGGTGCCGGTCAGGCGCTGGCGGCCGGGACCGCCCGCGATCGCGCCGCGACCGAGCGTCTCGAGGAGCCCGGCCTCGCGTTCCTCCGCATCACCGGGAACCCCGACCCGCACCTGATGGACGACGTCGACGTCGCCTCGGTGGTGGCCGCGAACCCCGTCGAACTCGCGGCGCGCGAGCGCGCCGCCGTGATGGCGGGCGGCCTCCAGTGGTGCATCGTGGCCGCACCGAACCCGGGCTGGGCCAGCGCGGTGTTCGGGGAGCCCGACGTCGAGCGGCCCTGGCAGGCGGTCGGCACCGCGGTCGGCCTCGATTCGGACGACCCGGTCGGCGACTGGTCGGCGCACACGGCACGGCTCCGCCGTCGTGCGGCCGCGGTGGAGGCGCTCGACCTCACGGCCGTGCGCTATGCGGGCCCGGGAACCGACCTCGAGATCGGCCTCGTCCCCGAGTGGCGCTGGCTGGCGGCGACCATGCAGACCTCGGAAGGCGTGGAGTTCAGCCCGAACATCCCCACCGAGGGGGTGTTCACCTCGCCGGACCGGACGCGCGCCGACGGCACGATCGCGACGACCCGACCGTTCCTCCTGCTGCCGAGCGGGGTGCTCGTTGAGGGGCTGACGCTCACGTTCGAGGGAGGCCGGATCGTCGACGCGCGCGCGGACCGCGGCCGGGGCGCGGTCCACGCGCAGCTCGACTCGGATCCGAACGCGCGTCGGCTCGGCGAGGTCGCGCTCGTCGAGGGCGGTTCCCGCGTGCGCCGCGCGGGCGTGCTGTTCCACGACATGCTCCACGACGAGAACGCGGGCTCGCACATCGCGGGGGGCCAGGGCTTCCCGTGGTCGTGCCGGACGGCGACGCGACGGGCGGGGTGCACCGCGTCGCCGCGGTGCACACGGACGTCGTCGGCGGCGGCGCCGGGGTCTCGATCTCGGGCGCGACCGTAGACGGGCGCACCGTGCCGATCATCGCGGACGACGAGTGGGTGCTGCCGACCTGAGCGGCGAGCCGACGTGACGGGTGGGCCCTGCCGGGCTCGAACCGACGACATCCACGGTGTAAGCGTGGCGCTCTACCAACTGAGCTAAAGGCCCTCGCCGCGCGCGGCGGCACTTCGATCGTAGCGTCGCGCCGGCGCGGCATCCGTCCGCCCGCGGCTACCGGAGCGCCGCGAGCGCCTCGCGGTACGCCCCGACGGGGCGCGCCTCCCCCGGCGGCGCCTCGAACGAGGAGCGGATGACGCCGTCGGCACCGATCGCGAACGAGGCGCGTCGAGCGAATCCCGCCTCCTCGTCGAACGCGCCGTAGGCGCGCGCCACCGCACCGTGCGGCCAGAAGTCGGACAGGAGCGTCAGTCGAACGCCCTCCTCCTCGGCCCAGGCACGGAGCGCGTGCTTCGAGTCGACGGAGGCCACGAACAGGTCGGCGCCGGCCGCCTCGAACATCGGCGCCGCGGCATCCAGCTCGCCCAGCTCGCGCGTGCAGATGCGCGAGAACGCGAACGGCACGAACGCGAGCACGACCGCGCGTCGGCCCCGCAGCGACGCGAGCCGGTGCGGGGCGCCGTGCTGGTCGGGCAGTGCGAATGCGGGCGCGAGCGCGCCCGGGCCGCGGATCACGGGCGCCTCCCTCGGGGTCTGGCCGGACGCGCGCCAGCCTAGCCCGCCATGGGCCGCCGTAGAATCACTAGGATGGCGTGGTGCCCCCGACCCTGACCCGGTCTTCGTCGTGCGCAACGCACGGTCGAGAGGCACGATCTGCTGAAGAGAGAGGTCGAGTGTGACTGTCAACGACCAGGACCCGTACTCGGTCGAGGCGATGGACTCCGATCCGGAGGAGACCAACGAGTGGGCGGAGTCCCTCGACGCCCTCGTCGCCGAGAAGGGCCACCAGCGCGGGCGCGAGATCATGCTCAGCCTGCTCAAGCGCTCGAAGGAGCTCCACCTCGGCGTCCCCATGGTGCCGACCACGGACTACCTGAACACGATCGCGCCCGAGAACGAGCCCGCGTTCCCCGGCGACGAGGAGCTCGAGCGCCGCTACCGCGCCTGGATCCGCTGGAACGCCGCGATGCTCGTGCACCGTGCGCAGCGCCCCGGCATCGGCGTCGGCGGCCACATCTCGACGTACGCCTCGTCCGCCGCGCTGTACGAGGTCGGCTTCAACCACTTCTTCCGCGGCCAGGACCACCCGGGCGGCGGCGACCAGATCTTCATCCAGGGCCACGCCTCCCCCGGCACGTACGCCCGGGCGTTCCTCGAGGGCCGGATGTCGACCGACCAGCTCGACGGCTTCCGCCAGGAGAAGTCGCACGCACCTGCCGGCCTCTCGTCGTACCCGCACCCCCGCCTCATGCCGGAGTTCTGGCAGTTCCCGACCGTGTCGATGGGCCTCGGTCCGATCAACGCGATCTACCAGGCGCAGGCGAACAAGTACCTCACCAACCGCGGCATCAAGGACGCCTCCGACCAGCACGTCTGGGCGTTCCTCGGCGACGGCGAGATGGACGAGGTCGAGAGCCGCGGCCAGCTCCAGGTCGCCGCGAACGAGGGGCTCGACAACCTCACGTTCGTCATCAACTGCAACCTGCAGCGCCTCGACGGCCCCGTGCGCGGCAACGGCAAGATCATCCAGGAGCTCGAGAGCTTCTTCCGCGGCGCCGGCTGGAACGTCATCAAGGTCGTCTGGGGCCGCGAGTGGGACGACCTGCTCGCGCGAGACCAGGACGGCGCGCTCCGCAACCTGATGAACGTCACGCCCGACGGCGACTACCAGACCTACAAGGCGGAGTCGGGCGCGTACGTGCGCGAGAACTTCTTCGGCCGCGACCCCCGCGCGCTCGAGCTCGTCAAGGACCTCTCCGACGAGCAGATCTGGAACCTCAAGCGCGGCGGCCACGACTACCGCAAGGTCTACGCGGCGTTCAAGGCCGCGACCGAGCACAAGGGCCAGCCCACCGTCATCCTCGCCAAGACCATCAAGGGCTACGGCCTCGGTCCGGCCTTCGAGGGGCGCAATGCGACCCACCAGATGAAGAAGATGACGCTGGACAACCTCAAGACGTTCCGCGACACCATGCGCATCCCGATCTCCGACGCGCAGCTGGAGGAGAACCCCTACCTCCCGCCGTACTACCACCCGGGCAACGACGACGAGGCGATCCAGTACCTCCACGAGCGTCGCCGCGAGCTCGGAGGCTACCTGCCCGAGCGCCGGTCGAACCACACGGCGATCTCGCTGCCCGACGACTCGGCCTACGCGATCGCGAAGAAGGGGTCGGGTACGCAGGAGGTCGCGACGACCATGGCGTTCGTCCGGCTCCTGAAGGACCTCATGCGGTCCAAGGACTTCGGCAACCGCATCGTCCCGATCATCCCCGACGAGGCCCGCACCTTCGGCATGGACGCGTTCTTCCCGAACGCGAAGATCTACAACCCGATGGGCCAGCACTACACGTCGGTCGACCGCGAGCTGCTCCTGGCCTACAAGGAGAGCCCGCAGGGCCAGATCGTGCACGTCGGCATCAACGAGGCCGGCGCGCTCGCCGCGTTCACCGCGGTCGGCACGTCCTACTCGACCCAGGGCGAGCCGCTCATCCCGATCTACGTCTTCTACTCGATGTTCGGGTTCCAGCGCACGGGCGACGCGATGTGGGCGGCCGGCGACCAGATGGCGCGCGGCTTCATCATCGGCGCCACCGCGGGGCGCACCACGCTCACGGGCGAGGGCCTGCAGCACGCCGACGGCCACTCGCCGCTCCTCGCGGCGACGAACCCCGCGGTCGTCTCGTACGACCCGGCGTACGGGTACGAGATCGGGCACATCATGCACTCGGGCCTCGACCGCATGTACGGCGGCACCCACCCGGACCCGAACGTCATGTACTACCTGACGGTCTACAACGAGCCGCTCGTGCAGCCCGCCCAGCCCGAGTCGGTCGACGTGGACGGCATCGTCCGCGGCATCCACCGCATCTCCGAGGGTTCCGGCGACGGACCGAAGGCGCAGCTGATGGCCTCGGGCGTCGCGGTGCCGTGGATCATCGAGGCGCAGCACCTGCTCGCGCAGGACTGGGGGATCTCGGCCGACGTGTGGTCGGTGACCAGCTGGTCCGAGCTCGCCCGCGACGGCCTCGCCGCCGACGAGCACAACTTCCTCCACCCGGATGCCGAGCGCCACGTGCCGTACCTCACGCAGAAGCTCGCCGGCGCCCGCGGCCCGTTCGTCGCCGTGTCCGACTTCATGCACGCGGTGCAGGAGCAGATCCGGCCGTACGTGCCGGGCCAGTACGCCACGCTCGGTGCCGACGGCTTCGGCTTCTCGGACACCCGCCCGGCGGCGCGTCGGTTCTTCAAGATCGACGGCCCCTCGGTCGTGGTGCGGACCCTGCAGATGCTCGCCGAGCGCGGCGAGGTCGATCGCTCGCTCCCGGCGCAGGCGATCGAACGGTACCGGCTCCACGACGTGAACGCGGGCACGACCGGCAACGCCGGCGGCGAGAGCTAGCAGGCGTTCAGACGGTGGCGACGAAGCCCAGGACCAAGGCGGAGACCCTCGCGTGGTTGCGAACCATCTCGGGTGAGCTCTCGACCCAGACGCTGAAGCGCCTGGAGGACACCCTGCCCTGGTACGGCGACATGCCGCCGAGCCGACGCTCGGCGGTGGGCCTCGTCGCGCAGGCGGGCATCTCGTCGTTCATCGCCTGGTTCGACGATCCGCGGTCGACGCCGTGGATCGCGGCCGACGTGTTCGGCGCGGCACCGCGGGAACTCCTCCGCTCGGTGAGCCTGCAGCAGACGCTGCAGCTCATCCGCGTCACGGTGGAGGTCGTCGAGGAGCGCGTGAAGGACGGCGGCGAGCCGCTCCGCGAGGCGATCCTGCTCTACTCGCGCGAGATCGCGTTCGCCGCCGCCGACGTCTACGCTCGTGCGGCCGAGGCGCGCGGCCTCTGGGACGCGCGCCTCGAGGCGCTCGTCGTCGACTCGATCCTCTCGGGCGAGTACGACGACGAGCTGCCGAGCCGCATCGCGGCGCTCGGCTGGCACGGCCACGGCGAGGTCGCGGTGCTCGTCGGCACGGCCCCGAAGCTGTTCGACGTCGACCAGGTGCGCCGGGCCGCGCGGCACATGCACGCCGATGTCCTCATCGGCGTGCAGGGCAATCGGCTGGTCGTCGTCATCGGCCGGGCGGAGCCGCGCGGCGGCGAGTCCGACGAGTCGGTCGGCACCGCCCCCGCGCTGTCGTTCATGGAGATCGCGACGCAGCTGGAGTCGAACTTCGGCGCCGGCCACCTCGTGCTCGGCCACGAGGTCCCGAACCTCGTCGACGCGTCGAAGAGCGCGAAGGCCGCGCTGGCGGGCTTCGCCGTCGCCCGGTCGTGGCGGCATGCGCCGCGGCCGGTGCATGCCGACGACCTCCTCCCCGAGCGCGCCCTCGCGGGCGATCCGCTCGCCCGGGCGACGCTCGTGCACCGGATCTACCGGCCGCTGCAGGCCCACTCGACCGAGCTCCTCACGACGCTCTGGAGCTACCTCGACAACGGCCGGTCGCTCGAGGCGACCGCTCGCGAGCTCTTCGTCCACCCGAACACGGTCCGCTACCGGCTGAAGCGCGTCTCCGACGTGATCGGGTGGGATGCCACGGGTGCCCGTGAGGCGCTCATCCTGCAGTCGGCGCTCATCATCGGGTCGATGAGCGATCACGACTCGACGCCGCGCCGTCGTCCGTCGAACTGACTCACGGTATGTGAGGGCGGAACAAGGGTCCGCCGAATACCTTGTACTGAGTGCACACACATCACCTGCGCGGGATTGGCAGACTGAGACGGTGATCGTCGTCGTCTGCCCTGGTCAGGGCTCCCAGACCCCCGGTTTCCTCGCACCCTGGCTCGCCGAGCCGGCATTCGCCGAGCGCCTCTCGGCGCTCTCCGAGGCGGCCGGCGTCGACCTCGCGCTGCACGGAACCGAGAGCGACGCCGACACGATCCGCGACACCGCGATCGCCCAGCCGCTCATCGTCGCGGCCGGCATCCTCGCCTTCGACGCCCTCGCCGCCGACGGCCGCGCCGACCGCATCGGCGGCGTCGCGGGCCACTCCGTCGGCGAGATCACCGCCGCGGCCGCGACCGGGGTCCTCGGCGACGCCGACGCGATGCGGTTCGTCGCGGAGCGGGGCCGCGCGATGGCGGATGCCGCGGCGCTCGTCGCCACCGGCATGAGCGCCGTCATCGGCGCCGACGAGAGCGAACTGCTCGGCCGGCTCGACGCCCTCGGCCTCGAGCCCGCGAACTTCAACGGCGGCGGCCAGATCGTCGTCGCGGGTGCGCTCGACGCGCTCGAGCAGCTGAAGGCGGAGCCGCCCGCCGGCGCCCGCGTCATCCCGCTGCAGGTGGCCGGCGCCTTCCACACGCGGTACATGCAGCCCGCCCGCGAGCGCCTCGCCGCGGTGGCCGCCGCGTCGTCGCCGGCCGACCCCGCCCTCACGCTCTGGACGAACCGCGACGGCTCGACCGTGGCATCCGGCAGCGCCTTCGTCGACCTGCTGGTCGGACAGGTGGCCTCGCCGGTCCGATGGGACCGCTGCATGGCGTCCTTCGCCGACGCGGGTGTGACGGGCATCATCGAACTCGCCCCGGCCGGCGCCCTCGTCGGCCTGGCGAAGCGTGCGCTGAAGGGCGTGCCGACCGTCGCCGTCAAGACCCCCGAGGACCTGCCCGCCGCGATCGAGCTCCTCGAGCAGCAGACCGCCTGAACCCCGCATCCCACGACACGAGAGAACGCATGACGCACCCCACGCTCAGCCAGTCGACCGGTCCCGCCTACACCCGCCTGTACTCGGTGGGCGCCGCGCGCGGCGAGAACGCGGTCCCGAACGACGACCTCGTCGGCCCGATCGACTCGTCGGACGAGTGGATCCAACAGCGCACGGGCATCATCACCCGCGCCCGCGCAGGTGCCGACGTGCTCGCCGTCGACCTGGCGACGGATGCCGCGCGCGAGGCGATCGATCGCTCGGGCGTGCCCGCCGACCGGATCGACCTCGTGATCGTCGCGACCATCTCGAACGTGCAGCAGACGCCGTCGATCGCCGCGGTCGTCGCCGACCGGGTCGGCGCGAACCCGGCGGCCGCGTACGACATGAACGCCGCGTGCGCCGGCTACGCCTACGCCGTCGCGCAGGCCGACGCCCTCGTCCGCGCGGGCGCGGCGACGTACGCCCTCGTCATCGGCGCCGAGAAGCTCTCCGACGTCGTCGACCCGACCGACCGCACCATCTCGTTCCTGCTCGGCGACGGCGCGGGCGCCGTCGTGGTCGGACCGAGCGACGAGCCGGCGATCGCGCCGACCGTCTGGGGCTCGGACGGCTCGAAGGCGGGCGCCGTCGGCATGAACCACACGCTCGTGCAGTTCCGCGACGGCGCCTCGGAGTGGCCGACGCTCCGCCAGGAGGGCCAGACGGTCTTCCGGTGGGCCGTGTGGGACATGGCGAAGGTCGCCAAGCAGGCGCTCGACGCCGCCGGCATCACCGCAGACGACCTCGCCGCCTTCATCCCGCACCAGGCGAACATGCGCATCATCGACGAGTTCGCCAAGCAGCTGAAGCTCCCCGACTCGGTCGTGATCGGCCGCGACATCGCGACCACCGGCAACACGTCGGCCGCGTCCATCCCGCTCGCGATGCACCGACTGCTCGAGGAGCACCCCGAGCTCTCCGGAGGCCTCGCCCTCCAGATCGGCTTCGGCGCCGGACTCGTCTTCGGCGCCCAAGTGGTGGTTCTGCCCTGAGCCGCCGACCCCCGTCCATCTAGACTGTGTCTCGGTCATACGAGACACACCCCTGCAAGGAGAAGAACCATGGCATCGACCCGCGAAGAAGTGCTTGCCGGCCTGGCGGAGCTCATCAACGACGAGACCGGCATCGCGACCGACACGGTCGAGCTCGACAAGTCGTTCACCGACGACCTCGACATCGACTCCATCTCGATGATGACGATCGTCGTCAACGCCGAGGAGAAGTTCGACGTCAAGATCCCCGACGAAGAGGTCAAGAACCTCAAGACCGTCGGTGACGCCGTCGACTTCATCGTCAACGCGCAGGCCTAGTGACGTTCGGACGGGCCGGCGTCCGCCGGCCCGTCCGTTCCGTTCCAGGTCCTTCGTTCCCATCGCCCCATCGGAGTGACTTCGTATGACCAAGAAGATCGTGATCACGGGCATCGGCGCGACCACGCCGATCGGCGGCACCGCCCGTGACAGTTGGAAGGCCCTGCTCGCCGGCAAGTCCGGCGCACGCACCCTCGAGCAGGAGTGGGTCGAGAAGTACGACCTGCCCGTGACCTTCGCCGCCACGGCCGAGGTGCAACCCGCCGACGTGCTCGAGCGACACGAGATCAAGCGCCTCGATCCGTCCAGCCAGTTCGCCCTCATCGCCGGGCGCGAGGCCTGGGCGGACGCCGGTGCGCCCGAGGTCGCCCCGGAGCGCCTTGCCATCGACTGGGCCACCGGCATCGGCGGCGTGTGGACGCTGCTCGACGCGTGGGACACCCTGCGCGACCGCGGTCCCCGTCGCGTGCTGCCGATGACCGTGCCCATGCTCATGCCGAACGGCCCAGGCGCCGCGGTCGGCATGGACCTGCACGCCCGGGCGGGCATCCGCACCGTCGTGTCGGCCTGCGCCTCGAGCACCGAGTCGCTCGTCAACGCGTGGGAGCACCTCCAGGACGGCGTCGCCGACGTCGTCATCGCGGGTGGCTCCGAAGCCGCGATCCACCCGGTCACCATCGCGTCGTTCTCGTCGATGCAGGCGCTCTCGCGCCGCAACGACGACCCGACGATCGCCTCGCGTCCGTACGACGTGGGCCGCGACGGGTTCGTCATGGGCGAGGGTGCGGCCGCACTCGTCCTCGAGACCGAGGAGCACGCGAAGGCCCGCGGCGCTCGCATCTACGCCGAGCTGCTCGGCGGCGCCATCACGAGCGACGCGTACCACATCACCGCGCCCGACCCCGAGGGGTCCGCGGCGGCTCGCGCGATGAAGGCGGCGATCGAGGGGGCCGGCGCGAGCCTCGCCGACGTGCGCCATGTCAACGCGCACGCGACGAGCACGCCCGTCGGCGACATCGCCGAGTACAACGCGCTGCGCCGCGTGTTCGGCGACGCGCTCGACGGCATCGCCGTGACCGCGACCAAGGCGTCGACCGGGCACCTCCTCGGCGGAGCCGGCGCGATCGAGTCGATCTTCACGGTGCTCGCGCTCCACGAGCGCACCGCTCCCCCGACGATCAACCTCGACGACCAGGATCCGGAGATCCCGCTCGACGTGGTGACCTCGCCGCGCTCGCTCGGCGAGGGCGACCTGATCGCCATCAGCAACTCGTTCGGCTTCGGCGGGCACAACGCGGTCGCCGCGTTCCGCGCCGTCTGACGACCCGACGGATGCCGCGTGACATCCGTCGCATGCATCGGGCCCCGATCGCCTCACGGCGTCGGGGCCCGTTGCAGTCCACCGCCTGCGGTTTCGCTCGTACGCCTCCGGGACCTCGGTCGACCGGTCGACGCGTCACGCCACCGCGCGGTGCGCGTCAGCCCACGCGATGCAACCAGATCACCGGGGCGAAGTCGCTCGCGTGCCGGAACGGCTCGAGCTCGTCGTCCCACGCCTGGCCGAGCGCGAGCCTCAGCTCGCGATGCAGCTCGCCCGCGTCGAACGAGGCGACCTCCATTGCGTAGCGGATGCGGTCCTCGGGGATCACGACGTTGCCCGCCGTGTCGGTCTGCGCGTAGTACACGCCGAGTTCCGGCGTGTGCATCCACCGGGCCCCGTCGGTGTCCGCGCCCGGGTCCTCGCTCACCTCGAAGCGCAGCTGCTCCCAGCCGCGCAACGCTGACGCGATCCGCGCACCCGACCCGGGCTCGCCGATCCACGAGAACTCGGTCCTCACCGTGCCCGGCAGCACCGGCTGCTCGGTCCACTCGAAGTTCACGGGGGTGCCGAGGGCGCGACCGACCGCCCACTCGACGTGCGGGCCGACCGCCCGCGGGGACGAGTGCACGAACAGCATGCCTCGCGCGGCGCGCTGGGCCCGCGTGACGTGTTCCGCCATCTCCTGCTCCGTTCCTCGTGAGGTGCGTCTTCCCCTACGACCTCTGGAACAGTGCCTGGTGGCGGTGGCGTGTTCTGTTGTGACGAGCGAGTCGTCAGGTCGAGTATGCCCCGCTTCGCCCGGGCTGACAAGGAGAATCCGCGGCGATCCGCGGCGCAGGCGCTAAACTCCCTACTCGGTGAGTGATTCCACCCGACCCTGAGGAGGCGACGTGGCCGTCCGCGATGCGCTGCTCGTGCTGCTCATCAACGGACCCGCCTACGGATTCCAGCTCCACGGGGACCTCGCCGCTCGTACCGGCGGCCGCCGCGAGGTGAACGTCGGGCAGACCTACGCGACGCTCGAGCGGCTGACGACGCAGGGGCTGGTCGAACCGGCCGGTTCGACCGACGACGGCCTCCCCCTCCACCGACTCACCGACGCCGGGCGGACCGCGGCGGGCGCGTGGCTCGGCGGCGCCGACGGCACCGGCGCCGACCCGTGGCACGAGAGCATCGATCGGGTGCTCATCGCCGTGTCGATGCCCGCCGTCGATGCCGCAGCGATCATCGAGGCGGAACGGGTGCGGTGGCGGAGCCGGCGCGACGAGGCCCGATCGCCGCACGGTGGCGACTCCGGCGACGGCGAGCCGGACCCGCGAGCACGTCTCTCCGCCGCCGCGACGACGGCCGAACTCGCTCGTGCCGACGCGATGCTGACCTGGCTCGACGGGATCGAGGCATCCGACCCTGACGCGTCGGCGTTCGCGCCGAGCGCCGAGCGCCCCAGGCGAGGGCGACGCCCGGGGCGCGGGCGGGCCGCCGCCGATCAGGCCCCGGCCGACGCGTAGCTCGCGGTCACCGCGAGGTCGAGCGGGAACTCGACCGGAGCGTCGCCGAACAGCAGCCGGCCCGCCTCCGCGGCCGACTCGCGGACCGCGTCGGCCACGGCCTCCGCCGTCTCGGACGGCGTGTGCACGATGAGCTCGTCGTGCAGGAAGTAGACGAGGTGGGGCGCGCGCTCGAACGCGACGCCGGAACCCGCGGCCGGGGCGCCACCCGGTGCCAGCGCCGTCAGCCGGGTGCGCACGCCGGCGAGCCAGCAGAGGGCCCACTCCGCGGCGGTGCCCTGCACCACGAAGTTGCGCGTGAAGCGACCCCAGTCGCGCGCGCACGACCGGGCGCGACGCTCGTCGACGGCCGTGGCGTCGGGTTGGGACGCCGCCGCCTGCGCCGCGTGCCACGACGGCGGCGGCAACGGCGACGAGCGCCCGAGGAGCGTGGTCACCTGTCGACCCGCCTCACCGTCGCGCGCCGCGCGATCGACGAGCGCCATGGCCCGCGGATAGGCGCGGGCGAGCTGCGGCACGAGCCGGCCGCTGTCGCCGGTCGTCGCACCGTACATCGCGCCGAGGAGCGCGACCTTCGCCTCGTCGCGCGTCGCGACCACGCCCGCATCCACGATCGAGCGGTACATGTCGCGGCCGCGGCCCGCCGCCGCCATCGCCGGGTCGCGCGCGAGCGCCGCGAGGACGCGCGGCTCGAGCTGCGAGGCATCCGCCACGACCAGGCTCCACCCCGGGTCGGCGACCACCGCGGCGCGCACCGCCTTCGGCAGCTGCAGCGCTCCGCCGCCCGAGGTGGCCCATCGCCCCGTCGCGGTGCCGCCCGCGACGTAGTCGGCACGGAACCGCTCGTCGACGACCCATTCGTCGAGCCACGCCCAGCCGTTCGCGGAGAGGAGACGCGCGAGGCGCTTGTACGCGAGGAGCGGGGCGACCGCGGGATGCCCGTGCTCGCGGAGCTCCCACTTCGCGGTCGAGTCGACGCCGATCCCCGCGGCGCGCAGCGCACGGAGGAGGTCGGCCTGCGAGTCGAGGCGGAGCGACGGCGCGTCGAGTTCCCCACGCACCCGTGCGGCGAGTTCGTCCATCCGCACCGGCTTGCGCCCGGTCGGCGGCCGAGGGCCGAGCACCTCCTCGAGCACGCGTTCGTGCACCGAGCGGCGCCACGGCAGGCCCGCGGCGTGGAGTTCCGCCGCGATGAGCGCGCCGGCGGATTCGGCGGCGAGCAGCAGGCGCATCGCCGAGGGACGATCGGACGCCTCGGCGAGGGCGACCTGCCGATCGTGCTCGTCGACGAGGTCGGCCGCCGACGGAGCTGCGAGGGCCGCGACGTCGGGTCCCGGGTCGACGTCGAACAGTGCGGGCCCGCGATCGACGGATGCCGCGGGGGCGGCGTCGGCCCCGCTCCCGCCCTCGGCGGGACCCGGGGGCAGCCAGGCTGGACGGTCCCGCACGACGGACCCGGCCGCGGCGACCGCCGTCGACGCGGCGAGGATCGCGCCGCACAGTCGCAGGTCGTGGCATCGCGCGACGCGCACTCCGGCGTCGAGCAGGACGGGCGCCCACTCGCGCGTGTCGCGCCAGATCCAGCGCGGCGCGACCTCCGCCTCGAGGCGCGCCGCCTCGCGCGGAGCGTCGGTGGCATCGCACTCGCGCCGCAGGTGGCCGTCGGGGTCGACGAACTGCACGCGCCCCGCGCCCGTCTTCGCGATCGCGATCCGCACGTGTCGATTCTGCCTCGCGCCGCCGACACCGACGCCGCGGTGCGGGCAGGGCATGAGTCCGGGGCCGCCGGCGGCGTGATGTCGGTGGCATCCGCCAGCATGGCGACATGCGAGGACGTCGGGTCGAATGGTCGCGGTGAGGTTCGGATGCGGACACGGCGCCGCCCTCGACGACCTCGGGGCGGTCGCGCTGCGGCGCGCCTGCCCGGTGTGCATGCTCGTCCACGAGACGCAGCGGAGCCGCGGCGAGCTGCTCGGTCGTGTCGCTCCCGCGCAGCGACGTCGGCTCGCCGCCGAGACGCGCATCGGCGCCGAGTACGACTGGAGCTGCGTCCGCGGCCACGACCGCTACCGCGCGAGCGTGATGGACGTGCTGACCGGCACCGGGTGCGCGAAGTGCCGCGCGAACGCCGCCTCGCCCGGCGCCGCCCGCGAGGCGGGCATGCCGTTCATGAAGCACGGCCTCAGGGTGGGCACGTCGATGACCGAGCAGCGGCTGCGGGTCCTGCTCGCCGAGCGCATCAGGCTCCATCACCGCGCGAACGCCGTGCGCATCGCGCGCATGTTCCACGGCCGGCAGGAGGTCTGGCCCGACATCCTCGTCGCCGAGCTGCGCGTCGCGATCGAGTACGACGATCCGGGCAGGTCCGGGCGCGCCCACCGCGGGGTGAAGGAGGGCTCGGACGTCGAGAAGGACGAGGCGCTCCGCGAGGTCGGATGGGAGGTCATCCGGATCCGCGGCGGCGGCCTGCCTCCGCTCGGGCCGTACAGCATCCCCTGCCGTGGGATCACCCCGGCGGTCGCCGACGAGGTCGTCCGTCTGCTGCGTGCCATCCGAGGCGATGCCGCCGTCGAGGCGCTGCTCGTCCGGCCCGCAGCCGCCTCCTGAGGCTGGCGCGTCGTGGAGCCTCGCCGATAGGGTGAGGACCGTCTCCGCTTGACCCGGGCGGGGACATCGTCGTGCAGAGAGGCCCCTCGTGCTGCTCCCCTTCCTCATCGTCGGAGGCCTCGGCCTCGCCCTGCTCCTGATCTCGCTCGTCATCGGCGACGTGCTGGACCACTTCGAGATCGGCGACGGCGCGATCTCCGGCACCGCCCTCGCCATCGGCATGACCGTGTTCGGCGCCGCCGGGGCGCTCACGGCGAGCAGCGGGCTCGAGCTCGTCTGGGCGTACGTCGTGGCGGGCGCGCTCGCGATCGTCGCCTACGTCGTCGCCGTCGTCACGGTGCGTTCGCTCGCGCGGTCGTCCGATGGAGCGCCCGCATCGGCGATGGGCCTGACGGGCGTCGCGACGGCCTCGATCACGCCCGCCGGCGGCGAGGTCAGCCTCGACGGCCCGGGCGAGGTCGAGCGGCGCCTGGCCTACGCCGACGCCGCGATCGGCGAGGGCGTCCGAGTGCGCGTGATCGCACAGGCCGGCAGCCGCGTGAAGGTCGTCGCCGACTCCTGACCCTCGGTCGTCGCGCCGCGATCTCCCTCACCCCCGCACCACCGACCCGCACCGGAAGGACCCATGACCCCCGAGATCATCCAGATCGGCGCGATCCTCGCGATCGTCGTCGCATTCCTCGGCCTGCTCGGCTTCATCGCCGGCCGCATCCGCCGCGTGCCGCCGAACGAGGCGCTCGTCATCGTCGGCCGTGCCGGCGGGCGGCCGACGGCGGACTCCGCCGGGCAGCGCGTCGTCATCGGCGGACGCACATTCGTCTGGCCGATCCTCCAGCAGGGCTTCCCGATCTCCCTCGAGCAGCGGCAGATCGGCATCACGGTCGAGGGCGTCGATCGCAATCGCATCAAGATCGCGATCAAGGCCTCCATCAACTTCAAGGTCAGCGGCACCGAGGAGGGCGTGCGCCGCGCGGCCCAGCGGTTCCTCTCCCAGCAGCACCTGCTGACCGAGATCATCTCCGAGTCGCTCGAGGGGTCGCTGCGGTCGATCGTGGGCGACATGACGATCGAGCAGATCATCTCCGACCGCAAGTCGCTCTCCGACCGGGTCGTCGCCGAGACCAAGGCCGACCTCGCCGAGCAGGGCCTGCAGGTCGACCTGCTGAACATCAGCGACATCTCGACCCCGGGCAGCGACTACCTCGCGAACCTCGGGCGAGCGGAATCGGCGCGGGCGCGCCAGGTCGCCGAGGTCAGCGAGGCCGAGGCCGCGCGGGCGAGCGAGTTCGCGCGCATCGAGGCCGCCGAGCAGATCGCCGAGCGGCAGAAGGCGTTGAGCCTCAAGCAGGCCACGATCAAGGCCGAGACCGATCGCGCCAACGCGGAGGCCGAGGCGGCGGGCCAGCTGGCGAAGGCCGCGCAGGACAAGCTCGTCGCCGTCGAGGAGCGCGATGCGCTGTCTGAGCAGGCGCTCGTGACGCAGGAGCGCCTCGACATCGAGATCCGGAAGCCCGCCGAGGCCGAGGCCTACGCCGAGGTGCAGCGGGCCACCGCGAAGCGCGACGCCGCGAACGCCTCCACCGAGGCCGAAGCGTTCAAGCGCACCAAGATCGCCGAGGCGAACAAGGTCGCCGCGGTGCAGGACGCCGAAGCGGCCGCGGCCGCCGTCCGCTTCGCCGGTGAGGCCGAGCGCGACCGCCAGGTGGCCCTCGCCGCCGGTATCCGCGCCGAGGGCGAGGCGCGCGCCGACGCGATCCAGGCCGAGGGCGTCGCCGACGCCGCGGCGACGGACGCGAAGGCCGAGGCGCTGAAGAAGTACGGCGAAGCCGCGCTCGCGCAGGAGATCATCTCGCGCCTGCCCGAGATCGTGCGCGCCGCCGCCGAACCGATCGGCAGCATCGATTCGCTCACCGTCGTCTCGACCGACGGCGCGTCGGCCATGACGAAGACCGTCGGCCAGGTGCTCGGCGAGGGCACCGAGGTCGTCAAGTCGCTCACCGGGCTCGACGTGGGCTCCATCCTGGCCGGGCTCGCGGGCGGTTCCATCGCAGGGCGCGACGGCGCGCGCCACACTGCCGGCGACTGATCCTCGGAGCGCCACCGAACGGGCCGGGACCGCATCCGCGGGCCCGGCCCGTCGCCGTGCAGGTGCCGGTTCCGAAGGCATCCAGTCGCGGCGGCTCGATCGCGCTTGACATGAATCATGATGCTAGTATCATTAGCACCAAAGCTCAGGTGTCCTGATGACCACCACGACTCACCTCCCACCGCAGCCGTCCGCTCCGGCCGAGCCGGACGAGGCCGGAACCCGCCGCCTGGTCGACGACGGCACTCCGAGTGCCGCACGCGTCCGCGACGTCGTCGACGAGACCGCCACGCGGCCACCGGTCGAGGTGCTCATCGACGAGGCGAAGCATCGAGCCCGACGGCGCCGGCTCGCCATCGGCGGAGTCGCGGCCGCGGTCGTGACCGTCGCCGCGATCTCCGTCACGGCGACGCTCGGCGGCGCAGCGCCCCCGGACGCTCCGGGCGCGGCGCTGAGCGACCCCGTGGGCGAGACTGCGCTCGGCATGTTCGAGCCGATGCGCGGTCGCATCGTCTGGGCCGCCGACGGGGAGTTGCGTGCCGTGGACCCGGCCGATCCGACGGACGTCCGACGAGTCGCCCTCCCCGACGAGGTGGACTCGTTGGCGATGGTGTCGGGTTGGTCGGCCGACGGGACGCGGCTCGCCCTCACCTCCGAGGATGCGGGGAGGCTCTACGTCCTCGATGCCCGAGGCACGGTCGACTCCGCCGGCGGAACCGGCTGCTGCCTCTTCGTGAGCGAACCCTGGCTCGCGCCCGATGGCGTCACCGTCGCCGAGTTCGTCGCGCCGGGCCGGCTGCAGCTCCGTGACGTCAGCGGGCTCATGGAACCGCGGCACGTCGATGTCGATCCCGTATTCGGGAGCGACGACGGCCCCGGCATCCTCGAGGGGGCCTGGTCACCGGACGGCACCCGGATCGCGCGCTGGGTCTACGAGGATGAAGTGACGTGGACCCGGCCGTCGATCCACGTCCTCGACCTCGCCACGGGAACCACTCGAGAACTGCTCCTTCCCGAGATCGACTTCATCCGGCACGCGACCTGGTCTCCGGACGGGAAGCGCCTCCTCATCGTCGCAGGCTGGTACCTCCAGGAGAACGGGGTGAACCTGACCGGTCCTCCGATCGGCCCGCAGAACACGAGCCTCTACGTCATCGACACCGAGGTCGACGCATCCGGTGCGGCCCGGGCCCCTGAGCCCATCGCGACGAGCCACTTCATCGCGGCCACCTGGGCACCTGGCGGCGAGCAGATCGCGGCCATCGACCACGCCGGCGGGCCGGGCGGGCACGGCATCGTCATCATGAACCGAGACGGGACGAACGCCGATCGGATCGTCCAGAGCCTGGGCACGAGGGCCTGGACCGGACTCGCGTGGCATCCGAATCCCGGCCCGGCGCAATAGGCTCCGCAGGCAACCGAAGCAGGTGCTCGAATGACCGTCACGACTCCGCTCCCACCCTCGCCGTCAGCTCCGACGCCACCGCATGACGCCGACGCGCCGGCTCGCCTCACCGCGAACCGTGCGGCGGAGGCTCCGCCCGCCGGGGTCGCCTTCGACGAGTCCGCCACGCGGGCGCCGGTCGAGGTCCTGATCGAGGAGGCTCGCCGCCACGGCCGCCGGCGCCGTGTCATCGTCGGTCTCGTCGCCGCCGCGGCCGTCGGCCTCGCCGCGATCTCCGTCTCGACGGCCCTCGGCACCGGGGGGCCGCTCGGCAGCCGGGGTGCGACGAGCCAGGTATCGATCGGCGAGGCGCCGCTCGGATGGTTCGCCCCGCTGGGCGGACGCATCGTCTGGGCCGCAGATCGAGAACTCCGGGCCGTCGATCCGGTCGACCCGACGGATGTCGCGCGCCTGGCGCTTCCAGACGCCGTCGATTCCAGGGCCGTCGTGTCGGGATGGTCCGCCGACGGGACGCGGCTCGCGTTGACCTCCGAGGACGCCGGACGCCGCTACCTCCTCGACGCACGCGGCGCGGTCGCATGGATCGGCCCGCTGCAGGGATGCTGCCTCTTCGTGAGGGAGTCCTGGCTCGCGCCGGACGGCGCCAGCACCCTCGACCTCGTCGCTCCGGACCGGCTCAGGCTCGACTCGCTGGACGATGCCGCGGCGGCCCGGCTGATCACGATCGCCCCACCGCTCGCCGCCGGCGAGAACGAGTGGGCCGACGCAACTGCGTGGTCGCCCGATGGCACGCACGTCGCCGTCGAGGTGATCCACGGCGACGGTCCCGAGTCGCGCCGGTCCATCCACCTCGTCGACCTCCGGACGGGAGCCACCGGGGAACTCGTCGGCCCGGTCTTCAGCCTCATCCGGCACATGGCCTGGTCCCCGGACGGCGCGCGCCTCCTCGTGACCGCTCGGACGTCGCCGTGGACGACGGGTGAGATGCAGTCGAATCCCCTCTACCGCCCGCTCGAGACGGACCTGTACCTGATCGACATCGCGCGCGCGACCTCGGGCGATCCGGCGGTGCCGGACCCCGTCGCGACCGGTTCGTTCATGGCGACCGCGTGGTCACCCGACGGCGAGTCGATCGCCGCCATCGACCAGGCGGTGGCCGGGCGGCACAGCGTCGTCGTGATGCGTCCCGACGGATCGGACCGACGCATCCTCGTCGAGCAGATGGGAACGGGCGACTTCACCGGGCTCGCCTGGCATCCCGTCGCGAACGACGCACGGTAGTCCCGGTCAAGGGGATCCCGGTCGGTCCGTCACGCCGGTCGACCGCGCGATCGCCGCGGCCTCCGTCCGACTCGCGGCGCCGAGCTTCCGGAGGATCGCCGACACGTGCACCGACACGGTCTTGACGCTGATGAAGAGCCGTTCGCCGATCTGGCGGTTCGAGTAGCCCTCCACGACGAGCGCGAGCACCTGCCGCTCGCGGGCCGTCAACTCATCGCCGCCGCCGGAGCGGTCCCCGCTGAGCCGCCCGCGTGCGGCGACCTCGTGGGCCATCCTCGTCACGAGGTGCGCGCCGATCTCCGCAGCCGATTCGCGAGCGGCGGCGAGGCTCTGCTCGGCCGCCTCGCGATCACCGGACTCGAGCTCCGCGATCGCGCGCTGCACGAGCGCATACCCGGCGAGGTGGCGCCATCCCGACCCCGACTCGAAGCGCGCCGCGGCACGACCGAACCCGGCGATGCGATCGTCGAGCTCGTCAGCGATCTCGGCCTCGCCCAGTTCCCGCCACGCGGCGGCCGGCTCCCACCCGTCGAACTCCGCCATCGCCGACCGGAGCTCCTCAGCCGTCCGCGAGGGCCGGCCGCCGCGGCGCGAGATCGCGCCGTGCGCGCGCGCAGCGAAGGCGAGCAGGCGCATCCGGTCGGTGGCGCGCTCCGTGCGCCCGTCCCAGAGGAGTGGCTCCACGGAGGCCCATGCGCGCTCGGGCTCGTCGAGCGCCAGGTGGAGCTCGCACTGGTCCCGCACCCAGCCGAATTCGATCTGTCGGTCGACGCGCGCGAGCTCGGTGTGGCGTTCCCTGATCTGCTCGACGAACTCGCGCGCATCGTCGATGGCGTCGGACCAGATCAGCGGCACGAGCTTCAGGTCCTCGAGGCCGAGGCGGAAGACGAGCGGCGTCTCGTACCGGAGGGCGCGGTCGATCAGCGTCTGCGCGCGATCCCAGTCGCCGAGGGCGATGAGCGGCTCGATCGCGTTCGTGGCGAGGATGGCGCCGACGTTGCCCTCCTCCCCGCGGCGGCGCGCCTCGTCCAGCGCCTCCCGCGCCACCTCGAGCGCATCGCGGTACCGGCCGAGCTTGATCAGCGTGTCCGAGCGGTTGATGGCGAGCCTGACCCGGGCGTCCCAGTCGTCCCCGGCGTACTCCCGTGCCCGTTCGAAGAGCTCGAGCGATCGGGCCACCTCCTCCGGCCCCGCGTCATCGAGGTCGGCCAGGGTCGTGGCGGCGATGTTCGCCGCAATGGATGCGGCGCGCCGACCGTCCTCGCCCGCGGCGAGTCCGTCCGCGACGGCGAGCATGCCCTGGTCGATGGCCTCGCGCAGGTCGCCGGCCAGCATGCGTCGCGCAGCGAGCTCAGAGCGCACGCGCGCCCTGACGGCCAGGGCGCGCGGGTCGTCACGATCGGCGACGAGGTCGAGTGCCTCGATGAGGACGTCGGCGGCACCCGGCATCCCCATCAGGCCCATGCCCAGTGCCTTCTCGAACAGGAGGTCCGCCAGTTCGACGGGGTCCTCCGGGTCGGCCAGCGAGATCCGGAGGTCGGACAACGCGACCGAACGCTCCATGTCGCCCGCCCGACGATGCGCCCGCGCCGTCCGGCCGGCCATCCCGGCGTGATCGACGCCCGCACGCCGCTCCGGCTCGTCCACGAGGTCCCACAGCTCCAGGCACCGCTCGCCCATCGCCGCCGCCGTCGTGAGCGCGTACGTCGCCGACGCCTCCTGCATCGCGGTCACGGCCGCGTCGAACGCCTCGGGGAAGCGGCGGGCTGCGAGCCAGTGCGTCGACACCTCCACCGAGACCCCGGGGCGGGCGGGACCCTCCGCGAGCACGCGCGCATAGGTCGCATGATGACGCGCGCGCTCACCGGGCAGCAACTCCGCGTCGACGACCTCGCGCACCAGTGCGTGCCGGAACGCGTAACCGGAGTCGTCTGCGACGACGAGGCCCACCTCGACGGCCTCGCGCATCGCGGAATCGAGTGCGGCCGGGTCGCCGCCGTGCACGCGCTCGAGCAGGTCGTGCTCGGCGCGTGCGCCGCCGACGGCCATGAGTCGCAGCACGGCTCGGGTCGCGGCCGAGGCCCGTTCGTAGCGCGCCGCGAGCAGGTCGCTCAACCGCCGAGGGAGCGCACCGCCGACGCCCGCGCCGAGCAGTTCCTCGACGAAGAACGGCACGCCGCCACTGCGCTCGAAGAGCACCGCGGCGTCCGACGCTGCATCGGTGTCCGCGACCATCCGCGACACCTCCTCGCGGGAGAGTCGCGGGAGCTCGAGTTCCGAGACCGACCTGAGGCGCTCGAGTTCCGCGAGGTCCTCGCGGAGCCGATGGCGCCTGGGGAGCTCGGCCGTCCGCGCGGTCATCACCAGCATGACCCGGCCGTCGTGGAGCATGCGCGCGAAGTACCCCAGCAACTGCATCGTCGGCGCATCCGCCCAGTGCACGTCCTCGACGACCACGACGACGGGGTCGACGTCCGAGATGCGCTCGACCATGCGGGTGAACTCGTCGTGCAGGCGGCCGACGCGGAGGTCCGTCTCCGGCGCTCCCCCGCCGAGCTCCGCCGGCAGCAGGGGTGCGACGGTGTCGAGCGACGGTCCGGCGGCCGCACGCACGACCTCCGCGCCGGCGAGGTCGACGAGAGAACGCATCACCGCGCGGATCGGGATGAACGGGGCGCCGTCGTCGCCGAGCTCCACGCACTGTCCCCGAGCGACCATCGCCGCGTCGTCGAGGACGCGGAGGAACTCCTCGACGAGGCGGGTCTTGCCGATTCCGGCCTCACCGCCCACCACGACGACCGTCGGGTCGCCATCGCGCGAGCGTGCGTACGCCTCGCGGAGCGCGTGCATCTCCGCATCGCGTCCGATCATGGCTGCCGTGGGGACCCCGGTCATCCGACTCATCATCCCACCGGGTCGGATGGATCGTCCGTGCCCCGCACGGGGGTGATCCATCCCGGCGTCATCCGGAGCCCTAGAGTGGGACGCATGTCCCACTCCCCCGTCGTGCGCGCCGGCGCTCCCGAGCGGTTGTCGCGCATGATCCGGCTCGAGACGGTGTCCGCCGAACTCGACGAGCGCGGCCTCGGCGACTTCGAGCGGTTCCGGGAACTCCTCGCCGAGCTGTACCCGCTCGTGCACGAGTACCTGTCGCTCGAGCGCGTCACCGACCTGGGACTGCTCTACCACTGGCGGGGCCGCGGCGACGGCGACCCGGTCGTGCTCATGGCGCACTTCGACGTGGTGCCGGCCGACGCGTCGCACGGGTGGACGTTCCCGCCGTTCGAGGGACGGATCCACGACGGATCGGTGTGGGGCCGCGGCACGCTCGACGACAAGGGACCGCTGCTGGTGCTGCTCGAGGCCGTCGAGAACCTGCTCGCCGAGGGATTCGTCCCCGCCCGCGACGTCTACCTCTCGTTCGGCGGCAACGAGGAATCGTACGGCGGCGCCGCGATCGCCGCCGCCGACCTCCTGCGCGAGCGGGGCGTCATCCCCTGGCTCGTGCTCGACGAGGGCGGTGCGGTCGTCGACGCGCCGCTGCCGTTCCTGAAGGTGCCCGCGGCGATGGTCGGCGTCGGCGAGAAGGGCGTCATGACCGTGCGCCTGCGGGCCCGCGGCGAGGGCGGGCACGCCTCGGCGCCGCCCCGCGTGACCGCGACGGGTCGGATCGCCCGAGCGGTCGCGCGACTCTCCCCCAACCCGTTCCCCAAGCGGATGCCGCGGTCGATGCGGTCGATGCTCTCCACCTTCACTCCGCACGCGAGGGGCGGCGCCCGCCTGCTCCTCCGCCTGCTGACCGCGCTCCCCCGGCTCACCGCGCACGTGTTCGCGCGGCTCGGCGGCGAACCCGCCGCGCTCGTGCAGACCACGGTCGCACCGACGATGCTCGGCGGCGGCTCGGCGGCGAACGTACTGCCCGCCGAGGCGTCCGCGACGATCAACCTCCGGGTGGCGATCGGCGAGGACGTGGCCTCCGTCGTCCGGCGCCTGCGTCGTGTCATCCGCGACCGCCACGTCGTCGTCGAGGTGCTCGAGGGCGATGAGCCGTCGCCCGAGTCACCGGTGGACGCCCCGCAGTTCCGTGCGATCGCCGACGCGGTCGCGGTCTCGTACCCCGACGCGATCACGGCACCGTACCTGATGATGGCGGCGACCGACTCGCGCCACTTCCACCGGTTCGCGCCGGCGGTCTACCGCTTCGCGCCGCTCGCGATGACGGCGAGCCAGCGCGCCTCCATCCACGGGGTCGACGAGCGCGTGGCCATCGACAGCCTCGAACGGGGGGAGCGGTTCCACCGTGCGCTCATCCGTTCGTTGCCGGAATGAGACATCCGACGCACTAGGGTGAATCCGCCCTCGGATCCGCCTCCGGATCGGCCCATGCACCACCCCGCCCCCTGCTCCACGACCCACCCGAAGGACCCGCAATGAAGCGCGCTGCGAAACTCGGACCCGTCGCCGCGATCGTCGGCTTCCTCGCCTTCGTCGAGTTCACGAGCGGCATCATCCAGGGCTACTACACGCCACTGCTGACCGACATCGCCCGCCACCTCGGCGTGCACGACGCCGACGTGAACTGGCTCGAGGGCTCGCAGCTCATGCTCTCCGCGCTCGTGGTGCCGGCGTTCGCGAAGCTCGGCGACATGGTCGGCCACAAGCGGATGCTGGTCTGGTCGACCGCGATCACGGCCGTCGCGTCGACGGCCCTCGCGTTCACCGACGTCTTCTGGGTGTTCCTCGTCGCATGGGCGCTGCAGGGCTTCTACGTGGTCTGGCTCCCGCTGGAGATCGCCCTGGTCTGGTCGCGCAGCCGGTCGGCCGACCGACCCGCGGCGATGACCCGACGGGCGGCGGGGCTCCTCGTCGCGGCGCTCGAGCTCGGCGCCATCGCCGGCGCGCTCTCCGCCGGCGCCCTCGCGGAGGCGCTGCCGATGCGCGTGCTGCTGCTGGTGCCGGCGGTCGCCGTCATCGCATGCTTCTTCGTGATCCTGTTCGGCGTGAAGGAGTCGCCCGACCTCACGGGCGGCACGCTCGACACGGGCGGTCTCGTCCTCATCTCCCTCGCGCTCATCCTGCTCACCGGCGGCCTGAGCTTCATGCGCCTGAACGGCCCCGCCGACGTGCTGTCGTGGGCGCTGGTGGCGCTCGGCGTACTGCTCGTCGTACCGTTCACGCGATACGAGCTGCGGCATCCGGACCCGCTCATCGACGTGCGCATGTTCCGCTCGCCGACGCTGTGGCCGGTCTTCCTCACCGCCGGCCTCTTCGGCGTCAGCGTGCTCGGCGCGCAGGCTCCGCTCTCGACGTTCGCCAGGACGGATGCCGCGACCTACGGCTACGGCCTCGGCGCGACGAGCTTCCAGACCTCGCTGCTGATCGGCTCGTACGTGCTCTCGCTCGTGGTCGGCGCCATGCTGTTCCCGTTCGTCACCCGCTGGGTGTCGCCTCGCGTGGCGCTCATCGGGGCGAGCACGCTGGTCTCGGTCGGCTACCTGCTCTTCCTGCCGTTCCACGATGCGTACTGGCAGGCGCTCACGAACATGATCATCGCGGGTATCGGCTCCGGGGCGCTCGTAGCGGCGCTCCCGGCGGCAGCCGCGGCCGCGGCCCCGCAGCAGCAGACGGGCGTCGCGACCGGCCTCACGAACTCGGTGAAGACCGTGGGCGGGGCGATCGCGTCATGCGTGTTCGGCATCGCGCTGCTCGGCGCGGCGGGCGAGGCCGCCACCGGCACCGCCGGGAGCTTCGCCGGCTACGTGACCGTCTGGCTCGTCTGCGGCCTGACCGCGGCCGTCGCCGCCGTCGTGCTCGCCTTCGTGCCGAAGCTCGCGTTCTCCGACGCCCCCGAGGTGGAGGCGGCCGCGGTCCGCTGACGCATCGCCGCGGCATCCGTCGACCGCAAGCCAGTCTCGCTTTTTCCTTGCACATAGCGGTTCATATGTAGGTAGACCTCGCGCGTGGTGTCCATGCTGCGCAACACGGGCCTCGCCACCTACACCACGGTGCCGCTCTCGGCCGGGCTGCTCGTCGACGTGAGCCGATACTTCGAGGCGCTCCGGGCCTTCCGCGACGGCGACGCGGGCCCGATCGCGCACAGCTTCGCCGACGCATCCCGCTATGCGGCAACCTCCGGACGCGCCCTGGTCGACGCGCTCGCCGACCAGCTCGAGGGCTCCCGGCAGAACCCCCGGCGTCAGGTCGGTTTCGAAGGCGTGGGCGCTTCTCCCTCGCCTGATCGCGCAGCCGATCGTCAACAGCCGGTACCTCACCCGTGAGCTCGGCTTCAGCGACGTCACCGCCAAGCGCAGGATCGAGACCCTCGTCGATCGCGGCATCCTCGTCGAGCGTTCCGGGCGGGCGCGCAATCGGATCTGGCAGCACACAGGCATCCTCGACGCGCTCGACGACTACGCCGCGGAGATCCGCCGCTCGACGCGTCATCGCTGAACTGGGTGTCGCGGCGACGCGTCCTCGCGGTCGACGCGACCGTCGCTCCGTTCCGGCCGAGTCCGGCCCGCCCCCGCGCGCAAAGGCCGTTCGGCCCGGTGCGCCATCCGGTCGCCCGGCAGGCTGGGACGCATGACCTCGAACTCGCCGGAGATCCCGCGCCATATGCCGCGACGGCGTGAGCCGCGCGGTCCCGCGGCGCGACGATTCGGCTTCGCGGTCGCGGTGTTCGTGAACCTGCTGCTGCTCTACCTGGGCAACGTCTGGCCGGGGTGGCAGGTGCTCCCGTTCCTCACTGCCGAGACCGCCGAGGTCCTCCCCTGGATCAACGCCTCCCTCGCGACCGGCGTCCTCGTCAACCTGATCGACCTCGTCTTCGACCAGGCATGGCTGAAGGCGCTCGGCGACGTCGCGACGACCAGCGTCGGCCTCGCCGCCACGATCCAGCTCTGGGCGGTCTTCCCCTTCGACTTCGGCGCCTCGACCTTCCCGTGGGAGATCGTCGTGCGCACGCTCCTCATCCTCGCGATCGTGGGATCCGCGATCGGCATCATCGCGGCGGGCGTCGCGTTCGTGCGCGCCCTGGTCAGGGGGCCGGATGCCGCGACTCGCCGCTCCCGACGGCAGGCGACCCGCCGCAGGATCCAGGCTCGACGAGGTGGTCGACGTCGCCGGGCAACCGCGTGCGACTCAGCCCTCCTCGTTCTCGCGCAGCGCGCGTGAACGCTCTTCGGCGAGCGAACCGATGACCCCGTTGCGCTTGGCTTCGGTGATCCACTTGCCCGCCGTCTGCGCGTCGACCCCGTGCAGCGCCGCGATGGCCTCGCGCGGTGTCAGGCCCGCGAGCACCGCCTTTCGGTAGAGCCGCCCCACCTCGGCGTCGAACTCCTCGGACCCGCCGCGGGGACGCCGCAGGGGTCGCTCCGACGTGAACGCCTCCAGCCAGCGCGCATCGACCTCGGGCGAGTTCATGCCTGCGGCCTGGACCGCGTCGGCCCATCCGATGCCGCGGAGCAGGTCGCCGGTCAGACGCACGCCCTCCGGCGCGATCACGGTCATCGTGCGTCCGTCATCGCCGAACTCGATCGTCCAGCCGGGAAGCTGCGATGGGTGCTCGGTGATCCTGCGCAGCTTCGGCATGAGGTGTTCCTCTCGTAGCGGCTTGGATGCTTCGCATACCAGAAGTACTCAGGCGTGTGGTCGTTCGTCAACCATCGCCGACCCCCATTTCTGGTGTGAATCTGCACGCGACCACCCTCCCTCGTCGTGTCGACGGAGCATCTCGTGTCCCCGGTGCGTGCGACGATCCGCGTGACGGATGATCGGCGGGAGGACGGGATGCGGGGCGAGGCGACCGTGCTGCACGCCGATCTCGATGCGTTCTACGCCTCGGTCGAGCAGCGCGACGCGCCCGAGCTGCGCGGCCGGCCAGTCATCGTCGGTGGCGGGGTCGTCCTGGCGGCGAGCTACGAGGCGAAGGCCCGCGGGGTGCGCACCGCGATGGGCGGCCGGCATGCTCGGGACCTCTGCCCGGATGCGGTCGTCGTCCCGCCGCGGATGGAGGCGTACTCGGAGGCCAGTCGAGCCGTGTTCGCGATCTTCCGCGACACGACGCCGTTCGTCGAGGGACTCTCCATCGACGAGGCGTTCCTGGAGGTCGGCGGCCTTCGGCGCATCGCGGGCACGCCCGAGCACATCGCGATTCGATTGCGCGAGCGGGTCCGTGCGGAGGTCGGGCTGGCCATCTCGGTCGGGATCGCGCGGACCAAGTTCCTCGCGAAGGTCGCAAGCGCGGTGAGCAAGCCCGACGGGCTCCTGGTCGTCGAGCCCGAGCGGGAGTCCGCGTTCCTCCTCCCATTGCCGGTGGAACGGCTGTGGGGCGTCGGGGCGGTCACTGCGGAGAAGCTGCACCGCCTCGGCATCCGTACCGTCGGACAATTGGCGGAGCTCGAAGCCGCGACCGCGGAGCGACTGCTTGGCCGAGCGGCGGGTGCGCACCTGCACGCGCTCGCACGGCTTCGAGATCCGCGCCCGGTCGACGCCGCGCACCGCCGCGGGTCCATCGGCTCGCAACGCGCGCTCGGCACGCACCCCCGGACGGCCGATGAGCTCGACCGCATCCTGACCCAGATCATCGACCGACTTGCCCGCCGGCTCCGCGACGGCGATCGGGGGTGCCGCACGGTCGTGCTGCGACTCCGCTACGGCGACTTCGCGAGGGCCACCCGATCTCGCACCCTCCGTTCCGCGACCGACCGCACCGCGGTCCTGCTCGCGATCGCGCGAGAACTGCTCGCCGCCGCCCTGCCCGAGATCGCCGAGCGCGGCATCACCCTGGTCGGCGTCTCGTTCTCCCATCTGGCCCGCGGCGACCGCCTCCAGCCCGAGCTGCCGATCGACTGGGACGAGGGCGAGCGCCTCGACACGGTGCTCGACGCCGTCCGCGATCGCTTCGGCGCGACCTCCGTCGCCCGTGCAGCGCAGCTCGGTCGCGATCCGGGATGGTCGGCACCGATGCTGCCCGAACACGAGTGAGTCGTGTCCACTCGTCGGGGTGCCGCGATCCGGGCCCGCGCGTCGACGCCTCAGACGTTGAACCCCCACTCGCCGGCCGCGATGATCGGCTCCTCGCTGCCGTCGTCGAACACGCCGAAGACACTCAGCTCGGGGGAACCGAGCACGAAGTCGACGTGCACCGAGCTGCGGTTGAGGCCGACTTCGAGCCGCTCGTCGGGACTCAGGGCGTCGGCGCCGTCATAGCACGACGCATACGACTGTCCGAGGGCGATGTGGCACGCGTCGTTCTCGTCGTAGAGGATGTTCCTCCACACCAGCCGCTCGGCGGCCACCGCCCCCGACTGCGGCACCATCGCGGCCTCGCCGAAGCGCACGGCTCCCTCGTCGCTGCCGAGGATCGCCCGCAGCGTCGCCTCGCCGACTCCGGCATGCGAACCGACGACCTTCCCCTCCGAGAGCTCGAAGGAGAAGTCCTCGATGAGGTCGCCGAAGTAGCTCAGCGGCTTCGTCGCGCGCACCGTGCCCTCCGCCCTCATCCGGTGCGGGGAGGTGAACACCTCCTCGGTCGGCAGGTTGGGCGCGAATGGCTTCCCGGCGGGGGTCGTCATGCCGCCGCCGCGCCAGCGGGCGCGATCCGTCATGCCGAGGACGAGATCGGTCCCGGGGCCTTCGTAGCGAAGCCGACGGTAGTCGCGGGAATCGAGGTAGGCGGCCCGCGCCTCCAGGTCCGCGATGTGCGCGCGCCAGCCACCGACCGGATCCGGCGTGTCGACGCGAGCGGCGCGGAGGATCGCCTGCCACAGGCGCTCCTCCGCCTCCTCGGCGTCATCCTCCGGGAACACGCTCGACACCCACGCGGGGATCGGCACCCCGACGACCGTCCAGGGCACCTGCCCGATGCCCATCGCCTCCATCTGGGGCCGGACGTACTCCATCTCACGGCGGTTCTGCTGCTGCACGAGAGCCTGGTCGACCCCGGCGAACTTGGCCGGGTCGGCCGCGTGGACGCGCAGGAACGAGGCGCCGGCCTCGAAGTCGGCGAGGCGGAACAGGGCGCTCCCCGGCAGCGCGCCGGCGGCATCGGCCGAGCCGTGGGTGAACCGCGACCGGTCGACCGCATCGTCGAACCAGAGCACGTCGGCGGAGATCGCCCCGGCATCGTAGGCGGCCTCGACCACCATCCGCGCGAACTCGGGTCGCACGACGGGGGCCGAGATGAGCACCCGATCGCCGGGCTCCACCCCCAACCCCACCTCGATCGCGACGCGCGCGTAGTCCCGCAGTTGCTCTTCACTCGGCATGGTGGCCTCCCGGTCGGTGCCTCCACCGTGGCACATCGGCGGCGCGATCGCCTCCTGCGTCGCGTCGCGTCGCAGCGCTCATCGTCGCAATCGGCCGGAGCGTCGCGGCCGACGCGCGCTCACGGCCGGAGCTGAGGAGTCGGACCCGGGGCGTGCTGAACCCGCATCCGAGTCCGATCGGTGAGCACCCCCAACGCATCCGTCCACTCCTGCGTCTGCGGATGCCCGTGCGCGCGGCCGAGTTCGCAGAGCGCGGCGAGGATGTATCCCTCCAACCAGACGTACGGATCGGCGAGGCGCCTGCAGCGGGCGTGCGCGTCGATCATGATGGCGAACGCGCGATCAGGATCGCCGTCGGCCTCGGCGACGAGGGCGAGCGCACGGGCGGACATCCCCTCCCAGCAGGGATCCCTGAGCTGGCACGCGCGAGCGAACGCCTGCTCCAGGACCGTCGACGCGCCCACGACGTCGCCCCGGACGAGTTTCACCTCGCCGAGGATGGCCTGCGGCCAGGGAAGGAACGCGAGCCAGTGGTCGTGCTGCGCCACGGCCATCGCCCGGGTGAGCCACGCTTCCGCCTCCGTCAGACGACCCGTCAGCAGTGCCACGCGCCCGAGCATGGAGAGACCGTACGCCTGCGTACGGGGTTCGCCTGCAGCCTCCGAGCGCGCCACTGCCGACTCGAGCAGCACCCGGGCACGGCCGAAGTCGCCCCGGTCGCTCGCCACTGCTCCGAGGTAGGTGGTGGCCCTCGCGTGCACCGCCGGCGCACCGTGCGCGTATGAGAGCGCATCGCTCAGCCAACGCTCGGCGCGGTCGTAGCGGGCACGGAGGAAGTCGACGTACCCCAGCTCAGCCCGGATCTCGGCAACCGTCGTCCACGACTGCGAGGCTCGCGCGATCTCGTCGGCCTCGTACAGGCGAGCCAGACCCTGCTGGTCGAGGCCGCCGAGCCCGTGGATGAACGCCTTCGCCAAGGCAAGGCGGGCGACGACCTGTCGTCGGGGCTCTCCGGCCCGGTCCGCCAGTTCTGCCGCAGCACCGAGCGACACGATGCCGGACTCGATCGAGCCGGCGGCCACGGCGGCCGAACCCGCCTCGGTGAGCGCATCGATGGCGGCTTCGTCGACGGCCGCAGCGGGCACCTCGACGCGCGTTCGGTACGCCGCATCGAGCGCAGGTCCCGGCGGGACTCCCAGTTCACCGCGGAGCATCTCCACGCACGCGGCGTACTGACGTTCCGCCGCCTCGTCGTCCCCGGCGAGCCGGTACAGCCGGATGAGCAGCGCCTGGTGGTTCTCGTCGAACGGGCTCATGTTCGCGGCGCGCACCGCGTAGCCGAGTGCCGCATTCAGGTCGCCGCTCGACATCGATCCGAGCGCGGCCTCGTGCACGACGGCCTCGGAGACCGCCGCGACGTGACGTTGCTTCGAGACCAGCCAAGTCTCATAGGCACCGGCGTAGCGGAGGCTGAGGCCGGCGAGGAGCTCCTCGCCGAGTCCGGGCAGGCGAACCGCCTCGGCCCACGTGCCGCGAAGGAGCACGTGGACGTCGACCACGGCGGCGGAGGGCAGGGTCAACACCACGGGGTCCCCGTCGACGGAGGCGTCCCCGCCGAGTCCTCGTCGGATCTCGGCGAGGCACCAGCGCAGCGCACGAGCCGGGTCGTCGGCTTCACCGAACAGCATCCCGGTGAGCTGGACCCGACTCGGCGCCCGCTCGCTCAGGAGCAGGCACGCCAGCACGGCCCAGCTCTTGCGGCTGCGGAACTCGTACGCCTTGCCGGCGCTCCGGATGATCCGGGGGTGTCCGAGGAGCTGTACGGTCAGGCTCGGACGATCGATGTCCGCCGCCATCCCCCCATACTCCCGCACATCCCTGAGGAATGGTCAGGAATGCTCCTGCACCGCGTAGATCTCGTCGGCGACGAGGCCGTGGGCCTCGCGGTGGACCGTGTGGGCGGTATCCGCATCTGGCGCCTCCACCAGGCAGAAGATCTTCCCCGCCTGCTGATCCACCCAGTAGCGCAGGTAGTTGACCCCGTGCGCGCCCTGGGTGGCCAGGTCGGCCTGGTGCGCGCTGGCGACATCCGCTTCCGAAACGCCTCCATCGATGGTGTGTACGTCCATGAACAGCGACATGATGTGCTCGTTCCTCGTCACGACCGACGCGACTCGCCGGATCTCATGCTGACAGCACAGCACCTCGGCGTTTGACGCCGGGTTTGACGCGGATGCCGCGACCTCGCGCGGACGAGTCACCGGGCGAGGCCGTGCGTGGCCCGCGGATGCGCCGACCGCGCGGCGGACCGGCTTCGAGGAACTCGTCGCCGTCGGTACGAGTAGGGCGGACGGGACTTGAACCCGTGACCGATGGATTATGAGTCCACTGCTCTAACCGGCTGAGCTACCGCCCCGCGAGCGACCTCATTCCGGCACGATGACCGGGATCGACTCGGTGACCGGATCGGTCACGCGCTCACCACGATACAGACTCTCGAACGTGTCGATGGTTCACGTGATGTCGTGCGCGTCGTCATCCTGGCCGAGCGGCGTCGTCGCTGCCCGAATGCGAGCGGATCGGAGCGGGCCGACGCGATCACGGATGGGGCGGGCTGGGAGAATACGGGAGAGCACAGGAGGCTTCCGATGCAGACTCGTCAGTTCCCTCCCACCCCGGACGACCGCTCCCCCGCCGGCGCGGAGATACGGTACCTCATCGACGGCGCGGCCGGTGGGATGATCCACTCGACGGTCCCACCTGGTCAAGTGAACCGAGGGACGGTCCACGCCACGGTGAGCGAATTCTGGTACATCCTCTCCGGTTCCGGGCGGCTCTGGCGACGGGACGCCACCGGCGAACTGACGACAGAGCTCATGCAGGGGGTATCGATCGACATCCCGGTCGGCACCGCGTTCCAGTACCGCTGCGACAGCGACGAACCACTCCGGTTCCTCTGCGTGACGATGCCGCCGTGGCCGGGAGACGCGGAGGCCACGGTGATCGAGGGACCGTGGCGACCGACGGTTCCCTCGCCCTGACGGCGGCTCGAGACCGGGCATGCGGGCCACGACCAGACGGTCGTGCTCCTCAGCCCGCGAGCGAGCTCATTCCGGCACGATGACCGGGATCGACTCGGTGACCGGATCGGTCACGCGCTGACCACGATAGAGACTCTCGAAGGTGTCGAGCGTGCGGGTGATGTCGTGCGCCTTGATGAGCTTGAGCGACTGCGCCTTGAGGGCGTTGTAGTCGTCTGGCGTGGCTTCGAGCACCGTGCGCAGCTTGTCGGCGAGGTCCTGCGGGTCGCCGGGCTCGAAGAGGTAGCCGTTCTCGCCGTGGTGCACGAGGTGCGGCAGCGCCATCGCGTTCGCGGCGACGACGGGGAGCGCCGAGGCCATGGCCTCCATGGTCACGATGCTCTGCAGCTCGGCGATCGACGGCATCGCGAGCACCGACGCACGGTGGTACGCCTCGCGAAGTTCCTCGTCGGTGACGTAGCCGGTGAAGGTGACGCGGTCGGCGATGCCGAGCTCGACGGCCATGTGCTCCAGGTTGCGCTTCTGGTCGCCCCCACCGACGATGTCGACCTTCACGTCGAGTTCGGCCGGCAGCAGGGTCACGGCTCGGAGCAGCACGTCGATCTGCTTCTCGCCCGTGACACGGCCGACGAAGACGATGCGGTTGTCGGTGCGCGGTTCCCAGTTCGGGGAGTACTTGTGCGCGTCGATGCCGCAGGAGATCGCGTGGACGCCGCGCAGGCCCGTGTACTTCTCGAGGAAGTCGGCCGCACGGCGCGTCGGCGTCGTGACCGACTCGGCGCGGCCGAACGTGCGTCGTGCCGCCTTCCAGGCCAGGCCGACGGCCCAGTCCTGCCACGCCTTCGGGATGAGCGTGAACTCGAGCATGTTCTCGGGCATGAAGTGGTTCGTGCCGACGATGCGGATGCCGCGCTTCGCCGCCTCGATCGAGAGGCCGCGACCGACCACGATGTGCGACTGGAAGTGCACGACGTCGGGCTTCACCTCGTCGAGGATCCGGGCGCTGTTCTGCTTGATCCGCCACGGGAGCGCGAAGCGCAGCCAGTCGTGCGGGTACCAGCGCCAGCTCAGCAGTCGGTGCGCCGTGAGCTCCTGGCCCTCGTGGACCTCCTTCCACGTGCCGTGCTTGCGGCTCGCGGCAGGAGCGACGATGTGCACGTCGTGGCCGCGCTCGACGAGTCCGGCGGCGAGCCGCTCGGCGAAGCGCGCGGCTCCGTTGACGTCGGGCGCGAAGGTGTCGGCGCCGATCAGGATCCGGAGCGGGCGCTCCGCGCCGGGGTCGGCGGACACGCTCGATGAGTCGGACACGTGGTGCTGTACCTCGCTGTTCGTGAACGGGGTGGGGCCGTATACCTGGCCCGTCGGGGAGTGAGGACTGGCCGCGTGGGCGGGGTTCATCCGACCCTAGTCTACGAGAGCACCCTCCGCAGCGACGATCTCACACGCCTGAGCGTGCTCGGATGAGCGGTGCGACGCACCGAGGCGGCGCGCAGCGCACCGCACTCAGAGCCGGGTCTGCGGATGGTTCTTCGCCAGCAGGAACACGCCCCAGATCGCGATCGCGCCCGTCAGGACGAACACCGCGATCGCCCACGGCGGTGCCTGCGAGGCCTCGTCGAGCACGACGATGCCGATGAGCACCGCGACCATCGGGTCGACGACGGTGAGCCCGGCGATCACGAGGTCGGGCGGGCCGCTCGCGTACGCGTTCTGCACGAAGTACGCGCCGAGCCCCGTCGCCGCGAGCAGCGCGATCACGCAGAGGACCGTCAGCCAGTCGAACTCGCCCTGGTCGACGCGCGAGAGCACGACCTTGGCGAGCGTCGCGACGAAGCCGTAGAGCACGCCCGCCATGAGCACGTAGAAGACCGCGCGGATGCGTCGACGGAACAGGGCGAAGGTGATCGCCGCCGCGGTGAGCACCACGAGCAGGATGATGAGGATCGTGATGAGCTGGCGCACCTGCACCGGCTTGTCGACCGCCGTGAACGCCGCGACGCCGACGAAGACGAACACGCCGCCCACGCACATCACGATGGCGATGATCGACTTGCGGTTCAGCTTCACCTTGTTGATGCGCGAGTTCAGGATCGAGGTGATCACGAGCGCCAGCGCGCCGAGCGGCTGCACCACGATGAGCGGCGCGAAGTAGAGGCTCGAGAGCTGGAACACGATCGCGAGCCCGAGCATGAGCGTGCCGAGCACCCACGAGGGTCGCGCGAGCAGCAGCGCGAGCTGCCTGCCGTTCAGCCCCTTGCCGAGCGTGTCGGCGGTGTTCGCCTCGACCTTGACGACGCCGCGGTGCTGGAACTGGGCCCCGAGCGACAGGAAGACCGCCCCGACGAGCGCGAGCGGGATGCCGATGAACTGCGTCGGATCGAGCGGGATCAGCTCGGTGAGTTCGCTGAGGTCCGGATCCACCCCTCGACCCTACCGGCTGCCCCGCCGATATCCTTGGCGAATGGCCGTGCTCCCGATCCGAATCACGGGCGACCCCGTGCTCCATGCGCCGGCCTCGCCGGTCGAGTCCATCGACGACGAGATCCGCACCCTGGTGCGCGACATGTTCGAGACGATGGATGCCGCGCCCGGCGTCGGTCTCGCCGGCCCGCAGGTCGGCGTCCCGCTCCGGCTGTTCACGTTCGGCTGGACGGACGAGGAGGACCGCGAGTGGCGCGGCGTCGCGATCAACCCCGAGCTGTGGATCTCGCCGCCCGTGCCCGGCATGCCCGACGAGGACGACGAGTCCGAGGGGTGCCTGTCGTTCCCGGGCGAGCGATTCGGGCTGAGGCGCGCGGAACGCGCCATCCTGCGCGCCACCGACCTCGAGGGCGAACCGTTCGAGATCGTCGCCGACGGATGGCTCGCGCGCATCTTCCAGCACGAGTACGACCACCTCGACGGCGTGCTCTACATGGACCGGCTCGACGACCACGACCAGCGCATCGTGCAGAAGATCACGCGCAAGCGCGGCTGGGGCCGGCAGGGTTCGAGCTGGACGCCGGGGATCGACGACCTCGACGCGTGAGCCGCGGCATCCGCTCTGCCCGATCGACGCGGCGCCGCCGCGCGCCTGCTCAGGCGAAGAAGCGGATGCCCGCCGCCACGGCCGCGGCCACCGCCACCACGACGATGAACGGCGTGCGCACCGCGTAGAGCGCGGCGGCGACCACGAGCGCCGGCACGCGCGCGTCGACGACGAGCGCCTGCCCGACCGCGAGCGTCTGCACGGCGATGAGTGCCGCGAGGAGCGCCACGGTGAGCAGGTCGGCGATCCGCGCCGGACGCTCGCGCTCGAGGAACGACGCGGGCACCAGGTGCCCCGCGAGCTTCAGGGCAAGCGTCGCCGCGGTGGCGAGGAAGATCACGTGCCACGTCGTCACCGGGCCGCCTCCCGCCTGCGGAAGAGGTCGAACCACCCCACGACCAGCGCCACGACCGCCGCCACGAGCACCGGCACGCCCGGCGTGAGGACCGGCGTGGTCACCGTCGCCAGCACGACCGCGAGCACCGCCGTCGCGCCGGCCTGGACGCGCTTCAGTCGAGGCCACAGCAGGCCCAGGAACGCCGCGGCCGCGGCGGCGTCGAGGCCGTACGCCCGGGTGTCGCCGAGCGCGTCGCCGATGAGGGCGCCGGCGAGCGTCGTGAGGTTCCACCCGACGAAGATCGCGAGGCCGGTCACCCAGAACCCGACGCGCGCCGCACGCTCGTTCGTCTGCGCGAGCGCCACCGCCGTCGACTCGTCGATCGTCAGCCAGGCCGCGGCGACCTTGTGCGCGAGGCCGTGCTCGCCGACCACGGGCCGCATGCGCATGCCGTAGACGACGTTCCGCACGCCGAGCAGTGCGGCGGCCGCGATCGCGGACCCCCCGGCGGCGGCGCCCCCCGCGCCGATCACGCCGACGAGCGCGAACTGCGAGCCGCCAGTGAACATCACGAGGCTGAGGACGCACGTCTGCCAGACGTCGAGACCCGACGCCACCGAGAGCGCGCCGAACGAGATGCCGTACGCGGCGGTCGCGAGCCCGACGGCGATGCCGTCGCGTCGCGCCCTCCGGATGGAGGCGTCGACGTCGGGTCCTGGCACGGATCCAAGTTGACCCTCACCCGGCGCCTGCGCGCAAATCGGGTGGACCCGGGAACGAGAACGGCCCGGACTGTGTGGTCCGGGCCGGGGAAGCTCCCCCACTTGGACTCGAACCAAGAACCTATCGGTTAACAGCCGATTGCTCTGCCAATTGAGCTATGGAGGATCACGCTGGGCGCAGAGATACTGTAGCAAAGCGAGCGCCGGACTCCCAATCCGAGCCGGGCTCAGCTGCCGTCAGTATCCGGCGTCCAGGTCGATCCGTCCGTCGAAGGTCGCGCCCCCGACGAAGGCGGCCGCGTTCGCCGCGATCCGACGCGCGAACAGCGGCACGGTCATGGCGTCGGTGTCGGCGACGTGCGGCGTGATGAGGCAGTTCGGCGCCCTCCAGAGCGGATGCTCCGCCGGCAGCGGTTCGGGATCGGTGACGTCGAGCCCGGCACCGCCGAGCCGGCCCGACTCGAGCGCCGCGACGAGCGCGTCGGTGTCGACCAGGCCCCCGCGGGCGACGTTGACGAGCACGGTGCCCGCGGGCACGGCCGCTAGCTCGGTCGCGCCGATCAGGCCGCGGGTGGCCTCGGTGAGGGCGGCGACGACGAACACGACCTCGGCCGTGCCGAGGACCTCGGCGAGTCGATCGGTCGTGACGGTCCGGGCGGCACCCGGCACCGCCGCATCCGCTCGTCGCACCACGGTCGCGCGGACGCGGAACGGCTCCAGGAGGCGAAGCAGTTCGACGGCGATCCCGCCCGCGCCGACGATCACGACGTCGCTGCCGTACAGCGTGCGGCCGCGCTCGTCGGCCTCCCATCCCGGTGCGCGCACCCGCCGTGGGAACTCCCGGAGCACGGCGAGGGCGAGGCCGAGCGCGTGCTCGGCGACGGGCTGCGCGTAGGCGCCCTTGGCGCTCGTCCACACGCGGCCGTCGTCGCGGTGCCGGGCGAGCAGGTCGGCGAACGCGTCGACGCCCGCCCACGGCAGCTGCACCCACGAGATGGCCGGATGCTCGGCCAGGATCCGCTCGAGGCGATCCGCCTCCGCCGAGCTCGTCCAGACCAGCCCGCGCGTCGCCGGCGACAGGGGCTCGACCCGCCCGCCCGACGCCGTGACGGCGTCGACGAAGGCGGGAGCGGCGTCCGGTACGACCGCGATCGGGCCGACCTCGGGCGATTCCCCGTGACTGTGGGACGCGCGCGGCTCGGTCGTGCCGGACGCGCCCGCGACCGGTTCGTGCCGCGGGCGGGGGCCTCCTGCCGCGGTCACTGCCGACCGTTGGACGAGAGGTCGTCGGTGATGGCGTGCCCGTCGTCGATCGCGCTCGCGAGCGCCTTGACGTACGGGTGCAGTGGGTCGTCGAGGACCTCCTCCATCGTGCCGTCGGCGACGATCTCGCCCTTGTCGAGCACCGCGATCCGGTCGGAGACCCGACGCAGCACCGGCAGGTCGTGCGAGATCACGATCGCGGAGAACGTGTGGCCCGCGCGGAGCTCGGTGAACAGTCCGGCGACAGCGTCGCGGACGGTGACGTCGATCCCCGCCGTCGGCTGGTCGGCGATGAGCACCTTCGGGCCGAGCACCAGCGCGCGCGCGAGCGCGACCCGCTGTCGCTGCCCGCCGCTCAGTTGATACGGGAACTTCTCGAGCATCCCGAGCGGCAGTCGCACCGAGTCGAGCATCGTGGCGACCCGCGTCGCGAGCGCCGCCCGGTTGTACCGGTGGTCCCGCTCCAGGATCGGTTCGCCGATGATCTCGGCGACCGTCCGGTCGGCGGGCAACCGGGCGGCCGCATCCTGCGCGAGGTAGCCGACGTGGAACCGCAACGCGTTGAGCTTGCGCCGCGAGACGCCGCGGAGCGGGGTGCCGAGCACCATCGCGTCGCCGCCCGTGATGACCGGTCGGACCTCGCCGCTGGCGAGGGTCGGCTCGAATGCGGCGCCCGAGAGCACTCGCGCGAGCGTCGACGCGCCGCTCCCGGCCGACCCGATGAGGCCCACGACCTCACCGGGCGCGACCCGCAGGTTGACCCCGTGCAGGGCGACGTGTGCGGCGCTCGGCCCGCGCCCCGGGTACTCGACCGACAGGTCGCTGACGACCACCGGGTAGCCGTGGGCGGCGTCGCGGCTCATCGTCCCGCCGCCTCGCGCAGTCGCCGGAGCTCCTCGCGTCGGTCGGCCTGTGCGACCGGATCGGGCACGGGAAGCGAGGCGAGCAGGCGCTGCGTGTAGGGATCCGCGGGCGCCCCGAGCACCTCGGCGCCGGTCCCCTCCTCGACCAGCCGGCCGCGGTAGAGCACCGCGATGCGGTCGGCCAGCAGGTCCACGACGGCGAGGTCGTGGCTGATGAACAGCGACGCGAACCCGAACTCGCGCTGCAGTTCGGCGAACAGCTCGAGCACGCGCGCCTGCACCGACACGTCGAGCGCCGACGTGGGCTCGTCGGCGATGAGCAGCTCGGGCTCGAGCGCGATCGCCCTGGCCAGGCTCGCGCGCTGCCGCTGCCCGCCGGACAGCTCGTGCGGGTACCGGTCGCCGTACGACGCCGGCAGCTGCACGGCCTCGAGCAGCTCATTCACGCGCGGGCGCGCATCGCGCGCGTCGACGGCGCGATCGTGGATCACCAGCGGCTCGGCCACGCACTCGGCGATCGTGAGCAGCGGGTTGAAGCTCGACGCCGGATCCTGGAAGACGAAGCCGATCCGGCTGCGGGTCGGCCGGAACCGCCGCTCGCGGATGCCGAGCATCTCGTGGCCGAGCACCTGCAGCGAACCGCCCGTGACCTTGGTGAGGCCCGCGATCGCACGACCGATCGTCGTCTTGCCGGACCCGGACTCGCCGACGAGGCCGAGCACCTCGCCGGGCCGGATCACCAGGTCGACGCCGTCGACGGCGCGGAACCCCGCGCGGCCGAACCGACCCGGGTACTCGATCTCGAGGCCGCGGGCCTCGACGACCGGCGCCTGCTCGGCCCAGTCGGCCGGACGCGCGGCGGCGCGTTCCGCCGCGCGTGCGACGCCGTGGCCGACGTACGGCACGGCGGCGAGCAGCGCCTTCGTGTAGTCCGCCTTCGGGTCGGCGAAGAGCTCGCGTGCCGGCGCCTCCTCCACGACCCTGCCCTGGTACATGACCGCGACCCGGTCGGCGAGGTCGGCCACGACTCCCATGTTGTGCGTGATGAGCACGATCGCCGTCCCGAACTCGTCGCGCACGCGACGCAGCAGGTCGAGGATCTCGGCCTGAACCGTGACGTCGAGCGCCGTCGTCGGCTCGTCGGCCACGATGAGGCCCGGCTCGAGCACCAGCGCCATCGCGATGACGATGCGCTGCTTCTGCCCGCCCGAGAACTGGTGCGGGTAGTGGTCGACGCGCTGCTCGGGGTCGGGGATGCCGACGCGACCGAGGATCTCGATCGCCCGCGTCCGCGCCTCGGCCTTGGAGACGCGGCCGTGCGCACGCAGGCCCTCCATGATCTGCCACCCGACCGTGTAGACCGGGTTCAGCGCGGTGGAGGGCTCCTGGAAGACCATCGCGACGTCCGTGCCGCGGATGGCCCGGAGGTTCGCGCCGCTCAGCGAGATGACGTCCTGTTCCGCCGTGCCCGCCCGGTTCGACAGCACCACGGCACCGCTCGTCGTGGCCGTCTCGGGCAGCAGCCCGAGGATCGTCTTCGCCGTGACCGTCTTGCCCGAGCCCGACTCGCCGACGATGGCGAGCACCTCGCCGCGTTCGACGGTGAGGCTGACGTCGTCGACGGCCTTGACCGCTCCGGCATCCGTCGAGAACGAGACGCCGAGGTTCCTGATGTCGACCACCGTGCTCATCGCTTGACCTCGATCCCGTGCTCGTCGAACGTCTCCCCGTCCTCGAGGCCCGCGAGCCCTCCGGGGCCCGCGTCGAGGGTGCCGCCCGGCACGACCGAGGTCTCCGCGACCTGACCCGCGGATTGCGCGACCCGACGCCGTCCGCGCAGGCGCGGGTCGGCGAGGTCGTTGAGGCTCTCGCCCACGAGCGTGATGGCGAGCACCGTGAACACGATGGCCAGGCCGGGGAAGAGCGCGGTCCACCAGATGCCGCTCGTGACGTCGGACTGCGCCTTGTTGAGGTCGTAGCCCCACTCGGCCGCCGCGGTCGGCTCGATGCCGAAGCCCAGGAAGCCGAGCGCGGCGAGCGTGAGGATCGCCTCGGACGAGTTCAGCGTGATGATGAGCGGAAGCGTGCGCGTGGCATTGCGGAACACGTGACGGAACACGATGCGGTGGTTCGGTGCTCCGAGCACCTTCGCCGACTCGACGTACGCCTCCGCCTTGATCCGCACGGTCTCCGCGCGGATCACGCGGAAGTACTGCGGGATGAACACCACCGTGATCGACCCGGCCGCGGCGAGCACGCCGCCCCACAGGTTCGACTGCCCGCCGGAGATCACGATCGAGAGCACGATCGCGAGCAGCAGCGACGGGAACGCGTAGATCGCGTCGAACACGACGACGAGGATGCGGTCGAGCCATCCGCCGAAGTAGCCCGCGTAGAGGCCCAGTGCGACGCCGATGAAGATCGCGAGGACGACGGCGACGATGATGACCAGGATCGCGGTCTGCGTGCCCCAGATGACGCGGGACAGCACGTCGTAGCCGCCGACCGTGGTGCCGAACGGATGCGCTGCGGACGGGGGCTGCTGCGTCCCGAACCCGCCGGCGGCGTCGGAACGCTGCGCGAACCCGTACGGCGCGAGCAGCGGCGCGAAGATCGCGCACAGCACGAAGACGAGGAGCATCAGGAGGCCCGCGACGAGCATGCCCCGCTGGAGCCCGACGCTCTGGCGCACCTGGTGGACGACGGGGATGCGGTCGCGCCAGCGGTGCCCGGGGCGCGAGGGAACGGCGACGGCCATGTCAGTACCTCACTCGCGGGTCGATGAACGCCGCGATCACGTCGACGATGAAGTTGGTGAGCGCGACGATCACGGCGAGGAGCACCACGATGCCCTGCACGGCCGCGAAGTCCCGCGACTCGAGGAACTCGGCGAGGATGAAGCCCAGGCCCTTCCACTCGAACGTCGTCTCGGTGAGCACCGCGCCCGCGAGCAGGAGTGCGATCTGGAGGCCCATCACGGTGATGATCGGGATGAGCGCGGGGCGGTACGCGTGCTTGCGGAGGAGTCGGGACTCGGCGACGCCGCGCGACCGGGCGGCGTCGACGTAGTCGGTGGCCAGGGTGCCGATCACGTTGGTCCGCACCAGGCGGAGGAAGATTCCCGCGGTGAGCAGCCCGAGCGCGATCGCGGGCAGCACCGCGTGCGACAGGACGTCGACGAGGACCTCCGGATCGCCGGTGCGGATCGCGTCGATCGTGTAGAAGCCGGTCGGGTTCGGCAGAGTCTGCATCTGCAGCTCCGCGCCGACACTGGCGCGACCTGCGACCGGCAGCCACTTGAGCCAGACGGCGAAGATGAGCTTGAGCAGGAGGCCGGCGAAGAAGATCGGTACCGCGTACCAGATGATCGCGAGCACGCGGGCGATCGCGTCCTGCGCCTTGTCGCGGTGGTAGGCCGCGTACAGCCCGAGGGGCACGCCGACGGCGAAGGCGACGATGAGCGAGTAGAACACGAGCTCGAAGGTCGCCGGACCGTACGTCGTCAGCACCTCGATCACGGGACGGTTGGTGGTCAGCGTCCGGCCGAAGTCACCGGTCGCCAGTTGCGCGAGGTACTCGAGGTACTGGACGATCAGGGGCCGGTCGTACCCGGCGGCGGCGCGCAGCTCTGCGAGCTGCTCGGGCCCGAGGCGTCCGCCCTGGGCCGCGGTGATGGGGTCGCCCGTCGTCCGCGCCAGGAAGAAGACGACGGTGACGAGGATGAAGATGGTCGGGAAGATCAGGAGGAAGCGGACGAGCAGGTAGCGCCCGAATCCTCCCCCCGTGGCCTTCGGCCTGGGTCGGGCCGCGGCCGGCGCCTCGGATGAGGGCGCGGTGTCAACAGTGCTCATGGGTTCCTCACGGGGTGCAGGGAGACGGGGGCGACCCGCGGTAGCAGATCGCCCCCGTCGTCGTGCTGCGACGACTCTAGTCGGGACTCAGCCCTTCGAGAGCGCGGCGTAGCGGAACTTGAACGACGCGTCGAGGGTGTCCTCCGCACCTTCGACGTCGGCGCCCACGACCGCGATCTGCGCACCCTGCATGTACGGGATGGTCGACAGGTCGGCGGCCACCGCGTCCTGGATCTCGCCGATCAGCGCCGCGCGCTCGTCGGCGTCGCCGGTCACCGACTGCTCGAGGATGAGGTCGTTGACCTCGGCGTTCTCGTAGTGGTTGGCGAGGAAGTTCTCCGTGAGGAAGAACGGCGACAGGTAGTTGTCGGCGTCGGAGTAGTCCGGGAACCAGCCGAGCTGGTACGCCGGGTACAGGTCGGCGACACGGTCGTCGGAGTACTGGACCCACTCGGTCGACTGCAGGTTCACGGTGAACAGGCCGCTCGCCTCGAGGTTGTCCTTGATGATCGCGTACTCGTCGGACGAGGACGGGCCGTAGCGCTCGGCGACGTACTGGATCGAGATGTCGACGGGCGTCTCGATGCCGGCGTCCTCGAGGCGCTGCGCGGCCTTGTCGGCGTCGGGCTGGCCCGCACCGTCGCCGTACTGGTCCTTCAGCGCCTCGTTGGCACCCGTGAGCCCCTCGGGCACGTACGAGTAGAGCGGCGTGAAGGTGCCCTTGTAGACGTCCTCCGAGATGGCCTCGCGGTCGATGAGGTCGGCGACCGCCTGGCGCACTGCGAGGGCCTTCTCCTCGTCTGCCTCCGCCGTCGTCGCACCGAACGGCATCGTGTTGAAGTTGAACACGAGGTAGCGGATCTCGCCGCCGGGGCCGTCGACCACCTTGACGTTGTCGTTGCCGCGGAGGTCCTCGATGTCGGTCGCGCTGAGCGTGCGGTGCGCGACGTCGATGTTGCCCTCCTGGACGTCGAGCTTCAGGTTCGACGCGTCGGTGTAGTACTTGACGTTGACCGTCTCCGTCTTCGCGTCGCCGAGGATGCCCTGGTAGTCGGGGTTGGCCTTGTACGCCACGAGGTTGTTGAAGTCGTAGCTCGAGATCGTGTACTGGCCGGCGAAGGCCTCGCCCGCGACGATGTCGTCGTCCGACGTCAGCGCGTCGGCCGCGAACACGTCCTCGTCCACGATCGGGCCGACCGGGCTCGAGAGGATGAGCGGGAAGATCTGGTCGTTCGGCGACTTCAGCGTGAAGACGACCGTCAGGTCGTCGGGCGTCTCGACGCTCTCGAGGTTGTAGAGCAGCGACGACGGGCCGTTCGGGTCGGCGATCGCGAGCTGGCGGTCGAAGGTGAACTTCACGTCGGACGAGGTGAGCTCGTTGCCGTTGGCGAAGGTCAGGCCCTCCTTGAGGGTGACGGTGTACTCGTTCTCGGAGGTGAACTCCGCCGACTCCGCGATGTCGGGCTCGACGTCGGGGCTGCCGTACGGGGTGTTCAGCAGGAACGGGTAGACCTGGTTCATGACGGCGAAGGAGCCGTTGTCGTACGAGCCGGCCGGGTCGAGGGCCGTGATCTGCTCGGTGGTGCCGATGGTGAGCGTGCCGCCACCGGTCGACCCCTCGTCGTCGCCGCCGGCGGAGCAGCCCGCGAGGGCGAGCGCGGCGGCGGAGAAGCCCGCGGCGAGTGCGAGGCCGCGCCGGCGGTTCGTGGATGCGGATGCCATATCCGTCTACCTCTTCCTGTCGGTGAGCGCGCGCGGGTTCGCCGCGTCGCGATCGTGTATCTCTCAGAGCTAGCACAGGCGGCTGGTCGTGACACCCGGAGCGGGGGCCGGTGGAGCCCGAATGTGACCGATCTGCAACCTTCGCGGCGGCACGAGCTGCACACGATGAGCAGTCCTCGGATCCGGCATCGATCGATCCGCACTCGGGGCGCCGCCCGGTCACCGCGTCAGTCGCCTCGCAGGGACCGCCGTTCGCGCTCGATGTCGACGAGGGCGCGCTGGATCATCGCGTACGTCGTCGTGTCGGCGCGATCGGTGCGCTGGAGCCGGCCGAGCAGCTCCTGCTTCTGGCGCAGCAGCTCGCGGTCGACGAGCGCCCCCACGACGCCGCGCACGTACGCCGTGAGCTCGGTGCCGTCGCGCTGCGGAACGGGCAGCACGGCGAGCTGCTGCACGATCGAGGCGAACGGCGGCGGGACCTCGGCGACGACGCGGTCCACGGTCACGGGCTGCGTCGCCACCGCGGACGGATGGCCCGCCTCCCCCTGCGTCGTCGACCCGACGGATGCCGCGGCCAGTACCGACGCGATGCCGTCGCGCACCACGGCGAGCGTGCCGTTGCCGAACCGGCAGTCCACGCCGTGGCGCAGCAGGTCGTGCCCCACGAGGTCGGGGTACTGCAGCATCACCTGCAGCGCGTCTCGCTCGAGCCGCGTCGCCGGGTCGTTCGGCAGCATGGTGATCGAGAAGGGCCGGTCGGATGCCGCGCCCGCGCCGGCCTCGGAGGCGACCCCGCCTCCGGTCGCGGCGGTCCCGTCGGGCCCGGCGTCGCCCGGTCGCCTCGGTGACCCGGAATCGACGCCCGCGGCGCCCGGCCCGGCCGGGCGACCCGCCGGCTCGGGCCGACGGTCCCCCTGGGCTCGGTCGCCCCGTCGTTCGCGCTCGCCGTCGCGCGCCCGGGCACCCGCCGCGCGGACGGCCCGCCCGACCTCGTCGAGTTCCATGCCGAGCATGCGGGCGAGTTCGCGCGTGTATCCGGGACGGAGCGCGGGATCGCGGATGTCGGCGACGATCGGCGCCGCCGCGCGGAGCGCCGCCACCCGGCCCTCGACGGTCTCGAGGTCGAATCGGGCGAGCGTCGTGCGGATCACGAACTCGAACATCGGCGTCTTCGCCTCGACGAGCGAGCGCACGGCGCCGTCGCCGCGCGCCAGTCGCAGGTCGCATGGGTCGAGGCCGTCGGGCGCGACCGCGACGAAGGTCTGCGCCGCGAACCGTCGCTCCTCGGCGAAGGCTCGCATCGCCGCCTTCTGTCCGGCGGCGTCGCCGTCGAACGTGAAGACGACCTCGCCGACGCCCGTGTCGTCGCCGAGCACGCGCCGAAGCACCTTGATGTGGTCGACGCCGAACGCGGTGCCGCACGTCGCGATCGCGGTCGTCACGCCCGCGAGGTGGCACGCCATGACGTCGGTGTAGCCCTCGACGACGACGACACGGTGCGTCTTGGAGATCTCGCGCTTGGCGAGGTCGAGCCCGTAGAGGACCTGCGCCTTGTGGTAGACGGCGGTCTCCGGGGTGTTCAGGTACTTCGGGCCCGGGTCGTCCTCGAGCAGCTTGCGAGCGCCGAACCCGACGGTCTGCCCGGTCACGTCGCGGATGGGCCAGATGAGCCGACCGCGGAACCGGTCGTAGACGCCGCGGTCGCCCTGCGAGACGAGCCCCGATGCGGTGAGCTCCTCCGTCGTGAAGCCCTTGCCCCGCAGGTGCTTCGTGAGCGTCTCCCAGCTCTTCGGCGCGAAGCCGACGCCGAAGTGGCGGGCCGCCTCGGAGTCGAAGCCGCGCTCGCCGAGGAACCGCCGCCCGACCTCGGCCTCCGGGGTGCCGAGCTGCTCGACGAAGAACTCCTCGGCGGTCCGGTTGGCGGCGAGGAGACGCGCGCGGTTGCCGGCGCCCTCGGCCGGGCCCCCGCCGTCCTCGTAGTGCAGTTCGAAGCCGATGCGACCGGCCAGGCGCTCGACGGCCTCGGTGAAGCTCACGTGGTCCATGCGCTGCAGGAACGTGTAGACGTCGCCCGATTCACCGCAGCCGAAGCAGTGGTAGTAGCCGAGCTGCGGGCGCACGTGGAAGCTCGGGCTGCGCTCGTCGTGGAACGGGCAGAGGCCCTTCATCGAGCCGACGCCCGCGGATTTCAGGGACACGTGCTCGCCGACGATGTCGGCGATGTTCGTGCGGGCCTTGACCTCTTCGACATCGCTCTGTCGAATGCGGCCCGCCATGTCGTCAATCCTATTCCGCGGATGTCGCGGGTCGGCCCCGCGCGCCCGTTATCGCTGCACGAGGCGTTCGTACCACGACAGCGCGGACTGGTCGGTGAGGCTCGCGACCTGGTCGACGACCACCCGACGGCGCGCCACATCGTCCGACGCCGCCCGCCAGTCCTCGGCGAATCCGGCGTCGAGGTGGGTGTCGCCGCTCTCCCAGAGCACGGCGGCGAGGGCCGTGAGCACCTGCCGCTGCTGCGAGTAGATCGGCTGGCGCGTGTTCTTCGACATCACGAACGCGGCGACGATGCCCTTCAGCACCGCGATCTCGGCCTGGATGTCGCGCGGCACGACGACGTCGGCGTCGAAGCGGATGAGGCTCGCGACCGGATGGTGGGCGCGCGTCGCCTCGGTCGCCGCGTGCGCGAACCGGCCGATGAGCTGGCTCGTGAGGTTCTTGAGGGCCGCCTGGTCGCGGCGGCTCCCGCTCCACTCGGAGAGCCACACGTCGAGCGAGTCGAGCCGGTCGAAGGCGTCGATGAGCTCCTCGTGGCCGAACGCTCCCCCGATCCATTCGACCATCGCGTCGACGAGCTCGTCATGGTCGACCCGGCGGCCGAGCGCCGCCACGTCGATGTAGCCGCCCACGATCGCGTCCTCGAAGTCGTGCACCGAGTAGGCGATGTCGTCGGAGAGGTCCATGACCTGCGCCTCGATGCAGAGGCGCCGGTCGGGCGCTCCCCGGCGCATCCACTCGAACACGTCGACGTCGTCGGCGTAGAAGCCGAACTTCGTGCGGCCGCTCGGGTCGCCGACGCCCGAGTCCTCGGGCCACGGGTACTTGCAGCTCGCGTCGAGGCTCGCGCGGGTGAGGTTGAGTCCGAGCGAGCGCCCCTCGGGCGAGAAGACCTTCGGCTCGAGGCGCGTGAGGATCCGCAGGGTCTGCGCGTTGCCCTCGAAGCCGCCGATGTCCGCAGCCCAGGCGTTCATGGCCTTCTCGCCGTTGTGGCCGAACGGCGGGTGGCCGAGGTCGTGCGCGAGGCACGCGGTGTCGACGACGTCGGGGTCGAGCCCGATGCTCGCGGCGAGCTCGCGGCCGACCTGGGCCACCTCGAGCGAGTGGGTGAGCCGGTTGCGTGCGAAGTCGAGGCCGGAGGTCGGGCTGAGCACCTGGGTCTTCGCCGCGAGGCGGCGGAGCGCGCTCGAGTGCAGGAGGCGCGCGCGGTCGCGTGCGAAGTCGCTGCGCCGCCGGTTCTCGTGCTGTTCGGGCAGGAATCGCTCGGCGTCGGCCTCGTCGTAGCCGCCGAAGAGTCGGTCGCGCACGTGATCAGCCGCCGCTCGTATCGAGCTCGGCATCGACGAGCGTGGCCCGGTCGTGGCCCGCCAGGTCTTGCGAGTCGAGCCAGCCGTCGGGCAGCGCCGGGTTCTTCGGCGTGCCGGCGCGGCCGCGCGGCCCCTCCGCGCCCTCGCCCGGGTACGGCGTCGACCAGTCGAGCGTGCCGAGCAGGTCGTCGAGCTGCGCGAGCGACTCGACCGTCGCGAGCCGGGCGCGCAGGTCGCCGCCGACCGGGTACCCCTTGAAGTACCAGGCGACGTGCTTGCGGATGTCGCGGCAGCCGCGCTCCTCGCTGTCGAAGAAGTCCGCGAGCAGTTCGGCGTGCCGGCGGAACGTGCGGGCCACCTCGCCGAGGGTCGGCTCGGCCTTGGCCTGCTCACCTCGGAAGGCCGCCGCGAGGTCGCCGAAGAGCCACGGCCGGCCGAGGCATCCGCGCCCCACCACCACGCCGTCGCACCCGGTCTCGTCGACCATGCGCAGCGCGTCGTCGGCCGACCAGATGTCGCCGTTGCCGAGTACCGGCACGGTCGTGACCGTCTCCTTCAGCTTCGCGATCGCGGGCCAGTCGGCATGCCCGGAGTAGAACTCGCTCGCGGTCCGTGCGTGCAGCGCGATCGAGGCGACGCCCGCGCCCTCGGCGATGCGGCCCGCCTCGAGGTAGGTCAGGTGGTCGGCGTCGATGCCCTTTCGCATCTTGACCGTGAGCGGCACGTCGCCGGCGGCCTTCACCGCACCCTCGACGATGTCGCGGAAGAGGCCCGACTTCCAGGGCAGCGCCGCTCCCCCGCCCTTGCGGGTGACCTTCGGCACGGGGCATCCGAAGTTCAGGTCGATGTGGTCGGCGCGGTCCTCCGCGACGAGCATCGTGACGGCCCCGGCGACGGTCTTCGGGTCGACCCCGTAGAGCTGGATGGACCGCGGCGTCTCGGACTCGTGGTGCGTGATGAGGCGCATCGACTCGGGCGTGCGCTCGACGAGCGCGCGGCTCGTGATCATCTCGGAGACGTACAGTCCGGCGCCGAACTCGCGGCAGAGCCGGCGGAACGCGGTGTTCGTGATGCCCGCCATGGGCGCGAGGACGACCGGCACCTCGAGGTCGAGGCCGCCGATCGTGAGCGGGCGGGCGGGGGTCGTGGTCGTTGGCATCGCCTTCGATTCTCCCAGACGAGCGGGCGGATCCGGCCGGGCTCGCGGCGCGGGCGAATAGGATGCGGGCAGGACGGCAGTGGGGAGGACGGCATGACGCGCTTCGCCGGGTTGGCGGGTGTCGAGCGGGTGCAGGCGGATGCCGCGGCGCGCGGCCTCGACATCGAGGTGATCGAGCGCCCGGCCGCACGCAGCCTCGAGGAGGCCGCCGAGCTGCTCGGCATCGAGCCGGCCGACATCGTCAAGTCGCTCGTGGTCAAGCGCAGCGACGACACGTACGTCTTCGCCCTCGTGCCCGGCGGGCGGAAGATCAGCTGGCCGAAGCTGCGCGCGCTGCTCGCCGTGAACAAGCTCCAACTCCCCGACGCGTCGCTCGCGCTCGCCGCAACCGGCTACGAACGGGGCACGATCACCCCACTCGGGTCGAGCATCGACTGGCCCGTCGTCGCCGACGGGACGATCGTCGGCCGCCGCGTCTCGATGGGCGCCGGCGAGCACGGGCGCAGCCTCTTCGTCGACGCCGACGCCCTCATCGCCGCGCTCGGCGCGACGGTCGCCGACATCAGCGATCCCGAATAGCCGACCCGCGGCCCCCAGGCGCGGGCGCCGCGCCCTACCCCCGCGCGCATGGCATCGCGATGACGCGAACCATCGCGCGTGCCGGCCGGAGGATCCGTTCGCGTCACCTCGCTGGATCGATTGCGTCTCCGGGGTCGGCGGGCGGCACGAAGCAGACGTCGCCCTCGCAGATCATGCCGGCGCCGGCGCCGACCATCGTGAACGGCGCGGGGGCGGCATCCGTCGGCGCCGGCTCGCCGCTCACGCCGCGGCCCCGTCGCGCTCGCCGTCGACCTGCTGGAGCAGCTGCGAGAACACCTCGGCGGGCTGCGCGCCGGACACGCCGTACTTGCCCTCGAACACGAAGAACGGCACGCCCTGGATGCCGTAGGCTCGCGCCTGCGCGATGTCGGCCTGCACGTCGTCGGCGTACCGTCCGGACTCGAGCGCCTCGCGCGCCTCGACGCCGTCGATGCCGAGTTCCTCGGCCCAGCCGACGAGCTCGTCGACGCGGTTCACGCGCCCGCCCTCGGTGAAGTAGGCCTTCAGCAGGCGCTCCTTCATCTCGAGCTGCACGCCGTGCGCCTTCGCGAGGTGGAGCAACTCGTGGCCCTTCAGCGTCTTCGTGTGCGCGACCGCCTCGAAGTGGTAGTCGAGCCCCGCCTGCGCGGCGACGCCGGTCACGTGGTCGAGCATCTGCTCGACGCGGTCGAGCGGCAGGCCCTTCGCCTTCGAGAGGTACTCGGTCGTCGATCCCTCGAAGTCCAGCGGGGTGTCGGGCGAGAGCTCGAACGAGTGGTACTCGATCTCGACCTCGGGCGCGTCGTCGCCGAGTGCGGCGATCCCGGCTTCGAGGTGGCGCTTGCCGATGTAGCACCAGGGGCAGGCGATGTCGGACCAGATGTCGATCTTGATGGGGGAACTCACGACGTATGCGAACGGATGCTTCGCCGCACGTATTCCCCGAACGGCACGAATCGACCCGGCGCGCGCACGTCGACGGACATGCCAGCGGGCGCGCCGGCGCCGTGCGGCGTGTCGTGCGGATTCTCCCGCGGAGTGCGCTCGAACGCCTACAGGCCTTCGGGCGCCGCCGTCGGTGCATCGACCGCGCCGCCGAAGCGGCGGTTGCGCGACGCGTAGAGCTCGATCGCCTTCCAGAGCTCGGTGCGGCTGAAGTCGGGCCAGAGCGTGTCGAGGAAGACCATCTCGGCGTACGCCGACTGCCACAGGAGGAAGTTCGACGTGCGCTGCTCACCCGAGCTGCGGACGAACAGGTCGACGTCGGGCATGTCGGGCACGTACAGGTGCCGCTCGATGAGCTTCTCCGAGACGGCCGACGGACGGATGCGGCCCGCGGCGACGTCGTCGGCGATCGCGCGGACGGCGTCGACGAGCTCGTTGCGACCGCCGTAGTTGACGCACATCGTGAACTGGAGGCCGGTGTTGCCGGCGGTCAGCCGCTCGGCGACCTGCAGTTCGTCGATGACCGACTTCCAGAGCCGCGGACGGCGGCCCGCCCACTTGATGCGCACGTTCCACTCGTTGAGCTGGTCGCGGCGGCGGTGGAGCACGTCGCGGTTGTAGCCCATGAGGAAGCGCACCTCGTCGGGCGAGCGCTTCCAGTTCTCGGTTGAGAACGCGTACACCGAGAGGTGCTTCACGCCGGCCTGGATGGCGCCCGCGACGACGTCGAGCAGCACCTCCTCGCCCGCCTTGTGACCCTCGATGCGCGTGAGGCCCTGCCGGTTCGCCCAGCGGCCGTTGCCGTCCATGACGATCGCGACGTGCTCGGGCACGGCGCCCTTCGGGAACGCGGGCGGGGTGAGGCCGGTCCAGTCGAGCGGGCGGTATGGCACCGCGTCCTTGTGGGTGTAGGGCTTGGGGGTCACTCTGGAGCCGTTCCTCGGGAGACGTGGGAGAGCGAGCGCAGGCCGCGCTCGAGGTGCCATTGGGCGTACGCCGCGACGATACCGCTCGCCTGGCCGCGGTCGCGGTGCGAGGCGGCCTCGGCGACCTCCCAGTCGCCCGTGAGGAGCGCGCCGAGCAGGTGCACCGTGGTCGGGGCGATCCGCGGCGTGCCGGGCGGGGCGCACGCGTCGCACACGACGCCGCCGAGCTGCACGACGACGGCCGTGTGGGGGCCCGGTGCACCGCACCGCGAGCAGTCCTCGAAGCTCGGCGCCCACCCGGCGATCGCGAGCGCGCGCAGCAGGTACGAGTCGAGCGTGAGGTCGGGGCCGTGCTCGCGCCGCGAGAGCGAGCGGAGCGCGCCGACGAGCAGCAGGTACTGCTGCAGCGACCCCTCCGCCTCGGTGAGCCGGTCCGCGGCCTCGACCATCGCGTTCGCCGCGGTGTACGCGGCGTAGTCCTGGCTGATCTCGGCGCCGTAGGCGCCGATCGACTCGGCCTGCGTGATCACGTCGAGCGTGCGGCCCTCGTAGAGCTGCAGGTCGGCGACCATGAACGGCTCGAGCCTGGACCCGAACTTCGACGCCGTGCGCCGGACGCCGCGGGCGACCGCGCGGATCTTGCCGTGGCGGCGCGTCAGCAGCGTGACGATCCGGTCGGCCTCGCCCAGCTTGTGCGTGCGCAGCACGACGGCGTCATCTCGATACACGGGCACCCGTCGATTCTCCCACCGACCGCCCTCCCCCGGTCCGCGAGCACGCCGAGCGGTCGCGCCGAGCCGTCCGGCCGGTGCGACGACGGATGCCGCGGGCGCGCGTTTCCGCGGGCGCCGCGCCGAGCGGCAGAATGGTCGGGTGACCACGTCGTCCACGCCCGTCCTCGTCACCGGGGGCACCGGAACCCTCGGTCGCGCCGTCGTGCGCCGACTCCGCGAACGGGGTGACGACGTCCGCGTCCTGAGCCGGTCCGGCGCACCCGACACGCTCCGCGGCGACCTGGAGACCGGTGAGGGCGTCGAGGCGGCACTCGAGGGCATCGGTGCCGTGATGCACCTGGCGACGACGAGCCGCGACGACACCGAGATCACGCGCCGGCTCGTCCGGGCCGCCGAGCACGAGGGACGCCCGCGCATCCTGTACTCCTCGATCGTCGGCATCGACCGCATCCCGTTGGCGTACTACGGGGGCAAGCGCGCCTCCGAGCGGATCATCGCCGAGTCGCGCCTGCGCTGGACCACGCTCCGTGCGACCCAGTTCCACGACTTCGTCGCGACCCTGTTCCGCGTGCAGCGCTTCTCCCCCGTGGTCTTCGCGCCGGCGTTCTCGTTCCAGCCGATCTCGGTCGACGACGTGGCGAAGCGCCTCGTCGAGCTCCTCGACGACGAGGTCCTCGGCATCGCCCCCGACATCGGCGGCCCCGACGTGCGCACGGCGCGCGACCTCGCGCGGGCGTGGCTTGCGGCACGCGGCTCGCACCGACCGACGGCCGCGTTCCGCCTCCCCGGGACCCGGTTCGAGGCCTTCCGATCGGGCGCGAACCTCGTGCCGGGCGAGCCCTACGGACGCATCACGTTCGAGCAGTACCTCAGCCGCGCGCGCTGACGGGAGCCGCGGCATCCGTCGTGGTAGAACCGGAGCATGACCGTCGCGCCCTTCACGATCCCGCTCTGGGCCGACCTCGCGGCGGTCGGCATCGGCGCCCTGCAGGGCGCGATGTTCGCCTCGCGCATCAAGGAGCACCGGATCGACCTGCTCGGCGTCGCGCTCATCGGCATCATCGTGGGGCTCGGCGGGGGCCTTCTCCGCGACCTGCTCCTGAACCAGCTGCCCGCGGCGATGCGGAGCAACTGGTACCTCGTCGTCGCGACGGCCGCGGCGCTCGTGGGCATGCTGCTCATCCGGATCTTCGACCGGCTGAACTCGCTGATCATCGCACTCGATGCGGTCACGATCGGCCTGTTCGCGGCCATCGGCACGACGAAGGCGCTCGCCTACGGCGTGCCCGAGGTGCCGGCGGTCTTCGTCGGCGTGGTCGCCGCCGTCGGCGGCTCGATCCTCCGCGACGTGACGCTGAACCTGCCGATCGCGCTCATGCACGTCGGATCGCTCTACGCGGTCGCCGCGGCCGGCGGCACGGTCCTGCTCGTGACGATGGTGCTCGTCGGCGCGAACATCCTCGTCGCTGCGATCGCGTGCGTGATCGTGACGACCGTCATCCGGTTGCTGTCGGTCCGGTTCGGATGGAGCCTGCCCGAGCAGCGTGCGATCGGCAGCTGGCGCGTGTGGCGCCGCGCCTGATCCCGACCGGAGACGTCCGCGTCGCGCGACGGCCGTGACGGCGCCGCGTCGTCGCGGGCGGGCGGCGACGGATGCCGCGCCCGCCCGCGCACGATCGGCTCAGGCGAGCGCGGGCTCTGCAGCCTCCTCGCGCACGCGCACCGCGCGCAACGCGCGGTTCACTGCGGAGACGACGGCCTTCAGCGACGCCGTCGAGATGTCGGCGTCGATGCCGACGCCCCAGAGCGTGCGCCCCTCGACCTGGCACTCGACGTAGGCCGCGGCGATCGCGTCGCCTCCGGCGGACATCGCGTGCTCGCTGTAGTCGAGCACGCGCACGTCGACGCCCTCGGCCGCGAGGACCGACAGGAACGCCGCGACGGGTCCGTTCCCGGAGCCGTCGGCGTCGACGCGCTCGTCGCCGTCCCGGAGGCCGACGCGCACGCGGACCTCGCCGGTGAGGTCGCTCTCGCTGCGCATCGAGAGCAGCTCGAACCGGCCCCACTTCTCATCGGGGCGGTCCTGTGCCGCGGGCAGGTACTCGTCGGTGAAGATCGCCCAGATCTGCTCGCTCGTGACCTCGCCGCCCTCGGCATCCGTCTTGGCCTGCACGACGCCCGAGAACTCGATCTGGAGGCGACGGGGCAGGTCGAGCGCGTGGTCGGTCTTCAGCAGGTAGGCGACGCCGCCCTTGCCCGACTGCGAGTTCACGCGGATCACGGCCTCGTAGTTGCGGCCGATGTCCTTGGGATCGACCGGCAGGTAGGGCACGGCCCAGGCGAGGTCGTCGACCGAGACCCCGCGGTCGGCGGCCTTGGCCTCCATGGCCTCGAAGCCCTTCTTGATGGCGTCCTGGTGCGATCCCGAGAACGCCGTGTAGACGAGGTCGCCGGCCCACGGGCTGCGCTCGGGGACGGGCAGCTGGTTGCAGTACTCGGCCGTGCGCTTGATCTCGTCCATGTCGGACAGGTCGACCTGCGGGTCGATGCCCTGCGTGAACAGGTTCATCGCGAGGGCGACCAGGTCGACGTTGCCGGTGCGTTCGCCGTTGCCGAACAGGCAGCCCTCGATGCGGTCTGCGCCGGCCATGTAGCCCAGTTCGGCGGCCGCGATCGCGGTGCCGCGGTCGTTGTGGGGGTGCAGCGAGAGCAGGACGTTCTCGCGGTGCGCGAGGTGCCGGCTCATCCACTCGATGGAGTCGGCGTACACGTTGGGCGTCGCCATCTCGACGGTCGCGGGCAGGTTGATGATCACCTTCCGCTCCGGCGTGGGCTCGAGGATCTCGAGGACCTGGTTGCACACGTCGACCGCGAACTCGAGCTCGGTGCCGGTGTAGCTCTCGGGCGAGTACTCGTAGTAGACGGCCGTGCCGGGCACGGACGCCTCCATCTCGCGGCACTTGCGCGCACCGTGGAGGGCGATGTCGATGATGCCCTGCTGGTCGGTGCGGAACACGACCTCGCGCTGCAGCACGCTCGTCGAATTGTAGAGGTGCACGATCGCCTGCTTCGCGCCGCGGATCGACTCGTAGGTGCGCTCGATGAGGTGATCGCGCGCCTGCGTCAGGACCTGGATGGTGACGTCGTCGGGGATCGCGCCCTCGTCGATGAGGCTGCGGACGAAGTCGAAGTCGGTCTGGCTCGCGCTCGGGAAGCCGACCTCGATCTCCTTGTAGCCCATCTTCACGAGCAGGTCGAACATGATGCGCTTGCGCTCGGGGCTCATCGGGTCGATGAGCGCCTGGTTGCCGTCGCGCAGGTCGACCGCGCACCAGCGCGGCGCCTTCTCGATGCGGTTGGACGGCCACGTGCGGTCGGGCAGCTCGACGCGGATCTGCTCGTGGAACGGGCGATACCGGTGCACGGGCATCGGCGACGGCTTCTGGTGGTTCTGCATGGGGTGCTCTTCTCGCTATTCGGGGGTTTCAGCCGACGACGAACTCCGCAGCGAGGGAGGCCTGTGAACTAGGACTCGCTGCGGCAGCTAAGGAGAAGCACGCCGTGAAGCACGGATCTAGGCTAACACCGCGCGCGCGGGCGGGCGCAAGATGACGACGATGCATGCCGAGGGCCGACCAGGGCGGCAGCTCGCCGGCGGCCGAGGTGCGGCGCTCAGGGTCGGCAGGAGACCCCGACATGACCTTCGACCCGGCGGCCCGAGGCAGAGGGCGGATCCTGCTCATGAACCGAGCCGAGACGCGGGGCGCGATCATGAGCGAGGCGACGACGAACCCGTTCGGGGGCCGACCGGGTGGAGGCGTGACGCTGCCCGAGTACTACCGACCGTGGCCGTCCATACAGAACCGGAACATGTTCCTCCCCGGAACGGAGGTGCTCCCCGAGCACGAGATGCGGATCACGTTCCTCGGGAGTTCGCCGTGGCCGCCGAATGAACTGCAGACGGGCACCTCGATCCTGGTCGAACTCGGGAACGGCACCATGCAGCCACGTCGGTTCTTCTTCCACCTCGGCAACGGGGGCGTCGGGCATGCGATCGCGATGCAGCTGCCTCCGGCCCTGATCAACGACATCTTCATCAGCCACCTGCACGCCGACCACTACGCCGACCTGCCCTACATGTACCCGTTCCGGGCGTTCTCCGGCGGCTTCCGCGCATTGCGCGTCTACGGGCCGTCGGGCCGCACGCCCGAGCTCGGCACCGAGGCGATGATCGCCAACATGCGAAGGATGAACCGATGGCACGAGGAGAACTTCGACTCCTGCCCGATCGGCGACGGCTTCGAGATCGAGGTGCATGAGTTCGACTGGAGGGAGCGCAACGGGATCGCCTACCAGCAGGACGGCGTGACGGTGCGCCACTGGCCGCGATCGCACGTCAAGGACGGGGCGTCCGCCTACCGCCTGGACTGGGAGGACGCCGGGCTGTCGTTCGCCTGGACCGGGGACGGCCGACCGGACGAACTGTCCGTCGAATTCGGGCGCGGCGCCGACGTGTTCGTCAGCGAGGGGACGGTGGACACGCCGTGGCTGACCGGGCTCAAGGTCGGAGCTCCGGCGAAGCTCTGGGAGTACACGATGGACATCGACCACAGCCCGTACTACGCGGCGGGGTACATGTTCGACCAGGTCCAGCCGCGGATCCAGCAGGAGCAGTTCGTCAGGGGCCTCGAGATCGACCCGGCGCTGTCCTATCCGCCCGACGTGTACCGCTCGCCGACGCAGGAATGGCCGGGCGTCTCGATCGATCCGCGTGAGATGCTCGCGCAGCGCGGCATCGAGGTCGACCCGGAATGGCGCCGGCCATGACCTCGGCCGAAGCGCCGGCGTCCGCAGCGCCGCGCCAGGCGTTCACGGACGCATCGTCGCTGCTCGCCCCGGCGCCCAGCGACGACCCCGTGCGCCCCGATGGACGGGCTCCCGTGCCGGTGACCCTGCTCACCGGCTTTCTCGGCGCCGGCAAGACCACGATGCTCAACCGCATCCTCAGCGACCGGCACGGGCTGCGGATCGGCGTACTCGTGAACGACTTCGGGGCTGTCAACATCGATGCCGAACTGGTCGAGGACGCCGACGAGGCAGCAATGACCATCGTGAACGGCTGCATCTGCTGCGAACTCCGCGACGACCTCGCACGATCGCTCGAGGCGATGCTCAGCCGGTCCGACCGCCTCGACCATGTCATCGTCGAGGCGAGCGGAGTCGCGGACCCGACCGGGCTGCTCATGACCTTCCTCGACCCCGGTACCGTCGGCTCATGCGCCTCGACGGGGTGATCTGCCTCGTCGACGCCGAGGGCGTCTTCGCGCAGGCCTACGATCCCGCAGTGACCGCACTCAAGATCCGCCAGATGGGAACGGCCGACCTGGTGGTCCTCAACAAGGTCGACCTCGTCACGGCCGCACACGTCGACGTCGTCCACGACTGGATCGGCCCGCACCTGGATCGCGTGCGGATCCTCGACACGACCCACGCGAACATCCCCTCGGAGGTGCTCGTCGGAGTCGCGCGACGCCGGAAGGATCGGCCGCACCCGCACGGCGAGCGTTCGACGTTGCACGAGGGCGCCGGACCGGACCTCGAACGCTGGGCGTACCGCACGTCGGAGCCGATGTCGTCGTCGGCGCTCCGCGCCATGGTCGCGCGAGAACTCCCCGAGTCGGTCTACCGGTGCAAGGGCATCGTCCATGCCGCCGACCAGCAGGACGCCCGCCTGGTGCTGCAGGCCGTCGGACGTCGCACCCGCCTCGATGCGTCGGGTGGCTGGGCCGACCGAGTTCCGCGTACGGGATCGTCGCGATCGGGCGTGGCCTGGATCCCGAGGAGATCGACGTCCTGTTCGAGCGATCCACCGCCGCGCGCCAGTCGAGCTGGCGGTCCGGGAGTGCGGACCGTCATCGAGTACGGCGGTCGTCGTCGAAGCTGGTTGGGACTCGCTGCGGCAGCTAGGGAGAAGCACACCGTGAAGCACGCCGCAGGGCTGACACCCGCGGGGTATCGTGCGGCAGTCCTCGCCGCTCAGAGCTCCCGCAGCGCCGCGCCGAGCCGCGAGAGGTCGTCCTCGTGGTTGTACAGGTGGACCGAGATCCGGAGGTTGCCGTCCCGGGCGGCGCAGACGACGCCGCGCGCTCGGAGGTCGGCGAGGACCCGGACCGGGTCGCGTCCGCCGAGCGGCACCGCGACGATCGTGCTCCGGTTCCGCGGCGGGAGGTCGACGGGCGCCCAACCCGCGCTCGTCAGGACGTCGCGCAGGGCCTCCGCCAGCTCCTCGTTGCGGCGGTAGATGGCCTCGGCTCCGTAGTCCTCGAACACGGCGAGGGCCGCCTCGTCGCCGACCGCGCCGAGCCAGCTCATCGAGTTGTCGAAGCGGGACGCGGTGGGCGACAGGTCCATGTCAGGACCGAAGTAACTCTCGTACGGGCGCCGCGCGGCCTTCCACCCCGCGCTGATCGGCGTGAAGCGCTCGCGCGCCTTGGGCGAGAGGTAGCAGTAGCCCATGCCCCTTCCCGCATTGAGGAGGAACTTGTGATTGCCGGTCGCCATCACGTCGACCCATTCGAGCGCGTCGGCCACCGGGACGGCCCCGACCATCTGGGAGCCGTCGACGTACACGAGCGCCCCCGCCCTCGCCGCGATCTCCCCGATCGCGGGGAGGTCGCTGCGGTGCCCGGTGGCGGCCTGCACTCCGCTCAGCGCGATGATGCGCGTGCCCCGATCGACGTGACGCTCGACGTCGCCGGGCTCGAGTCCCCCGTTGCGGAACGGGACCTGGCGCACGTCGTAGCCCTTCGACCCGAGGAGGACCCACGGGAAGTGGTTCGAGCTGAACTCCCGCTCACCGATGACGACGTTCTCCCCCGGCCGGGCGAGGCCGAGCTGGGCGGCCACGAGGCCGGCGGCCGCGGACGCGGAGGCGATGAGCGCCAGTTCGGACGCCTCGACCCCCATCAGGCCGGCGACCATCGACCGGCAGTGCTCCGCGGCCGTCTCGCCCTCGGTGAAGTCGAGGCCGGAGCCGACCCACCGGTCGACGAAGCGGTGCAGGGTCTCCCCCAGCGCCCGGCTCGCGAGGCCCACCGCCGCGGTGTTGAGGTACGTGGCCCCGTCCGTCACCGGGAATCGGCGTCGGGCTTCCCTGACGTCGTCCATGCGGTCGTCCGACACGTGTTCGATGCCGCCCACGCTAGCGCCATCGACCCCCGGGCGATAGTGGCCCGCGGCGTGGAGGAACCGGTCGTGGCGCGGCGGCCCGTGACGACGGGCTCGAGTGGCCCATGGTCGACCCGTGCATGACACCGCGACCGGCCCGCCCGTCGATGCCGCCGACCGCGGACTGACGGTCGTCGGCCTGGTCATGCTCGCGCCGGCGCTCGCCGCCCTGGCCTGGTTCGCGGTCGTCGCGTTCTTCGTCGGCGACCGTTGCAACCCGCCGGTGACCGAGTGCGACTACGGAGTGATCCTCGCGGGCCACCGCATCGCGAGGTTCGGCACGATCGCCGTCGGCGTCCTCGCCCTGGTCGCCTCGATCGCCTTCATCCGCTCAGGTCGCCGCGCAGCGTGGATCCCGCCCGTCGCGCTGGTGCTCGCGCTGGCGGTGTTCGCGGCCGGCAACGGGTTCGCGGCACTCGGCGTCAGGACCTGAACCGGGCGGCATCGAAGACAACGGCCCGCGGTCAGGTCGTCCCGAGCCGGCTGATCGCCTCGACGAGCGAATCCATGTGCTCGATCGTGAGGTCCGCCCCACGGAGCAGGGAGACGGGGGTGTCGGCGGCGAACCCGATGGATCGCATGCCCGCGCGGGCGGCGGCCGCGATCCCCGACGGGCTGTCCTCGACGACGACGCAGTCCGACGGCGCCACCCCCATTCGCCGTGCGGCATGCAGGAACAGGTCGGGCTCGGGCTTGCCCTTCTCCACTTCGCTCGCGCTGAAGATCCGCCCCTCGAACCGCGACCGCAGGCCCGTCCGCCCGAGCGTGAGCCGCATCCTGTCGTGAGTACCGGACGATGCGATGCAGGAGCGGTACCCCAGGGCGACCAGCTCGTCCAGCGCCTCGCGCACACCCGCCACGGCCTCGAGCTCCGTCGTGAACGACACCCTGAGCAGGTCATCGCGGCGTCGAACGAAGTCATCCGGGATCGCCCGTCCGGTCCGACGTTCGATGTTGGCCATCACCTCGGCTGCCGACCTGCCGAGGTGTTCGCTGCGGACCTCGTCGATCGTGATCGGCCAGCCCAGCTCGGTGATCAGCTGCATCTCGACCCGCTGCACGAGCCGCTCCGAGTCGACGAGCACCCCGTCGCAGTCGAACACCATGAACACGTCGACGTCGGGGCGCTGGCTCATGCCGAGCATGCTCGCACACTGGACGACGGATGGCGGGTGCCGCCCCCCCAGTGCCGGCACCCGCCACGCGTCATCCCCTCGATCTCATTCGACGGCCAATGCCGCGACCGGCGAGACCGTCGTCGCCCGGCGCGACTGCGCGAGCGACGCGACGAATGTCAGGACGCCTGCAGCGAGGATGAGCACGCCGACCACGCTCCACGGGATCGACGGCACGATGAGGAGCGGCTCGACCTGCACGCTTCCGAGCATCGACTGCGCCCCCGCCCAGCCGTAGAAGGTGCCGAGGACGAGCCCCGTGACCGTCGCGGCGGCCGTCAGCGCGGCGCTCTCGGCGAGGACCATCGTCCGGAGCTGCCGACGCTCGAAGCCGAGCGCGCGGAGCAGCCCCAGCTCGCGCGTCCGCTGGAGCACGCTCAGCGACAGCGTGTTCACGAGTCCGACCGCGGCGATGAGCGCGCTGAAGCCGACCAGCACGCCGAAGACGGCGACCGTCGCGGAGACCATCTGCTCGATGCCCGCGCGGAGGTCCGGCCGGTCGTCGGTGGCCGCGAGGAGCAGGTCGCGGTACGACTCCATGGCGACCGCGAACATCGTCACGAGCGTCACGCCGATGACGAGGCCGATCGTCATGCGCGAGCTCCGCTCGGGGTGCCGGACGGCGTTCTCCGCGGCGAGGCGCGCCGACGGCGAGGGGCCGAGCGCGCGCCCGACGAGGCGCAGGATCGGCGGCATGACGATGTGCGCCCCCAGCACGATGCCGGTGAACGACAGGACTCCGCCCACGAGCCCGACGAGGACGCCGAGCGGACTGGCCAGGCCGAGCGCGACGCCGGCGAGGAGGAGCAGGGTGCCGACCGTCGCGAGGGTCGCTGCGGTCGCGTTCCGTCCGCGCCGCCGGGCGAGCTCGTCGTGGGATCGCGCAGCGGCGTTCCCGAGCGCCTCCGAGGGTCGGACGGCGAGGACGCGCCGCGAACCCGCCCACGCGGCGAGCCAGGTCGTCAGCACGGCGACGATCGCCGGCAGCAGCACCACGGGGTCGCCCCATGCGTGGTCGACGCGCGGCAGCACGTCGGCGGCGACGGCCCACTCGGCCAGCCCGATCGCTGCGAGCGTGCCCCCGACGAGGCCGAGCACGGCGCCGATCGCTCCGATCGCAAGTCCCTCCCGCGCGATGCGACCGCGCTGCGACCGCGCCGTCGACCCGAGCAGGCGCAGGAGCGCGATCTGTCGGGTCCGGCCGGCGACGACCGTGGCGACCGTGTTCGCCGTCACCACCCCGCTCACGTACACCGCGATGACGATGAACACCCACGCGACGATGGCGAGCATCAGCGCCGCTGTGGCGCTCGATCCGGTGACGTCGTCGGCCCGCATCGCCGAGCCGAGGTAGCCGGTGACCTGCAGCAGCGCGACGCCGAACGCCGACGCGAGCGTCGCGACGAGGAGCGTCGGGCCGTGCTCGGTGCGGAGGTGGCCGATCACGCGGCCCGCTCCATTGAGAGCATGTACGTCGCGATCTCGTCGGCGCTCGTCCGCTGCGCGTCGCGCACGATCCGCCCGTCGGCGAGGAACAGGATGCGATCCGCGTGGCTCGCGGCGATCGGGTCGTGCGTCACCATCGCGATCGACTGCCCGTGCGCACGGCTCGCGTCGGCGAGGATCTCCAGCACCTCGCGGCCGGTCCGGGAGTCGAGGTTGCCCGTCGGTTCGTCGGCGAACACGAGGTCGGGGCGCGTCGCGAGGGCCCGAGCGATCGCCACACGCTGCTGCTGCCCGCCGGAGAGCTCGTGCGGGCGGTGCCCGAGCCGGTCGGCGAGGCCCAGCCGTGCGATGAACGCGTCGATGGCGGCGCGCTCCTCACGGCTCGGCCGCCGCCCGTCGAGCTCGAACGGCAGCAGCACGTTGCCCTCGACGTCCAGCGTCGGCACGAGGTTGAACGCCTGGAACACGAACCCGACGCGGCGGCGCCGAAGCACGGTCAGCGCGCCGTCCGGCAGGTCGGTGATGTCGGTGTCGCCGAGCCACACCCGACCCGAGGTGGGCGAGTCGAGCCCGGCCATGATGTGCATGAGCGTGGACTTGCCGGAGCCCGACGGGCCCATGATGGCGGTGAACTCGCCGCGGCGCAGGCCGAGCGACACGTTCTCGAGCGCGGTGACGGCGCCGGCGCCCGTTCCGTAGCGCTTGCCGAGCCCGGCGACGCGGGCGACGAGTCCGAGGTCTGAGGGTCTGATCTCCATGTCGGCGACGCTACGGACGGGCCGGGGCGGCCCGCGTCCGCCGATCGTCGCGCCGACGTCATCCGCTGGGATGACCTCGGCCGCGGCGACCGCCGGGCTCAGCCCGAGGGGAGGTCGTGCTCGTACGCGAACACGACGAGCTGCACCCGGTCGCGCAGCCCGAGCTTGCCGAGCACGCGGCTGAGGTGCGTCTTCACCGTCGCCTCGCCGAGGAACTCGGCCGCGGCGATCTCCGCGTTCGAGAGTCCCTTCGCGGCCAGCGCGAAGATCTCCCGCTCCCTGCCGGTGAGGTCGCCCCACGCCGCGGGCGCCGGACGTCGGCCGTTCCCAGGCGACGTGTGCGCGATGAGGTCGCGCGTCGCGTTCGCCGCGATGACCGCATTGCCGCGGTGCACGGTCCGGATCGCGGCGAGCAGGAACTCCGGATCGGCGTCCTTCAGCACGAAGCCGCTGGCGCCCGCGCGGATGGCGCGCGCCGCGTTCTCGTCGAGGTCGAACGTCGTCAGCACGAGGATGCGCGGCGGCTCACGGCCGTCATGCTCCGCATCGGCCAGGATGCGCTCGGTCGCCGCGATGCCGTCGAGCTGCGGCATCCGCACGTCCATGAGCACGACGTCGGGCCGGCTCCGGGCAGCGAGCGCGATCGCCGCGCGGCCGTCGGCGGCATCGCCCGCGAACACGAGGTCGTCCTGCGACTCGACGAGCATGCGGATGCCCGCACGGAAGAGGGCCTGGTCGTCGACGAGCGCGACGCGGATGGCGCTCATGCCGCCGCCTGCGCCGGGATCCGCGCGGTCACGACGAACCGCCCGCCGGCTGCCTCCGCGACGAACGACCCGCCCGCGAGCTCGGCGCGCTCGCGCATGCCGGGGATGCCGTGTCGGGGCGCCGAGGGTCGGCTCGACGCTTCACCGTCGGCGTCGGCGTCGGCGTCGCCGCGCAGGGCGTTCTCGACGCGCACTGCGACTCCGCCGTCGTCCCAGTCGAGGTCGAGCAGCACCGGTGCGGCCGGGTCGCCGTGCCGGAGCGCGTTCGTGAGCCCCTCCTGCACGATGCGGTAGACGGCGATCTGGTGGCCCGTGCCGAGTGCGACCCGTTCGCCGCGCTCCGTCCGGCGCACGTCGAGTCCGGTCGAGCGCACCTGCGCGACCAGGTCGTCGAGGTCGTCGAGCGCCGGCTGCGGCGACGAGCCCTCGCGATGCCGGAGCTCGCCGAGGAGCATCCGCACGTCGCCCAGCGCGTCGCGCGCCACCCCCGAGATGGTCTGCAGTGCCTCGGATGCCGCCTCGGGGCGGGTCCGCGCGGCGAAGCGGGCGCCGTCCGCCTGCGCGATCACGACCGCGAGCGAGTGCGCGACGACATCGTGCATGTCGCGCGCGATGCGCGAGCGCTCCTGCTCGACGACGTACCGGTACTCGGCGTGCTCTCGCTCGCGGCGGTCGAACTCCCCACGCCGCCGCTGCTCGCGCGCGTCGCGCACGGTGCGCACGAGGAGCCCGATCGTCCAGGCGAGCACGAGCGCGGCCAGCGCGGCACCGAACAGGAGTGCGGTCCACGCGAGCGTGGCGAGCGCCTCGGAGGTCGCGACGATGCCGAAGCCGTCGACGAACGGCTTCACGAGCGCGATGTACACCGCCGCGAGGACCGCGCCGGCGCCCGCCGACCCGAGTCCCCACCAGCGGACGGCCCGCGAACCGTGCGCGGAGGTCGAGTAGACGACGCCGAACACCGCGACATCCGCCGGCTGCACATCGCGCAGCAGCAGCATCTGCACGCACGCCGCGACCCAGGCGACCACGAGCGAGGCGCCGGGCGCGAGGCGGCGGATCGCGAGCGCGGCGGCGAAGAGCACCGTGACGATCACGTCCTGCCAGCCGCCGACGAGCGCGAACAGCGAGCACACGGCGAGGAAGGCCGCGGCGAGCACGCCGTCGACGATCAGGGTCGTCCGCTGGCTCGAGGTGCTCACCGCACCACGGTACGCCCTCCGCCGGACCCGGAACCGGGGGTCGGCCCGAAGTCATCCGATCGGCTGACGTGCGCCGACTCGCCACCCCTGACTCGACTCGGGCCGCCGCCCGCGGCGCGGATCGTGCGACTCAGAACCCGAGCCGGCCGAGCTGCTTCGGGTCGCGCTGCCAGTCCTTCGCGACCTTCACGTGCAGCGCCAGGTAGACCTTCCGGCCGAGCAGCTGCTCGATCTGCGCGCGGGCCCGCTCGCCGACCTCGCGGAGCCGCGAGCCGCCCTTGCCGATGATGATGCCCTTCTGGCTGTCGCGCTCGACGTACAGGTTCGCGTAGACCTCGAGCAGGTCCTTGTCGTCGCGCTCGATCATGTCGTCCACGGTCACGGCGATCGAATGGGGCAGCTCGTCGGAGACGCCCTCGAGCGCGGCCTCGCGCACGAACTCCGCGATGCGCTCGGCCGTGTCCTCGTCGGTCGTGGTCTCGGCCGGGTAGAGCGGCTGCTCCGACTGGGGCATGAGCTGCAGCAGCTCGTCGACCAGGACGTCGAGTTGCTCGCCCCTCGGCGCGGAGACGGGGATGATCGCGTCCCACTCGCGCAGTTGCGAGACCGCGAGCAGCTGCTCGGCGACCTTCCCCTTGCCCGCGGCATCCGTCTTCGTCACGATCGCGACCTTCTTCGCACGCGGGTACTGGTCGAGCTGCTCGTTGATGAATCGATCGCCGGGGCCGATGGCCTCGTTCGCCGGCACGCAGAACCCGATCACGTCCACGTCGCCGAGCGTGGACTGCACGAGCGAGTTCAGGCGCTCGCCGAGGAGCGTGCGGGGCCGGTGCAGGCCGGGGGTGTCGACCACGATGAGCTGGCCGTAGTCGCGGTGCACGATGCCGCGGATCGCGCGGCGAGTGGTCTGGGGCTTCGAACTCGTGATGGCGACCTTCTCGCCGACGAGGGCGTTCGTGAGCGTCGACTTGCCGACGTTGGGGCGTCCCACGAACGAGACGAAACCGGCGCGGTAATCGGTCATGGGTGCATCCCCTCATGGGTGGCGGTCTCGTCGGCCGCGAAGGCCGCGCGGACGTCGATCAGGGCCTGGTCGGCCTCGACCAGGATCGTCGCGATGCGCTTGCGTCGCCCCTCGGTGCGCTCGGCCTCGAGGAGAAGGCCGCTGACGCTCGCGCGGTCGCCGCGGAGCGGCAGCCGGCCGAGCTCCTTCGCGAGGAGGCCGCCGACGGAGTCGACGTCCTCGTCCTCCAGGTCGAGCCCGAAGAGCTCCCCCAGCTCGTCGACGGGCAGGCGGGCGTTCACGCGGAACCGGCCATCGCCGAGCTCCTCGACCTGGGCGGCCTCGCGGTCGTACTCGTCGGAGATGTCGCCGACGAGCTCCTCGATCAGGTCCTCGAGCGTGGCGAGCCCGGCGATGCCGCCGTACTCGTCGACGACCATCGCGAGGTGGTTCGACTCCAGCTGCATCTGCCGCATCAGGGCGTCGGCGCCCATCGACTCGGGTACGAACACCGCGGGCCGCGCGAGGTCGGCGACGGTGAGCGTCGCCGCGTCGAGCGGGCGTTCGAAGCCGAGGCGGGCGAGGTCGCGAAGGTACAGCACGCCGACGATGTCGTCGGCCTCGCGGTCGATGACCGGGATGCGCGAGTACCCCTCCTTGAGGAACAGCGCCATCGCCTGCGGCAGGTGCGCGGTGGACTCGATGGTCACCATGTCGGTGCGCGGCACCATGACCTCGCGCACGAGCGTGTCGCTGAACTCGAAGACCGAGTGGATGAGCTCGCGATCGGCCTGCTCCAGGACCTCGAGCTCGGTGGCCTCGTCGACGATGCTGAGCAGCTGCTCCTCGCTCGAGACGCCGGCGAACCGGATCCGGCCGGGCGTGACGCGGTTGCCCAGCGAGACGAGGGCGTTCGCGAGGGGACCGAGGAGGAGCCGCACGCCCCGGACGAGCGGCGCCGACAGGCGGAGGACCGCCACGGAGTGCGCGCGACCGACGCTCCGCGGGCTCGCACCGACGAGCACGAACGACACCGCGGTCATGATGAGCGCCGAGACGAGCAGGACGAGCCACACGTCGTCGAGGAAGAACGTGAACGCGAGCGTCACGAGCACTGCGGCCGTCGTCTCGGCGAGGATGCGCATGAAGTTCACCGCATTCACGTGCGCGCCGGTGTCCTCCGCGATCGCCCGGAGGGACCGCTCGGCGCGGGCGCCGACCGAGAGCTCGACGAGGTCGGCCCGCGAGCTCACGCCGATTGCGGAGTCGACCGCGGCCATGAGGCCGCCGAACGCGACGAGGACGAAGGCGGCCGCGAGGAAGAGCCAGGGCAGCATGGTCAGCGTCGACGCTCCTGCATCGAGAAGCCGACGAGGATGTCGCGCTGGATCCCGAACATCTCCTTCTCCTCGTCGGGCTCCGCGTGGTCGAAGCCGAGGAGGTGGAGGATCCCGTGCGTGGTGAGCAGCAGCAGCTCGTCGAGCAGCGCGTGACCGGCGGCCTTCGCCTGCGTCTCCGCGACCTGCGGGCACAGCACGACGTCGCCGAGCAGGCCGGGCGGCGCGGGCTCGTCGGCCGTGCCTGGACGCAGCTCGTCCATGGGGAAGCTCAGCACGTCGGTCGGGCCGGGCTCGTCCATCCACTGCACGTGCAGCTGCTCCATCGCGCCCTCGTCGACGAGCACGATCGCGAGCTCGGCGTCGGCGTGCACGTGCATCATGTCGAGCGCGTACACCGCGAGGCGCTGCAGCGCGGACTCGTCGACCTCGATCGACGACTCGTTGTTGATCTCGATGCTCACGGCTGCCTCTTCCTGGGGAGGTGGTCACGGGGGCCCGGTGCGCCGCGCCGGTCCGCGCCGCGCCGCTCGGCCCGGTTCGCGAACTCGCGCGCCTGCTCGCGCTCGTACCGCTGAGCCTGCGCACGCTGGTCGAACTCGGTGTAGGCGTCGACGATGCGGCCGACGAGGGTGTGCCGGACGACGTCGTCGCTCGTGAGCCGGGCGAAGTGGATGTCCTCGACGCCGTCGAGGATGCGCGTGACCAGTCGCAGGCCCGACGATCCGCCCGGCAGGTCGACCTGCGTGATGTCGCCGGTGACGACCATCTTGGATCCGAAGCCGAGGCGCGTGAGGAACATCTTCATCTGCTCGGGCGTCGTGTTCTGCGCCTCGTCGAGTACGACGAACGAGTCGTTCAGCGTCCGACCGCGCATGTACGCGAGCGGGGCGACCTCGACCGTTCCCGTGGCGAGGAGCTTCGGGACGAGCTCGGGGTCCATCATCTCGTTGAGCGCGTCGTAGAGAGGTCGCAGGTACGGGTCGATCTTCTCCGTGAGCGTGCCGGGCAGGAACCCGAGCCGCTCCCCCGCCTCGACGGCGGGACGCGTCAGGATGATCCGGTTGACCTCCTTGCGCTGCAGCGCCTGGACGGCCTTGGCCATCGCGAGGTACGTCTTGCCGGTGCCGGCCGGGCCGATTCCGAACACGATGGTGTGCTCGTCGATCGCGTCGACGTAGGCGCGCTGGCCCTCGGTCTTCGGCCGGATCGACTTGCCCCGGCTGGAGACGATGACCTGTCCGAGCTGCTCGGAGGGGCGGGCATTCGGGTCGGCGTCGAGCATGCGGGCCGAGCTCCTCACTTCGATGGGTGTCGGGTCGCCGCCGCCGCGGACGAGCTCGAGGAGCTCCTCGACGAGGCGGCGGACGCGGATGCGGTCCTCGGCGTCGCCGCGGATGGCGATCTCGTTGCCGCGCACGTGCACGTCGACGCCGGGGTACTCCCGTTCGATCGTCGTGAGGAGGCGGTCCTGCGGTCCGAGGAGCCGGACCATGGCGATGCCGTCGATCTTCAGTCGCTCCTCGTCGGAGCGGACCTCGGATCCGGAGAGCGGGAGGTCCCCCGCGTCGTCAGCCGCCAAGCGATCCCTCCCTGAGGCCGCCCCCGAGGACGTGGGCGTGCACGTGGAACACGGTCTGGCCCGCAGCGGGGCCGGTGTTGAAGACGAGGCGGAACTGGCCGTCGGCCAGCTCGTCGGCGATGCCCTTGGCCACCGCCACGAGTTCGGCGAGCAGCTCGGGGTCGTCGGCGGCGAGCTCGACGACGTCGCGGTGCCGGCCGATGCGCGGCGTCACGATCACGTGCACGGGCGCCTGCGGCGCGATGTCGTGGAACGCGATGACGCGATCGGTCTCTGCGACCATCTTCGCCGGGATCTCACCGGCCGCGATGCGCTCGAAGACCGTGGGTTCAGCCGTTCCGCTCATCCCTCCATCGTAGCGACGGATGCGTCACCACCGCCCGAGCGCGACCGAGAGCACGGCGATCGCCGCGGGCCCGGCGGTCGAGGTGCGGAGCACCGACTCTCCGAGGCGGACCGGCTCGGCGCCGGCCTCCCGGAGCCGCTCGATCTCGGCCGGGTCCATGCCGCCCTCCGGGCCGACGACGAGCGCGAGGTCGCGGCCGTCGGGGCGGATGCCGCTGAGCGGCGTCTCCGCGCCGGGCACGAGGAGCAGCATCCGATCGCCCTCGAGCCGCGATGGCAGTTCGCGCGTCGACGCGACCGGCTCGACCGCGGGGATGCGGGCGCGGAGCGACTGCTTCACGGCCTCGCGCACGATGCTCGCCCAGCGGGCGCGGCCCTTCTCCGCCTTCGCACCCTCCCACCGGGAGACCGACCGGGTCGCGGACCACGGCACGATGCGGTCGACCCCGAGCTCGGTGGCCGCCTGCACGGCGAGCTCGTCGCGATCGCCCTTCGCGAGCGCCTGGACGAGCGTGAGCCGCGGCGACGGCTCGGGTTCGTCGTCGACCGATTCGACCTCGATCTCGAGGCGGCGGGGCTCGGCCGCCGTCACCGGGCCGTGCACGACCCGCCCGCGGCCGTCGCCGATCGAGACCCGCTCGCCGACGCGCAGCCGTGACACGGTCACCGCGTGCCGTGCCTCGTCGCCGTCGAGCTCGACCGGGTCCCCCGGCCGCACCGGGCCGAGGTCGAGCGTCTCGTCGAGGTAGAGGTGGCTCATCGCGGCATCCGCCCCGCCGTCAGCCCAGGAACCGGTCGCGCAGGCGCGCGAAGAGCCCCTGCTGGAAGTGCCCGAGCTGCGGCGGCTGCGCCTTGCGCTGCTTGGCCAGCTGCTCGACGAGCTCGCGCTCCTTGTGGTTGAGCTTGGTCGGGGTGACGACGTGCACGGCGACCCGGAGGTCGCCGCGGCCGCTGCCGCGCAGGTGCGTGATGCCGCGGTCCTTCACGGTGAGGATCTCGCCCGACTGCACGCCGGGCTTCAGCTCGAGGTCGACGTCGCCGTCGAGCGCGGCGACCTTCGTGGACGTGCCGAGCACGGCGTCGGTCATCTGCACCTCGAGCGTGCAGAGCAGGTCGTCGCCGTTGCGGCTGAACACCTCGTGGTTCTTCACCTTGATCTCGAGGTAGAGGTCGCCGTTCGGGCCGCCGGCGGGGCCGGCCTCGCCGGAGCCCGGCATCTGGAGTCGCACACCGGTGTCGACACCGGCGGGGACGTCGACGGGCACGGTCCGGCGCGCCCGCACGCGACCCTGGCCCTGGCACGTGACGCACGGCGTCGCGATGATCGTGCCGTAGCCGCGGCATGAGCCGCAGGGGCTCGAGGTCATCACGTTGCCGAGGAGGGAGCGCACCGCGCGCTGGATGTGCCCGCTGCCGCCGCAGATGTCGCACGTGACGGGCGAGGTGCCGGGCTTGCAGCACGAGCCGTGGCAGGTCTCGCACACGACGGCCGTATCGACCTCGATGTCGCGATGCGTGCCGAAGATCACGTCGTCGAGCCCGACCTCGAGGCGGATCAGCGCGTCCTGGCCGCGCTCGCGGCGCGATCGCGGCCCGCGGCTGGCCTGCCCGGCGCCGAAGAACGTCTCGAAGATGTCGCCGAAGCCGCCGAAGCCCGCACCCCCGCCGCCGAACCCGCCCTGGCCGCCCAGGTCGTATTGCTGGCGCTGCTTCGGGTCGGAGAGCACGTCGTACGCGTGCGTGACCTCCTTGAACCGCTCGGACGCCTCGGCGCCCGGGTTCACGTCGGGGTGGAGCTCGCGTGCGAGCCGGCGGTACGCCTTCTTGATCTCGTCCGGGGAGGCGTCGCGTGCGACGCCGAGGACCTCGTAGTGGTCGGCCACGTGAGGCGGGTTCCTTTCGATTGCCGGTGACGGATGCCGCGTGGCGGCCCCGTGCGGTTCAGCTCTCGCCGAGCGTGCGGGAGAGGTAGCGGGCGACCGCGCGGACGGCGGCCATGCTCTGGGAGTAGTCCATGCGAGTGGGGCCGACGATGCCGAGCCGCGACACGTCGCGCCCCGGGACCGCGAAGGCGGTCGACACCACAGAGGTGTCGCCGAGCCCGAAGGCGGCGTTCTCACGGCCGATGCGCACGGCGATGCCGTCGTCGGCGGCCATCTCGCCGAAGAGCCGGAGGATGACGACCTGCTCCTCGATGGCCTCCATGACGCCGAGGATGTTCCCGGCGAAGTCCTGCTCGGTGCGCACGAGGTTCGCCGCGCCGGCGACCACGAGCCGGTCGGACCGGGTGATCTTGGCCTGGTCGGCGAGCGTCGCCGCGAGCGTGTGCAGCACCTCGGCGTGGGCGCGGTCGGCGTGCTCGGTCTCGGCCGAGAGGGCGGTCGCGGCATCCGCCATCGTCAGGCCGGCGGCCACCTCGTTGAGGCGGTCGCGCAGGCGCGCGAGCGTCGCCTCGTCGGCCGGCTGGTCGAGCTCGGCGAGGCGCTGCTCGACCTGGCCGCTGTCGGAGATGAGGATGCACAGCACGCGCGTCGGGGCGAGCGAGACGAGCTCGACGTGCCGCACTCGGGCACGCGCGAAGCTGGGGTACTGGACGACGGCGAGCTGGCGGGTCAACTGCGAGACGAGGCGCACCGTGCGACCGAGCAGTTCGTCGAGGTCGTTCGACTCGCCGAGGAAGGTCTCGATGGCGTGCCGCTGCGTCGCCGAGAGCGGGCGGATGTCGGCGAGCTGGTCGACGAACACCCGGTAGCCCTTGTCGGTGGGGATGCGCCCGGACGAGGTGTGCGGCGCCGCGATGAGCTCCTCCTCCTCGAGGAGGGCCATGTCGTTGCGGATGGTCGCGGCGGAGACACCGAACTGGTGGCGTTCGACGATCGACTTCGAGCCGACCGGCTCGCGCGACTCGACGTAGTCCTGCACGATCGCGCGCAGGACCGCGAGACTGCGTTCGGAGACCATGACCCTCGCTTCCCTCGACCGATCGGACCCGGACGACGCGTGCTTGGCACTCCGCCCACGTGACTGCTAATCATATCGCGAGATTCAGGGCGCACACCGTTGCCGGTCGGTCCGCCGCGCCGATAGCGTGTGCATCGTCCCGCACCCCGCGACGCCGTTCCCGCCCGCGGGCGGTGCGGTTCCCCACATCGAAAGGCTCCCGACATGACCGACTCCAACCTCCCGCCGCAGGATCCGAACGCGGCCCCGCAGCCGACTCCCGCCGCCCCGCTCTCGCACGAGCAGGACGTCCAGTGGGGCTCCTTCGCGCACCTCGGCGGCATCCTCGGCATCCTGCCGTCGCTCATCATCTGGCTCGTCTTCAAGGACCGTGGCTCGTTCACGAACACCGAGGGCAAGGAGGCGCTGAACTTCCAGATCACGCTGGTGCTCGCCACTGTCGCGCTCTGGGTGCTGACCACGATCATCACCGTGGTCACGTTCGGGTTCGGGGCGCTCTTCGGCTTCCTCACTTACATCCCGTGGATCCTCGGCGTGATCTTCTCGATCATCGCCTTCATGACCGCGAAGGACGGCAACCACTACCGCTACCCCTTCGCCATCCGCCTCATCAAGTAGGTCGCGGACGAGCCTCCGACGCGCCGGTCGAGCCTCCCTCGACCGGCGCGTCGTGCTGTGCCAGCATGAGTGGACGTCCCCTGTCCGGGCGCGATCACAGAGGAGCACGCATCATGTCCGACGCACCACCTCCCACGCCTCCCACGCCGCCCGCCGGCGGCCCGCCGCCGCCGCCGCCCGGTGGTCCGACCCCGCCGCCCCCGCCCGGTGGCGGGCCCTACCAGCAGAGCCAGCCGCTCAGCCCGGCCGACGAGAAGCTCTGGGCCACGCTGATCCACATCGGCGGCATCCTGTTCGGCTTCCTGCCCGCCCTGATCGGCTACCTCGTCCTGAAGGACAAGGGCCCGTTCATCCGCGAGCACACCGCGACGGCGCTGAACTTCCAGATCACGCTGCTCATCGCCTACGTGGTGGGCTCGATCCTGACGTTCGTGATCATCGGCATCTTCCTGCTGATCGCGGCCTGGGTCGCCGCGATCGTGTTCGGCATCATCGCCGCCATCAAGGCGAACAACGGCGAGTACTACGTGTACCCCGTCGCCATCAAGTTCGTCAGCTAGTCCTCGAGCAGGCGCCGCACGACGGCGTCCGCCAGCAACCGCCCTCGTCGGGTCAGCGTGAGCCTCCCGGCGAGGGCGGTTCGTGCGTCCACGAGCCCGTCCGCGATGAGGCCGGCGACGGCGTGCCGACCACCGGCGTGAAGGCTCGAGACCTCAACGCCCTCGCGGATGCGCGTCGCGAGGAGCACGCGCTCGGTCTCGCGGGTCGCCTGGTCGAGCGTCTCGCGGCCGACCGCGGGCGAGACGCCCGCGGCCAGTCGCTCGGCGTAGGCCGCGGGGTGCTTCGCGTTCCACCACCGCACGCCGCCCACGTGGCTGTGCGCGCCGGGCCCCACGCCCCACCAGTCGTCGCCCCGCCAGTACCCGAGGTTGTGTCGCGACCGGTGCGCGGCATCCGTCGCCCAGTTCGAGACCTCGTACCAGTCGTAGCCCGCCTCAGCCAGGAGGTCGTCGGCCAGCTCGTACATGTCGGCCGCGAGGTCGTCGTCGACCGCGGCGAGCTCCCCGCGGCGGATCCTCCCGGCGAGCTTCGTGCCGTCCTCGACGATGAGCGCGTAGGCGCTCACGTGGTCGGGGCATTCGGCGAGCACGGCCTCCAGGCTCGCGCGCCAATCGGCGAGCGACTCCCCCGGCGTGCCGTAGATCAGGTCGAGGCTCACGTCGAGGCCCGCCTCGCGCGCCCACCCGACGACGAGTGGGACCCGTGCCGGGTCGTGCGTCCGGTCGAGCGCCGCGAGCACGTGCGGCACGGCCGACTGCATCCCGAACGAGACGCGCGTGAACCCGCCGTCGGCGAGTCGCCGCAGGTCGTCGGCGTCGACCGAGTCGGGATTCGCCTCGGTGGTGACCTCGGCGCCCTCCGCGATGCCGAACGCGTCGCGCACCGCGCCGAGCATCCGGACGAGGTCGGCGGCCGGCAACAGGGTCGGCGTGCCGCCGCCGAAGAACACCGTCGACGCCGGGCGATCAGGGGCGCCGGATGCCTCGAGCACGTCGCGCGCGAACCGGACCTCGGCCGCGGCCCGGTCGGCGAAGTCCTCCTGCCGCGCACCGCGCAACTCGCCTGACGTGTACGTGTTGAAGTCGCAGTAGCCGCACCGCACCCGGCAGAACGGCACGTGCAGGTACACGCCGAACGCGCGGGTCGCGGCATCCGTCGTCGCGCTCGCCGGGAGCAGGCCGTCGGCGGGCGCCGGATCGGCGATGGGAAGCGGTCCCGCCATCAGACGGGGAACGCCGGGTGCAGCGCCCGGAGCTCCCGCTTCGTGAGCTCCCGTCGCCGCCGGCGCACGAGCGGTCCGAACACTCGCCGCAGGCCGCCGTTCGGCTCGAACGCCGACCGGATCGTGAGCCACACCGAGTCGTCGTCGCGGTGCTCGAGGATGAAGGACTCCTCACCGTTCTCCGAGGCGTCGCCGGTCGTGCCGTACGCGAAGCCGATCCGGTTCGGCTCGTCGACGACGTAGACGACGAGGACCGGGGTCGAGCGCGAGCGAAGCCGGCCGCGCCGCCGAAGCGTCGCGGTCATGCCGGCGCTGATGTACGGCGTGCCGTCCGGCCCGAAGCGCTGCTCGACACGCGGCGCCGGCTGCTCGGCGAGCGGCGCACCGGACTCGTCGTACGCGATGCCCGTGTACCGCGCGCCCGTTCCGGGCGAGGGGTCGACCACGGTGAAGCCGGCGCCCTGCTGGATGCCCCACGTCATCAGCGCCTCGGCCGAGGCGTCGAAGCGCTCCCGCCCGGAGCCCAGCCGCACCGAGTCCTCCGACGGCGTGAACCCGGCCGGCGGGTACCGCAGCAGGTCGGGGTCGAGCGTCGCGCCGATCGCGCCATAGGTCACCGACTGATCGGTGAACGTGCTGCGTCGAGTCATCCGAACATCGTACTTCGGCGGCCCGCCACGGTCGGAATCGGCCCTCATCCTTCCCGATATCCCGATCACGGAGTCGCGGAGGGACGTATTGCCGCCCCCCACCGCCCGGAGTAGCCTTCGGCTTGAGTCGAGACCGTCCGTGTCGAGGAGGTCCGCGTATGAGAACGACATCGTTCCGCTGTCGGATCGGGATCCACAAGTGGGTGCTCCACCGTGAGCCCGACACCGAGCCGTACTACGAGTGCGCTCGTTGCGAGAAGGTGCGAGTGGTCGAACTGACGATGATCGGAATGGGCGACGGCGGGATGCTCTCCTAGAACGCCGATCCTCCCCGAACGGCGGCAACCTCGGGCCCCGGTCGCGTCATGCGTCGCGAGGCCGTCCGGGGTCCTACTTCTTGGCGTCCTTCTTCTCGGTGTCCCCGCTCAGGGCGGCGATGAACGCCTCCTGCGGCACCTCGACGCGGCCGACCATCTTCATGCGCTTCTTGCCCTCCTTCTGCTTCTCGAGGAGCTTGCGCTTGCGGGTGATGTCACCGCCGTAGCACTTCGCGAGCACGTCCTTGCGGATGGCCCGGATCGACTCGCGCGCGATGATGCGCGCCCCGATCGCCGCCTGGATGGGCACCTCGAACTGCTGCCGAGGGATGAGTTCGCGGAGGCGGCCCGTCATCAGCACGCCGTACGCGTAGGCCTTGTCGCGGTGCACGATCGCGCTGAAGGCGTCGACCTGCTCCCCCTGCAGCAGGATGTCGACCTTCACCAGGTCGGCGGCCTGGTCGCCCGCGGGCTCGTAGTCGAGCGACGCGTACCCGGCGGTCTTCGACTTCAGGTTGTCGAAGAAGTCGAAGACGATCTCGCCGAGCGGCATGTGGTACCGGATCTCGACGCGGTCCTCGCCGAGGTACTCCATGCCGAGGAGCGTGCCGCGACGCGACTGGCAGAGTTCCATGATCGTGCCGACGTAGTCCTTCGGCGCCAGGATGGCGGCCTTCACGATGGGTTCGCGCACCTCGGCGATCTTGCCGCCGGTGGGGAACTCGCTCGGGTTCGTCACCGTGACGGTCTTCTTGTCCTCCGTGGTCACCTCGTACACCACGGACGGCGCGGTCGCGATGATGTCGAGGTCGAACTCGCGGCGGAGTCGCTCGGTGACGATCTCGAGGTGGAGCAGGCCCAGGAACCCGCAACGGAAGCCGAACCCGAGCGCGACGGACGTCTCGGGCTCGTAGACGAGCGCGGCGTCCGAGAGCTTCAGCTTGTCGAGCGCCTCGCGGAGCTCGGGGTAGTCGCTGCCGTCGATCGGGTACAGGCCGGAGAACACCATCGGCAGCGGCTCGGTGTAGCCCGCGAGCGGCTCGGCAGCGGGCTTCACCGCAGTGGTCACCGTGTCGCCGACCTTCGACTGCCGGACGTCCTTCACGCCGGTGATGAGGTAGCCCACCTCGCCGACGCCGAGCCCCTTCGTCGGGGTCGGCTCGGGCGCGCTCACGCCGATCTCGAGGATCTCGTGCGTCGCCCTCGTCGACATCATCTGGATCCGCTCGCGCGGATTCAGCTGGCCGTCCACCATCCGGACGTAGGTGACGACGCCGCGGTAGCTGTCGTACACGGAGTCGAAGATCATCGCCCGCGCCGGGGCATCCGCATCGCCCGTCGGCGCGGGGATTCGCTCGACGACCCGGTCGAGCAGGTCCTCGACGCCCATGCCGGTCTTGCCGGAGACCCGCAGCACGTCGTCGGGCGAACCGCCGATCAGGTCGGCGAGCTCGCGCGCGTACTTCTCGGGCTCGGCCGCCGGCAGGTCGATCTTGTTGAGCACGGGGATGATCTCGAGGTCGTTCTCGAGTGCGAGGTAGAGGTTCGCCAGCGTCTGCGCCTCGATGCCCTGCGCGGCATCCACCAGGAGGATCGCGCCCTCGCACGCCGCGAGGGAGCGCGACACCTCGTAGCTGAAGTCGACGTGCCCGGGGGTGTCGATCATGTTCAGTGCGTAGCCCGTGCCGCCGAGCTCCCACGGCATGCGCACGGCCTGGCTCTTGATCGTGATGCCGCGCTCGCGCTCGATGTCCATGCGGTCGAGGTACTGCGCGCGCATGTCGCGGTCGGCGACCACGCCCGTGATCTGCAGCATGCGGTCGGCGAGCGTCGACTTGCCGTGGTCGATGTGCGCGATGATGCAGAAGTTGCGGATCAGCGCGGGATCGGTGGCGGCGGGCACCGGTGGTTCAGCGGCTCTCGGAGACATCCCGACGATTCTCCCATGCGGGCGATCCCACTTTCGACGGATGCCGCCCGAGGGGCCCCGGACTACGCTGAATTCCACCATGACCGTGCTCGATGCCCCACTCGTCGGACGGGTGCAGCCGTCCGCACTGCGCCCCGTGTTCGTCTCGTTGCGGGTCGGACTCCACGTCCTCGTGGTCGGCCTCACGTTGTTCGTTCTCGCGCGCGCGGTGCTCTCCGGCGGCGAGCAGCTCGTCGCCATCTCGATCCTCTCGATCGCCTTCATCGGCGCGTACCTCGTGGGCGTCGTCACGGCGCACTCGGTGGTCACGCCGTGGATGCGCGCGGGATGGCTGGTCATCCTGCTCGGGCTGTGGCTCGGGCTGAGCGCGCTCACGCCCGACGCGGCGTTCCTCGCCTTCCCGCTGTTCTTCCTCGAGCTCCACGTCCTGCCCGCCCGCTGGGCGGTGCCGCTCGTCGGCGTCACCTTCCTCATCAGCGTGTGGAGCTCGACCTCGCAGCTCGGGTTCGAGGTCGGCAGCGTGCTCGGTCCGCTCATCTCGGCCGGCGTCGCGGTCATCATCGGGCTCGGGTACCGCGCCATGGCCGTCGAGACGCGCGAGCGCCAGTCGCTCATCCTCGACCTGCTCGCGACGCGCGAGGAGCTCGCGGCGGCCAGCCGCGAGGCGGGCACGCTCGCGGAGCGCGAGCGCATCGCGCGCGAGATCCACGACACCGTGGCGCAGGGCCTGTCGAGCATCCAGATGCTGCTGCACGCCGCCGAGCGCGACATCGCCGACGACGGCACGCGCGACAAGCTCCGCCTCGCCCGGGAGACGGCGGCCGACAACCTCCAGGAGACCCGCCGCTTCATCCGCGAGCTCACGCCGCCGGCGCTCGACGAGCAGACCCTGCCGGGCGCGCTGCGCCGACTCGCGGATGCCACGAACGAGCAGGCGCGGCAGGCCGGCACCCGCACGCGCATCGCGTTCTCGCTGAGCGGCGACCCGGTGCCGCTGCCCATGTCGATCGAGGCGACCCTCCTCCGGCTCGCCCAGGGCTCGCTCTCGAACGTCGTCAAGCACGCCGACGCCGCACGGGCCGAGCTCACGCTGAGCTACCTCGGCGACGAGGTCGCGCTCGACGTCGTCGACGACGGCGTCGGGTTCGACCCGACCGCGCTGGGGGGCGTCGACGAGACGGCGCCGTCGTTCGGCCTCCGCGCCATCCGCCGACGCGCCGAGAGCCTCGGCGGCACCGTCGACGTCGAGTCGGCTCCCGGGGGCGGGACCGCGCTCTCGGTGCGGATCCCGGTGGTGCCGGCATGATCGGGCTGCTCCTCAGCGACGACCATCCCGTCGTGCGGGCCGGCATGCGCGCGCTCCTCGAGGCCGAAGACGACCTCCACGTCGTCGGCGAAGCCTCGAGCGCCGAGGAGGCCGTACGGCTCGCCGAGACCCCGGGCATCGACCTCGTCCTCATGGACTTGCAGTTCCCCGGCGCGCTCCAGGGCGTCGACGCGACCCGGCGGATCCGCTCCCTGCCGGACGCCCCTCGCGTGCTCGTCCTCACGAACTACGACACGGATGCCGACATCCTCGGCGCGATCGAGGCCGGCGCGAGCGGCTACCTCCTGAAGGACGCCCCGCCGGGCGAGCTCGTCGCGGCGATCCGCGCCGCGGCGGCCGGCGAGTCCGCCCTCGCCCCGACGGTCGCCTCGCGGCTCGACGAGTCGCAGCGCGGCGGCGACCAGCGCCTCACGGTGCGCGAGGCCGAGGTGCTCGCACTCGTCGCCGCCGGGCGCACCAACCGCGAGATCGGCCAGGCGCTCTTCCTCAGCGAGGCGACCGTGAAGTCGCACCTCGTGCACATCTTCACGAAGCTCGGCGTGGGATCGCGGACGGCCGCCGTCGCGCGCGCCCGCGAGCTCGGGGCGATCCGGGCGGGCTGAGCGATGCCGCGCGCCCGCGTCGTCCTCGTCCACGGCATCCGCACGTCGGCGACGATGTGGCGCGGCCAGGTGCTGCGACTCGAGCGGCACGACCTCGAGGTCGTGCCCATCGACCTCCCGGGGCACGGCGGCCGGCTCGGCGAGCCGTTCACGCTCGACGATGCGCTCGCCGCCATCGGCGACGCGCTCGGCGATGAGGTGCCCGGCGTGCCGAGACTGCTCGTCGGCCTGAGCCTCGGCGGCTACCTCTCCATCGAGTTCGCGGCGCGCCATCCGCACGCGCTCGAGGGGCTCGTCGCGGCCTCGTGCGGCACCCGGCCGCGTGGACCCGGGCTGCACGGCTACCTGCGCCTCGCCGATGCCATCGGTCGGCTCCCCGACCAGGGTCGGGGCCTCAACGACCGGATGGCGCGCCTCTTCCTCTCCCCCGCGTCCGTCGACGACATCGTCGCGGGCGGCGTCGCGCTCGACGTCATGCGCCCGGCGATCACCGCGATCGGCGAGCTCGACCTGGAGGCCTCGATCGCGGCGATCGAGGTGCCGATCTGGTTCGTCAACGGGCGCTACGACCACTTCCGGTTCGAGGAGCGACGGATGCTGCGGGCCGCCGCCGACGGCCGGCTGGTGCACATCGAAGGCGCCACCCACCTCGTGAGCCTCGCCCGACCCGAGGAGTTCACGGCGGCCGTGCTCGGCGCGGTGGCCGAGCTCGAGCTCCGTTCGACGCGTCGTGCGGCGACGACCGGATAGCGCCGGCCGCACCGCTCGACCCCGTTCCGCTTTGCTGCCGCATGGGCGTTGCTGGTATCGTTGCCTGTTGGCTTGCGTGTGGGTCCCACCCCGCACGATGCGCCGCGACGGCCCCTCTACCGATTGCGGCAACTCCGGTACCCGCAGAACACACGAAAGACGAACCACGTGGCAAACATCAAGTCGCAGATCAAGCGCATCCGCACCAACCTGAAGGCGCAGGAGCGCAACAAGGCCGTGAAGAGCGAGCTCAAGACCGTCATCACCGCCACCCGCAAGGCCATCGCCGAGGGTGACAAGGAGAAGGCCACCGCCGCCCTCCGTGTCGCGACCCGCAAGCTCGACAAGGCCGCGAGCAAGGGCGTGATCCACAAGAACCAGGCCGCGAACCGCAAGTCGGCCATCGCGAAGCAGGTCGCCGCGCTCTGATCCGAGTGTCGTTCGAAGGCCCCGCACCGTTCGGTGCGGGGCCTTCGTCGTTCCGGAGCCGACGGCTCAGGCGAGGGCGCGGCCGCGTGCGGCGATGATGCCGACGAGTCGTTCGAGTGCGAAGACCGGGTCGCGCTCGGCGCCCTTCACCGCCGCGTCGGCGGCGGCGAGCGCCTGCACGGCGACGCCGAGGCCCTCGTCGCTCCATCCGCCGAGGTCGCGTCGGGCGCGATCCACCTGCCACGGCGCGATGCCGAGCGACGAGGCGGAGGCGCCGCGCGACCCCGCGACCTTCGCCATGGTGCGGATCTTCATGGCGAATGCCGCGACGATCGGCACCGGGTCGGCGCCGGAGTCGAGCGCGTGGCGGAGGGCGATGAGGGCGTCGCCGTGCCGGCCGGCGATCGCCGCATCGGCGACCTCGAACGCGGTGGTCTCGACCCGCCCGCCGTAGTACTTCCGCACGGTCGCCTCGTCGATGTCGCCCGAGGCGTCGGCGATGAGCTGCCGGCAGGCCGCGGCCAGCTCGCCGAGGTCGTCGCTGAACGCGCCCACGAGGGCGCGGAGCGCGGCCGGGGCGATGCGGCGGCCCGCGAGCCGGAACTCGGCCGCGGCGAAGTCCTGCTTGTCGGCGTCGCGCTTGAGCTCGGCGCAGACGACCTCGATCCCGCCGCCCTGACCCGCGCGAAGTGCGTCGAGGAGCTTCTTGCCGCGGTTGCCGCCGCGGTGGCGGAGCACCACGGTGGTGCCCTCGGCCGGGGCGGCGAGGTACTCGAGCGCATCGAGCAGGAACTCGTCGCTCGACTTCTCGACACCGCTCACGCGGATGAGGCGCGGCTCGCCGAAGAGCGACGGACTCGCGAGCGTCAGCAGGGTGCCGCGCGTGTAGCCGTCGGCCTCGAGGTCGCTCACCTCGAGCGACGGGTCCTCCGCCCGGAGCGTCTCGCGCACCATCGTGAGCGCGCGCTCCGCGAGCACGTCCTCACCGCCGGAGACGAGCACGATCGGCGCCGGCCGAGCCTCGCTCCACCCCAATTGCGGGATCGCGGTCTTCGACGACCTGCTGGTGCCCTGTCGTGACGCCACCGCGCTCCTCCCGTCGTGCCGGTCCAGTCTACGGAGCGCCGACGACACCGACGGACCGCTCGGTCCACAGCTCGAAGCCGCGGGGCGCGGCACGAAGCGACGCCGCGCCCGACTCGTCGCTCCGCACCGGCACGGTGCCTGCAGCCTCGAGCATCTCCAGCAGCGCTGTCGTCGGGTGCCCGTACCCGTTGTCGGCGCCGACGCCGACGAGTCCGACGGATGCCCCGAGCTCGGCGTAGAGGGCGGCGCTCTGGTCGGCGCTGCCGTGGTGGGCGACCTTCACGAGGTCGACGCGGCCGAGGTCGGTCGTCCGGCGCATGGCGTCCTGCGCCTCGCGACCCAGGTCACCGAGGAACAGCGCGCGGTACCCGGGCGCCACGAGCTGGAGCACGACGCTCGCGTCGTTGCCCGGCACGGCGTTCGGTCGGGGCCAGACCACCCGCCAACCGGCATCGCCAAGCGTGCCGGACGCGCCGGCGACGGCCTCGGCGTGCGTCGCACCTCCGTCGACGAGAGGCTGAAGCGCTCGCGCGGACCGCGCACCGTCGAGCGGTCCGTGCAGCACGGTGGCGACCCTGCCGGCGAGCGCGGCGGTGCCCGTCACGTGGTCGGCGTCCCAGTGCGTGAGCACGACCAGGTCGAGTCGGTCGACGCCCGCGGTCCCGAGGCATCGGTCGAGCGCCTCCGCGTCGGGTCCGGCGTCGACGAGCATGACGGCGTCCGCGCTACGGACGAGGACGGCGTCGCCCTGCCCGACGTCGCACTGCCAGACGTCCCAGTCGGCCTGGCGCGTGGCGCTCGCGAAGAGCGGCGGCCCGGTGGCGAGGCCCACCGGGACGGCGATGCCCACGCAGAGCACGACCGCCGACACCGGTCGCAGGGCGCGCCGTGCGCGGCTCGCCGACCGACCCTGCCCCATGGCGAGCACGAGCGCGGCCCCGATCACGATGGCCGCGAGGATCGCGCCCGCGGCGTCAGGCGGCCAGGGCACGCCGGTGAGCGGCATGCCCTCCACGCCGCGGGCGAGCAGCGCGATCCACGACGCCGGCACCCAGGCGACCTGGAGCGCGGCGACGCCCACGGAGGGCAGCACCGGCAGCAGGAGGCAGCCGATGAGTCCCGCCATCGTCGCGATCGGGGCGGCCGGCGCCGCGAGGAGGTTGGCCGGCACGCCGTAGACCGGGATCACCGCCTCGAGGAGCACGAGCACCGGTTGGCATGCGAGCTGCGCGGCGAGCGGGATCGCCACGACGACGGCGATCGGCCGCGGCATCCACCTCCCGAGCGCGATCGCGAGCGGGCGCGACAGGAGCACGAGCCCCGCCGTCGCGAACACGGAGAGCGCGAATCCGGCGTCGGCGGCGTACCACGGGTCGAGCGCGAGCAGCGCGACGACCGCGAGGCCGAGGGCGGGCACTCCCCCGGCGGCCCGCGCCGTCGCGCAGGCCGTGAGCACGACGACGGCCATCGCGGACGCCCGCACGACGCTCGCCTCCGGCGTCACGAGCGCAACGAAGCCGCCGAGCGCGACGAGCGCCGCGAGCACCCGCCCGGCCCGTGGGAGGCCGCCCAGTCCGGCGACCCAGAACGCCGCGGCGGTGATGATCGCGCAGTTCGCGCCGGAGACCGCCGTCAGGTGCGTGAGCGACGCGAGCGTCATCGCGGCCCCCAATCCGTCCGAGACGCGCGAAGTGTCGCCGATCGCCAGTCCCGGCACGAGGGCACCGCCGTCCCCGCCGAGCCGGGCGGAAGCCTCCGCGAGTCCCTCGCGCAGCGGATGCGTCCACGCGGTCCAGGGCGGCGCCGGTCCGACCTCGAGGATCCTCGCAGCGGACAGCCGGTACGCCGCGCGCGAGGACGACGGCAGCCCGGCCAGCCGGCCTTCCACGATCACGCTCGAGCCGAAGCCCAGCCCGTCCGCGTCGCCGGGCAGCGACAGGTCGACGCGGATCGGCACGGTCCCGGTCCGGACGCCATCGGCCGTCAGTTCGATGAGCGTCGCCGCGGCGCGCAGCCTCGGCTCGCCCGACCACGGCGTCGCGCCCGATCGACGTGGTGCGGCATCGAGTCGCACGGTCGCACGGACCTCCGCACGCGCGGACGCCGCGTCGGCGACCACCGCCGGGTCGCGCCGCTCGAGCACGCTCCAGGCCGAGGTCGCCACGAGGCCGGCCACGGCGGCCGCCACCAGGAGCGCGGCCGCGGACCGGATCACGAGCGAGCCCGCACTGCCGGCACGTCCGACGCGGGATCGGCCGCGACGCCGGCGGTACCGCAGCGCCGGCAGGATGGCGAGCACCATCGCCGCAACGCCCCACGCCATCACCGGCGCGGCCCACGTCGGGACTCCGGCGTCGGGCAGCCTGGTCGCGAACCACCCCGTCGACCAGGCGGCCACCGCGGGGCCGAGCAGTCGGAGGTCGTGGGAGGCGCCCACTCAGAGGCTCACGAGGTCGACCAACCCGGAGTACACGGCGTCGCCGATGCCCGCGACCTCCATGAGCTGCGAGACGTCGGTGAACGGCCCGTTGGCCACGCGCCAGTCGATGATCCGCTGCGCGAGGGCCGGCCCGATCCTCGGGAGCGTGTCGAGCGCAGCGACGTCCGCGTGGTTGAGGCTCACCCGTCCGCCGCTCGCCGCAGTGCCCGACGCGCCCGCGGCGCCGGTGCCGGGCGGCGGTGACTCACCCTCGCGCGGGACGACGAGCTGCTCGCCGTCGACGAGCACGCGGGCGAGGTTCACGCCGGCGGGGTCCGCGTCGCCCGCGAGGCCGCCGGCCGCCCCGATCGCATCGACCACGCGCGCTCCGGGACCGAGTTCGACGATGCCGGGCTCCGCCACGGCGCCGAGCACGTGGACCAGGATCGACGGCGTCGCGAGCGTCGCGCCGCTCGGCGGCAGGCCCTCGCCGGCGACGGCCGGGGACCCGTCGGACACGCCATCACCCTCGACCCGGACGATCTCGCCCTGCGCTCCACCACCGCCCGCGGAGATCGACAGGATCGCCGACACCGCGACCGCGGACACGAACAGCACGACCGCCGCGCCGACGGCCGCGCGCGCTCGTGGACGCGCACGCGCGCCTGCGAGCGGGGCGAGCGGGTCGGCGCGGCGTTCGTCGGTCACGCCGTGACGCTATGACCCGATCCATCCTCGAACGCACGGCGCGGCGGGCGCCGGGTGTCGCCCGGTCGAGCCGCCCCGATGTGGAGGACGGCTCGTCCCGCCGCGGGACCTACCCGCGCGTGGCGATGTTGACGAGCTTCGGCGCGCGCACGATCACGTTGACGATCTCGCGCTCGCCGACCGAGCGCGCCACCGCGGCCGAGGCGCGCGCGAGCGACTCGAGCTCCTCGGCGCCGATCTTCGGCGAGACCTCGAGGCGGTCGCGCACCTTGCCGTCGACCTGCACGATCGCCGTCACGGACTCCTCGACGAGGAGCGCCGGGTCGGCCTTGCGCCACACGACGTTCGCGACCGTGGGCTCGTAGCCGAGCCGCTCCCACATGTCCTCCGCCGTGTACGGCGCGAACAGGTCGAGGATCATCGCCGTGACCTCGGCGGCCTCGCGGACCGCCGCGTCGCCCGCGCCGGCACCGGAGTCGATCGCCTTGCGCGTCGCGTTCACGAGCTCCATGAGGCGCGCCACGATGACGTTGAACTTGAAGGACTCGGCGAGGCCCGGGGCATCCGCCAGCAGCCGGTGGGTGACGCGGCGCAGTGCCGGGTCGCCCGACTTCCACTCCACGTCGGGGCTCGAGGTGACCTCGCCCGAGATGCGCCAGGCGCGCGCGAGGAACTTCGCGGCACCGACCGGCGACACGTCGGCCCAGTCGATGTCGTCCTCGGGCGGACCGGCGAAGGCCATCGTCACGCGCAGCGCGTCGGCACCGTGCGCCGAGAGCTCCGACGCGAACTCGACCAGGTTGCCCTTCGACTTCGACATCTTGGTGCCGTCCATGATGACCATGCCCTGGTTGAGCAGCGACGTGAACGGCTCGGTGAAGCCGAGGTAGCCGAGGTCGAAGAGCACCTTCGTGACGAAGCGCGAGTAGAGCAGGTGCAGGATCGCGTGCTCGACGCCGCCGACGTACTGGTCGACCGGCATCCACTTCTCGGCCTCGGCCGGGTCGAACGCCCGCTCGTCGTCGGTCGGGTTCAGGTAGCGCAGGTAGTACCACGAGCTGTCGACGAACGTGTCCATCGTGTCGGAGTCCCGACGCGCGTCGCGGCCGCAGTTCGGGCAGGTCACGCGGGCCCACTCCTCGGCGGCGCCGAGTGGGCTCGCGCCCTTGGGGCTGAGGTCGAGCCCCGCGGCATCCGGCAGTCGCACCGGCAGGTCGGCCTCGGGGACCGGCACCTCCCCGCAGTGCTCGCAGTGGATGATCGGGATCGGCGTGCCCCAGTAGCGCTGGCGGGAGATCAGCCAGTCGCGCAGGCGGTAGTTCTTCGCGGCGCGGCCGACGCCCCGCTCCTCGAGGATCTCGATGGCGCGCCGGATCGCGTTGGTCTTGCTGAGCCCGTTGAGCGGCCCGGAGTTCGTGAGCCGGCCCTCGCCGGCCAGGGCGATGCCCGTCCCCGCCGGGTCGAGCGTCGGCAGGTCGTCCATGGGCAGCGGCACGCCGTGCTCGTCGACCGGGATGACGGGGATGACGCCCGTCACGGGCGCGTTCGTGTCGACCACGACGCGCACGGGCAGCTCGAACGCGCGGGCGAAGTCGAGGTCGCGCTGGTCGTGCGCGGGCACGGCCATGATCGCGCCGTGGCCGTAGTCGGCGAGCACGTAGTCGGCCGCCCAGATCGGCAGCCGCTCGCCGTTCAGCGGGTTCGTCGCGTAGCGCTCGAGGAAGACGCCGGTCTTCGGGCGGTCGGTGGAGAGGCGATCGATGTCGCTCTCGGCGCGAACCGAACCGAGGTACTCGTCGAATCGAGCGCGCACCTCGCCGGAGGCGCCGGCGGCCAGCTCCTCCGCGAGCGCCGAATCGGGCGCGACGACCATGAAGGTCGCGCCGTACAGCGTGTCGGGCCGCGTCGTGAACACCGTGACGGGCTCGTCACGCCCCTCGATCGCGAAGTCGACGTCGGCGCCCGACGATCGGCCGATCCAGTTGCGCTGCATGGTCAGGACCTTGTTGGGCCACTTGCCCTCAAGCTGGTTCAGGTCGTCGAGCAGCCGGTCGGCGTAGTCGGTGACGCGGAAGTACCACTGCGTCAGCGCCTTCTTCGTCACGACGGCGCCGCAGCGCTCGCAGTGGCCGTCGACGACCTGCTCGTTCGCCAGCACCGTCTGGTCGACCGGGCACCAGTTCACCTGGCCGTCCTTGCGGTACGCGATGCCCTTCTCGTACAGCTTCAGGAACAGCCACTGGTTCCACTTGTAGTACTCGGGGTCGCTCGTGTGCAGCTCACGGGTCCAGTCGAACGACGGCGCGTACTGCTTGAACGAGCGCTTCTGCTGCTCGATGTTCGCGTACGTCCACGCCTTCGGGTCGGCGCCGCGCTTGATCGCCGCGTTCTCGGCCGGTAGGCCGAATGAGTCCCACCCGATCGGGTGCAGCACGTCGAAGCCCTGGTGACGCCAATAACGCGCCGCGGCGTCGCCGAAGCCGAACGCCTCCGCGTGGCCCATGTGCAGGTCGCCCGACGGGTACGGGAACATGTCGAGGATGTACTTGCGGGGGCGCGTGTCCCCCGGCTGCGCCGCACGGAACGGTTCGAGCTCCTCCCACACCGGAAGCCACTTCGCCTGGATCGTCGCGAAGTCGTAGGTGCCTGCCTCGGCCTGGGGGGTGTCCTGCTCGTGTGCCACGTGACTCTCAATCGTGATGCGCGGGGGTCGGGCGAGCCGCCCGGAGACGGGCGCGCGCGACGGGCGCCCGAGGATCAAGCCTACTCAATGCCCGGAGGCGTGCGTCGGACGTTCGCGTCGGGCGCAGCCGCCGGCTCGACCACACCCGACGGGCCGGTCCAGGCGCCGGGCGACGCCCCTCCGAGCGCGGCGATGAGGGCGCGCGCCTTGACACGCGTCTCCTCGACCTCCTCGTCCGGGTCGGAGAGCGCCGTGATGCCGCCGCCCGTCCCGATCGACGCACCCTCCGGCGTGAGCACGATCGATCGGATCACCATCGCGAGGTCGGCCGTGCCGTCGACCCCGAGGCATCCGAACGCGCCGGAGTAGATCCCGCGCGGCCCCTGCTCGAGTCCGTGCAGGATCGTCATGGCCGACAGCTTCGGCGCCCCCGTCATCGACCCGGCGGGGAACGCCGAGCGCACGGCGTCGAGCGCCGTCAGCGGATGGCGCAGCCGCGCCGTGACCGTCGAGACGAGCTGGTGCACGTGCGGGTACTCCTCGACCTCGAGCAGGTGCGGCACGCGGACGGTGCCGAGCTCGGCGATGCGTCCGAGGTCGTTGCGCATGAGGTCGACGATCATCAGGTTCTCGGCGCGCTCCTTCTCGCTCGCGTGGAGCTCGGCGCGAAGCGCGGCATCCGCCGCCGGATCGGACGAGCGGGGACGCGTGCCCTTCATGGGCTTCGTCGCCACGGTGCCGTCGGGCTCGACGAGGAGGAACTGCTCCGGCGAGGCGCTGAGGAGCGCCACGTCGTCGATGCGGACGAACCCGCCGTGGTGGCTGGGGCTCGAGGCGCGGAGCGCGAGGTACGTCGCGATCGGGTCGGGCCGCACGTCGACGTCGACACGGTTGGTGAGGCACAGCTGGTACGCGTCGCCACGGGTGATCGCCGCCTGGCACTCGGCGATCATGCGCCGGTACTCGGCCGGCTCATGACGCCAGCGCGTGCGCGCCGACGGGGTGTCGGGAGCCGGGGGCGATGCGAGCCGGTGCACGGCGGATGCCGCGGCATCCCCGCCCGAGGATCCGATGCGGTCGATCGCCCGGGTCGTGCGCTCCACCCACGCGCCGACCGCACCCGGCGCGGCTGCGTCGTCCTCGAACCACTCCAGCCGGAGGACGCGGGGCCCGTGCTCGAACACGATGACGCGATCCGCGAGGAAGAAGGCGACCTCCGGTGCGGCGGTCCGGGCCGCGGGAACCCCGATCGTCCGAGCACCGAACTCGTAGCCGAACCACCCGTACCACCCGACGGCGGCGCGGCCCTCGTCGCCCCCTGCCGACGCGTCCACGCCGAGTCGGGCCGCGAGTGCCGCGTAGACCGTATCCGGCTCGGCCCCGCCGTCCGCCCGCACGAGCGGAGCATCCTCCGCGGCGATCGCGATTACGCTCCGCCCGGTGGTCGCGTCGTCTCCGCCGTCCAGCCACGCGACGCGCGGCGCCGCGGCCGCGAGGTCGAGGAACACGGCCCGCGGGTCGCGCCACCCGGGCAGCACCGTGCTGCGGATTCGTCGCGGCATCCCCTCAGCCTACGGCCGCGCCCCGGCCCGGGCGCACGCAGCGGGCGGGTGCCGTCGGCACCCGCCCGCCGTGTGGTGCGATCAGCGGCTCAGGGCGTGTACTGGAAGATGTACAGCCCGCTGTCGCGGTCGGAGGCGAGCACGTACTCCCGGCCGTTCGGGTGCTGGTGCACCTCGACGCCCCAGAAGTTGTTGCCGCCGTCCTCGATGTAGTGGCCGAGTTCCTCGAACTGCCCGCCGGCGTAGCTCACGACGCGGAAGCCCGCGGCGTAGTACGAGATGTACGCGAGCTCATCGTCGGGGTCGGTCGCGACCTCGTGCACCGAGAGGTCGCCGAAGCCCGACGCGTAGTCCGCGTCCTGGCTCTCCGGCACCCAGTACTGGTCGAGGTCCTCCATCGTCTCGGCGTCGTACAGGTGCACGTAGCCCCAGCCGTCGAAGACCGCCTGGATCGCGACGTCCTGCCCGAGGTCGCCGACCGGGGTCGGAACGGTCGTGCCCGCGCCGGACGAGTCGCACGTGTAGTCGCCCGGCACGCCGCCCGTGAGGATCCGGAATCCGTCCGTCCGCGAGACGAACACCGCCGGGATCTCGGCCGAGACGAGCATGGAGATGAGGGTGTCGCAGCCGTCGACGCCGGTCCGGTTGAAGACGACGGCGCCGTCGTAGCCCGCCGCCTCGACGTTCTGCACCTTCACGGTGAAGTCGCACACGCCGCGCTCGATGACCGCGATCTCCGCGTCGCCCGCAGCGGGCACGCTCGCCGCGTCGCACGCGAGGCCCACGAACCGGGTGTCGCCCGCGAGCGTGGTCTCGGTGTCGACCTGCGGCACGTCGGAGCCCTGGATCGCCGTGAACTCCGTCCCGTCCTCCATGGTCGCGATGACCCGGAAGGGGTCGAAGTCCTCATCCGTCGCGATGAAGAACTCGCGGTCGTTCGTGAACTCGGCCTGGTGCGCGTTGCCCTCCGGCGTCACGGTCTGGCCGAACAGCGCACGCACCGGGTCGGTCGCCTCGAAGTCGGTGTCGCGGAGGAACACCGGGTTCGCGGGGTCGTCGACGTTCAGCAGCGCGTAGCCGCCGTCCCAGTACGAGGCGAGCATGATCATCTCGCCGTCGATCTCCTCGACCACGATGTCGTGGAGGAAGACGGCGTCGCCGTGCACGGCGCCCGGAGGCTGCGCGGTGACCGAGTCGAGCGAGGTCTCGGAGACGAGCGTCGGCTTCGACGGATTGGTGATGTCGAGGATGTCGACGTCGGTGTCCTCGAGGTCGTCGACGAGCACGGCGTACGCCCTGTCGCCGTCCGTCCACATGCGCACCGAGTGGGTCTCGTTCGCCTTCGTCTGCGCCTTGCCGGACACCTTCGTCGACGGGCCGGAGTACGTGAAGTCGCCGGCGCCCTCGACGAGCATCTTCGGCTTCGTCGGGTCCGTCACGTCGACCAGGCTGATGCCGCCGATGCCGTGCGTGTCACCGGGACAGATCTCGTTCTGGTACGCGAGCAGCTCGCCCGTGAACGACGGCGTCTCCAGGTGGATGACCTGCGAACCCTCGCCGCTGAACGTGCCTCGGTGGCTCGGGATCAGCGTGACGAGCTCGGGCGCCTCGGGGTCGGAGATGTCGACGATGTAGACGCCGCCACGGTCGCACTCCGGCTCCCAGAACGCGGTGAGGTAGGCGTAGTTCCCGTAGGCCGAGACGTCCGCGATGCGTCCGGGCTGCTCCTCGTCCTCGAAGAGGTCCAGGTTCGCGATCTTCGTGACGTTCTCGCTCGACGCGGGGAGGTGCCCCTCCTCCTCGCCGTGCTGCTGGTCGTGCGCGTGGTGCTGGTGGGTCTCCTTGCCGGAGTCCAGGACCCCGTCGTCGATCCACGGCGTGTCGTCGTGGGCGAAGGCCGGTCCGGCGCCGAGCGCGAGCGCCGTGACGGCGACGACGGCGGTACCGGTGCGTAGTGCTCTCATGGGGGTGATGGCTCCTCTGCAATCGGGGGTGGTGCGTCGATTGGAGGGAGTCAAGCACCGGACAACCGGTACCACTAGGGGGTTCCCCGTTCTCTGCAACGACCGTGCGCAGCACGCACGAATTCGTCGCCGGGGGCGACCGGACAGGCCCCCGCACGGGGGGCCTCGCCGCTCAGCCGGGCGCAGGCGGCGCGTCGGCGAGTCCGGTCATCCGAACCTCCCGGTCGACGAGTCCGTCCGGCGCGCCCGTGTGCGAGATCAGCAGCACCGTCCGTTCGCGTCCCGCGGCCGCCAGCAGGTCGCGCAGCAGCGCCTCGGCCTGCGCGGGGTCGACGCTCGCCGTCGGCTCGTCGAGCACCAGCACGGGGAAGTCGGCGAGCATCGCCCTCGCGAGCGCGATCCGCTGGGCCTGACCGCCGGACACGAGCGCGCCGCGCTCCCCCACCCGTGCGTCGAGTCCGCCGCGAGCCGCAGCCCACTCCGCGAGCCCGACGCGCCCGAGCACGTCGAGCAGTTCGGCGTCGGTCGCGGTGTCGCGCGCGAAGACGAGGTTCTGCCGCAGGTCCTCGTCGAACAGCCACGGTCGCTGCTCGACGAGTCCGACCGCGCGCCGGACGTCGCGCGGGTCGAGGTCGCACGCCTCGACGTCGTCGAGCCGGTACGAGCCGCGGTACTCGAGGAACCGGACGAGCACGTGCGCGAGCGTCGTCTTGCCCGCGCCCGACGGTCCGGTGACGAGCACCCGCTCCCCCGGCTCGAGGTCGAGGTCGAGCGGCGCGAGCGACGGGCGAGCGGATGCCTCGGGATCGCGGATCTCCGGAACGTCGCCCGCGACCGCCGGCCAACGCGCGCTCGCATCCCTGAGGCGGATCGCGGGGACGCGCCGGCTGCCGGGAGCCGGCGTCGAACGCCCACCGGTCGCGGCCGCCTCCACCGCCGGTCGCCCCGGGATCTCCGGCGGAACGGATACCGGCACCGCGTCGGCGACGCGTCGGGCGCTCGCGCGGACCACCCGCAACGACCCGAGCGCGACCGGGATCGCCGCGGCGACCTCGGCGATCGCGAGCGGCACCAGGCAGAGGACCGCGAACGTCGGCCCGTCGATCCGTCCCCCTTCGAGGAGCGGTTGGGCGGCGCCGAGGCTCGCGGCGGCCGCGAACGCCCCGACCGCGCTCATCGCGGCCGCGGCGAGCCCGACCGCGGACGCCCGCGCGCGCGTCGCGCGCTCGAGGTCTCGACCGAGTCCACGGATCCGGTCGCGCCCGGCGGCGGCCGCGTCGAACGCCACGAGCACGTCGAGCGCCTGCACGTGCTCGACGATCGCAGCCTGCAGTTCGCCGCGGAGCGGCGCGAGTCGGTCGTCGGCTCGAGCGGCGAGCAGCATCTGGGCCAGCACGGCGCCGCCGATGCCGACCACGAGGACGACGGCGACGGCGACGGCGCTGCCCGGTGCGAGCCATGCGAGCCCGGCGAACGCCGCAGCGAGGACGACCGCGGCGCTCGCGACGGGCTGCACGATCCGCAGGCTGACGTTCTGCAGCTCGTCGACGTCGCCGACGAATCGAGAGAGCAGGTCCCCGCGCCGCGACGACGCCAGGCCGTCGGGCGCGAGCGGGAGCATCGCCTCGAACACGCCGACCCGGATCTCGGCGAGCTGGCGGAACGCCGCATCGTGACCCGCGAGCCGCTCCAGGTAGCGGAACACCGCACGTCCGATCGCGAACGCGCGGACGCCCACGACGCCGAGTGAGAGGAACAGGATCGGCGGCTGCTCGGCGGCTCGGGCGATGAGCCATGCGCTCGAGGCCAGGAGTGCGACGCTGGAGAGCCCGGCGAGCACGCCGAGGAGCACCGAGGGCACGAGCCGGCGGACCGGTGGGACCGCCTGCCGCAGCACGGAACGTGAACGGTCAGGCACGCACGACCTCCCGGAGCGGCACGATCCGGTCGGCGACGTCGGCGAGGCCGCCGCGGTGCGTCGCGACGACCACGATCCGACCGGAGCGCGCGAGGTCGCGGAGTTCATTCGCCATCGCCCCCTCCCGTTCGGCGTCCAGCGCCGACGTCGGTTCGTCGAGGAGGACGAGCGGCGCGTCGGTCGCGAGCGCTCGGTGCACGGCACGGGCGACCGCGACCCGCTGGGCCTGCCCACCCGAGAGGCCGGCGCCGGCAGGGCCGAGCCGCAGCCCCGGATCGACGTCGACGCCGGCGATCGCGAGCGCGCGGTCGAGGAGCGCCGCGTCCGCGTCTGCCGAGCCGAGGCGGATGTTCTCGGCGACCGTGCCCTCCACGAGCTGCGGTGCCTGTCCCGCCCAGGCGACGTGCCGACGCGTCCCCGCGCCGAGCGGGACGCCGTCGAGCGCGAGCTCGCCGGTGCGGTCGGCGAACCCGAGCATCGCGGCGAGCACCGACGACTTCCCGACCCCGCTCGCGCCGGTGATGGCGACGAGTTCGCCGCGGCCGGCCTCCAGGTCGAGCGGTGCACTGACGGGACGGCCATCCCGCTGGACCACGAGTCCGCGCACGTGCAGGCCGGCTTCGCCCGCGCCGGGACGTCGGTCGCGGACCCGGGTCGCGTCGCTGCCCGCGCGCTCGTCGGGCTCGTCGGTCGCCGTCCGGCCCGCCGGCCCGGCGTCGAGCAGGTCGAGCGCGTCCCGCGACGCCTCGAGCCCCGCCGTCGCGGAGTGGAATGCGGCACCGACGTTCCGGATCGGGACGAAGACGTCGGGCGCGAGGATCAGCACGAACAGGCCCGGCGCGAGCGCCATGTCGCCCGCGACCAGTCGCAGTCCGATCGAGACCGCGACCAGCGCGACCGAGAGGCTCCCCGCCAGTTCGAGCGTGAACCCGGAGAGGAACGTGACCCTGAGCACCTTCATGGTGCTCGACCGGTACTCGCCGGTGACCGTCCGGATGCGACGCGCCTGACGTTCGGCCCGACCGAACACCATGAGGGTCGAGAGCCCCCCGAGCACTTCGAGGAACCCGCGCGACAGTGCCTGCAGGCGGTCCCACTGACGGCGCTGGACGACCTCGGTCGCCATGCCGATGAGCGCCATGAACACCGGGATCAGCGGGAGCACGATGACGAGGATCAGGCCGGACACCCAGTCCGCGGTCCACGCCGCCGCGACGAGCACCGGGGTCGCGACCGCCGTCAGCACGAGTTGCGGCAGGTAGCGCCCGAAGTACTCGTCGAGCGCGTCCAGCCCGGGTCCGAGCAGCGTCGCCGCGCGCGCCGTGGTGACGCCGCGCTGCGCGGTCCGATCCTCGAGGCCGACGAGCAGCGCATCCCGCAGTTCGGCCTTGACGCGCATCGCGCCGGCCGAACCGAGCCACTCCCACAGCCAGCCCGAGAGCGCGCGAAAGGATGCCCCGGCGAGCAGCACGGTCGCGATCGGACCCGCACCACCCGCCGCCAACTCGCCATCGATCAGGCCGACGACGAGCGTGGCGAGCGCCCAGGCGAACGCGACCGTGGCGCCCGCCTGGAGCAGTGCCAGCGCGCCGCCCGCGACCATGAAGCCGCGAGCGGCGCGCGAGCGCCGGAGCAGTCTGGGATCGAGTGGGCGCACGTCAGTGCGCGGCGGCGTCGATCGTCTGCCGGGTGACGCGCTTGCGGAAGACCCAGTAGGTCCAGCCCTGGTAGGCGAGGATGAGCGGCAGGAAGATGAGCGCCGTCCAGCTCATGACCGTGAGCGTGTAGGGCGTGCTCGACGCGTTCTCGATCGTGAGGCTGTTGGCCGGATCGTTCGACGCGGGCATGACGTCCGGGAACAGGGCGGCGAACAGTGCGAACACCGCAGCGCCGATCGTGACCGCCATGAGCGTGAACGCGACACGCTCGGCTCCGCGACCGTTGGCGAGCCACGAGCCGATGAGCGCGAGCGCCGCGACCGCCGCCAGCCCCCAGAACCACGCCGTGCCGTGCGCGAGGCCCGTCCAGACCAGGAAGGATGCGGCGACCACGATCGTGATCGCGCCCGCCCGCGTCGCGAGCCGCCGCGCGCGCTCCCGGATGTCGCCGTCGGTCTTCAGCGCGACGAACACCACGCCGTGCGTGAAGAACAGGAGCAGCGTCGTGATCCCGCCGAGCAGCGCGTAGGGGTTCAGCAGGTCGAACAGCGTGCCCGTGTAGTTGTGGTCGGCGTCGAGCGGCACGCCCTGGACGATGTTGGCGAACGCGACGCCCCACAGCAGCGCCGGCACGGCCGACCCGACGATGATCATCCAGTCGAAGCGCCGCTTCCACGCGGCCTCCGGCCGCTGGTGCCGGTACTCGAACGACACGCCGCGCGCGATCAGCGCCAGCAGGATGAGCAGCAGGGCGAGGTAGAACCCCGAGAAGAGGGTGGCGTACCACTCGGGGAACGCCGCGAACAGCGCGGCGCCCGCGACGATGACCCAGGTCTCGTTGAGGTCCCAGACCGGTCCGATGGTGTTGATGAGGACCCGGCGATCGGTGTCGTCCTTCCCGAGGAAGGGCAGCGACATCCCGACGCCGAAGTCGAACCCGTCGAGGACGAAGTAGCCGACGAAGAGGAACGCGACGATCCAGAACCAGAGCACTGCGAGATCCATGTCCGTGTCCTCCTAGTAGACCGTTGCGGTGTGTTCGACCTTGCCCGTCTCCGGGTCGGGCGGGGCGATCTCGGGCGGGCCCTTCCGCACCGCCTGCACGATGAGCTTCACCTCGACGACGGCGAGGATGCCGTAGATCAGCGTGAACGCGACGAGCGAGATCAACACGTCGAGGCCGGTGACGTTGGGCGAGACCGCCGACTCGGTCGGCAGGAGGCTGAAGACGATCCACGGCTGGCGGCCCATCTCGGTGAACACCCAGCCGACGATCATCGCCGCGAGCGAGAGCGGGAAGCTCCACACGGCGACCGTCCAGACCCAGCGCTGCTTCGGCATGCGGCCCTTGCGGGTGAGCCAGAGCCCGACGAGCGCGATCAGCACGTGCAGCATGCCGAGGCCGATCATCCAGCGGAAGGCCCAGTAGGTGACCCAGATGATGGGCGCGTAGTCGCCGGGGCCGTACAGCTCGGCGTACTGCGCCTGGAGGTCGTTGATGCCCTCGACGCACCCGTCGAGCGAGTGGGTCGACAGCAGCGACAGCAGGTACGGCACTCGGATGGAGAAGAGCTCGCTCGTGCCGTCGGGCGTGCCGAGCGTGAACAGCGAGAACGAGGCGTCCGCGCCGCAGACCGTGTCGTACGTCGCCTCGGCCGCGGCCATCTTCATGGGCTGCGTGGCGACCATGGCGAGGCTGAGCTGGTCGCCGAAGAAGGTGGTGAGCGCGCCGGAGATGAGCATGCCCCACAGGCCGAACTTCAGCGCCGGACGCATCGTGTCGAGGTGCTGGTTGCGCGCGAGGTGCCAGGCCGCGGCGCTGATGATGAGGCCGGAGCTCACCATGAAGCACGCGGCGATGGTGTGCGGGAATGCGGCCAGGGCGACCGGGTTCGTCAGGAGGGCCCAGATGTCGACCAGCTCCGCGCGACCGCGCTCGGCGTTCATCTCGTAGCCGACCGGGTTCTGCATGAACGCGTTCGCCGCGATGATGAAGTACGCCGAGAGGATGGTGCCGATCGCCGTCGCCCAGATGGTGGCGAGGTGCAGCTTCTGCGGCAGCCGGTTCCAGCCGAAGATCCAGAGGCCGATGAACGTGGCCTCGAGGAAGAACGCGAGCAGGCCCTCGAGCGCGAGCGGCGCGCCGAACACGTCGCCGACGAAGCGCGAGTACTCCGACCAGTTCATGCCGAACTGGAACTCCTGCACGATGCCCGTCACGACGCCCATGGCGAAGTTGATGAGGAAGATCGTGCCGAAGAACCGCGTGATCCGCAGGTACTCGACCTTGCCGGTTCGCACCCAGGCGGTCTGGAAGATCGCCGCGGAGGTCGCCAGCCCGATCGTGATCGGGACGAAGAGGAAGTGGTAGACCGTGGTGAGACCGAACTGCCACCTGGCGAGCAGGAGCGGATCGAGCAACTCGTTCACGCGGGAGCCCCTTTCATGGGAACGATCGTCGACGCGATTCTTCTACAGAGCGTAGAGCATGTTTTCTACACGACGTAGAACCATTGGGCCCTTGCGCGGTATCCTCGTCCTATGGCAGGTCTCGGCGAACTGGAGCGCTCCGTGATGGAGCAGCTCTGGATGACCGACGCAGCGCTCACCGCCAACGAGGTCCGCGACCGGCTCGCGCTCGGGTCCGCACCCGGACGCGCGCCCGCGACCACCACGGTGCTGACCGTCCTCTCGCGACTCGAGCGCAAGGGATTCGTCGGTCGGAGCCGCGACACGCGGCCCCACCGGTACTCGGCCCTCCTCTCGCGCGCCGAGCACACGGCCGAGCTCATGCACGAAGTGCTCTCCTCCTCGTCGGACCGCGACGCCGCGCTCGCGCGCTTCGTCGGGACCGTGAGCGCCGGCGAGGCGAACACCCTGCGCCGCCTGCTCGACGACCTGGTGCGCCACTGAGGTGATCGCCGCCGCACTGGCGCTCGGCGCCCTCGCCCTCGCCCTCGCCTGGCCGGTGCCCGTCGCGCTCTCGCGCGCGGAGTGGCCCGCCCGCTCCCCCGCGACCGCGCTCGTGCTCTGGCAGGGCATCGCGCTCGGCGGCGGCCTCGCGATGATCGGCGCGCTCCTGGCCTTCGGCGCGTCGCCCGCCGGATCGCTCTCGGGCGCCGCGACCGCGCTCGTCCCGGTCCTCGCCGCGGGACCGATCGCCGAGGGATTCGGCGTCGTTCACCTCGCCGCCCTCACGCTCGCTGTGGGGCTCACGGTCCACCTCGCCCTGAACCTCGGCACCACGGCCGTGCGCGCCGAACGTACCCGGCGCCGGCAGCACCGGCTCATCGACCTGCTGGCGAGTCCCGCGAGCGAGACCACCGGCGCCCGAGTGCTCGCCCACCCGGTGCCGGTCGCCTATTGCGTCCCGGGCCTGCGCACGGCCACCGTCGTCACCGACGGTCTCGTCGACCTCCTCGACGAGGACGAACTCCGGGCCGTCGTCGGTCACGAGCGCGCGCACCTCGACCAGCTCCACCACCTCGTGCTGCTCGCCTTCCGGGCCTGGCACGCCGCGCTGCCCTGGTTCCCGATCGCGAACCGGGCCGAGCGATCGGTCGCGATGCTCACCGAGATGCTGGCCGACGACGCGCCCCGCCGTCGGGTCGGCGTCGAGCCGCTGCGCACGGCCCTGCTGCGAGTCGGCAGTTCGGGGGCCGCGGCGGCCTACGCCGACGCGCCGGGCGACGCGGTCGAGTCGGACGAGCGCGTCCTCGAACGGCGGCTCGCGCGCCTCGAGGCCGACCTGCACCCGCTCGACACTCGCGCGCGGAATGCGACCTGGCTGCTCGCCACCGGGATCGTCGCGGTCCCGGTGTGCGTGCTGGCCGCCATCGCATTCTGATCGACTTCCCTGCCGCAGCCCATAGGCTCTGAACCGTGAACGAGCTGCTGGACGGCATCCTCGCGACGGTGCAGGGCGTCGACCCGGTCATCCGCACGCTGCTCGCGGGCATCGGCATCATGCTCGAGACCTCAGTGCTCATCGGCCTCATCGTGCCGGGCGACACGATCGTCATCGTCGCGGCGACCGGCGTCGAGGGTCCGGTCGAGTTCATCGCGCTCGCGATCGCGGTCATCGTCGGCGCCCTGATCGGCGAGAGCATCGGCTTCGCCCTGGGCCGCTGGTTCGGGCCGCATATCCAGCACTCCCGACTCGGGCGCCGGATCGGCGAGCACAACTGGCATCGCGCGCAGCGCTACCTGGCGCGTCGCGGCGGTCCGGCCGTCTTCATCTCCAGGTTCCTCCCCGTGCTGCACTCGCTCGTTCCGCTGACCGTCGGCATGAGCGACATGACCTACCGGCGGTTCATGGCGTGGACCACGCCCGCCTGCGTCATCTGGTCGTTCGCCTATGTCGGCGTCGGTTCGGCCGCAGCGGGCGGCTATCGCGAACTGAGCGACAACCTGCACTGGGCGGGCTACCTCTTCGTTGGCGTCATCATCCTCTTCCTCGTCCTGGCCTGGCTCGGGAAGAAGGTCCTGCTGCGCCTCGAGGCGCGCCACATGGCGGAGGCCGAGCCGACGGTGCATCCGGTGATCCCGCCGCACATCGCCCCCGCCGACACGGCGAAGGGGCCGGCCGCCGAAGCCGCCGACCCCTCGCGAGAGGATTCCGCCTCCTAGAAGAGGGACTGCTCCGCGAGCCAGTCGGACGCGATCTGCTCGGCGGACTGCTGCTCGTTGACGCTCAGCGCGTTCAGCGCGACGAGGTCCTCGGCGGTGAGCGCCGCGCTCACCGTGTCGATGATCGCGGCGATCTCGTCGTCGACCTTCTCGCTCACGACGGGCACGACGTTCGAGGCGAGGAAGAGCCCCTCCGGGTCCTCGAGCGTCACGAGGTCGTTCGCGGCGATGTTCGGGTCGGCGCTGTAGATGTTCACCATCTGCACCTGATCGTCGACGAGCGCCTTGAGGGTGAGCGGCCCGCCGCTGTCCTCGATCGGCGTGAACGCCACCTCGACGCCGTAGACCGACTGCAGCCCCTCGGGGCCGTAGGGGCGCGTCTCGAGTTCGGAGTTGCCGCCCAGCGTGATCGGCGTCGAGACGTCGGCCAGATCGGCGAGGCTGGTCACGCCGTTCTCCTCGGAGAACGTCCGGGTGACGTTGTAGGAGTCCTGATCGGTCGCCGGCGACTGCTCGAGCACGCGCAGCCCGTCGGGGAGCGAGGTCGAGAGCTCGTCGTAGACGTCGTCGCTCGTCGTGGCGGTGGTGTCCGGCACGTAGTACTGGAGGAGGTTGCCCGTGTACTCGGGGAAGACGTCGATCGAGCCCGACTCGATCTCGGGGATGTACACCTCGCGCTGGCCGATGCGGAACTGCCGATCGACCGTGTAGCCGTTCTCCTCGAGCGCCTGGGCGTAGAGCTCGGCGATGATCTCGTTGGAGTAGTAGTCCTGCGAGCCGACGACGATGGTCTCGCCGGCGGCGTCGCCGCCATCCGATCCGCTGTCGAGCGGATCGCCCGATGCACACCCTGCCAGGGCCACTGTCGCCCCGACCGCGACCGCTGCGAGCGCAACGAGCCGGCCTTTTCCTGCTGTGATCATTCCTGGTTCCCTTCGGTGTTGGGTCGCCCCACGATCGTTCGCGACCGGGTCGGCCGCGAACGGAGCTCTGCGATTCGCGTTGCGCGGACGCCGGCGGGGACGACGACGCGCTGCGTGAGCGCGAAGCATCCGTCGATGACGAGCGCGAGCACGATCACGAGGATCGACCCGCCCAGCATCTCGCCGTAGTCGCGGGTCTTCAGCCCCGCGAAGATGAAGCGGCCGAGGCCCTCGTCGGCGATGTACGCCGCGAGGGTCGCGGTCGCGATGATCTGGAGGGTCGCCGACCGGATGCCGCCGACCACGATCGGCATCCCCAGCGGGAGCTCGACCTTTCCGACCACCTGCAGTTCTCGCATCCCCATCGCCCGGGCCGCGTCGATCGTGCGTCGGTCGACCGACTCGAAGCCGGCGTACGCGCCGGCGAGCAGCGGCGGGATCGCGAGGATGACGAGTGAGATGACGGGCGCCGCGAGGCCGATCCCGATCCAGATGCCGAACAGGGTCAGCACGCCGAGCGTCGGTAGTGCGCGCAGGCCGCCGGAGATCATGACCGCCGGTTCGCGACCGCGGCCGGTGTGGCCGACGAGCGCACCGATGGGCAGGGCGATGACGGAGGCGATCACGAGCACGAGGCCCGAGACCCACAGGTGCTCGGCGATCCGTTGCGGGATGCTGCCCGGCCCGGTCCAGTTCGCGGGGTCGGCCAGCCACGCGAAGGCGTCGAGGAAGAGGTTCACGCCGTCTCCCTCCTGGCGCGCCGGGAGGCCGCGACCCGGCCGTTCGACGCCCCGCGCCGGGTCCACGGCATCAGGAGGCGGCCGAGCAGGACGCTCAACGCGTCGAGTCCGAGCGCGAGCACGATCGTCGCCACGATCCCGGTGATGATCTCGACCTGGATGCCGCGTTGGAACCCGTCGGTGAAGAGGCTCCCGAGGCTCTGCACGCCGATCACCGCTCCGACCGTCGCGAGGCTCACGGTGCTCACGATGACGACGCGGAGGCCGGAGAGGAGCACCGGCCCGGCGAGCGGCAGCTCGACGCCCCAGAACCGGCCGGCTCCCGAGTAGCCCACCGCCGTGGCCGACTGCCGGATGTCGCGCTCGACCGAGTCGAACGCGTCGGCCGACGTGCGCACGATGACCGCGATGCCGTAGAGCGTCAGCGCGATCACGAGGTTCACCGGGGATCGCAGGCTGAGGCCCGTGAAGGCCGGCAGGGCGATGAACAGCGCGAGCGACGGGATGGCGTAGAGCAGTCCGCAGATCGACAGCAGGACGCCTCTCGACCACCGGTAGCGGTGGGCGAGCCATCCGATCGGCACGGAGATCACGAAGCTCAGTATGATCGCCGGCACCGACAATGCGAGGTGGACGAGCATGAGCTCGCCGACGAGGTCGAGGTTCGACCAGAGCCAGTTCACGAGGCCAGGACCCCGGCGGCCCTGCCGTCCGCATCCACGACGACGCGGCGCCCGTCGACCTCGGTGACGTGCAGCGCCCGCTTGCCGCGGTCGGCGCCCACGAAGTCCGCGACGAACGCGTCCGCGGGATGCGCGAGGATCTCCGCCGGCGACGCGGCCTGCGAGATGAGGCCTCCCTGCTGCATGATGACGACCTGGTCGCCGAGGAGGAACGCCTCGTCGATGTCGTGCGTGACGAACACCACGGTCTTGCCGAGTTCGCCCTGGAGCCGCAGGAGCTCCTGCTGCAGCTCGGCCCGGACGATCGGATCGACCGCGCCGAACGGCTCGTCCATCAGCAGGATGTTCGGGTCCACCGCGAGCCCGCGGGCCACGCCCACGCGCTGCTGCTGGCCGCCCGAGAGCTGGGCGGGGTACTTGTCGGCCAATGACCGGTCGAGTCCGACGGTGTCGAGCAGCTCGAGCGCGTGCGCGTGGGCCGCGCGACGCGACACGCCGCGCAGCAGAGGGACGGTCGCGACGTTGTCGATGACCTTCCGGTGCGGCAGGAGCCCGGCGTTCTGCATCACGTAGCCGATGCCGCGGCGGAGCTTGACCGGGTCGACGGTCGCGACATCCGTGCCGTCGATGAGCACCTGCCCGCCGGTCGGGTCGACCATCCGGTTGATCATCCGGAGGAGCGTCGTCTTGCCGGAACCCGACGACCCGACGAGGACCGTGGTCTTCCGGGGCGGGATGACGATGTCCACGTCGTGGACGGCGACCGTCCCGTCGGGGAACTGCTTGGTGACACCGCGGAACTCGATCATGCTGCCTCTCCGTCGGTCACGGGCGCCGACCGGCGCCGGTCCTCAAGCCAAACACCTCGGCGGCGGAGTGGCAACGGGCTGCGCGGCCGTTCGCCGCGGATGCTCAGGCCGCGGGCGCGGCGGCGAGCTGATCGGCCAGGTGGCGGCCGAGGTAGTCCCGGACCACGCGGTGCGCCTCATCCAGGTAGCGCGCATCGCCGACGGCATCGCGAACGAACGCCCGGTGGATGAGCGTGGCGCCGATCTCGAGCGCGATGCCGAGCCGGAGTCGGACCTCGGCGTCGTCGATCACGCCGAAGTCGTGCTCGAGGAGCCGCGCGACGCGGTGCGCGATCTCGGGCTCGCCGTCGAGCTCGGACGCCTCGCGCGGTGCGGAGTAGACCACGGCGAAGCCCGGCTCCTCGCGGTACAGCTCGGTGCAGACGTCGAGCGCGAGGTCGACGACCTCCCACCACGCGGAGAGCTCGACCCCGTCGACCGCCTCGGCCAGCCGCTCGCGGAAGCGTCGCACGCTCCGTTCCCGCAGCGCGTGGAGGACGGCCACGCGATCCGGGAAGTACCGGTACACGGTGCCGATCGACGCACCGGCGCGTTCGGCGACCATCTGCGTGGTCAGGCGCTCGAATCCGAGTTCGTCCACGATCTCGGCGGCGGCGTCCAGCAGTGCGTCCAGCCGTTGGGAGCTGCGTCGCTGCGTGGGCTCGGTACGCACCGAGCGCCTCCGCCCGTGATCGGCCCCCAGGATCAGGTCGATGTTCGGCACGGGTCCTCCTTGTTCGCCGGACCACTCTACCCGGGTCTGAGGGGAAGTCCGCTTCCGGGGGCGGCGGGTTTCGCATCCGCCCCCGGGTCCGTGAAAGACTGACGGGATGCCGGAGCGTTCCCCCGACCCGGCCGGTGCCCGGCAACGGCCGGCCCGGCACGGCGCCGCGCGCGCCGAGGACTGGTTCCACGAGGTGCGCGAGCGGTGGGCGCGCGGCCGAGGCCACATCCCGACCGTCGTCCCGTACACCGGGTACGGCTCGACCGAGTGGGTCCGCGTGTTCTGCCGCGTACTGCTCTCGAAGCCGATCCGCCCCGACGAGACGTCCAAGCGCCGCCGGCAGCGCCGCGAGCAGGGCATCCGCGGCTGGCGGAGCTTCACCAGCGTGCCCGTCGGCGACGTGCCGGTGACCATCGAGGTGGGCGGCCAGCGCATCGAGGTGCTCGCCGACCGCGGCGGGGTCGTCGACACGAGGGTTCCGGCGCGACTCGAGCCGGGATGGACGCACGCGGTGCTGAGCGTGCACGGCGGCGAACCGGTCGAGGCTCCGATCCGGATCGTGGGGCCCGACGTCGACTTCGGGATCATCTCCGACGTCGACGACACCGTGATGGTGACCGCCCTCCCCCGCCCGTTCGTCGCGGCCTGGAACACCTTCGTCCTCGACGAGCACGCCAGGAGCCCCACCCCGGGGATGGCGGTGCTGTACGAGCGCCTCGCGCGCCGGCATCCGGGTTCTCCGGTCATCTACCTCTCCACGGGCGCGTGGAACGTCGCGCCGACGCTCACCCGCTTCCTGTCCCGCAACCTCTACCCGGCTGGTCCGCTGCTGCTCACCGACTGGGGCCCGACGCACGACCGCTGGTTCCGCAGCGGGCAGGAGCACAAGAGCGACAACCTGCGGCGGCTCGCCGAGGAGTTCCCGAATGTCCGGTGGCTGATGATCGGCGACGACGGCCAGCACGACGAGGAGCTCTACGCCGCCTTCGCACGAGAGCATCCGGACCGCGTCGCCGCGATCGCGATCCGCGAGCTCTCCCCCGGCGAGGCCGTGCTCGCCGGCGGACGCTCGAGGTCCGAGCAGCACGGCGCTGACGTCCCCTGGGTCTCCGCGAGCGACGGCGCGACGCTCGCCGACCGGCTGTCCGACGTCGGGATGCTCTGAGGCGCCTCGGGCGTACTCCGAGATCCGCGATCGACCCGCCGTCGACCGACCGCGCCCCCGGTCAGGCGACGGATGCCGCGACGCGACGCTCGCGTCGGATCCGCTCGAGGCCCCGGTTCACCTCGCGGGCCCACAGCGGTCCGCGGTAGATGAACGCCGAGTACCCCTGCACCAGCGTCGCGCCCGCGTCGAGCCGCTCCTGCACGTCCTCGGCGGTCTCCACGCCGCCGACCGACACCACGCAGAGCCCGGCCGGCACGTGCTCGCGGATGAGCTTCAGCACGGCCAGGGAGCGCGCCGCGAGCGGCGCCCCGGAGAGGCCGCCCGCACCGATGGCCTCGACCTCGGCGGCGGGCGTGACGAGCCCCGCACGGGAGATCGTGGTGTTCGTCGCGATGATGCCGTCGAGGCCGAGCCGGACGACGAGCTCGCAGATGCGCACGACCTCCGCGTCCTCGAGGTCGGGGGCGATCTTCACCAGGAGCGGCGTGCGACCCGCGGACGCGCGGACGGCCTCGAGCAGCGGCGCGAGCGCGTCGAGCTCCTGCAGTCCGCGGAGGCCCGGCGTGTTCGGCGAGCTGACGTTCACGACGAGGTAGTCGGCGTGCGGCGCGAGCACCTTGGTGCTCCGCACGTAGTCGTCGGTCGCGCGCTCCACGGGCGTGACCCGGCTCTTGCCGATGTTCACGCCCAGCACCGGACGGCGCCGTCGACGCGAGAGTCGGGAGACGCGGCCGGCCGCGGCATCCGCCCCGCCGTTGTTGAAGCCCATGCGGTTGATGAGGGCACGGTCGGCGATGAGGCGGAACAGCCGCGGCCGCTCGTTGCCCGGTTGGGGCAGGGCCGTGATCGTGCCGACCTCGACGTGGCCGAAGCCCAGGTTCCCGAGGCCCACGACCGCCAGCGCGTCCTTGTCGAAGCCGGCGGCGACGCCGAACGGCGAGGGGAAGCGCAGGCCGAGCGCATCGACCGCGAGTTCGGGCGCGGGGCCGGTGGCGCGCTCCACGAGCCGCCCGACGCCGAGCGCGGGGAGGGCTCGGATGACGCGGAACGCGAGGTGGTGGGCGCGCTCGGGATCCATGCGCGAGAAGCCGAGGGAGAAGAGGAGTCGATACATGCCTGGATCAGGCTACCGGAGCGGCGTGGGGCCGCCCGACGCCGACGTCACTCGGCCGGCCGCGCGGGCAGCCGCCCGTGCTCCTCGCGGAGCGCCTCGATCGCCGACTCGAAGTCGTCGAGCGACTCGAACGCCTGGTACACGCTCGCGAAGCGCAGGTACGCGACCTCGTCGAGCTCCCGCAACGGCGGGAGGATGGCCAGGCCGATGTCGTTCGCCTCGATCTGCGACGCGCCGGTCGACCGGATCGTCTCCTCGACCTTCTGCGCGAGCACAGCCAGGTCGGAATCCGTGACCGGGCGACCCTGGCAGGCCTTCTTCACGCCCAGCACGACCTTCTCGCGGCTGAACGGCTCGATCACGCCCGATCGCTTGATGACCGCGAGGCTCGCCGTCTCGGTCGTCGAGAACCGGCGGCCGCATTCCGGGCACTGGCGTCGACGCCGGATCGAGAGTCCGTCGTCGCTCGTCCTCGAGTCGATGACGCGGGAATCGGGGTGGCGGCAGAAGGGGCAGTACATGGTGCTCCCAGCGTAGCGTCGGGATCAGCGTCGCTCGGCGAAGCGGGCGGTCACCGCCTCGCCGTGGGCGGGGAGGTCCTCCTCCTCGGAGAGCGTCGCGATGACGGGGGCGACCTCGCGCAGCGCGTCCTCGTCGTAGCGGACGACCTGCTGCGGGCGCAGGAAGGTCGCCGCCGACAGCCCGGCGGCGTGACGCGACTGGCCCCCGGTGGGCAGCACGTGGTTCGAGCCCGCGGCGTAGTCGCCGAGGCTGACCGGGGAGTACGGGCCCATGAAGATGGCCCCGGCGTTCTCGATGCGCGCGAGCACCGCGTCGGCGTCGCGCACCTGGATCTCGAGGTGCTCGGCTCCGAACGCGTTCGCGAAGTCGGCCGCCTGCTCCAGGTCGTCGACCAGCACGACCGCCGACTGGGCGCCGTCGAGCGCGGCGCGGATCCGCTCGGAGTGGCGGGTCTCGGTGGCGCGGACCACGAGCCGCTCGAGCACGCGTTCGGCCAGGGCGGCCGAGTCGGTGACGAGCACCGCCGCGGCGAGTTCGTCGTGCTCGGCCTGGCTCACGAGGTCGGATGCCACGAAGTCGGCGTCGGCCGAATCATCGGCGATGACGAGGATGTCGGTGGGCCCCGCCTCGGCGTCGATGCCGGTCACGCCCTGCACGACGCGCTTGGCCGCCGCGACGAAGACGTTGCCGGGACCGGTGACGCGCTGCACGGGTTCGAGCCCGAGGTCGGGAACGCCGTACGCGAAGGCGCCGATCGCACCGGCGCCGCCCATCGCGTAGACCTCGTCGATGCCGAGGAGCGCCGCGACACCCGCGATCGTCGGGTGGATTCGGCCGCCGTGCGCCGCTTGGGCGGGCGAGGCGAGGGCGATCGACCGCACGCCGGCGACCTGCGCGGGCACGACGTTCATCACGACGCTCGAGGGGTAGACCGCCTTGCCGCCCGGCACGTAGAGCCCGACGCGACCGACCGGCTGCCAGCGCTGCTCGACCACGGCGCCGGACGCGAGGACCGTCCGCACCGGGTCCGGGACCTGCGCCGCGCTCGCGGCCCTGACCCGCTCGATCGTGGACTCGACGGCCCGCCGGACGTCGGGTCGGAGCGCGGCACGCGCCGAGGCGAGCTCGGCTGCGGCGACCCGCACGGCCGTCGGTCGGACGCGGTCGAACCGCTCGGCCTGGTCGACCAGCGCGGCTTCGCCGCGCGCGCGCACGTCGTCGATGAGGGCTCGGGCCGGCTCGAGGGCCGCGGCCACGTCGGTTGCCGCCCTCGGCACGAGCGCGAGCAGTTCTGACGGGGTCGGGCGGGTGCCGCGGAGGTCGATCGTGCGTAGCATGGCCCGCTCAGCCTAGCGAGCCGCGCCGCATCGTCGCTGGAAGCGACGTCACGTGAGGCAGTTCGGCCCCAGGAGGCTCTTCAGCTCGCCGTAGAAGTCGGCACTCACCGCGACCGGGTACGGCAGCTCGAACACCCGCGCCGTGCGGCCCTTCGTGAGCTTCAGCCGCACCTCGGTGTCGCCGCGATGACGGATGAGCACGTCGCCGAGCGCCGTGATGGTGTCGGTCGTCGCCCGGACGTCGGGCAGGGAGATCACGACCGGCCCGGTGCCGTCGTCGGTGCCGACCTCGGGTTCGAACACGCTGTAGGCGTGCAGGTTCATGCCGTCGTCGCGCATGCTGACGCGACCCCGCACCACGACGATCGAGTCGCCCTTCAGCGCCGGCGCGAACTCCTGGTACGCCTTGCCCATGAACATGACGGTGATCTCGCCCGAGAAGTCCTCGACCTGGATCATTCCGTACTGGTTCCCGGACTGGCGGGCGACGCGGTGCTGCACGCTCGTCACGAGGCCGGCGATGGTGGCGACCTCGCCGTCCTGCGTGGCATCCGAGCTCATCAGGTCGGTGATCGTCGTCGAGGCGTGCTTCGCGAGCGTCGCCTCGAGGCCGGCCAGCGGATGGTCGGACACGTAGAGCCCGAGCATCTCGCGCTCGAAGGCCAGCTTGTCGCGCTTGGCCCATTCGGGCCGATCGGGCACCGGGGACGGCGCCGACTCTTTCTCGTGGTCCTCGAAGAGGCTGTCGAAGTCGAAGCCGACGTCGCCGTTCTCCTCGGCGCGCTTCTCCTTCACCGCCGCCTCGACGGCACCCTCGTGGATCTCGACGAGCGCACGTCGCGTGTGGCCGAGCGAGTCGAACGCACCCGCCTTCACGAGCGACTCGACCGTGCGCTTGTTCGCAACCTGCGTCGGCACCTTCTTCAGGAAGTCGTGGAAGGTCTCGAAGCGCCCCTTCGCGTCGCGTGCCGCGCGGATCGCATCGACCACGTTGAAGCCGACGTTGCGGACGGCACCGAGGCCGAAGCGGATGTCGTCGCCGACGGCGGCGAAGAACCCGATCGACTCGTTCACGTCGGGCGGAAGCACCTTGATGCCCATCCGGCGGCACTCGTTGAGGTAGAGCGCCAGCTTGTCGCGCGCGTCGCCGACGCTCGTGAGCAGGGCCGCCATGTACTCGGCCGGGTAGTGCGCCTTGAGGTAGGCGGTCCAGTAGCTGAGCACGCCGTAGGCCGCGGAGTGCGCCTTGTTGAACGCGTAATCGGAGAAGGGGAGCAGGATCTCCCAGAGCTTCTGGATCGCGGCGTCCGAGTAGCCGTTCGCCTTCATCCCGCCGGAGAAGCCCTCGTACTGCTTGTCGAGCTCGGACTTCTTCTTCTTGCCCATCGCGCGACGCAGGATGTCGGCCTGGCCCAGGCTGAAGCCCGCGACGCGCTGCGCGATGGCCATGACCTGCTCCTGGTAGATGATGAGGCCGTAGCTGGTGTCGAGGATGTCCTTCAGCGACTCCGCGAACTCGGGGTGGATCGGCGTGATCTCCTGCAGCCCGTTCTTGCGCAGCGCGTAGTTCGTGTGCGAGTTCGCACCCATCGGGCCCGGACGGTAGAGCGCGATGACGGCCGAGATGTCCTCGAAGTTGTCGGGCTTCATCTGCCGCAGCAGCGATCGCATCGGACCGCCGTCGAGCTGGAAGACCCCGAGCGTGTCACCGCGGGAGAGGAGCGCGTACGCCTCGGGGTCGTCGAGCTCGAGGTCCTCGAGCACGGGGCGGAAGCCGCGGTTGGCCTCGATGTTGTCGAGCGCGTCGTCGATGATGGTCAGGTTCCTGAGGCCCAGGAAGTCCATCTTGATCAGGCCGAGCGACTCGCAGGCGGGGTAGTCGAACTGCGTGACGATCTGGCCGTCCTGCTCCCGCTTCATGATCGGGATGATGTCGATCAGCGGCTCGCTCGACATGATGACGCCCGCGGCGTGCACGCCCCACTGGCGCTTGAGGTTCTCGAGCCCCAGCGCCGTGTCGAAGACGGTCTTCGCCTCGGCATCCGTCTCGATGAGGGCGCGGATGTCCCCGGCCTCCTTGTAGCGCGGGTGGTCCTTGTCGAGGATGCCCGAGAGCGGGATGTCCTTGCCCATGACCGCGGGGGGCATGGCCTTGGTGAGCTTCTCGCCCATGCCGAACGGGAACCCGAGCACGCGGCTGGAGTCCTTCAGCGCCTGCTTGGCCTTGATCGTGCCGTAGGTGACGATCTGCGCCACGCGCTCGTCGCCGTACTTGTCGGTGACGTACTTGATGACCTCGCCGCGACGACGCTCGTCGAAGTCCACGTCGAAGTCGGGCATCGAGACGCGGTCGGGGTTCAGGAACCGCTCGAAGATGAGGCCGTGCTGGAGCGGGTCGAGGTCGGTGATCCGCATGGCGTACGCCGCCATCGAGCCGGCGCCCGAGCCACGACCCGGGCCCACCCGGATGCCGTTGTCCTTCGACCAGTTGATGAAGTCGGCGACGACGAGGAAGTAGCCGGGGAACCCCATCTGCGAGATGACGCCGACCTCGTAGTCGGCCTGCTTCCGCACCTCGTCCGGGATGCCCGCCGGGTAGCGCTCGTGGAGGCCCTTCTCGACCTCCTTGACGAACCAGCTCTGCTCGTCCTCCCCGGACGGCACCGGGTAGCGGGGCATGTAGTTGGCGCTCGTGTTGAACTGCACGTCGCAGCGCTCGGCGATGAGCAGGGTGTTGTCGCACGCCTCGGGGTGGTCGCGGAAGAGGTGCCGCATCTCGTCGGCGGACTTCAGGTAGAACTCGTCGGCGTCGAACTTGAACCGGTTCGGGTCGTCGAGCGTCGAACCCGACTGGACGCAGAGCAGCGCCGCGTGGCTCTTCGCGTCGTGGGCGTGCGTGTAGTGCAGGTCGTTCGTCGCGACGAGCGGCAGGTCGAGTTCCCTCGCGAGCCGGAGCAGGTCGTCCATGATCCGCTTCTCGATGCCGAGGCCGTGGTCCATGATCTCGGCGAAGAAGTTCTCCTTGCCGAAGATGTCGCGGAACTCCGCCGCCGCCTGCACGGCCTCGTCGTACTGGCCGAGTCGCAGTCGCGTCTGGACCTCGCCCGACGGGCACCCGGTCGTGGCGATGAGCCCCTTCGAATACGTCTGCAGCAGCTCGCGGTCCATGCGCGGCTTGAAGTAGTACCCCTCGATCGACGCGCGACTCGAGAGGCGGAAGAGGTTGTGCATGCCCTCGGTGGTCTCCGAGAGCAGGGTCATGTGCGTGTACGCACCCGAGCCCGAGACATCGTCGCCGCCGCCGTTACCCCAGCGCACGCGCGTCTTGTCGCTGCGGTGGGTGCCGGGGGTGAGGTACGCCTCCGTGCCGATGATCGGCTTGACCCCGGCATCCGTCGCCTGCTTCCAGAAGTCGTACGCGCCGAACACGTTGCCGTGGTCGGTCATCGCGACGGCCGGCATGCCCTCGGCCGAGGCCGCCTTCATCAACTCGCCGACCCGTGCCGCCCCGTCGAGCATCGAGTACTCGGAATGGACGTGGAGGTGGACGAAGGAGTCGGCGGCCACAGGGCTCCTCTTCGGTCGTGCAGCGAGCGGTTGCGGGGTGCTTGCAGTCTATTGGCGACCACCGGCACGGTGGCCTCCCGAGCCGGGCGTTTCAGTCGCCGGAGAGCACGTCGAGCGCGTGCTGGAGGTCGGCCGGGTAGTCCGACTCGTAGGTCGACCAGTCCCCCGTGCCAGGGTGCGCGAACGACAGCTGCTTCGCGTGCAGCCACTGCCGTGCGAGGCCCAGCCGGGCGCTCAACGTCGGGTCGGCGCCGTACATCGTGTCACCCGCGCAGGGATGCCGCTGTGCCGACATGTGCACTCGGATCTGGTGGGTCCGCCCGGTCTCGAGGTGGATCTCCAGGAGCGAGGCGTACGGGAACGCCTCGATCGTCTCGTAGTGCGTGACGGCGTGCTTGCCGTCGGCGATGACCGCGAACTTCCACTCGGAACGCGGGTGCCGCCCGACGGGAGCGTCGATGGTGCCCGCGAGCGGGTCGGGGTGGCCCTGCACGACCGCGTGGTAGATCTTCTCGACCTCGCGGTCGTGGAACGCGCGCTTCAGCGCGGTGTACGCGGTCTCGGACTTCGCGACGACCATGAGTCCGCTCGTGCCGGCGTCGAGCCGGTGCACGACCCCCTGGCGCTCGGGCGCTCCCGAGGTCGAGATGCGGTAGCCGGATGCCGCGAGGGCGCCGACCACCGTCGGCCCCTCCCATCCGAGCGACGGGTGGGCGGCGACGCCGGCGGGCTTGTCGACGACGACGATGTGCTCGTCGTCGTGCACGATCCCGAGGTCGGGCACCGGGATCGGCTCGACCTCGAGCGTCCGCGGGGGCGTCCAGCTCACCTCGAGCCACGCTCCGGCACGGAGCCGATCGGACTTGTCGACCGTCCGCCCGTCCAGGCTGACGCCGCCGGCCTCGGCGAACTCGGCGGCCTGCGTGCGCGAGAAGCCGAGCAGCTTCGCGAGCCCCGCGTCGACCCGGACGCCGTCGAGCCCGTCGGGGACGGGCAGAATGCGATGCTCCACGTCAGGACTCGTGGGCGAGCTCGGCCGGTGCGCCCCCGCCGCGTGCCTCGCGGCCTGCGTCGGGCGACGCGGCATCCGTCCCGCCGTCGTCGCGGACCGGGCGCGACCCGTCGAGCCCGATGCCCCGGATCGTGAGGATCATGAACAGGATCATGCTCGACACGATTGCGATGTCGGCGACGTTGTAGATCGCCGGGAGCATCCACGGCGTCGAGATGAAGTCGATCACGTGTCCGATGCCGAATCCCGGCTCGCGGAACAGCCGGTCGGTGAGGTTGCCCAGCACGCCCCCGAGCAGGAGCCCGAAGACGAGCGCCCAGGCGACCGAGCGGATGCGACGTGCGAACCAGATGATGAAGGTGATCACGCCCGCGGCGAGGATCGTGAACACCCACGTCATGCCGCTGGCGAACGAGAAGGCCGCACCGGGGTTCCGGACGAACTGCCAGTGCAGCACGTCGCCGATCACCCGGACGGTCTCGCCCTCGGCGAGGGTGGTGACGACGAAGTACTTGCTGACCTGGTCGACGGCGTAGACCGTGATCGAGACGCCGACCAGGATCAGCAGTGCGGTGACGCCGAGCCTGGCCCCCCGCTCAGCCGCCAAAGCCCTGGAAGGTCGGTGCGGGCTGCTCGCCGGACGTCGTCGGGGCGTAGCCCGCGCCGCCGACCTGGACCGGCTGCGCCGTGTCGAGGTCGCGCAACTGGCCCTCGATGTAGCTCTTCAGCTTGGCGCGGTAGTCGCGCTCGAAGACGCGGAGCTCGTCGACGCGCTTCTCGAGCGCGACCCGCTCCTGGTCGAGGATGCCCATCTGCGCGCGCTGCTTCGCCTCGGCCTCTGCGACGATGCGCGCGGCGGTGGCGTGGCCCTCGGCGATGAGCGCATCGCGCTTCTCGACGCCCTCGCGGACGTGCTCCTCGTGGAGGCGACGCGCGAGCTGCAGCAGGTTCGTGGTGCTCGTCTGCTCATCGATCTCGGACTGCGGGACTGCGGCCTGCGCGGGGGCGGCGACCGTCGGAGCGGCGGGAGCGGGCTCGGCGTACGTCGGAGCGGCGGCGGCTCCGGCACCGTCGGCGGCCCGCGACTCGGCGGCGGAGAGGCGCTGACGCAGCTCCTCGTTCTCCTGGTTCAGGCGGCGCAGCTCGACGACCACCTCGTCGAGGAAGTCGTCGACTTCGTCCTGGTCGTAGCCCTCCCGGAACTTCGTCGCCTGGAAGCGCTTGTTGACCACATCTTCCGGAGTTAGCGCCATGGCTTCCCACCCTCAAATCTGTCGAACGGTTCGATCACGTTCTGCTAACGGTAGCAAGAGAACCTCGCTCGTGCAGTGCGCCGGTCGGTCGGCGCGCCCTGATCCGCGCCGAGGATCAGGCCGCCGCCGCAGCCCCCGCCGCGAGCCACGAGACGACGGTCATCGCGATGATGACGACGAGCATCGCGACGCTCCATCCGAGGTCGAGCGCGACCTGTCCGAGCCGGATCGGCGGGATGAGTCGGCGGAAGAACCGCACGAGCGGGTCGGTGACGGTGTACACCGCCTCGACGATCACCAGGACGACGCCGCGCGGGCGCCACGACCGGTTGAACGTCCGCACGAGGTCGAGCACGAACCGCGCCCACATCACGAAGAAGTAGATGAGGAGGAGCGTGTAGACGAGGTTCCAGACGACAGCGAGTGCGCTCACGTCCGGGAGTCTACGCGTGCGAGAAGAAGGAGGAGTCCACGTCCCCCTCCGCCTCGCCGGCCTCGCCCGACACCACGACGTGCGCCGGGGAGAGCAGGAAGACCTTGCTCGTCACTCGCTCGATCTTGCCGTGGAGGCCCTGCGACAGGCCGCTCGCGAAGTCGATGAGACGACGCGCGTCGGCGTCCGACATCTGCGAGAGGTTGATGATGACCGGGACCCCCTCGCGGAAGGACTCGGCGATCACCTGGGCGTCTCGGTACTGGCGCGGGTGCACCGTGAGGATCTCGTTCATCTCCGCCTGCGTGGGTGTCGGTTGCACATGGTGCTTTCGGAGGGGGGTGACGGCGGCTCCGCCCTTGGCAGCGGGCGCAGGCGCGGCGTGCATGACCGGCGCCGGCGACGCGGTGGCCGGGGGTGACTCCGGCTCGAGCTCCTCGTCGGCGAGTCCCAGGTAGACCATGGTCTTCTTGAGCGGGTTCGACATCGCTGCCTCCGTCAGTGGTTCCGTGCTTCGAGGCTAGCCTCAGGCCGGGCGGTTGCCCGTGATTGCGGTGCCGATGCGAAGGTGTGTCGCACCCTCCAGGATCGCGTCGCGATAGTCGTGGGACATGCCCATCGACAGCGACGTCGCCGCGGGTGCGAGCGAGCGGACGCGATCGGACATCGCGCGCACGCGCGCGAAGGCGGCGCGGGCCGGCTCGTCGAGCGGCGCGACCGCCATCAGTCCGAGCAATCGGATCCCGGGCGTGGCGAGCACGCGCTCGACCAGCGGCTCGAGGGCCTCGGGCGCGACGCCGCCGCGGTCGGGGTCGCTCGTCAGGTTGACCTGGATGAAGCCGTCGACCTCGTGCTCCTCCGATCGCAGCGCGTCGACGAGGGAGTCCCGGTCGATCGAGTGGATCACCGAGGCGTAGGCGCGCACTTGCCGTGCCTTCTTGCTCTGCAACTGGCCGACGAAGTGCCACCGCAGGTCGAGGTCGGCCAGGGCACGGGCCTTGGCCTGCGCCTCCTGGTGCCGGTTCTCGCCGATGTCGCGGACCCCGAGGCTCGCGAGTTCGCGGATGAGCGACTCCGGGTGGAACTTGGTCACCACGATCGTGGTGACCTCGGCGGTGTCGCGACCGGCGTCGCGGGCCGCGTCGGCGATACCGGCGCGCACGGCGTCGAGCCGATCGGCGAGCGCGCTCACGCGGCGCCGCCCATCGTGTCGGGGCGACGCCGCGAGGTGCGAGCGGTCACTTCAGGAAGTCGGGGATGTCGAGGTCGTCGGAGTCGTCCCCGAAGGCGGGGTCCGAGACGATCTGGTCGGCCGTGGAGCTCGCCTCGCCCCAGTTGGCCGTCTCGACGAGCTCCTCGATGTCGATCTCCGTGATGCCCTCGACGCCCTCGCCACCGAGGAGCCCTGCTCCGGCTCCGGCGGAGCTGCCGGCGCCGACCGCGGCGGGCACGGCGCTCGGCTGGCGGACCTCCGCGGGTCTCGGCGTCGGGTCACCTCCGTCGAACCCGGCGGCGATGACGGTCACGCGGACCTCGTCGCCGAGCGTGTCGTCGATGACTGCGCCGAAGATGATGTTCGCCTCGGGGTGGACGGCTTCCTGGACGAGCCGGGCCGCGTCGTTGATCTCGAAGATCCCGAGGTTCGACCCCCCCTGGATCGAGAGCAGCACGCCGTGCGCACCGTCGATCGACGCCTCGAGCAGCGGACTCGCGACCGCCAGCTCGGCGGCCTTGATCGCCCGATCGGCCCCGCGGGAGGATCCGATACCCATGAGTGCGGATCCGGCACCCTGCATGACCGACTTCACGTCGGCGAAGTCGAGGTTGATGAGGCCGGGCGTCGTGATGAGGTCGGTGATGCCCTGGACACCGGCCAGGAGCACCTGGTCGGCGGTGGCGAACGCCTCGAGCATCGAGATCCCGCGGTCGCTGATCTCGAGGAGACGGTCGTTCGGCACCACGATGAGGGTGTCGACCTCCTCCTTCAGCCGCGCGACGCCCTGCTCGGCCTGGGTCTGGCGACGCTTGCCCTCGAAGCTGAACGGCTTGGTCACGACGCCGATCGTCAGGGCGCCGATCGACTTGGCGATGCGGGCCACGACGGGCGCGCCGCCCGTGCCGGTGCCGCCGCCCTCCCCCGCGGTGACGAAGACCATGTCGGCGCCGGCGAGCGCCTCCTCGATCTCCTCCGCGTGATCCTCGGCGGCGCGCCGTCCGACCTCCGGGTCGGCGCCGGCTCCGAGACCGCGGGTCAGGTCGCGGCCGACGTCGAGCTTGACGTCGGCGTCGGACATCAGCAGCGCCTGGGCGTCGGTGTTGATCGCGATGAACTCGACGCCGCGGAGGCCGAGCTCGATCATGCGGTTGACGGCGTTGACACCGCCTCCGCCGATACCGACCACCTTGATGACGGCGAGGTAGTTCTGGTTTGTCGACATGTCCGGCCCTCTCTGCGAACTCTCAACCCTCAACCTCTACTCGAAGGTTAAAGTTTTGCCGAGTATGCAATTCCTGAATCGAAGGTAGGGGCGCCGACGATTCGCCCCGACCGGCAGGCCCGGCGTGTCGCGATCCCGGTCGCGCGGGATCACCCGGTGACCGGGTTCAGCGGTGCGGAGACGTCGTACCGCCCGACCTGGTCGGGCGGTGCCGCCGCCATCAGGTCCAGCAGCACGGTCGACTTCAGGGCCGCGTCATCCGCGTTGCCCCAGACCACGGTCGCGCCGCCGTCCAGGACGAACCGCACGTCGTCGGCGGACTCCGCCGTGACCGACGCGATCCCCGACCGCAGCTCGGCCGGGAGGCTCCGCAGCACGCGACCCGCGGCGCGGAACGACGGCTCGCCGACGCCCCCCTCGACCTCGATCATCGGCAGTCCGTCCGGCACCGCATCCACGCGCTCCACGACCACGCCGGCGGCGTCCACCGCCATCAGTCCCGATGACGTGTCGAGCACGCCGACCGGCGTACGCTCCGTGATCCGCACGACCAACGTGCCCGGCGGCACGGTCTCGGTCGAGTAGGTCTCGATGAGCGGGAACGCCGAGAGCGCGCGCTGGACCTCGTCGGGGGCGATGAGCGGCAGCGGAGTGCCGACGCGATCGTCGAAGGCGGCCCGGACGTCGGCGGCGGCGATCCGGGACGTCCCCTCGACGCGCACCTCGCGGAGCGCCATGAGCGGCGAGTACGCGATCGCGACCGCGGCGACGGCGATCGCGACGACCGAGGCGATCACGCTGATCCACGTCGCGCGGCGGAGCCGGCTCCGCCGCGTGAAGCGGCGAACCTCCTGTCGCTCGAACCTGCGTCGGGCCCGTTCGGCGGCCGCGAGGGCGCGACGTACGGCGCGATCGTCGCGCCGCGACGGGCCGGCGGCATCCGCTTCACGTCGCTCGTCGTCGGGCGTCGTCCGCTCGAGCACCGCGACGCCGCCCACGGGCAGCGTGATGGGTTCGGTCGTGTTCGCGTCCTGCTCGGCCGCGGCCCGCTTCGAGTGTCCGTTCCGGGCCGGGCGCCGAGAACCGGCAGACGTCGCAGCCTCGACCGACCCCGAGGCGCCCGTCGGCTCCGTCGCCGACCCGGCCCCGCGGCGAGCGGGTCGCGTCCCGTCGAATCCCTGCGGCCGCTTCACCGGACTCCGATCAGGCGTCCCGCTCGCGTTCGAGCGATCCGAGGAGCTGGGGCACGATCCGGTACACGTCACCGCACCCGAGCGTGATCACGAAGTCGCCGGGGCGCGCGATCCGCGCCGTATGGTCGGCGGCGTCCTGCCAGTCGGCGATGAAGGCCACCCGATCGGGATGCTCGAAACGCTCGCTCACCAGGGCGCCGGTCACCCCCGGCTCCGGGTCCTCGCGGGCGCCGTAGACGTCGAGGACCACGGTCTCGTCGGCGTAGCGCTCCAGGACCTCCGCGAACTCCTTCGCGAACAGTCGCGTGCGGCTGTACAGGTGCGGCTGGTGCACGGCGATGATGCGGCCGTCGCCGACCACGGTGCGGGCCGCCGAGAGCGCCGCCGCGACCTCGGTCGGGTGGTGCGCATAGTCGTCGTAGACGCTGACCCCGTCGACCACGCCGTGCAGTTCGAACCGCCGCCCGGTCCCCGCGAACCGCGAGATGCCCTCGAGCGACGCGGCCGGGTCGAATCCGAGTCCGACGAGCACGGCGAACGCGCCGGCCGCGTTGATCGCGTTGTGCCGGCCGGGGATCCGCAGCCGCGCGCTGTGGGTCTCGCCCGCGTGGTCGACCGCGAACGACACCGGTCCGTCGGTGGAGATCGAGTGCACCCGGACCGTCGCGTCCGCCGCCTCCCCGAAGGTGAGCACCCGCTCGTGCGAGAGCCGCTCACGCACGCGCGTCGCCCCGGCGTCGTCCGAGGAGATGACCACGAACTCGTTCGCGCGGTCGGCGAAGTCGACGAACGCCTGCTCGAAGGCGTCGAGCGAGCCGTAGTGGTCGAGGTGGTCGGGGTCGACGTTCGTGATGAGCGCGACCGACGTGTCGTAGAGCAGGAAGGAGCCGTCCGACTCGTCGGCCTCGACGACGAACAACCCGCCCGAGCCGGAGGCCGCGCTCACGCCGAGTTCCTCGATGACGCCGCCGTTGACGAAGCTCGGGTCATGGCCCAGCGAGAGGAGCCCGGTGATGATCATGCCCGTCGAGGTGGTCTTGCCGTGCGCACCCGCGACCGAGACGAGGCGCTGGCCGGAGATCACCGAGGCGAGCGCCTGCGACCGGTGCAGCACCGGGATACCGCGCTCGAGCGCGAGCTGGTACTCCGGGTTGTCCTGCCAGAGCGCACCGGTCACGACGACCGTGTCGACGTCGTCGGGCAGGTTCTCGGCCGCGTGGCCGATCGCGATCGTCGCGCCGAGCTCGCGCAGGGCGGCGACGTTCGCCGAGTCGCGGACGTCGGATCCGGTCACGCGGTGGCCGGCGCCGAGAGCGAGCCGCGCGATGCCGCTCATGCCCGACCCGCCGATGCCGACGAAGTGCACGGCGCCGAGGTCGGCGGGGATCGCGATGGAGGGGTCGGGCTTGATCGTCACGGTGTCGCGGTGCTTCCTGGAGAGGGGTTCGGTCGGTTCAACGTTACGCGCCTGCGGCGTCGACGCCGCCGTCGCGGTGCAGCGCGCCGTCGACGAGCGCGATCATGCGGTCCGTGCCGTCGAGGACGCCGACGGATGACGCGGCCCGCGCCATCCGCTCGAGGCGGTCGCGGTCGGCGAGCAGGGGCACCAACTCGCGCGCGACCCAGCCGGGGAGGAAGTCGGCGTCGTCGACAAGGATTCCGCCGCCGGTGTCGACGAGGCCGGCGGCGTTGAAGCGCTGCTCGCCGTTGCCGACGGGGTACGGCACGTAGACGGCAGGGATGCCGAGCGCGGACAGCTCGCTCACGGTCGCGGCGCCGGCGCGGGAGACCGCGGCGTCGGCGATCGCGAGCGCGAGGTCCATGCGATCCGCGTACTCGATCATGCGGTAGTCCGCGATGCCGGGGTCGGCGACCTCGGACTTCGCCCCGGTCACGTGCAGCACCTGCCAGCCGGCTGCCGTGAGCGCCTCGGCGCTGTCGACCGTGGTGCGGTTGATGCGACGGGCGCCGAGCGAGCCGCCGGTCGCGAGCAGCACCGGGCGCGCCGGATCGAGACCGAAGAACTCGGCCGCCTCGAGGCGACGCGCGGCACGGTCGAGGGTCTCGATCTCGCGCCTCAGGGGCATCCCGACGAACTCGGCGTGCGGAAGCGGCGTGCCTGCGAACGCGACGCCCACCCGGGCGGCGAACCGCGCGCCGAGGCGGTTCGCGAGGCCGGGTCGCGCATTGGCCTCGTGGATCGCCACGGGAATGTCGGCGCGGCGTGCGGCGAGGTAGGCGGGCGTCGACACGTATCCCCCGAAGCCGACGACCACGTCGACGCCGCGAGCGGCGATCATCTCGCGCACCTCGGCGATCGAACGCCGGAAGCGGGACGGGAAGCGGAGCGCTGCACCGTTCGGCCGACGAGGGAAGGGGACCTTCTCGATCGTGAGCAGCTCGTAGCCGCGCGCGGGCACGAGCCGGGACTCGAGGCCCTCGGCGGTCCCGAGCACGAGCACGATCGCCTCGGGGTCGCGCTCTCGAAGGCGATCGGCGACGGCGAGCAGGGGGTTCACGTGGCCGGCGGTGCCGCCGCCGGCGAGGAGGTACGTCGTCATCGCGAGCGGTTCGCCTTCGAGGTGCGGCGGGCGGCGGCCCGCGCGGTCGCGCGGACGGGCGCGCCGGGGTCCCGCGCGACGGAGAGCACCACCCCGATCGCGAAGAGGGTCGTGAGCAGTGCGGTGCCACCGGCCGACACGAGCGGCAGCGGGACACCGAGGACGGGGAAGACGCCGAGCACGACACCGATATTGACACAGGCCTGGCCGACGACCCACACGAGGACGGCCGCGGCGACCGTCCGGCCGAACGGGGTCGCCGCGGACCGCATGACCCTGGCGAGGGCGACCGCGAGCACGACGAACAGCCCGATCACGACGACCGCGCCGATCATCCCGAGCTCCTCGCCGATGATCGCGAAGATGAAGTCGTTGTCGGCGGCGGGCAGCCACGACCACTTCGCGGCCGAGTTGCCGAGTCCGACCCCGAAGATGCCGCCGTTCGCCATCGCGAACGTTCCGTGCTGGATCTGCCAGCAGTCGCCGAGGTTGTACCTCGCGCAGTCCTCCTCGAGGAACGCGGTGATCCGGCGCATCCGGCTCTCGCTCGAGACCGCGACGAGCGCGAACGCGGCCGCGCCGAACAGCACGGGCACCGCGAGCAACCGGAGGGGCACGCCGATGAGGAAGAGCGTGCCGAGCAGCATCGCGGCCATCACCATGACCGTCCCGAGGTCACCGCCGAGCAGCACGAGCCCGATCGCGCCGCCCCCGACGAGCAGGATCGGCACGACGCCCTTGCCGAAGTCACCGAGGTGGTCCTGCTTCTTGGTCACGATGAGGCCCAGCCAGAGCACGAGCGCGACCTTGATGAGCTCCGACGGCTGGAACTGCACGGGCCCGAGTCGCAGCCAGTTCGTGTTGCCGCCGACCTCGACGCCGAGCGGCGTGGCCACGACGAGCAACTGCAGCAGGCAGGCGACGCCGAGCACGAGCCAGGCGATGCGCATCCAGAAGCCCTCGGGCATCCGGCCTGCGAGGAGCATCACGGGCACCCCGATGAGGGCGTAGGTCGCCTGCTGCGCCGCGCGCGAGGTGAAGTCGCCGTCGTTCGCCAGCGCCGACTCGACCTGGGACGATGAGAGCACCATGACGAGGCCGAGCACCACGAGGAAGAGCACCGTGCCGAGGAGCAGGAAGTAGTCCTTCGACTCGGGACGGAACGCGCCGAGCCGGATCCGGGCGGCGAGCCCCCTCGGCTCAGTCCGCTTGGCCGGTCGGGTCGTCCGAGGCGGGCTGGTCATGCCCCTCCCATCCGAGACGGTCGCGGACGGCCTCGTGGAAGCGCCGGCCGCGGTCGGCGTAATCCGCGAACTGGTCCATCGATGCCGCGGCAGGAGCGAGGAGCACGGTGTCCCCCTCCTCTGCGACCGAGGCCGCGAGGGCGACCGCGTCGGGCATCACCCTCTCAGTGTCATCCGTGGCCACCTCGAAGAGCGGCAGTCCGGGCGCGTGTCGGCGGAACGCCTCGACGAGCGCCCCACGCTCGACGCCGATCACCACCGCGGCCCGGAGGCGCGGTGCGTGCCGTGCCACGAGCGCGTCGGCGTCGACGCCCTTCAGGAGTCCCCCGACGATCCATACGACGGGGCTGAACGCCTGCAGCGAGGCCTCGGCGGCGTGCGGGTTGGTCGCCTTGGAGTCGTCGATCCAGCGCACGCCGCCCGCCGTCGCCACCGTCTGGATGCGGTGGGCGTCGAGGCGGAAGCCCGCGAGCGCATCGTGGATGGCCGCGACCGGGACGTCGATGGAGCGTGCGAGCGCCGCGGCGGCGAGGATGTTCGCCACGACGTGCGGGACGGCGAGGCCGTTCGGCTCGAGCTCCTCGAGCGTGGTGAGCTCGAGTGCCGCGGTCCGCCGGTCCTCGAGGAACGCGCGGTCGCACAGGATGCCGTCGACCACGCCGAAGTCGCTCGGGCCGGGGGTGTCCAAGCCGAAGCCGATCGCCCGCGCGCCCTCCTCCACCTCGGCGTCCTCGACCATCGACCGCGTCGCCTCGTCGGCTCGGTTGTAGACGCACGCCACCTTCGTGTTGGCGTAGACCTTCGCCTTGGCGTCGCGGTAGGCCTCCGGCGAACCGTGCCAGTCGTAGTGGTCGTCGGCGAGGTTGAGGCAGACGCTCGCGACAGGATGCACCGCGCCGGGACCGCTCGTGGGCAGGTGGTGCAGCTGGAAGCTCGAGAGCTCGACGACGAGCACGTCGTACCCCATCGGATCGCGGACCGCGTCGAGCACGGGCACGCCGATGTTGCCGCAGGGCGCCACTCGCGCCCCGCCCGCGGCGATCAGCGTCGCGGCCAGCTGCACGGTCGTCGTCTTGCCGTTCGTGCCCGTGACGAGCATCCACTCGGACGCCGTCACCTTGTCGCGCACGCGCCACGCCAGCTCGATGTCGCCCCAGACGGGAACGCCCGCCTCGGCCGCCCACCGGAGCATCGGGTGATCGGGCCGGAAACCCGGCGAGACGACGACGAGGTCGGGGGCGGATGTCGCGAGCTCGTCGGGTACCCGATCGAGCGGGTGCACGACGAAGCCGACGCCGATCACCTCGAGGATGCGGGCGCGCTCGTCGTCCGGTGCCGACGCGTAGACCGTCACCGTCGAGCCGAGCTCGGCGAGGGTGTCCGCGACGGCGAATCCCGTGACGCCGAGCCCCAGCACGGCGACGCGCAGGTCGCGCCAGCCGTCGGAGTGCCAGGTGGTCAGGCCGTCGAGCCGTGCGGCCCCGGCCGCGGCATCCGTCACCGCTGCAGCCACTCGAAGTAGAAGGCGCCCACGCCCGCGGCGACGAACAGCCCGGCGATGATCCAGAACCGCACCACGATCGTGACCTCGGCCCACCCCTTCAACTCGAAGTGGTGGTGGATCGGGCTCATCAGGAAGATCCGCTTGCCGCCCGTGACCTTGAAGTACGCGCGCTGAACGATCACCGAACCCGTCTCGATGACGAACAGGCCGCCGATGAGCAGGAGCAGCAGCTCGGTCTGGCTCGTGACCGCGAGGGCCGCGAGGGCGCCGCCCAGGGCGAGCGAGCCCGTGTCGCCCATGTAGATGTGGGCGGGATTGGTGTTCCACCACAGGAACCCGACGACGGCGCCGACGATCGCGGTCGCGACGATCGCGAGGTCGAGCGGGTCGCGCACGTCGTAGCTGCGATACAGGTCGCTCGGATTGAGGTTCTCGCTGAAGCGCGACTGGTTGAACTGCCAGAACCCGATGATGATGAACGAGCCGATCGCGAGGATCGACGCGCCCGATGCGAGTCCGTCGAGGCCGTCCGTGACGTTCACGCCGTTCGAGGCGGCCGCGGTGAGGAGCACGATCCAGACGACGTACGCGATGATGCCGACGATCGTGCCGAGCACCATGAAGTCGAGCGGCAGGTCGCGGATGAACGAGATCTTCGTCGAGGCCGGCGTCGCGCCCTCCGCGTTCGGGAACTGCAGCGCGAGCAGTGCGAAGACGGCCGCGACCAGCGTCTGGCCCGCGATCTTCGCCCAACCGCCGAGCCCGAGGCTCTGCTTCTTGCGCGTCTTCAGGAAGTCGTCCACGAATCCGACCAGGCCGAGTCCGACCATCATGAACAGCACGAGCAGCCCGGAGGCGGTCGGGCCGTCCCCCACGAGCGCGGTCGCGATGAAGTAGCCGAAGAGCGTGCCGAGGATGAAGATGATGCCGCCCATGGTGGGCGTGCCCCGCTTCACGTGGTGCGTCTTGGGACCGTCGTCGCGGATGAACTGGCCCCACCCGAGTCGCGTGAACAGCCGGATGAACAACGGCGTCAGGAATAGGGTGAACGAGAGCGACAGGGCTCCGGCGGTCAGAAGTGCTCTCACGCGAACCATTCTCCCAGTCGGTCGCCGAGGTGGCGGAGGCCCGCCGAGTTCGACGATTTCACGAGCACGGTGTCCCCCGGTCGTGCCATTCCCGTGACGAGCTCGAACGCCTCGTCGGCCGAGTCCACGTACGCGGACTCGCCGTCCCACGAGCCCTCGTTGATGGTCGTGATGTGCAGGCGACGGGCGCCCTCCCCCACCACGACGAGCTGGGAGATCCCGAGCCGCACGGCGAGCAGGCCGATGCGGTCGTGCTCCTCGCCGGAGAACTCGCCGAGCTCGCTCATCTCGCCGAGCACCGCGATCGTGCGGGCACCGGGCCGCTTCACCTGGGCGAGGGTCTTCAACGCGGCCGCCATCGAGTCGGGGCTCGCGTTGTACGCATCGTTGATCACCGTGATGTCGTCGCGTCCGCCCATGACCTGCATGCGCCACTGCTCCGCGAGCGTCACCCGCTCGAGGCCCGAGACGATCGTGGCGAGCGGCACGCCGAGTTCGAGTGCGGCGGATGTCGCAGCGAGCGCGTTCATGACATGGTGCTCGCCGAGCACCGAGAATCGGACCCGAGCGGACTCGCCGCCGGGCGCGGTGATCGTGAACTCCGTGCCCTGCGGGTGCACGACGAGGTCGGTCGCGCGGACGTCCGCGCCTTCGCCGAGCCCGAACCACACCACCCGGGCGGCCGTCTTCCCGGCCATGGGCACCACTCGCGGGTCGTCGGCGTTCAGCACCGCGACATCCGTCGGCAGCAGGTCGGTGACCATCTCGGACTTGGCCTGGACGGTCTTCTCGATACCGCCGAACTCGCCGGCGTGGGCGAGGCCGACCTTCAGGACGATGCCGACGTCGGGGCGGGCCATGCGGATCAGTCGAGCGATCTCGCCGACGCCCGACGCGCCCATCTCGGCCACGAGGAACTCGGTGTCCTCGGCCAGTTCGAGCATGGTCGTCGGTGCGCCGACCTCGTTGTTGTAGCTCTTGCGCGCGGCCACCGTTGGTCCGACCTGCTCGAGGACCGTGCGCAGCAGGTTCTTCGTGGTCGTCTTGCCGTTCGAGCCGGTCACGCCGACGATCCGGAGGCGACCGAGTGCGCGCACGCGTCGCACGACCTCGGTGGCGAGCGCGCCGAGCGCGTCGACCGAGTCGTCGACGACGATCTGCGCGACGGGGAGGTCGAGCAGGTGCTCGACGATCAGGAGCGACGCGCCCCGCTCGACGGCGGCCGGCGCGAAACGGTGGCCGTCGTCGAACTCGCCGCGCTTCGCGACGAAGACCCCGCCCGGCTCGACCTCGCGCGAGTCGGTGGTCACGGCGCCCTCGACGACGGTGTCGGGCGTGGCGCCGGCACCGGCCGGGTCGAACCGCCCGGCGGTCGCCGCCGCGATCTCGGCCATGGTCAGCGCGATCATTCGAGCCACCCCGCTTCCTGCAGTGCCAGCCGGGCGTCGTCCCGGGCCGAGTACGGATGCTTCACTCCCGCGACCTCCTGGTAGTCCTCGTGACCGGGCCCCGCGTACAGCACGGCGTCGCCTTCGCCGACGAGGGTGAGGGCGTGCCGGAACGCGGCACGCTGATCGGCGATCTCGTGGATCTCGCGATCGGGGACGGCGGCCCGGGCGCCCGCGATCAGCGCCGCCCGGATGGCCGCCGGGTCCTCCCACCGGGGGTGGAAGTCAGTGATCACGAGCGCGTCGGCACCGCGGGCGGCGATCGCGCCCATGTCGGCGCGCTTGGTCGTGTCGCGATCGCCGTCGGCGCCGAAGACCATGACGACGCGCCCCTCGGTGGTACGGCGGATCGCCTCGAGCGCCTGCGCGAACGCGTCCGGCGTGTGGCCGTAGTCGATGTAGACGACCGGACCGCGCTCGCCAGAGACCCGCTCGGTCCGGCCGGGGATGTAGGCGTCGATGCCCGGCCCGGCGACCGCCGCGGCGATCAGGTCGAGGTCGTACCCGGCCTCGACGAGCATCACGATCGCGAGCGCCGCGTTCGCGGCGTTGTACCGGCCGATCAGCGGGATCCCGGTCTCGAGCGATCGACCGCCCGGCCCCTCCAGACGGAAGCCGGTCCCGGTCGGCGTCTCATCGAGCACCTCGAGGCGCCAGTCGGCGTCCACGCCGGGCTCGGTCGCCAGGGTCGCGACCGGGATGCGCGACTCGGCGACGAGTCGCTCGCCCCACTCCGAGTCCACGGTGACGACGCCGCGACGGGCGCGCTCCGGCGTGAAGAGCTCGCGCTTGGCGTCGAAGTACTCGAGCATCGACGCGTAGTCGTCGAGGTGGTCGTGCGAGAGGTTCGTGAAGCCGACCACGTCGAAGACGATGCCGTCGACCCGGTGGCGACTGAGCGCCTGCGCGGAGACCTCGATGCCGACCGCACGCACGTCGACCTCCCGCATGCGCGCGAGCAGGGCGTGCAGTTCGCTCGCCTCCGGCGTCGTGAGCGAGCTCGTGACGGCCTCATCGCCGATCCGGCGCTCCGCGGTCGAGGTGAGCCCGGCGGTCACGCCGAGCTGGCGGAGCACCGCGTACAGCAGGTAGACGACGCTCGTCTTGCCGTTCGTCCCGGTGACGCCGAACAGGGTCGCCGGGTTCTCGGCCGTGCGGTGGATCCACGCCGCGACCTCGCCGAGCGCTGCACGAGCGTCGGGAGTGACGAGCACGGGGATCCCCGCGTCGGCCGCACGGTCTGCGCCCGCGGCATCCGTCAGGAGTGCGACGGCGCCGTTCGCCGCGGCCTGGACGGCATAGTCGGCCCCATGGGCGTGACGGCCCGGGACGCCCACGTACAGGTCGCCGCCGTGGACGGCGCCCGAGGCGATCGCGACGCCGGTCACGTCGAGGTCGTCGATCCCGCCGCGCACCTCGAATCCGAACGCTTCGGCGAGGCCGCGGAGCGATCGAGGACTCGGGTGCTGCGGCCGGAGTGCCGTGGGAGGCGATCCGGTCACGAACCCAACTTTCTCACCAGGTGGCTGGCAATTCGGGCGCCTGGGCGCCGGACGGAACGGTCCGATACTTCTTCAACACCTGGCTCATCACCTGCTGGAAGACGGGAGCCGATGCGGCGGACGAGTTCATCTTAACGGGGTTCATGATGCTGACCGAAACGACGAACTCCGGGTCGTCCACCGGTGCGAATCCGGACACCGACACCAGGTAGCCCGACTGGTATCCTCCGTTGCCGTCGGGCACCTGCGCCGTGCCCGTCTTGGCCGCGACGCGGTAGCCCGGGACCTCCCACTGGTCGGCCAGCCAGCCGTTCAGGTAGACCTGCTCGAGCATCTCGCTCGTCTGGTCGGCCGCCTTCTCGGACACGACGCGCCGCCCCTCGTCGGCCGGCGCGTCGGTGACGCTCCCGTCCGAGTTGCGGCAGCCGTCGACGAGCGTCACCGGCATGCGCACGCCGCCGTTGGCGAGCGCCTGGTAGGCGCTCGTGATCTGGATCGCGGTCGTCGTGAGGCCCTGACCGAACATCGTCGCGTACTTGGTCTGGTTGTCCCATCCGTCGGGTCCGCCGTGGAGGTCGCCGGGTTCCTCACCCGCGAACCCGACCTCGGACAGTTCGCCGAGACCGAAGTCGAGCATGTCCTGGTAGCGGCGCTCGTCGCTCACCTTCTCGCCGAACATCGACATGGCCGTGTTCGACGAGTCGATGAGCATCCCGGTCATCGTGTAGTTGGTCGGACCGTGGTAGTGGCTGTCGTTGATGTTCGCGCCGTTCGGCGGCAGGTACCGGTAGTCGGCCGTCACCCCGCTCGTGGGCGATCCCTCACCCGCGTCGATGACCGATGCCGACGTCAGCGCCTTGAAGGTCGACCCCGGCTCGAACGGCGCCGAGAACGCGCGCGAGCCGCGGTCGGCGGCGTCGACCGAGCTGGGCGAGTTCGGGTCGACCGTCGGGACGTCGGCGACCGCGAGCAGCCGACCCGTCTTGGCCTCCATCACGGTGACGGTCGCCCAGTCGGCCCCGGTCTCGGCCACGCGGGCGGCGGCGATGCGCTGCACGAAGTACTGCAGGTCGGCGTCGATCGTGAGCTGCAGGTCGCCGCCGTCGTGCGAGGTCTTGTTGACCACCTCCGAACCCGGGATGGCGACCCAGTCCTTCAGGCTGTGCAACCAGGTCATCTCGCCGTCCTCGCTCGCGAGGCACGCGTCCTCCGAGTACTCGAGGCCGGCGCCCGGCTCGCCTTCGTCCGTGACGAAGCCGAGCAGGTTGCCGGCGACGGCGCCGTTCGGGTACCGGCGGCTCGGCACCTCCTCCGAGTAGACGAAGGGGATGCGCAGCGCCTTCACCTGCTCGTACACGTCGGTGTCGACCCGCTTGGCGACGTAGGAGAAGTCGGCGCCCGGGTCCTTCGCCAGCTCGCCCTCGATCTGCGTGCGCAGCTCGCCCCCGCTCCGCCCGATCGCCGCGCCGAGTTCGCCGAGGGCGTCGTCGAGCGTCACGTCGGTCTCCTCGCCGTCGGACCCGGTCCGCTCGAACGACTCGGTCGCCATCGCCTGCTTGGGCGAGATCGTGATGTTGTAGCGCATCACGCTCTCCGCGAGCACCGTGCCGTCGGAGTCGAGGATGGCGCCTCGCTCGCCGTAGATCACGCGGGTCTCGGAGCGCACGTCCTTCGAGGCCTCGTTGAGCTCGGCGGCACGCACGACCTGGATGTCGACGAGCCGCACCACGAACCAGCCGACGACCAGCACGAGGGCGAGCCCCGCGGCGACGATCCGACGCATCGGGTGGCGGCTCACTCGGTTCATCGGCAGGTTCGCTCCGTCCGGCGTGGGGTCGTGGTGTGGTGCCGACGCGTCAGTGCGTCGCCGGGGTGGGAAGGCCGCCCGTCAGCGCCGGCGGAGCGGCCGGCGTGCCGTCCGCGGGCGTGGCGGGCTTGCCCTCCCCGCCCTTCGCAGTCTCCCCCTCGCCGCGCTCGGTCACGAGCGGCACGCCGTCGATCAGGGCATTGGGCACGAGCGCGGCCGACGAGGGGGCGGCCCCCGCCGCGGCGGTCGGGTCTCCGAGCACCGCGCCGTCGGAGAGCCGGAGGTACACCGGCGCGGCGTTCGGCACCATTCCGAGGGCCTCGGCATTCGCTGCGAGGAACTGCGGCGACTCGAGTCGATCGAGGTCGTCGGAGAGCTTCTGCTGCTCGCGCTGCAGTTCGGCCTGGCGGAGGAGCTGGGCGTCCATCTCGTAGGCGCCCTGGGTCATCGCGATGGACAGCAGCAGCTGGACGACCGCGATCGCCCCGATGGAGGCGAGCGCGACGACGGCGTAGGCGAGGCGCGGGCGCGTGCGTCGCGCGCCCGGCTCGGGAGCCGGACGGAGACGGGGCGCGGCGGGGGGCGCCCACCGCCGCGCGGGTCGGGTCTGGGCCGGCAGTGCGCTCACGACGGCCTCCTCACTCGTTCTGCGGCGCGCAGGCGCACCGGCTTCGCACGCGGGTTCTCCGCCTGCTCGGACTCGTCGGCGAGTTCGGCACCCCGGACGAGGAGCCGGAACTGCGGGCGATGCTCCGGAAGCTCCATCGGCAGCCCTGCGGGTGCCGTGGAGGTGGATGCCGCGGCCAGGACGCGCTTCACGAGCCGGTCCTCGAGCGACTGGTAGGACAGCACGACGATGCGGCCGCCCACGGCGATGAGCTCGAGCGCGGCGGGCAGCGCCCGCTCGAGCACCGCGAGCTCCTCGTTGACCTCGATGCGAAGCGCCTGGAACACGCGCTTGGCGGGGTGTCCGGCGCGCTGGACGGCCGCCGGCGTGGCGTCGTGCAGTACCTCCACGAGGCGACCGGATCGGGTGATCGGCGATTCGGCACGCGCGCGCACGATCGCTCGGGCGTACCGCGCGGCGAGCTTCTCCTCGCCGTAGTCGCGGAAGATCCGGCGCAGGTCCTCCTCCGAGTACTCGGCGATGACGTCCGCCGCGGTCCGACCGCGCGTGGGGTCCATGCGCATGTCGAGCGGCGCGTCCTTCGAGTAGGCGAAGCCGCGTTCCGCGCGATCGAGCTGGAGCGATGACACGCCCAGGTCGAAGAGGATCGCGTCGACCTCGGCGAACCCCTCGCCACGCACCGCCTCTGCGATGCCGTCGTAGACGGTGTGCACGAAGCGTGCCCGGTCGCCGAACTTCGCCAGCCGCTCCGTCGCGATCGAGATCGCGTCGGTGTCGCGGTCGAGGCCGATCGCGGTCGCGTTCGGGAACCGTTCGAGCACCGCCCGCGAGTGACCGCCCATGCCGAGCGTCGCATCGACGTACACGGCGCCCTCGCGCTCGAGCGCCGGGGCGAGCAGCTCGAGCGTCCGCTCGAGCATCACCGGGGTGTGGATCCGTTCGATGTCCATGGAAACTCCCTCCTTCCGGGCCTCCGGGTCCCGATCCCCATCCGTTCGTCCTGCTGCGGGGAAGTGCAGCAGGCTCGCACGGCTGGGAGTCGGGGCCCGGGGACTCAGAAGAGTCCGGGGATCACCTCCTCCGCCGTCTCCGCGAAGGCCGCCTCCTGCTCGGCGAGGTACGTCTGCCACGCCGTCGCATCCCAGATCTCCACCCGGCTCCCCGCGCCGATGACCGTCAGGTCTCGGTCGAGCCCCGCGTACGCGCGGAGGTTCGCTGGGATGGTGACCCGATGCTGCTTGTCGGGGGTCTCCGCAGAGGCCCCTGAGAGGAAGACGCGCATGTAGTCGCGCGCCTGCTTGCTCGTGACGGGGGCTTGGCGGATCTTCTCGCTCATGTCCTCGAACTCCCGCGCGCTGAACACGTAGATGCAGCGCTCCTGACCTCGTGTGAGCACGAGGCCGTTCGACAACTCATCCCGGAACTTCGCCGGAAGAATGACGCGACCCTTCTCATCGAGCTTCGGTTCGTAGCTTCCGAGGAACATCACGTCACCCCCATCCTCCGGCCAGGAACCAGGTGCGATCCCCACTTTACTCCACTACCCTCCACCGAACAACGACATTCCTCCGTTTTCACGCGTTTCGGCTCAGTGCAGGCCCGGATTCTCCGGCTTCTCGAAGGTGGAGGGAAGTGGATGCCCCAGGGCGCGCGCCGCTCGCGACGCGCCGCTCGCAACGCCCGAGCAAGCGGATTCCGGCCCGGCCGGCCGCCCCGATCCAGCGCGATGCGCGGCCGTTCCGGCCGAGGTGGTGGGAAGTGGAGGCGTTCGGCCCACACGGGTGGAGGATCGCCGCCCGACACCGCGGCGTGCACGCGATGGCGGCCGGACGCACGAAAAACGGGCTGATCCGAGATCAGCCCGTCAGTCGGTTGCGATCAGTCGAACGCGAAGGTCAGTCGCGACCCTCCTGCCGGCGGTCCCACCGCTCGTTCAGCCGGTCCATGAAGCCGGCCTGCGGCTTGGCCGCTTTCGACGACGCGCCCCCGCCTGGCATCGGCGTCGGGTTCGCACCACGGCGCTTCGTCGGCGTGATGGCCACCAGGACGCCGACGAACATCAGCGCGAAGCCGAGTACACCCACGACCGTGATCTGGGAGGCGACGCCACCGATGAGCGCGCCGGCTCCGGCCACGGCGAGGAGGACGCCGAGCACGATCGCCCGGTAATTCGGGCGCCCACGCCCGCCACCTCCGACGGTCGCGACGAAGTCGGCGTCGTTCTTGTAGAGGTTCCGCTCCATCTCCTCGAGAAGGCGTTGCTCCTGCTCCGAAAGCGGCATCTCATTCCCCTCAGTTCTCGGGACCGACGCTTCGTGAGGCCATTCTAGTCCTCCGCGGCCTCGCTAGGCTAGGCGAGTGGCCCCTGCTCCCCGACTCGTCGATGCGGTGAACGAACGCCTCGAGGAGTTCCTCGCCGACCGTGCAACCATTCTCCGCTCCATCAGCGACGACCTCGACCCGCTGGCGACATTCTCGAAGCGGTTTCTCAGCGGGGGCAAGCGCTTCCGGGCGAGGTTCTGCAGCCTCGGGTTCGACGCGGTCCGAGGCGGTCGACGCGAGCAGCCGGCGGGCGCGACCGCCGAGCGCTACGCCGTCGTGTCGGCCAGCGCCGCGCTCGAGGTGTTCCACGCCGCGGCGCTCGTCCACGACGACCTGATCGACAACTCCGACACGCGTCGCGGCGCACCGGCCGCCCACCGGGTGTACGAGGCGCAGCACCGCGACGGAGGCTGGGCCGGCGACGCCGAGGAGTACGGACGGGCGACCGCGATCCTGCTCGGCGACCTGCTGCTCGGGTGGAGCGACGAACTGCTCGACGAGGGCCTCGCCGCGCTTCGCGACCCGGCGGCCTCACGCGAGACCCGACTCGAGTTCAACCGGATGCGCACCGAGGTCACCGTCGGCCAGTACCTCGACATCCTCGAGGAGCGCGCCTGGCTCACGCACCCCGAGTCCGAGCAGCGCTCGCGCGCCGAGCGGGTCGTCGTCCACAAGTCCGCTCGGTACAGCATCGAGGCCCCGCTCACCATCGGCGGCGCGATCGCCGGCGGGTCGACTCGCCAGCTCGAGTCGCTGCGCGCGTTCGGACTCCCGCTCGGCATCGCGTTCCAGCTCCGCGACGACCTCCTCGGCGTCTACGGCGACCCCGCGGTCACCGGCAAGCCGGCCGGCGACGACCTGCGCGAGGGCAAGCGCACGGTGCTCATCGCGATCGCGCGCGAGCGGCTGTCGACCGGACAGCGCAGGCTGCTCGACGAGCTGCTCGGCGACCCGGACCTCGACGCGGGGCAGATCCGGATGCTCCAGGACACGATCCGCGCATGCGGTGCCGTCGACGAGCTCGAGGCCGAGATCGCGTCGAACACCGACCGCGCGCTGGCCGCGCTCAGGGCGAGCGAGCTGGACCGGGCGGCCGTGCGTGACCTCGCGGACCTCGCGCGCGACGTCACCCGTCGCGAGAGCTGACGCGGCGGTCGTTCAGGCCAGCGCCTGGGCGACGCGTCGGACCTCGGCCTTGCGGCCGGCCCTGAGCGCCGCGATCGGCGTCGTGCCGAGACTGTCCTCGTCGGCGAGGAACCACTCGAGCGCCTCGTCGTCGGAGAATCCCGCGTCGGCGAGGACGATCGCCGTCCCGTGGAGCTCCGGCAGCGGAGCGCCGTCGCGGAGGAAGGACGCGGGCACCTTCAGGACGCCGTCGACGCGCGCCCCGAGCAGGTGCCGGTCGTCGATGAGTCGGCGGATCCTGCCCGGGCTCTGCCCCATCCGCTCGACCAGCTCGGGGATGGTCAGCCACTCGGTCTGCTCGACGTCGGTCACAGCACCAGCCTGCCACGAAGGCGCGTCCGTCGGAACCGCCCCGGCCCTGCGGCGCGACGCGCGCCGATGAGTTTGACTCGCCCCCGCCGTCGTGAGACCGTGACGACATCCGCTCGCAGGCGGAGGGGGAACATGAGGCAGCATCCGGGCGATTCGCCCACGGGGGACGTGACCGGGGCCGGCGACCGGGCACCCGCGTACCGCCGGGTCGGCGTGCGGCGGCTCCTCACCGTTCCCGTCGCGGTCGTCGGCGCCGTCGCCGTGATCCTGGGGATCGTCCAGCCCGCCGAGGCCGCGCCGCAGTCCGTGAAACGGCAGCCGAAGGCGAAGGAGGCTCGCGGGACGCCGACGCCCCGCCAGGCGGCTCCGGCCTCCGCTGCGATCCCGCAGGAGGTGGTCGTCGCGCAGGGCGACACCGTGAGCGCGATCGCCGAGCGCTTCGGGCTCTCCACCGCCGAGGTGCTCGCCGAGAACGGGCTCAGCTGGTCCAGCCTGATCTTCCCCGGCCAACGCCTCGCGCTGCCCGGAGGAACGCCGAATGCCGCCGCGACCCAGGACACGGGCATCGCCCGGCACATCGTCGCACCGGGCGACACCATGATCGCCATCGCCGCCGAGTACGGCCTCGATGTCGAGGTGGTGCTCAGCGCGAACGGGCTCGGTCGCGCGAGCCTCATCTTCCCCGGGCAGGCCATCACGATCCCCGGCGGCGTCCGCACCGCGGCATCCGCCGACTCGACGTCGGCACCCGATCCGGCGCCGACCCCGGAGCAGGCGCACGTCGTCGCCGAGGGCGACACCCTCATCGGGATCGGCGAACGCTACGGGGTCGGGCTCGATCGACTGCTCGAGCTGAATGGGCTGACCGCGTCGAGCATCATCGTCCCCGACCAGCGCATCGTCGTCCGGGGCGCGGTCGTCGAGGCGTCGACCGTCGCCGCGCTCGACGTCCGACTCGACGACGAGATGCGGGCGAATGCGCGGGTCATCGTCGACGTGGGGCGGTCACTCGGGATCCCCGACCGGGGCATCGTGATCGCGCTCGCGGCCGCTGCGCAGGAGTCGGGCCTGCGCAACGTCCGGCACGGTGACCGCGACTCGCTCGGGCTCTTCCAGCAGCGTCCGAGCCAGGGCTGGGGCACCCCGGAGCAGGTGCTCGATCCCGTGCGCGCCGCGACGGCCTTCTACGGCGGGCCGTCGACGCCGAACGAGGGCCGGACGCCCGGGCTGCTCGACATCGCCGGCTGGGCCGACCTGTCGGTGACGGATGCCGCGCAGGCGGTGCAGCGCAGCGCCCACCCCGAGCACTACGCCAAGTGGGAGGCGTCGGCGCGCCGCTGGCTCGACGAACTCGGCTGAACGGAGGGATGCGTCCGATCGTCACGATGCCGTTTCGATCGCGACCGTCCCGGCGTTTGTTCACCGAACGGCATATGTCACTTCGTACACTCGTACGGTGACCACCGCGCCGCCCGCCGACCCGATGATCGGCCGTCTCGTCGACGGCCGGTATCAGGTGCGCTCGCGCATCGCGCGCGGCGGCATGGCCACCGTCTACCTCGCCACCGACCTCCGCCTCGAACGGCGGGTGGCGATCAAGGTCATGCACGGCCACCTCGCGGACGACAACACGTTCAAGACCCGCTTCGTGCAGGAGGCGCGTTCGGCCGCGCGCCTGGCGCACCCGAACGTGGTCAACGTGTTCGACCAGGGCCAGGACGCCGACATGGCGTACCTCGTCATGGAGTACCTCCCGGGCATCACGCTCCGCGACCTGCTCAAGGACTACAAGCGGCTCACGCCGGAGCAGACCGTCGACATCCTCGACGCCGTGCTCTCGGGCCTGGCGGCCGCGCACAAGGCCGGGATCGTCCATCGCGACCTCAAGCCCGAGAACGTGCTGCTCGCCGACGACGGTCGCATCAAGCTCGGCGACTTCGGCCTGGCCCGCGCCGCGAGTGCGAACACCGCGACCGGCCAGGCCCTGCTCGGCACGATCGCCTACCTCTCCCCCGAACTCGTCACACGCGGCGTCGCCGACGCGCGCAGCGACATCTACGCGCTGGGCATCATGGCCTACGAGATGCTGACGGGCGAGCAGCCATACGTCGGCGAGGCGCCGATGCAGATCGCGTACCAGCACGCCAACGAGTCGGTCCCCGCGCCGAGCACCAGGACGCCGTCGGTCCCGCCCGAGCTCGACGCGCTCGTGCTCTGGGCGACGTCGCGCGATCCCGACCAGCGCCCAGCCGACGCCCGGATCATGCTCGACCGCCTGCGCGAGATCGAGCCGGCCCTGCGCCCGGCACGCCAGCACACGGCGATGCACGACACGCTCGTCATCGGCGGCGGCACCGACGTGCCCACCGCGGAGACCCGGGTGATCTCGCCAGGCGGCGTCGCCGTCGCGACGGCGGTCGACGAGGACGACGACGATGCCGCCGCGCTCGAGCGGTCCGCGAACCGCCGTCGGAACCGGGGCTACTGGCTCCTCGCGCTCGTACTGCTGCTGACCGGGCTCTCCGTCGGCACCGGGTGGTACTTCGGCGCGGGCCCGGGGGCCCTCGCATCCATCCCGGACACCGCGGAGATGCTCCCCCAGAACGCGACGCAGGCCCTCGAGGACGCCGGCTTCGGCGTCGACCCCGTGGACCGCAATGACCCCGTCGTACCGGCGGGCCAGGTCATCGGCACCGACCCGCCGGCCGGCGACCTCGCGCGCCGCGGGTCGACGGTGACCATGTTCGTCTCGACCGGTCCGCAGATCCTCGCGGTTCCCGACGTCGTGGGCCAGCCCGAGGACGATGCGCGCGCCCAGCTGACCGATTTCTCCGTCGCGGACGACAGCAGGCCGCAGTTCTCGGCGGACGTCGCGGAGGGACTCGTCCTCGCGGTCCTCGACGCCGACGGCGCAGCGGTCGGCTCGGAGTACGCCGAGCTCGGCGAGCTGACCCTCGTCGTGTCGGTCGGGCCGGTGCCGCCGGTCGAGGGCCTCGCGGTCGGCGAGGCGCAGTCGCGACTCGACGGCGCGGGCCTGAAGATCGAGTTCGCCGACGCCGCCTACGACGACGCCGTGCCGGTCGACTCCGTCATCACCGCCGAGTGGCTCGACGACCCCATGAACCCCGGCGACACCGTGCGGCTGACCGTGTCGAAGGGTCCCTCGCCCGTCGAGGTGCCGGACGTCGTCGGCACGACCATGTCCGACGCCATCGCCGAGCTCGAGGCCGCCGGGTTCTCCGTGGCCTACGAACTCCCCGACCTCTTCCTGCCGCTCGCGACCGTCAAGGAGCAGACGCCCGCGGCGGGCGAACTCGCGCCGCGCGGCAGCAGCGTGCGCATCGTCGGATCCCTCACGCTCTGATCGGAGGGCGCCCGAGTCGCGAGGCCGCGGGCCATCCGACGCGGAACGGGCGGTCGTGGCATCCGTCATGCCACGACCGCCCGTCGGCGTCGATGCGCGATCAGCGCGTCGCGAGCTCCTCCGCGACCAGGAACGCGAGCTCCAGGGACTGCATGTGGTTCAGTCGCGGGTCGCAGAGCGACTCGTAGCGCGTGGCGAGCGTGTCCTCGTCGATGTGCTCCGACCCGCCGAGGCACTCGGTCACGTCGTCGCCGGTCAGCTCGACGTGGATGCCGCCCGGGTGGGTCCCGGCGGCCCGGTGCGCCTCGAAGAAGCCCTTGACCTCGTCGACGACGTCGTCGAAGCGACGCGTCTTGTAGCCCGTGGGCGTCGTGATGCCGTTGCCGTGCATCGGGTCGGTCACCCACAGCGGGTTCGCGTCGGAGGCCGTGATCGCCTCCAGCAGCGGCGGCAGGGCGTCGCGGATCTTCCCGGCGCCCATGCGCGTGATGAAGGTGAGTCGACCCGGCTCCCGGTTGGGGTCGAGCCTCTCGACGAGCTCGAGCATGACCTCGGGCGTCGTGGTCGGGCCGAGCTTCACGCCGATCGGGTTCCGCACGCGGGACAGGAAGTCGACGTGCGCGCCGTCGAGCTCGCGCGTGCGCTCGCCGATCCAGATGAAGTGCGCCGACGTGTTGTAGGGGGTGCCGGTGCGCGAGTCGATGCGGGTCATCGGGCGCTCGTAGTCCATGAGCAGGCCCTCGTGGCCCGTGTAGAACTCCGTTCGCCTGAGCTCGTCGAAGTCGGCCCCGCAGGCGTCCATGAACTTCACCGCGCGGTCGATCTCGCGGGCGAGTTTCTCGTACCTCGCGTTCGCCGGGTTCGCAGCGAAGCCCTGGTTCCACGCGTGCACCTGACGCAGGTCGGCGAAGCCTCCCTGCGTGAACGCGCGGATCAGGTTCAGCGTCGAGGCCGCCATGTGGTAGCCCTGCAGCAGGCGCGACGGGTCGGCCGCGCGCGACTCGGGCGTGAAGTCGTATCCGTTGACGATGTCGCCGCGGTACGCGGGCAGCGTGACGCCGCCGCGGGTCTCGGTGTCGCTCGAGCGCGGCTTGGCGAACTGGCCCGCCATCCGCCCCATCTTCACGACGGGCATCGACGCGCCGTAGGTGAGCACGACGGCCATCTGCAGCACGGTCTTCACCCGATTGCGGATCTGGTCGGCGGTGGCGCCCGCGAAGGTCTCGGCGCAGTCGCCGCCCTGCAGCAGGAACGCCTCGCCGCGCGACGCGGCCGCGAGGCGGTCGCGGAGCATGTCGACCTCGCCCGCGAAGACCAGCGGCGGCAGCGTGGCGAGTTCGGCGGATGCCGCGTGCGCGGCCTCGGTGTCGGGCCAGCTCGGCTGCTGCTTGATCGGCAGCGTGCGCCAATAGTCGAGGCCGGCAATCACGGAGGGATCTGCATTCACGACCGGCTCGACGAGCTGTACCACTGGGACTTCCTGAGGGTTCGGGCGCACACGGCGCGGGAAACGGGACCGGCGCCGCACGTCGCGACGCCGTGCTCCCAGCCTACCCCGGCGCGGAGTCTCGTTACCGCGACGGGGTCTGGGCGGCCCGCTGCTCGCGGAGCGTGCTCGCGTACACGTCGACGTACTCCTGGTCGCTGAGCGACCGCAGGTCGTAGACGAGCTCGTCGGTGACCGAGCGGAGCACGAAGCGATCCCCCTCCATGCCGTGGAATCGCGAGAAGTCGAGCGGCTCGCCGAACACGATCCCGACGCGCCGCACCTTGGGCAGCCGCGTGCCGATCGGCATGATCTCCGCCGTGCCGATCATCGCCACGGGGACGACGGGGACGCCGGCCTCGAGCACCATGCGGGCGACGCCCGTGCGCCCGCGGTAGAGCTTGCCGTCGGGGCTGCGCGTGCCCTCGGGGTAGATGCCGAGGATGCGTCCCTCGCCGAGCACGCGCAGGCCCGTGTTGAGCGACGCCTCGGAGGCCTTCCCGCCGGAACGGTCGATCGGCAGCTGCCCCGCCGCCTGGAAGAACATGCGCGTCGCCCAGCCCTTGAGGCCCTTGCCCGTGAAGTACTCGCTCTTGGCGAGGAACACCACCGGTCGATCGACGACCAGTGGCAGGAAGATCGAGTCGATGAAGGAGAGGTGGTTCGACGCGAGGATGACGGGGCCATCCTTCGGCACCCGTTCGAGCCCGACGACCCACGGCCGGAAGACCGAGAGGAGCAGCGGTCCCACCACGATGTGCTTCATGATCCAGTAGAACACCCAGGTCCTCCGTCTCGTCCCGCTGCCCGGCAAGCCTATCGCCGGAGGCGTCAGGCGTGCTCCTCGACCCAGACGCGCGCGAGGTCGGCGGCGCCGACGACGCCGGCGTCGTTGACGAGTTCGGCGATCACGAAGTCGGGCTCGGGGTGGTAGCCCCGCGCCGGGAGGTGCTCGAGGAACGACTCGCGGATCGGCGCGAGCAGCAGCTCCCCTGCGACCGCGACCCCGCCGCCGAACACGAAGCGCTGCGGGTCGAGGACCGCCGACAGGCTGGCCGACGCCTCGCCGAGCCAGCGTCCGAGCTGCCGCAGCGCGGCGACCGCACCCGGGTCCTCGGCGGCGATCAGCCCGCCGACGATCGTGCCGTCGAGCGCGCCGTGCTCCTCACGTGCCCGAGCGAGGCTCTGCCCGATCCCGCCGGCGTCGGCGATCTCGTTCGCCATGCGCATGAGCGCCCGCCCGGAGCCGTACTGCTCGAGGCATCCGTGCTGGCCGCACCCGCAGGCGACGCCGTTCGGCACGAGACGCAGGTGGCCGAGCTCGGCGCCGGCGCCGAACCCGCCGCGGAAGAGCCGGTCGCCGGCGACGATCGCGCCGCCGACGCCCGTGCCGATCGTCAGCATGACCATGTCGCTGACCATGCGCCCGGCGCCGAAGCGGAACTCCGCCCAGCCGGCGGCGTTCGCGTCGTTCTCGACGACGACGCTGCCGCCGACGCGCGCCTCGAGCTTCTCGCGGAACGGCTCGTTGCGCCAGTCGATGTTCGGCGCGTAGTACACGGTCGACTGCGCGGCGTCGATGAAGCCGGCCGCGGCGACGCCGACCGCTTCGATGCGCTCGCCGGCGGCGAGCTCGCCGATCATCGCGACCACCGCGTCCTCGAGGGCCACGGTGTCGACCGGCGTCGGGACCCGAGCCGAGCGGACGATGCCGCCGAGCTCGTCGACCACGGCGCCCGCGATCTTGGTGCCGCCGATGTCGATGCCGATCGCGTGCACGTCGAACGCCTTTCGCCTGGGTGAGTGGGTGTGAACAGCCGGTCTGCTCCCCGCTGCACCGACTAGAGTGTAGTCAACCCCACAGCAGTGGTCGTGCGGCCCCGAACCCGCCCGGCCCTTCCGGTGCCGAAGGAGCTACCGTGATCGAGTTCACCACCGCGCCCCTGGTCCCCGCCGACCCCGACGCGAACACCACCGACCTGCTGGTCGACCGGGTCAAGGCGACGCCCGACTCGGTGCTCTTCTCCCTGCCGACCGGTGACGGCGGCTGGAGCCCGGTCACGACGCGTGAGTTCCACGAACAGGTCGTGCGCCTCGCGAAGGGCCTCGTCGCCGCGGGCATCCAGCCCGGCGACAAGATCGGGCTGATGAGCAAGACCCGCTACGAGTGGACGCTGATCGATTTCGCGGCGTGGTTCGCCGGCGCCATCCTCGTCCCCGTGTACGAGACGAGCTCGCCCGCCCAGGTGCGCTGGAACCTCGGCGACTCGGGGGCGATCGCGGTCATCCTCGAGACGGCGGATCACTTCGCACGATTCGACGAGGTGCACCCCGACCTCCCGGCGATCCGCAACGTCTGGCAGATCGACCTCGGCGACCTCGACAAGCTCGCCGCGTCGGGCACCGAGGTTCCCGACGACGAGATCGAGCGACGCCGCAACCTCGCCGTCGGCTCCGACATCGCCACGCTCATCTACACGTCGGGATCGACGGGCAAGCCCAAGGGCTGCGTGCTCACCCACTCGAACTTCGTCGAGCTCTGCCGCAACTCGGCGGTCGCGCTCGACGAGGTCGTGCTCGACCCGAACGGCGCCTCGACGCTGCTCTTCATCACCACGGCGCACATCTTCGCCCGGTTCATCTCGGTGCTCTGCGTCCACGCCGGCGTCCGCGTGGGTCACCAGCCGGACACCAAGCAGCTTCTCCCCTCGCTCGGCAGCTTCAAGCCGACCTTCCTGCTCGCGGTGCCGCGCGTGTTCGAGAAGGTCTACAACGTGTCGGAGCAGAAGGCCGAGGCCGGTGGCAAGGGCAAGATCTTCCACGCCGCGGCCGAGACGGCGGTCGCGTACTCGACCGCACAGGAGGCCGGTGGGAAGATCCCGCTCGGGCTCCGGCTGAAGTTCGCGCTGTTCGATCGCCTCGTCTTCTCGAAGCTCCGCGCGGCGATGGGCGGCAACGTCAAGTACGCGGTCTCGGGCTCCGCCCCGCTCGGCCCCCGGCTCGGGCACTTCTACCACGCGCTCGGCATCACGATCCTCGAAGGGTACGGCCTCACGGAGACCACCGCGCCGGCGACCGTCAACCTCGCCCACCGGTCCAAGATCGGGACGGTGGGACCGGCGCTGCCGGGCGTGTCGGTGCGCCTCGCCGACGACGGCGAGATCCAGGTCAAGGGCGTCAACGTCTTCAAGGAGTACTGGAAGAACCCCGAGGCCACCGCGGAGACCTTCGACGGCGAGTGGTTCAAGACCGGCGACGTCGGCGAGTTCGACGCCGAGGGCTTCCTCACCATCACCGGGCGGAAGAAGGAGATCATCGTCACGGCCGGCGGCAAGAACGTCGCCCCTGCCGCGCTCGAGGATCCCATCCGCGCGAACCCGCTGGTCGGTCAGGTGGTCGTCGTCGGCGACCAGAAGCCGTTCATCTCGGCCCTCGTGACGCTCGACCCCGAGATGCTGCCGGTCTGGCTGAACAACCACGGCGAGGATGCCGGCATGAGCGTCGACGACGCTGCGAAGAGCCCTGCGGTGCTCGCCGAGGTGCAGCGCGCGATCGACGCCGCGAACGAGAACGTCTCGCGCGCGGAGTCGATCCGCAAGTTCGTCATCCTCCCGATCGAGTTCACGGAGGACAGCGGTCACCTCACGCCGAAGATGAGCATCAAGCGCAACGTCATCCTCGACGACTTCTCCGACGAGATCGACGGCCTCTACTCGGGCGCACCGGCGACCGAGGGCCACTCGATCGTCAGCTGACCCGACCGTTCGACGACGAATGCCCCGCGGCGCGAGCCGCGGGGCATTCGTCGTCGACGCGCCCCCGCCCGCGGCCGGCCGGGCGACTCAGAACCAGTCGGACTCGCGCACGGCGCGCATGGCCGCCCGACGTTCGTCCTTCTCGAGGCGGTCGAGGTAGAGCACCCCGTCGAGGTGATCGGTCTCGTGCTGCAGCGCCTGCGCCATCAGGCCCTCGCCGGCGAGCTCGATCTCGTTGCCGTCGAGGTCGATACCGCGCACGCGGGCGTACGGATGCCTCGGCGTCTTGTGCCAGAGCCCCGGGACCGAGAGGCAGCCCTCGTCGACGAGCTCGGGATCGCCCGTGACCTCGACGAGGACCGGGTTGATGATGTACCCCACCTCGCCCTCGACGTTGTAGCTGAACACGCGGAGGTTCACGCCGATCTGCGGTGCGGCGACGCCGGCGCGACCGGGAAGCCGGACGCTGTCGACGAGGTCTTCGACGAGTGATCGGACGCGGTCGTCGACGAGGTCGACGGGGCTCGAGACGGTCTTCAGGACGGGGTCGCCGAACAGGCGAATAGGACGTTCCGGCAATGGTGCTCCGTGTTCAGTGCCCGCGCTCGACGGGCAGGCCTTCCACCACGAGGGCGGCGAGTTCGCGGGCCGAGTGCTGGGTCACCGGACGCAGGTCGCTCCAGTTCACCACCGACCCCGCTGCGAGCTGCGGGTCGTACGGGATCCGCACGATCTCGCGCACGCGAGACTGGAAGTGGGCTTCGATCTCGTCGACCTTGACGAGGTGCGTGCCCTGCGTGGCCAGGTTGATCGCGACGACGGCGTTGCGGACGAGCTCGCCGTACCCGTTCGCCTCGAGCCAGGTGAGCGTCTCGCTCGCGAGTCGCGCCTCGTCGACGCTGCCGCCGGAGACCACCACGATCGAGTCCGCCCGCTGCAGCGTCGCCCGCATCACGGAGTGGACGATGCCCGTGCCGCAGTCGGTGAGCACGAGCGAGTAGTACCGTGCCGCGAGCCCGGCGACGACGTTGTAGTCGTTGTCGTCGAACGCCTCGGACAGCGAGGGGTCGGTGTCGGATGCGAGGATGTCGAGTCGCGTCTCGTCACGCGAGACGAACCTCGAGAAGTCGGTGTAGCCGCCGATGGACGACGCCTTCGCGACGACGTCGCGCACGGTCTCCCTCGTCTGCCGGTCCACGCGTTCGGCGAGGGTACCGCGATCCGGGTTCGCATCGATCGCGATGATCCGGTCGTCGCGCGCGTCCGCGAGGGCCATGCCGAGCAGCGTGGTCACGGTCGTCTTGCCGACGCCCCCCTTGCGGGTGAGGACCGGGACGAAGCGCGCACCGCCCTCGAAACGCCGGCGGATGCGCTCGCTCATCTCCCGATGGGCCCGGACCTTCGCCGAGTCACCGAGGTTCACGAGGTGGAAGGTGGCCTCGTAGAGGAACCGGTTCATGCCGCCCTGGGGTGCCGGACGCGTCGTGCGGTTGACGTCGATCAGGCGATCCGCCGTCAGCGACTCCGCAGTCTCCGGCACCTCGACGGGCGCGACCGCCGACTGCGCGTCCGCCACGATCGCGACATGCGAGCCGGTGTCGGTCGTCACGCGCTCGCGGCGCAGGCGTGCACCGTCCGCGGCGAGCAGCGCACCGTAGGGCGACGGGTCGTGCCGTGCCGCGGAGCGGTACCCCCCGGCACCGGCGAGGGCGGGCACGACGTCGACGGACGTCGTCCCGGTCGTCACTGCGCCCAGGTCGCCCGGATCGACCGCGACGTCGTCGATGGCCACGGCCACCTCGTCGTCGGGCATGACCCGCGCCGGGGCCGGCGGGAGGTCCACCCGCACGTCGACGTCGTCGGCCGCGTGCGCACCGCCCGCGCGCGCTCGCCCAGCGGTGGTACGGGAAACGGGGCGGCGGTCGCCGCGATCCGGATCTTCATCGTGCTCTGCCACCGACTTCCCCTCCTCATCAGTGCCGAACAGTCCCGAGTCTAACCCGGGCGCACGACGACGAGCAGATCACCCGCCTCCACCTGCTGGGTCTTCGGGATGGCGACACGCTCGAGGACTCCGGCGACCGGCGATGTGATCGCGGCCTCCATCTTCATCGCCTCGATGGACGCCACGGCCTGGCCGGCCTCGATCTCGGCACCCGCCTCGACCTGGAGGGTCACCACGCCGGAGAACGGCGCCGCGATGTGGCCCGGCTGCGAGGCATCCGCCTTCTCGGCCGCCCTGGACTCGACGGTGATGCTGCGATCGCGAACGAAGACCGGACGGAGCTGGCCGTTGAGGATCGTCATCACGGTCCGCATGCCCTTCTCGTCGGCCTCGCCGATCGCCTCGAGGCCCGCGTAGAGCCGGACGCCGCGTGCGATCTCGACGACGTGCTCCGACCCGGGGCGCAGGCCGTACAGGTAGTCGGCGGTGTCGACGACCGACAGGTCGCCGAACAGCTCGCGGATCTGCTCGAACTGCCGGGTCGGTGCCGGGAAGAGCAGCGAGTTGAGCAGGGCCTGGCGCTCCACGCCGGGCTCGGACAGCCCGCGACGCTGGGCGTGCGTGAGCTCGGTGACGCCGACGCGCACGTCGCGACCCGCGAGCACCTTGGTCCGGAAGGGCTCCGGCCATCCTCCCGGCAGGTCGCCCAACTCCCCCGCCATGAATCCGATGACGGAGTCGGGCACGTCGTACTTTTCGGGGTTCTCGGCGAAGTCCGCCGGGTCGGCCTTCACCGCAGCGAGGTGCAGGGCGAGGTCGCCGACGACCTTGGACGACGGCGTGACCTTCGGCACGCGCCCCAGGATCTCGTTCGCCGCGGCGTACATGTCCTCGATGAGCTCGAAGTCGTCGGCCAGCCCGAGGGCGATCGCCTGCTGCCGGAGGTTCGAGAGCTGGCCGCCGGGGATCTCGTGGTGGTACACGCGGCCCGTCGGGCCGGGCAGGCCGGACTCGAACGGGCGGTAGATCCGCCGGACGGCCTCCCAGTACGGCTCGAGGTCGGAGACGGCGTCGAGCGGGATGCCGGTGTCGCGCTCGGTGTGCGCGAGCGCCGCGACGAGCGCGGAGGCCGAGGGCTGGCTCGTGGTGCCGGCCATCGGCGCGCTGGCGACGTCCACCGCGTCGACGCCGGCACGGCTCGCCGCGAGCAGCGTCGCGAGCTGGCCGCCGGCGGTGTCGTGCGTGTGCAGGTGGACGGGCAGGTCGAACCGCTCGCGGAGCGCGGCGACGAGCTTCTCGGCGGCGGCCGGCCGCAGGAGGCCCGCCATGTCCTTGATCGCGAGGACGTGGGCTCCGGCCGCGACGATCTCGTCGGCGAGGCGGAGGTAGTAGTCCAGCGTGTAGAGGTCCTCGTTCGGGTCGAGCAGGTCGCCCGTGTAGCAGAGCGCGACCTCGGCGATCGGGGTGTCGGCCGCGAGGACGGCCTCGATCGCGGGCCGCATCTGCGCGACGTCGTTCAGCGCGTCGAAGATGCGGAAGATGTCGACGCCGGTCGCCGCCGCCTCCTGGACGAAGGCGTCCGTGACCTCGGTCGGGTACGGCGTGTAGCCGACCGTGTTCCGCCCGCGCAGGAGCATCTGGATGTTGATGTTCGGCAGGGCCTCGCGGAGCGCGGCGAGGCGCTCCCACGGGTCCTCGCCGAGGAAGCGGAGCGCGACGTCGTAGGTCGCGCCGCCCCACGCCTCGACGGAGAGCAGCTGCGGCGTCATCCGGGCGACGTACGGCGCGACCGCCACGAGGTCCTTCGTCCGGACGCGGGTCGCGAGGAGCGACTGGTGGGCGTCGCGGAAGGTCGTCTCGGTGACCGCGAGCGGCGTCTGGGCGCGGAGCGCGGCCGCGAAGCCGGTCGGTCCGAGCTCGAGCAGCCGCTGACGCGAACCGGCGGGCGCGGGCGCCGTGAGGTCGATCTCGGGCAGCTTCTCGGCGGGCGCGACGGTCGTCGGCGCCTGGCCGTTCGGCTGGTTCACCGTGACGTCGGCCAGCCAGTTCAGGATCTTCGTTCCGCGGTCCTTCGAGACCCGGCCGCGGACCAGCTGCGGGCGCTCGTCGATGAAGGACGTGCTGAGGTCGCCGGCCATGAACTGCGCGTCGTCCATCACCGCCTGCAGGAACGGGATGTTGGTGGACACGCCGCGGATGCGGAACTCGGCGAGGGCGCGCTTGGTGCGCGTGACGGCCTGCTGGTAGTCGCGTCCGCGGCAGATGAGCTTGGCCAGCATCGAGTCGAAGTGCGGGCTGATCTGCGCGCCCGGGTTGACCGTGCCGCCGTCGAGCCGGATGCCCGCACCGCCCGGGGAGCGGTACGTCGTGATCTTGCCCGTGTCCGGCCGGAAGTTCGCGGTCGGGTCCTCGGTGGTGATGCGGCACTGCAGCGCCGCGCCGCGCAGGTGGATGCGGTCCTGCGTCAGGCCGAGGTCCTCGAGGGTCTCCCCCGCCGCGATCCGCATCTGCGCGACCACGAGGTCGACGTCCGTCACCTCCTCGGTCACGGTGTGCTCGACCTGGATGCGCGGGTTCATCTCGATGAAGACGTGCTCGCCTGCGCGGTCGCCGGCCGTGTCGAGCAGGAACTCGACGGTGCCCGCGTTGGCGTAGCCGATCGACTTCGCGAAGGCGACGGCGTCGCGGTAGAGCGAGTTGCGGATCTCGTCGGAGAGGTTCGGCGCCGGCGCGATCTCGACGACCTTCTGGTGGCGTCGCTGGACCGAGCAGTCGCGCTCGAAGAGGTGCACCGTCTCGCCCGCGCCGTCGGCCAGCACCTGCACCTCGATGTGCCGGGGGCGCAGGACCGCCTGCTCGAGGAACATGGTCGGGTCGCCGAAGGCGCTGTCGGCCTCTCGCATCGCCTCCTCGAGCGCGCGGCGCAGGTCCTCCTTGCGGTCGACGCGGCGCATGCCGCGACCGCCGCCGCCCGCGACGGCCTTCGCGAAGATCGGGAAGCCGATCTCGTCGGCCTGCGCGAGGAGCGCCTCGACATCGGTGGACGGCTCGGTCGACTTCAGCACCGGCACGCCCGCGGCGATCGCCTGCTGCTTCGCCGTGACCTTGTTCCCGGCCATCTCGAGTACGCGCGTCGGCGGTCCGATGAAGGTGATGCCGGCATCAGCGGCGGCCTGCGCGAGCTCGGGGTTCTCGGAGAGGAAGCCGTAGCCCGGGTAGATCGCGTCGGCGCCCGATTCCCGCGCGACGCGGATGATCTCCGAGACGTCGAGGTAGGCGCGGACCGGATGTCCCTGCTCGCCGATCTGGTACGCCTCGTCCGCCTTCAGCCGGTGGAGCGAGTTGCGGTCCTCGTAGGGGAACACGGCGACGGTCTTCGCACCGAGTTCGACGGCGGCTCGGAACGCGCGAATGGCGATTTCACCGCGATTGGCGACCAGGATCTTCGAGAACATGCAGGCCTTTCCGATGGGGGTCTTCCGCACAGCGAACATTTAGGTATCGCCGTGCGAGTAACGGTAACGTATTCGCTCGTGCACGTTCTCTCGGTCAGTTCCCTGAAGGGCGGGGTCGGCAAGACCACCGTCACCCTCGGGCTGGCGTCGGCCGCCTTCGCGCGAGGCGTGCGAACCCTGGTGGTCGACCTGGACCCGCAGTCCGACGTCTCGACGGGCATGGACATCCAAGTGTCCGGCCACCTCAACGTGGCCGACGTCCTCGCATCACCGAAGGAGAAGATCGTCCGTTCGGCGATCGCCCCGAGCGGTTGGACGAGGTCGAACCCGCAGTCGACCATCGACGTCATGATCGGGAGCCCGTCCGCCATCAACTACGACGGCCCGCATCCGTCGATCCGCGACATCTGGAAGCTCGAAGAGGCGCTCGCGAACGTCGAGTCCGACTACGAGCTGGTCCTCATCGACTGCGCTCCGTCGCTGAACGCCCTGACCCGCACGGCGTGGGCGGCCAGCGACCGTGTCGCCGTCGTGACCGAGCCGGGCCTGTTCTCCGTCGCGGCCGCCGACCGCGCGCTCCGCGCGATCGAGGAGATCCGTCGCGGGCTGTCGCCCCGCCTGCAGCCGCTCGGCATCATCGTGAACCGCGCGCGCGTGCAGTCCCTCGAGCACCAGTTCCGCATCAAGGAACTGCGCGACATGTTCGGCCCGCTCGTGCTCAGCCCGCAGCTTCCGGAGCGCACGTCCCTCCAGCAGGCGCAGGGCGCGGCGAAGCCGCTCCACATGTGGCCGGGCGAGAGCGCCGAGGAGATGTCGAGCCACTTCGACCAGCTCCTCGAGCGAGTGCTGCGCGCGGCGCGGATCGGCGACTTCGGTCAGGCCGGCGCACCGCAGATGGAGATCGACGCGCCGCAGCGCTGAGCCGACTCACCGGCGTCATACGGCGTCATCCGCGGCCGGCACGCGGCATCGAACCGACGGATCCGAGACGACGGAACGAGCTCGGGCCGAGTCAGGAGATCCTGCGGGATGCGCGTGCGCGTCGCGCAGCCAGCTCGTCGACTTGTTCGACCTGCTGCGTGTCGAGCTCGACGAGCGTGGACTCGACCTCTCGCAGGACCTTGCCGACGGCGATGCCGAAGACCCCCTGGCCGCGATTGACCAGGTCGATGACCTCGTCGTCGGAAGTGCACAGGTACACGCTCGCGCCGTCGCTCATGAGCGTCGTCTGCGCGAGGTCGTCGATACCCGCTTCGCGGAGCTGGGTCACGGCGACCCGGATCTGCTGCAGCGAGATGCCGGTGTCGAGCAGCCGCTTCACGAGCTTCAGCACGAGGATGTCTCGGAATCCGTAGAGCCGCTGCGAGCCCGAGCCGGCAGCGCCGCGCACCGTGGGCTCCACGAGTTGGGTGCGGGCCCAGTAGTCGAGCTGTCGATAGCTGATTCCCGCGGCCCGGGCGGCGACCGCGCCTCGATAGCCGGTGCCGTCGTCGTGCTCGGGGAGGCCGTCGGTGAAGAGCAGTCCGAGGTCGTAGCGTGTTCCTTCGCTCCGATCGAGCTCGCTCATCCCGTCGCCCCTCTACTCTCGTCGTCGCCGCGGCGGCGCGGAGTCAACGCTACCCACGCCGACCATCCGAGTCGAGGACATCGGGCCGAACGTCACGGCGTGTCGTCCCGCTCAGTGCACGTGGCGATCGAGGACGTCGCGGATCACCGCGGCGTGCACGGTCGCGAGCCGGTCGCCGAGTTCCCTGGCGCGTTCGGCGCTCCGAGCCCTGCCGGCCGGATCGGGTCGGCGCTCGGGCGCGATCGCACGTTCGACGAGTTCGGCTTGGCGCTCGGCGGCAGCGCGGAGTCCGCGCAGGTGACGCGGCTCGATGCCGCTCGCTCGCAGCGCGGCCAGCGCCGTGAGCAGGTCCCTCTCCGCCGGTCCGTACACCTCGGCAGGGCGGATGAGCGATGCGCTGATGGCCTCGTCGAGCAGCGGCGCGCCTGCGCCGGTCTCGCGGAGGAGGTCCTCGCGGGAGTACCGGGCGGCGGTCGCCCGGAACGCGGCCGCGTCCACGACACCCGGCAGCGCGGGCGTGCGACCGGCATCGATCTCGTCGAGGCGCGCCCGGATCACCTTCAGCGGAAGGTAGTGATCACGCTGCATCGAGAGCACGACGGTGATCCGCTCGATGTCGGCCGCCGAGAACTTGCGGTACCCGGCCGCTGTTCGGGCCGGGGCGACGAGTCCCTGTTCCTCGAGGAAACGCAGCTTCGACGGGGTCAGTTCCGGGAACTCCGGTTGGAGCTTCGCCAGGACCTGGCCGATGCCGAGCAGTGGTGGGGCGTGAGTCGGACGCCGCGCCGCGGCGCCCTCGCTCACCCGGTGCCCGTCGACGCGAGGTCGTGTCGCGAAGCGTAGAACGTGAGGCGGTACTTGCCGATCTGCACCTCGGCGCCGTCGCTCAGCAGCGCCGTCTCGATCCGGATGCCGTCGAAGTAGGTGCCGTTCAGCGAGTTCAGGTCGCGGACCTCGAACGCCGTGCCGTGCCGGACGAACTCGGCGTGCTTGCGCGACACGGTGACGTCGTCGAGGAAGATGTCGGCGTCGGGATGCCGTCCGACCGAGGTGACCTCGGTATCGAGGAGGAACCGGGCGCCGACGTTCGGGCCTCGGCGGACGATGAGCAGGGCCGAGGCCGACGGCAACGCCGCGATGGCCTCCTGCTCGGCCGCGCTCACGTCGGCGTCGAGCGCGCTCAGCTGCGCTGCAGCCTCACGGCTGAACCCCATCGTCGTGTCGTTCGGCTGACCGACGCGATGCGCCGACGTCTCAGCCGACGGCTCGCGCTCCCCGCCGTTCGCACCGGTCTGGGTCATGTCGGAATCCGCCACCGCTAACCTCCCGGCTCAAGCGTATCGGATGCCGGTGGCCCGGACACCCGCGTCTCGCGGACGACACGCGCGGTCTCGATCGCGTAGATGACGCCCGCCCACCAGTACAGGAACGCACCCCAGATCGTGACCGCCCATCCGAAGGGCTCGCTCACGGGCTGGAGGACGGGGAACGCCAGCCCGAGCATGATGATGGGCAGCCCGGTGAAGAGCGCGAACGTCGCCGCCTTGCCGAGCTGGTGGACGGGGAGCGGACCGTACCCGTGGTTCGCGAGTACGACGCCCAGCACCACGAGGAAGAGGTCGCGGGCCACGATGACCACGACGATCCACCACGGCACGAGGTCGTTGGCGGCCAGTCCGATGAGCGCGGCGAAGATGTACAGGCGGTCGGCAGCGGGATCGAGCAGCTGGCCGAGACGCGTCACCTGGCCGAGGCGACGCGCGAGGTACCCGTCGAGGAGGTCGCTGAGGCTCGCGACGATGAGCACCACGAGCGCCGGGACGTAGTCGCCGAGGACGACGAGGACGAGGAAGACCGGCACGAGCAGCAGCCTGAGCATGCTCAGGACGTTGGGCAGCGTCCAGATCCGATCCGACACCCCCGTGCTCTTCTCGGCCACGCTCCGATCCTAGCGAGCGGCAGGGTCGTGGAGCCGGTCGCGCAACGCCGGCCAGGCCTCGGCGAATCGCGGATGCAGCGGCAGCCCCTCGACGGCGAGGATCGGCGTCCAGCGCAGGGCGATGCTCTCGGGATCGGCCAGGCGAGGCTCGAAGCGCCGCGCGGCGTCCGCCACGACGGTGGTGTAGGACCAGAAGCCGAGGTCGAGGACGCTCTCGAACCGCGCGGTCACGACGCCCGGGGGCATGCCGGTCTCCTCGGTCGCCTCGCGCACCGCGGCGTCGAGCGCGGATTCGCCGCGATGGCGCGCGCCACCGGGGATGCCCCACGTGCCGCCGAAGTGGCTCCAGGCCGCTCGGTGCTGCAGCAGCACGGCCCCGCCGGGCTCGACGAGCAGCAGGCCGGCCGCCCCGTACCGGCCCCAGTACCGCGCGCCATCGGGCCCCTCGGCCCATCCGTCCCCGCTCTCGCCCGTCACCCGTCAAGCATGACGCACGATGTCCGTGCGCGGCATCCGCCGCACACCCGAGACGTGCCGGTCCAACTTTCGGTTGTTCCGCCCGACTCGCGGCCGCTGCTAGCTTCGGGGACACGAACCCCAGGTTCGGCGCATCGCCCAACGGACGAGGAGGCCACCATGAACCACACGACCGAGACCGTCGAGGACGAGGTGGTCCTGCTCGACGAGTCGGGCACGCCCATCGGCCGCGCTCCGAAGAGCGCTGCGCACGGACCCGACACGGCGCTGCACCTCGCGTTCTCGTGCCATATCGTCAACCCCATCGGCGAGGTGCTCGTCACCCGTCGCGCCGTGACGAAGCAGACCTGGGCCGGCGTCTGGACGAACTCGTTCTGCGGTCACCCGAAGCCGGCCGAGCCGCTGATCCACGCCGTGCGCCGCCGCGCGGACTTCGAGCTCGGGCTCGAGCTCGACACCGTCGAGCTGGCACTCCCCCTGTTCCGCTACCGTGCCACCGACGCCAACGGGATCGTCGAGAACGAGGTGTGCCCCGTGTACGTCGCGACCGCCGCAGGCGAGCCCGACCCGAACCCGCGCGAGGTGGCGGAGTACCGCTGGGTCGACCCGCGCGCGCTCGCCACCGCTGTGGGGGCGGCACCGTGGGCCTTCAGCCCTTGGCTCGTGCTGCAGGCGAAGGAGCTGGAGCTGTTCCGTGCCTGAACTGCTCGACTCCGCCATCGACGAGGAGCTCCGCCGGTTCTTCGCCGACGCGCGGGATCGGGCCGGAGCGTACGGGAGCCACTACACGGCGCTCTGGGAGTCGATCGAGCAGCAGAGCTCCGGCGGCAAGCGCGTCCGACCGCGCCTGGTGTGGGCCGCGTACCGCGGCTTCGGCGGCACGGACCGTGCGCTCGTCACGCACGTGGCCCTCGCGTTCGAACTGCTCCACACCGCGTTCCTGATCCACGACGACCTGATCGATCGCGACACCGTCCGCCGAGGTGCTCCGAACGTCGCCGGCCGTTTCGCGGCGCGAGCGGAGGCGCACGGCGGCGACGCACGCACGGGCGAGGTGTGGGCGGCGACCGCCGCCGTGCTCGCCGGCGACCTCGCGCTCAGCCGCGCCCATCGCGAACTCGCGATGCTGCCGGTCGATCGGGCGTGCCGCGAATCGCTGCTCGACATCCTGGACCGCGCGGTGTTCGTCTCGGCCGCAGGGGAACTCGCCGACGTCGTCTCGACGCTCGACGGATCCGCGCCGGCGCTCGACGGCGTGCTCGCGACGCTCGAGCAGAAGACCGCCGTCTACTCGTTCGAGGCGCCGCTCGCCGCCGGCGCCGTGCTGGCCGGTGCTCCGGAGGCCGCGGTGGCGGCGCTCTGCCGCTTCGGTCGGCTCGCCGGGGTCGCGTTCCAGATCGTCGACGACGTGCTCGGGGTCTTCGGCGATCCGGTGGTCACCGGCAAGTCGGCGTCGGCCGACCTGCGGGAGGGCAAGCGGACAGCGCTGATCGCCCATGCCGCGACCACGTCGTCGTGGCCCTTCATCCGGGCCCGCCTCGGTGACCCGTCGCTCGACGACGAGTCGGCCGAGGGGCTCCGCGACGAGCTCCGCGCGTGCGGCGCACTCGACGCGGCACTGGCCCTCGCCCACGAGCACGTCACGCTCGCCCGCTACGAACTCGACGCCGCCGACCTGCCGCCGGCGCTCCGCGCCGAGCTCGGCGAGTTCGCCCAGCGCGCGACGGAGCGGGTGCGATGAGCCGGCGGCACGACCCCTCGCTCCTCGAGCGATACGCCGATGCGGCCGAGGCGAGCTCGGCGACGGTCATCGCCCGCTACTCGACCTCGTTCGGTGCGGCCGCCCGGCTCCTCGAACCGGAGTCCCGGCGACGCATCAGGTCGGTGTATGCGCTCGTCCGGGTCGCGGACGAGGTCGTGGACGGTGCCGCGGCCGAGGCCGGGCTCACCCTGGGCGAGCAGCTCGAGGTCCTGGACGGACTCGAGGCGGAGACGGAGCGGGCGATGGCGTGCGGGTACTCCGCGAACCTCGTGGTGCACGCGTTCGCGCAGGTCGCTCGCGAGACGGGCTTCGGGACCGAGCTCACGCGCCCCTTCTTCGCCTCGATGCGCCGCGACCTCGATCCCGCCCCGTTCGCGCCGGATGAGATCGGACCGTACATCCACGGCTCCGCCGAGGTCGTCGGTCTGATGTGCCTGGCGACCTTCCTCGCAGCCGGTGCGCACGGCGGCGCCGAGGCGGTCGACCCCGATCGACGGGAACGCCTCGTGCGGGGCGCGATCCACCTCGGCGCGGCGTTCCAGAAGATCAACTTCCTGCGGGACCTCGCGGTCGACTGGCGGACCCTCGGCAGGAACTACTTCCCGGGCGTCGACCCGGACGCCTTCACCGAGGCCGACAAGACGGCGATCCTCGACGACATCGACCGCGACCTCGCGATCGCCGCGACCGCGCTCCCCGACCTGCCGAGACGCGCGCGGAGCGCGGTCGCGGCGGCCCACGGCCTGTTCGCGAGCCTGTCGGCGCGATGCCGCGCCACGCCCGCCGCCGAGATCATCGCGACGCGCATCCGCGTCCCGGACGGCGAGAAGCTCGCGATCGCCGTCCGCTCAGCGCTCACCACCGGAGGGAATCGACGATGATCGGGGAATCCGAGCGGATCGTAGTGATCGGGGGCGGGATCGCGGGCCTCGCGACCTCGGCGCTCCTCGCCAGGGACGGCCACCGCGTCACGCTCCTGGAGGCGCGCGACGTCCTGGGCGGTCGCGCCGGCAGCTGGTCGAGTCGCGGGTTCCGCTTCGACACGGGGCCGTCCTGGTACCTGATGCCCGAGGTCTTCGACCACTTCTTCCGCCTGTTCGGAACCAGCGCCGCGGCAGAACTCGACCTCGTGCAGCTCGATCCCGGCTACCGGGTCTGGGCCGACGGCCATGACGAACCGCTCGACGTGCAGACCACGCGCGCGGAGAACGTCGCGCTGTTCGAGTCCATCGAGCCCGGGGCGGGTGCCGCGCTCGAGCGCTACCTCGACTCGGCGGCGTCCGCCTACGACATCGCCCGACGACGGTTCCTGTACACCAACTTCGACGACCCCCGGTCCCTCCTCTCCGGCGAGGTCCTCCGGCAGTCGCGGCGGTTCGCGTCGCTCCTCTCGACGCCGCTCGAGCGGTTCACCGCCCGCGCCGTGCACGACCGCCGCCTTCGGCAGGTGCTCGGCTACCCGGCGGTGTTCCTCGGCTCGTCGCCCGATGCGACGCCCGCGCTGTACCACCTGATGAGCCACATGGACCTGGAGCAGGGCGTGTTCTACCCGCGCGGCGGGTTCGCCGAGCTCATCGAGCGCATCGCCGCGATCGCCGTGGCGGCCGGCGTCGACATCATCACCGGTGCGCGCGTCGAGTCGATCGAGCTGACGTCGGGCGGCGCCCGTCCCGCGGTCGCGGGCGCCCGCTTCCGGTCGGCATCCGGTCGCGTCGTCGTCGCACCGGCGCACCGCATCGTCTCGGCGGCCGACCTGCACCACACGGAGACCGAGCTGCTCCCCCGGTTCGCGCAGACGTACCCGGAGGCCTGGTGGCGCCGCCGCAACCCCGGCCCGGGCGCAGTGCTCGCCATGCTCGGCATCCGCGGGCAGGTGCCCGGCCTCGCCCACCACACGCTCTTCTTCACCGAGGACTGGCACGCGAACTTCGGCGCGATCTTCGGATCCGATCCCCACGTTCCCGACCCCGCGTCGTTCTACGCCTGCATGCCCAGTGCGACGGACGCCTCGGTGGCGCCCTCCGGCGACACCAACCTGTTCCTGCTGGTCCCGGTGCCCGCCGACACCGCGATCGGCCGCGGTGGCGAGGACGGCACCGGCGACCGACTCGTCGAGGAGACCGCGGACCGCGCCATCCGTCGGATCGCCGAGGTCACGGGTGCCGGCGACCTGACGGACCGCATCGTCGTGCGCCGCACGGTCGGACCGTCGGACTTCGCAGCGGACCTCAACTCGTGGCAGGGCGGCGCGCTGGGGCCCGCGCACACGCTCCGACAGTCCGCCTTCCTCCGCGGCACGAACCGGTCGCGGCGGGTGGACGGGTTGTACTACGCCGGCGGGTCGACCGTTCCGGGGATCGGCCTGCCGATGTGCCTGATCAGCGCCGAGAACGTGCTGAAGCGGGTGCGGGGCGACCGGTCGCCCGGGCCCATCGCCGAACCCGCGGGCGCGACCGAGCACGAACCCGCCGACCCGAGCACGACCGTCGCATGACGGGGTTCGCCTACCTCGCGGGCCTCCTCGTCGTCCTCGGATGCATGGCGCTCATCGACGCCCGCTGGCGGCTCGTGTTCTGGCGCGCGCCGCTCCGTGCCGCGGCGACCGTCGCGCTGGGCGTCGCGTTCTTCCTGGTGTGGGACGCGGCGGGCATCGTCACCGGCGTGTTCTTCCGCGGCGCATCCTCGATCGTGACCGGGATCGAGCTCGCGCCCGAACTGCCCCTCGAAGAACCGGTGTTCCTGACCTTCCTCTGCTACCTCACGCTCGTGCTGGTGCTCGGCGGCGAGCGCCTCCTCGCGGCGCGCGACCGCCGGGCCTCGGCGCCCGAACGGGAGGGCCTCCGTTGACGTACCTGCTGATCAGCCTGCCGTTCCTCGCCGTCGCCGCGATCGCGGCCTGGGCGGTGCGCCCACGGGGACGCACGGCCTCACGTCACCGCGCGATCGCCACCGGGATCGCGGCCGTCGTGCTGTTCGTCCTCACGGCCGTCTTCGACTCCCTGATCGTCGGCACGGGCATCGTCGCGTACGACGATGCGCATCGATCGGGCCTGGCCGTCGGCCTCGCTCCGATCGAGGACTTCCTGTACCCGCTCGCCGGCGTACTGCTCCTGCCGGCGATCTGGAGCCTCATCGGTCGCGTGCGCCCCGACGGCGGCGCCGAGGGGACGGGCGGATGAGCGCCGCACAGCCCCGCGGCGGGTTCAGGCACCGCGCCGGGCAGGTCCTGCTCTCGTCACGGCCGATCAGCTGGATCAACACCGCGTTCCCGTTCGCGGCCGCGTACGTGCTGACGACGGGACGCGTCGACGCGCTCCTCGTCGTCGGCACGCTCTTCTTCCTCGTGCCGTACAACCTGCTCATGTACGGCGTCAACGACGTCTTCGACTACGAGTCCGACCTTCGCAACCCGAGGAAGGGCGGCGCCGAGGGGGCGCTGCTCGATCCGAGCCTCCATCGCACGGTCGTGTGGGCTGGCATCGCGACCGCTGCGCCGCTCGTGGCGGTCATGCTCTGGCTCGGCGTGACCGACGAACCCTGGTCGTGGGTCGTGCTCGCGATCAGCCTGTTCGCGGTCTTCGCCTACTCGGTGCCGGGACTCCGCTTCAAGGAGCGCCCGGTGCTCGATTCCGTCACCTCGAGCACGCACTTCGCGAGCCCGGCGGTGTACGGCCTCGCCGTGGCCGGTGCGGAGTTCACGTGGCCGCTCATAGCGCTGCTCGTCGCCTTCTTCTTCTGGGGGATGGCGAGCCACGCGTTCGGCGCCGTGCAGGACGTGGTCCCCGACCGGGAAGCGGGGATCGCGTCGATCGCCACGGCGTTCGGCGCGGCGACGACGGTGCGGATCGCCCTCGGACTGTGGGCGGCGGCGGGGCTCCTCATGCTCGCCACCGAGTGGCCGGGGCCGCTGGCGGCGGTGCTCGTGCTCCCCTACCTGTGGGCGGCATGGCCCTACCGTTCGGTGACGGATGCCGGATCCGGCGCCTCGAACCGGGGCTGGCGGCACTTCATCCTCATCAACTACGTCGTGGGGTTCCTCGTGACGATGCTGATGATCTGGTGGGCCCTGGTGCGATGACCCGGTGATCCGGAGCCCGCCGCCGTCCTAGGCTGGAACGATGGCGGACCTCGATGCGGCGCGCGTGGACGCGTGGCTGTGGGCGGTGCGGGTGTGCAAGACGCGCTCGGCCGCGACCGCGGCGTGCCGGGCCGGGCACGTGCGGGTGAACGGCGAGCGGGCGAAGGCGGCGCAGCCGGTGCGGCCGGGTGACGAGGTGCGCGTCCGGCTGCACGGGTTCGACCGCATCCTCATCGTCCGTCGGCCGATCGTGAAGCGCGTCTCGGCCGAGCTCGCCGCCGCGGCCGTCGACGACCGGACCCCCGCGCCATCGCCACGCGAAGCCGTGGCATCCGTTCCGTCGCGTGATCGCGGAGCGGGGCGGCCGACCAAGCGCGAACGGCGCGACCTCGATCGACTCCGCGGTCGCTGACGGGCGATGCGCCCACCCGGGCGTAGCCTTGGGCGGGTGAAGGAACTCGTCCACGAACCCGAACACCGGCGCTACGTGCTCCGCATCGACGGGCAGGTCGCCAGTGCGCTGGACTACCGAGAACTCGACGGCACCGTCGCGTTCGTGCGGACGTTCACGAATCCCCCGTACCGCGGCTGCGGCCTCGCGTCCGAACTCGTGGGGTTCGCGGTCGACGACGTGGAGGCCCGCTCCGGGCTGCGGATCGTGCCGAGCTGCTGGTACGTCGAGCAGTGGTTCGACCGGCATCCGACCCGGCGCGCCCTGCTGGACCCGCGGACGGCGTGAGCCGCCGACCCGGTCGGATCGACGGCTCACGAACGATTCGGTCGCTCAGTACCAGTTGAGGGACTGCGAGTGCCCCCATGCGGCGCACGGGCTGCCGTAGCCACGGGAGATGTAGTCGAGGCCCCACTTGATCTGGGTCGCCGCGTTGGTGCGCCAGTCGGCGCCGGCCGTCGCGAGCTTCTCGGCGGGCCAGGCCTGGACGATGCCGTAGGCGCCGCTCGAGGCGTTCACGGCCTGGTAGTTCCAACCGGACTCCTTGGTCCAGAGCTGCACGAGGCACTGGAACTCGGCCTCGCCCCAGCCGTACTGGGAGGCGGCCAGGGCTCGCGCGGTCTGCTTGGCGCCCTCCGGCGTGTTCGCGCGGGCGAGCGCCTCGGCGGCCTCGCGCTCGGCGACCTCGCGGTCGTGCGCGGTCGCGGCCTCCTCCGCCTTGCGGATCTCCGCACGGGTCGAGATCGTGAGGTCCCGGACCTCGTCGATCGGAAGCGCTTCGTAGTCGCCGAGCGTGGCGACCGACGACGCGAGCGGCTCGGCGTCGATCTTGCCCTCCACGTCCGAGAGCGTGTTCTCGGCGAGGGTCAGCGTGTCCTCCGCCTCGGCGTGGACCTTCGACTGCGCGACGCCGGCGTAGGCGCCGAGCTGCTCCGCAGCGAGGCCGGTGGACGCCGTGAGTGCGCTGGTCTCGGCGACGCGCTGCGCGGCGAGCGAGGCGTTGACGGTGAGCCCCGTCCCGGCGATCGCGCCGACGGCGACGAGCGCGCCGGCGAGGATCAGGCGGCGTCGACGGCCGACGCGGTTCCGCCGCACGACGCGGCGGGTCGCCGCCTCGGTGCGGAATGGGATGCTCCCGTCGGTGTCGGGGGTCTCGGTGGGGGCAGGCGTGATCGAGTTGGAAGACTGCATAGGCGTGGGGTGGCTCGGAACCTGGGGGTCGGTGGCCCTCCGAGCGAGGGCATGGACGGGCCCGAGCCGACGGCCCGGGCGCACGAATCCCCTACTCTGCACGGTATTCCTGAACGAATCCTCGACTTCTGCTGGGCAGACCATGACCGTCGCTGCGCCAGACTGGAACGCATGGAGCCCGACCGCACGTTCCCGAGGCCGACCGACGATGCCCGCTGCCCGTGCGGGAGCGGAAGCACCTACGGCGAATGCTGCGGTTCGCTCCTCGTCGGCCGCGCCGCGCCGACCGCGGTGCAGCTCATGCGCTCGCGCTACACCGCGTTCGTCGTCGGCGATGCCGGGTACCTGCTCGCCACGTGGCACCCGTCGACCCGGCCCGAGCGACTGGAACTCGACCCGGAGGTGCGCTGGCGCTCGCTCGAGATCGTGCGCACGGAACGCGGCGGCCCGCTCGACCGCGAGGGCGTCGTGGAGTTCGCCGCGAGGTACGCCCACGGGGACGAACGCGGCGTGCTGCGCGAGACGAGCCGATTCCTGCGCGAGGACCGCTGGCGATACCTCGACGCCGTCGAGTGATCGGGCGGCGGCCGTATCCATGGCCCGCGCATCGGTCCCGCAGAGGGAACACCGAGGTTCGCACCGTAGCGTTGGCGACGTGACGCCGCTCGACGGAACCCCGCCAGCCCGCCCCGCCCCGCAGCCGATGCTGACCGACCGGGCGCAGCGCACGCTCGACACGATCGACGGGCAGACCCTCGACGAGATGCGGGCGCTTCGCGACGAGACCGAGCGGTTCATGCAGCGCTACAAGTTCGGCATGGACGAAGTGATCACGAAGCTCTCGATCCTGCGCGAGGAGTTCAGCCAGGCCCACGCGTACAACCCGATCGAGCACATCTCGAGCCGCCTGAAGAGCCTCGACAGCGTGGTCGACAAGATGCGCCGCAAGGGCATCGGGCCCTCGTTCGACGCGATCCGGTCGACGATCACCGACATCGCCGGCGTCCGCGTGACGTGCAGCTTCGTCTCGGATGCCTACCGGATCGCCGAACTCCTCACCGCGCAGGAGGACGTGCGCGTCATCACGGTGAAGGACTACATCGCCGAGCCGAAGGCGAACGGGTACCAGAGCCTCCACCTCATCGTCGAGGTCCCGGTCTTCCTCTCGACGGGCGCCCACCCGGTCGCCGTCGAGGTGCAGATCCGCACGATCGCGATGGACTTCTGGGCGAGCCTCGAGCACAAGATCTACTACAAGTTCGATCGCCGGGTGCCCGACGAGCTGCTCGACCAGTTGACCGACGCCGCCCGCACCGCCGCCGAGCTCGACGCCCGCATGGAACGACTGCACCGCGAGGTGCACGGACCACCGTCGCCCGTACGCGGGGCCCTCGCGACCGAGGCCTGACGTTCAGTCGGCGTCGGGCTTGCGCGCACGGCTCGGCTGCACGCGCGTGGGCTCCCCCGGCATCTTCGGGAAGTCCGGCGGGAACGGCAGTTCGCCCAGCCCGTCGTCCAGGTCGCGCTGCCACCACTCGAGCAGCGTGTCGATGCGCCCGGGGGCGTCGTGCATCGCCGCCCAGGGGTCGCCGAGTTCGCGGAGCCGATCGGGCACCGTCCGCACCGTGAACGTCGCGGGCTCCGCCGCGTCGAGCTCCTCCCACTCGAGCGGGCACGACACCGCGGCGCCGGGCAGTGCGCGCGGACTGTAGGCGCCGGCCATCGTCCGGTCGCGGTTGGCCTGGTTGAAGTCGACGAAGATCCGCTCGCCGCGCTCCTCCTTCCACCACGCCGTGGTGATGCGGTCGGGCATCCGCCGCTCGAGTTCGCGCCCGAGGGCGATGACCGCGTGCCGCACGTCGAGGAACTCGTGCACCGGCTCGATCGGCGCGAAGACGTGGATGCCGCGATTGCCGGAGGTCTTGACGAACCCCGTCAGCCCGACCTCCTCGAGCAGGTCGCGCAACGCGAACGCGGCCGGGACCGCCTCGGCGAACCCGGTGCCGGGTTGCGGGTCGAGGTCGATGCGCAGTTGGTCCGGAAAGTCGGGTGCGCCGGCGCGCGAGGCCCACGGGTGGAATACGATCGTGTTCATCTGCGCCGCCCACACCGCACCGGCGGGTTCGTCGATGACGAGCTGCGGATGGCTGCGACCGCTCGGATACGTCACCATCACGTCGCGCATCCACTCCGGCGCGCCCTTCGGCGGGTTCTTCGAGAAGAACGACTCGCCGCCGATGCCGTCGCGGAAGCGCTCGAGGGAGACGGGTCGGTCGCCGTTCGCTGCGACGAACGCCTCGCCGACGGCGATGAAGTACTCGGCGAGCTCGAGCTTCGTGATGCCCGCCTCGGGCCACACCACCCGTTCGGGGCTGGAGACCCGCACGACGCGCACGCCGTGGGGTCCGTCGATCTCGAGGGTCGTCGCGTCGCGGGCCATGACGCGACGCTACCGCGCGCCCCCGACGCCGCTCACGCGCTCGCCGTGGCGTAGCGCTGGGCGGCACGAGCGCGCGCCTTCGCCGCCTCGACCTCGCGGTCCTTCGGCGGCGCCGACGTGACCAGGTGGTCGAGCAGGTGCTGCGTGACGTGCGCGACCTCCTCGACGGCCTCGTCGAACGCCGCCTGGTTCGCCTTCGAGGGGTGCGTCGAGCCGCTGACCTTCCGGACGTACTGGAGCGCGGCGGCCCGGACCTCGTCGCTCGTGGCGGCGGGCTCGAAGTTGTGGAGGGTTCGGATGTTCCTGCACATGCGGTGCAGCCTAATCCGACGCCGGCGGGCCGTCGAGGGGTCCGTCGGCGGCCGGAGCGGGGTCGCGCGGCGGCGCTGCGAGCTCGCCCACCGGGCGCAGCACGAACAGCCGCACGACGCGACCCGAGTCGCGCTCGTACCCGCGGTAGCCGGGCCACTGCGCCTCGATCCGGGACCACGCCGCGTCGCGTTCGGCCCCCCGCACGCGGCTCGCGCGCACCCTGAGCGTCCGGCCGCGCACGGTGATCCACGCGTCGGGGTGCGCCATCAGGTTGTACGTCCAGGCCGGATGGCGATCGCGAGCGAAGCTCGTGCCCGCCACGATCGCGCGCCCGTGCCCGTCGGGCGTGTACATCAGGTGCACCGATCGGGCCGCGCCCGTCCGCGCGCCGACGCTGTGCAGCACCAGCGACGGCACGAGCAGGGACGCCAGCTGCAGCCGCCCGCCGCTCAGCGCCCCGAGGACCGCCTCGAGGGGCGGGAGGAGGACCGGGGCGATGGCGCGGAACAGCCGGGTCCGCGTGATCGGCGCGACGACGGAGCGGGTGAGCTGGAGGACGGTCGGCACGCGACCAGTCTGGCGTGCGCCTCGCGAGTGGCACCAGCGCCCGTGCATCCTCGTCGGAGGCGGGCATCGACTCCCTGCCGCTCGTCGACGGCCGTGCCGCCGTTCGCGCGCGGCCCCCGGTCAACGCCGTCCGCCCGCCGCCGGGTCGGTCACGCCGGGCAGAGCGTCACGAGCGGCGGCGACCTCGGCCGCAGCATCCGCTGCCCGTCGCTCGGCGCGCTTCAGGCGTCGCAGCGCCATCGACGTCGCGCCGTACCTCGCGGCCACCCGGTCGCGCGCCTCGTCGACGCCGGTGACGATGTAGGCGCTGGCGATGAGCACCACCTGGCTCGACAGGTTGAGCCAGATGAGCAACGCGATGAGCGAACCGAACGAGGCCAGCAGCGGATTGCTCGTCGCTCCCCCGACGAAGAGGCTCGAGAGCACCTGGAGCACCGTCAGTCCGGCGCCGCCGAGGAGCGACCCCGACCACAACGCACGGGCGCCGGGGCGGAGCCCGGCGAGCAACCGGAACAGTCCGGCGATGACCACGGTGTCGATCGCGAAGGCGACGAGCACCGAGAGCGTGCGCGATCCGGTGTCGAACAGGACCCCGCCGAACGGGCGACCGAGCCAGCCGACGACCGCATCGAGCGCACCCGTCCCGACGACCGTCACGGCGGCACCCGCCAGGAGGAGCCCGCCGAAGCCGATCGCGATCGCGAGGTCGCGAAGCAACTGCCAGAGGAAGAAGCTGTCGTCGTCGGGGCGCCCGGCGAGCTGGCGGAGCGCGATCCGGAGCGAGCGGATCGCGCCGATGGCCGCTCCGACGACACCGATGAGCGCGAGCGTTCCGGCGATGCTCAGCGTGATGGGCTGGATCAGCGTGTCGGGGTCGAGCACCGCCCCCTCGCCGATCAGGCCGGGGATGACTCCGCTCACGGTCGCCACGATCGCGTCGATCGCGTCGGGATTGCCGGAGAGCCAGATCCCCGCGATCGCGAAGCCGAGGAACGTGCCCGCGAAGACCGAGAAGAGCGTCCGGTAGGTCACGCTGTCGGCGAGCATCGCCCCGTGCTGCTCCTGGTACAGCAGGAACGCGCGTGCGGGCTTGGTGCTGAGCACCCACCGCACGATGCGGGTGACCCGCTCGCGGATTCCGCCGCCGGCGGCCGTCTCGCCCGTCTGCTCGCTCATCCCGTCAGGCTAGCGAGCGCACCGCCGGGGATCACGGCCTTGACGTGCGCGCCGCCCGCCCCCGCGGCGGGCGCGCGGCGCGGTCGGCCTTCGCCTGCGCGCGCGCCTGGGCGGAGAGCTCGGCGGCGATCCCCTTCGTCTCGTCGACGTCCCCCGTCGCCGGTCGCCACCAGGCGAGGGTCGGGTCGGCGTCGAGCAGCACCGAACGCACGAGGAGCGTGAGCGGCACCGCGAGCACGGCGCCGATCGGCCCGATCACGAGCGCCCAGAAGAGGACCGAGACGAACGTGATGGTCTCGCTCAGGCGAACCGCGCCGCCGACCACCTTGGGCTGCACGATCGACTGCACCACCGCGTTCACGATGCCGTACACGAGGAGGACGGCGATGAACACCGGCCAGCCGCCCGAGAGGAAGCCGAAGACGAGGGGCGGCACGATCGCGATGAAGTAGCCGATGTTCGGGATGAAGCTGCAGATGAACGACAGGACGCCCCAGAGGAGCGCTCCCGGCACCTGGAGCACCAGGAGGGCGATCCAGTTCAGCACGCCCTGCGCGGCGCCGAGGGCGGTCGTGACGACCATGTACCGCCGCACGTTCCGCGTGTAGAGGACGAGCGCGTCCACGAGCGCTGGGCGACGGGGCCGCAGCTGGGAGAGGATGGCCGGCGCGTAGGTCCCGTCCATCGCCATGAGGATCAGGAGAGTGAGGATGACGACCAGCGAGAACGTGATGCCGGCGACGCCGCCGAGCACCGCGGACACGACGTCGATGATGCGCGAGGGCTCCAGCCCGTCGACGATGGCCTGGGCCTGCTGCGAGCCGATGCCGACGCCCTCGAGCGCGTCGCCGATGTTGGCGGCCGCCGCCTGGATCTGCGGCGTGTACTCCGGCAGGAGGGTCGCGAACTGCGCCAGCGCGAACACGAGCGTCACGACGAAGCCGGCGAGCAGGGCGAAGACCGAGACGATGGCGCCGCCGGTGGCGATCCCCACGGGGACGCCCCGCCGGATGAGTCCGACCCGCACCGGATGGACGCAGATCGTCAGGACCAGCGCGAGGAACGCCGGCGCGACCACGGATCGGGCCGCCGCGAGTCCGAACATGACGACGACGGCACCCGCGAACCCGAGCAGGATGATGCTCGCGCGGGGCAGGGCGACCGAGGCGCGAGGGACGAGTGCCGCCTCCTCCGGGCCAGGATCCGATTCCGACGGAGATCCGGTGTTCCGACGCCACGGGCCGCGAGCCATGATCCCCCCGTTCCGCCGCAGCCGGAGCACCGGGCGCGGCACCTTCGGCGCAGGCTAGCAGTCGGCCGGACGGGGCGATGGGACTTCGGTCCGGTGCCCGAGCGCGGGCCTCGGGCGCGTGACCGTCCCGACCGCCCGCTGGGCGAGGCGCTCGCGGGCCCACGAGACGGGCCGTTGCGCGGCGGGCTGCCCGATGACGATCCCGACGAGCACGATGCCGAGGCCCGCGACCTGCCACCCTCCGAGTCGCTCGCCCGCGACGAGCACGCCGAGCAGCACGCCGGTGACCGGGTTCAGGAGTCCGACGAGCCCGACCGTCCCGGCCTGCAGCCGGGAGAGCCCGGCGAACCACGCGGCGAAGGCGACGGCCGTCGCGATCGCGCTCACGTACGCGAAGCCGATGAGGCCCTCCGCGTCGAGCGCGGGCGGCGGCCCCTCGACGACGAGGGCCGCCGGCAGCAGGAGCAGGCCCCCCGCGAGCAGCTGCCACGACGTGATCGAGAGCACGTCCGTGCCCGCGCGCCAGCGCTTGGCGAGGATGTAGCCGAACGACGAGAGGATCATGGCGCCGACGGATGCGGCGATGCCGAGGGGTGGCGGCGCGACGCCGTCGCCCGCGAGCATGAGCGCGACCCCGGCGATGCCGAGCCCGGCGCCGAGGAGCGGGAGCAGTCGGAGCCGCTCGCTCGCGAGCAGCCAGGCGAGCAGCATCATCGCGGCGGGCGAGGTCGCCATGATCGTCGACGCCAGGCTCGTCGGCAGCAGTTGCGCGACGAGGTAGATGAGTGCGAAGAACACGCCGACGTTGAGGGTGCCGAGGACGGCCGCGCGCCACCACCATGCCCCGCGGGGGCGTCGCGGGCGCACGGCGAGCAGGAGCAGCCCGGCCGGGAGCGCGCGGAACGCGGCACCCCAGAGCGGGGCGTCCGACGGGAGGAACTCCCGCGTCACCCAGTACGTGCTCCCCCATGCGATCGGCGCGATCGCCGTCACGAGCACCCAGCGCCATGTAGTTTCCATGGAAGACACTATACCTTCCTTGGAAGATATAGTGTCCGGCATGACGACGGATGGCACGGACGACCGAGTCGCTCGCATCATGCGCGAATGGCGCCGCGAGCGACCCGACCTCGACGTCTCCCCGCAGGGGGTGATCGGCCGCCTGCACCGACTGGCGAACGCACTCACCGACGAACTGGTCGCCGTCTACGACCGGTTCGGGCTCTCAGAGGGCGAGTTCGACGTGCTCGCCACGCTGCGCCGGGCCGGCGACCCGTTCGAGCGGACCCCGGGCGACCTCGCGGCCTCGACCATGGTCACGAGCGGCGCGGTGACCAAGCGCGTCGATCGCCTCGTCGCACGCGGACTCGTGACGCGGCGCGCGAGCGACGTCGACGGACGAGGGCGCGTCATCGCGCTGACGCCCGCCGGCCGCGAGCTCATCGACGAGGTCATGACGGCCCACATGACGAACGAGCACCGCCTGCTCGCGGCGATCGACGCCGGCGAACGAGCGGTGCTCGAGCGTGTGCTCAGCCGGTGGTTGTCGACGTTCGAGACGCCGACCGCCACTGGGTGAGTTCGAATCCGTCCGCGCGGACGGCCGGGATCAGTACCAGCCGACCGAGACCGAGTGCGACCAGGCGCCGCAGGGCGTGCCGTAGCGGCCGGCGATGTAGCCGAGGCCCCAGGTGATCTGGGTGGCCGCGTTGGTGGCCCAGTCGGCACCGGCGGTCGCCATCTTGTCGCCGGGCAGCGCCTGCGGGATGCCGTACGCACCGCTCGACGGGTTCTGGGCGTAGACGTTCCAGCCCGACTCCTTGTTCCAGAGGTCCACGAGGCAGCCGAACTGGTCGTCGCCCCAGCCGTACATCGAGGCCATCAGGTCGCGCGCGGTCGCCTGCGCGCCGCTCGGGTTGGCAGGACCGCTCGGGTAGGACGGCGCTGCGGGCGCGGCCTGCTCGGCGGCGGCGGCCTCGGCCGCGGCCTTCTCGGCGGCGGCCTTCTCAGCCGCGGCCTTCTCGGCGGCGGCCTTCTCCGCGGCCTTCTTCTCGTACGCCGTGACCTTGGCCTTCACCTGGTCGACCTTCTCGGACGTGAGGCTCGCGAGCTCGAACACGCGCTCGGGGGCGAGGTAGGTGTAGTGCTCGAGGCTGGCGACCGACGAGGCGAGCTCGGTGGCATCCGCCTTGCCCTTCGCCTTCGCGATCGTGGCGTCCGCGGCCTTGAGCGTGTCCTCGGCCGTCTTCACGGCGTGGGCCTCGAGGAGGCCGCCTGCGGCGTCGAGCTGGTCGATCCCGCGGTCGGCGCCCTCGGCGATGGCGGCGGTCTCGGCGACGCGACGCTCCTGGTCGGCGACGGCCGACTGGACGGCGAAGCCCGAGCCGACGAGCGCGCCGACGGCGACGACCGCGCCGGAGGCGATCCAGGCGGCTCGGCGGTTGCGACGGGTGCGTCGCACCCGGGCGCGCGTGGCGACGACGGACTCGTCGGTGGTGGTCGGGGTGGTGCTGGGGGAACTGTTCTGGTTGCGCATGAAATCTCGTGGGCGGCGCTCGAGGTGCTGTCCTCGGGCGCCGCGATTCTCGTCTCGGTGCTTGAAAGGGGGGTCGCCGCGGCGAAGTCGCCAGTCTGCACACCCTTTCTCCACGAGTCGTGCCCATTCCCTGTGAAAGTCATCCGAACAGTCGACGGATGCTCACCTCCATGGGAGAGCGATCCTCAGGTCTCGGCAGGCGTGAAATCGGGGTACCCCTGCCACTCCCCCGGGCCGTGCGAGCGAACGAACGCCTGGTGCACGCGCTCGCATGCGCCGCGCAAGGTGGTGCCCCAACCGAGCAGTCGCCCCTCGAACTCGGCCCGGTAGCGCACGGCGCCGTCGAGGCGCACGATGTCGACCCGGCCGTACTCGCGACCGAGCGAGTCGACGAGCCGCCACCGCCCCGGTTCGGGCTCGTCGGCGGCGAGGATCGGATGCCAGCTGGCCAGTGGTGCTCCCTCCCGAGCGCCCCGGCCGGCGTGACTCGATCGTACGTCGGGCCGCCCCCGGACGTCACATCGCGGCGGACGCGCGGCGGACGTGGCTTCGCGCGTGCGCGACCGCCCCGGCGAGGTCGTCGAAGAGGTGGTTGCGGTGCCGCAGCGAGTCGATGACGCCGACCCGCCGCGCGAGCTCGAGGTGGCGGTCCTGGATCCCCTTCACCAGGACGGTCACGCCGCGCCGCTCGAGGGCGTGGACCAGCTCGGTGACGACCTGCGCACCGGTCGCGTCGAGGATCTGGAGCTGCGACATCCGGATGATGACGACGTCGACGTCGCGCATCGCGCCGACGCGCTCGAGCATGCGCTCGGCCGCCCCGAAGAAGAGCGCCCCGTCGAGCCGGAACAGTGCGACCCGCTCGTCGCCGACCTCGGCGGGCCCGGGAAGCTCCTCACGATGCACCCCGCTCGAACGCGCGAGCGCGCGCAGCGCGAGGAACGCCGCGACGGCGATGCCGACGAGCACCGCCGTGATGAGGTCCACGCTCACCGTGATGACGGCCGTCGCGACGAACACGATCGCATCCGCCCGCGTCGACCCGACGACCGAGCGCACGGTCGCGACCGAGATCATGCGCGTGGCCGTGACCATGAGGACGCCGGCGAGCGCCGCGAGCGGGATGGATGCCACGACGGAGGCCCCGACCGCGACGATCGCGGCGAGCAGCACGGCGTGCACGATCGCCGAGAGCCTCGTGCGCCCGCCCGTGCGGACGTTCACGGCCGTCCGCGCGATCGCCCCGGTGGCGGGCATGCCGCCGAACAGCGCCGAGGCGATCGAGGCGAGGCCCTGACCGACGAGCTCCCGGTCGGCGTCGAACGACCCGGTGTCGGAGATGGATGCGGCGACCCGCGCCGACAGCAGGGATTCGATCGCGGCGAGGGCGGCGACCGTGGCCGCGGGAAGCGCGAGCGCGGCGAGGGTCGCGGGGTCGACGGCCGGCAGCGTCGGCGCCGGGAGGCCGCTGGGCAGGGCCCCGATCGTCGCGACGGGGATACCGGTGAGCACGACCACCAGCGTGACGACGACGATCGCCACGATCGACCCGGGCACGAGCGGATGGATGCGCGGCGCGATGAGCATGATCGCGGCGACCGTCGCGACGACGGCGAGCGCCCACGCCGAATCCGGCCAGGACGCCCCGAGCACCGCGTCGATCGCGCCGACGACCGCGTTCGCGCCCTCGGTGGCCGGGACGCCGAGTGCGGCCGGCACCTGCTGCAGGAAGATGATCACGGCGATCCCCAGAGTGAACCCCTCGATCACCGGCCAGGGGATGAACGTGACGGCGCGCCCGAGCCGCAGGACGCCGGCCACGAGCACGATGGCTCCGGCGAGCAGCCCCACGATCGCGAGCGCGCCGACGCCGTGGGTCGCGATGATCGGCGCCAGCACGACGACCATCGCCCCCGTCGGCCCGGAGACCTGCACGTTCGAGCCGCCGAAGACCGCGGCGACGACGCCCGCGACGATCGCCGTGACGAGGCCGCTCGCGGCGCCGGCGCCGGAGCTCACGCCGAAGGCGAGCGCGAGTGGCAGCGCCACGATCCCGACCGTGACGCCGGCGACGAGGTCGCCCCGCCACGTCCGCCGGAGGCCGCGGTAGTCCGCGACGCCGGGCAGCAGCGAGCGGATGCCGCGGCGTGCGCGCCGCTCGGTCGTCGTCGTCATGGCCGGGCCGCCGCGCCGGTCGACGCGGCCGTTGCGGCCGGGCCATCCGTCAGTGCCGGCAGGTCGGGCAGGCCCGCCTGCTCGACGAGCTGACGTTCGGTGGCCTGCAGTATCTCGCCGAGGAGCGCCCTTGCGACGCGCAGGAGGTCGGCGACCTGCGGGTAGGCGAGCCGGTACGACACCTGGTTGCCGCGGCGCTCGGCGGTCACGAGCCGGTAGTTGCGCAGCACGGCGAGGTGCTGCGAGAGGTGGGACGCCTCCAGCCCGGTGGCGTCCAGCAGTGCGGAGACCGGCGTCTCGGAATCGGGCGACGCCGCGAGCACCTCGAGCACGCGCACGCGCAGGGGGTGCGCGAGCCCCTTGAAGAGGTTGGCCTTGACCTCGTAGAGCGGGCGGCTGGCGTCGGTGAACACGGTGACTCCTCGATGGATTGATGGATCCATCAATCCATTATGCGCTCATCCGCGCCGACTCCTCCCCTGCGAACGGCTCCTCACTCGTCCGAGCGCACCGCAGCCGCGATCCGCGCCGCGAGGTCGTCGAGCTCGGCGAGCAGGTCGACGACGCCCCACACGCGGTTCCGCTGCCGTGCGGTGACCTGGCGGATGACGCCGTCGGCCTCGAGGCGATCGAGTGCGGTGTACACGCTCGACAGCGGCGCACCGGTCAACGCCTGCGCCTCCTCGGCGCCCAGGATCGGGTGCTCGGCGAGCACGTCGAGCAGCTTCGCCGCCGCGCTCCCCGCTCGCGGCCGCGTGAGGTCCCGCCAGTAGCCGGGCAGGTCAGCGAGCCGGTCGGCCGCCCCACGCGACTCGACCGCGGCGATCCGCGTGCCGCGCGCGAGGTCGGCCACGAACGCGTCGACGTGGCCGTCGCGGTAGCCGTTGACGAGCGAGAAGTAGCGGTCGCGCTCGGCGAGCATGGCGGACGCCACGGGCACGACGGTGCGCGACGTGAGCCCCCGACGCCGGAAGACGGCGTTGATGAGCGCCCGGCCGATCCGGCCGTTCCCGTCGGTGAAGGGGTGGATCGACTCGAACTGGGCGTGCGCGATCGCCGCCTGGGCGACCGGATCGAGGTCGTCGCGCGCGCTGAAGGCGAGAAGGTCGTCGAGCAGCTCCGGCACGAGCTCGGGCGGCGGCGGGACGTGCACCGCGCCGATCGGCGAGTGGTCGGACCCGCTGATCCAGTTCTGCACGTCGCGGACCCTCCCGGCGTACCGCGCGTCGACCGGGTCGTCGGCCATCAGTGTGCGATGCGCGTCGAGCACGTCGTCGAGCTCGATCCGCCGCGACGTCCCCGCCCGATCGATCATCCGGCCGAGCGCCCGCGTGGCGGCGACCATCGACGACGCGGACTCGTTCGAGCGGATGCCGGCGACCGCCCGGGCGTAGTCGTCCATGCTCGCGTCGACCTGCTCGATACGGGACGACGACACGGACTCGGTGCGCAGGAGGAGCCCGCCGAGCGCCCCGAGCTGCCCGCGCGGATCGGTGTCCACGGCGATGACCGCTCGCGCCGCATCGGCGAGCGCGACCGTGAGCGACGGGTCGGGGCGGTAGTCGAGGCGGGCGATCGTGGGCGGCAACGAGACCGTGATCTCGCGCAGCATCCGATCCGCCCGCGTGCCGTGGCGCCCGGACTGCCGCCAGGGCACCGTGCGCGAACCGTGCGCGGGCCAACCGGTGCCTGCGTTCGCCATGCCACCTCTCCTCGGAATGAACGCGATCGTATTCCGTGTTGCGATGATAACTCGGAATAATAGCGATGTCGTTCCGACTTGCCGATGCCGGGTCGTCGAGTCGACCGCCATGCCCGGACCCATCGTCCGTCGCCGGAGACGCTAGGGTCGTCCGCAGCGGCGCCGCCCGCGCCACGCTCCCGCGCCGACCTCACGCCAGGAGGAGACCGTGACCGAGGCAACCGCCGCGCCGACGAGCGCGACCGGAACCCGCCGTGAGGCGACGACGGTCGCGATCATCGCCGTCGGGGTCGTCGCGCTCGTCATCCGCGCGGCGGCGTTCGCCTTCCCGGACGCCCTCCTCTGGCTGCGCGAGAACGACGACGGCGTGATGTTCGCCGGCGCCGTCTCGATGCTCCACGGCCGGCTTCCGTACGCGGACTTCGGCTACGTCCATCCGCCCGGGTCGCTGCTGCTCCTCCTCCCGTTCGCCGGGTGGGCCGAGATCACGAACGAGGCCGTCGGCCTCGCCGGGGCACGTCTGCTCACGATCGCGGTGGGCACCGCGAACACCGTGCTGATCGGCGTCCTGCTCCGCCGCTTCGGCGTCGCCGCCGTGCTCGTCGGCGCCGGGCTGTACGCCACGTGGGGCATGGCGGTCGCGACCGAGCGGACCTACCTGCTCGAGCCCTACCTCAACCTCGGACTGCTCGTCGCGCTCCTCGCCGTCCTCGGTGGCCGCCGGTCCGCCCCGTTCATCGCGGGCGCGGGACTCGGCGTGGCGCTCATGGTCAAGTTCTGGGTCGCGATCGACGTCCCCATCGTCGGCTGGATGATCTGGAGCCGTCTCGGGCGCGGTGCAGCGCTCCGATACCTCGCATCGGGAGCGCTCGTCGCCGCCGTCATCGGCCTGCCGTTCCTCATCGCCGACCCCGGCGCGATGTGGCAGCTCACCGTGAGCGCCCAGCTCGGTCGGGCCGGGAACGACGTCGACCTCGCCGAGCGGGCGGACTACCTCTCGCCCTACTTCGCCTTCCCGGCGGTCCGCGAGGCCATTCCGACCGCCGCGTCGGCCGCCGGCGTCGTCGTCGCGCTCGCCGTCGCCGCCCTGCCCCTCGTCGGAGAGATCGGCCGGCGGACGCGCCCGGGCTCGTGGCCGCCGGAGGCGTGGTGGGCGATCGTGACCCTCGCTCACGCGATCGTGCTCGCGGCATCCGGCGTCTCGTTCTACCACTACGCGGTGTGGCTCATGGCGCCCCTCGCCCTCGCCCTCGGCGCCGCCGTCGGCCGCATCCGGCGAGCGCGGGCCCGTCGTCTCGTGGCCGCGGGCGGCCTCGCCGTGATCGCGCTGATGGCCGTGGGGGACGTCGTGATCGTCGGCCCGCGGCCCTCCGCATCCGTCGTCGCGGACTGGGCGGCCGAACACGAGTGCGTCGCCGGGATGCCCTCGGTGCTCGTCGTGGCCGATCACGTGGGTGCGAACATCGAAGCGAGATGCACGATGGACGTCGATCCCCTGAGCCTCGCGTTGACGCTTCCCGATGCCGGCCGTCTCACCCGCGACCGCTTCCTCGGCTCGGAGGAGTGGCAGGAGCGCTGGTGGTCCTACCTGGCCGACGCCGACGGCGCGGCACTGGATCCCGACGAGCTCGGCTGGCTCGACCCCGCCCACCGCGAGGAGTTCGAGCGCGAGTTCACCGTGGTGGAGCGCATCGGCGGGCTCGAGCTCTGGTCGCGTCGGAGCGACTGAGCGCTCAGTCGGCGGGCGGCGCGACGCCGACGATGCCTGCGGCGAGCGCCGGCCCGGCGTAGGCGCGCGCGAGGTCGTCGACGGTCGCGTGGGCATTGAGCCCGCTGGGGTTCGGGACGACCCAGAGCTCGGCGCCCGCGATCCGCTCCTCCTGTCGCCCGGCGCGGGCCTTCGGGCGGTCGAAGCCCTGCCGGTACGCGGTGAGGCCGACGACGGCGACGACGCGCGGATGCCACCCGGCGATGTCGCGCTCGAGGCGCGCTGCGCCCTCACGGAGCTCGGTCCTGGCGAGTTCGTCGGCGCGCGCGGTCGCGCGGTGCACGAGGTTGGTGATGCCGATGCCGGCGTCGAGGAACATGCGGCGGTCGGCGTCCGTGACGCCCTCGGCGAAGTCGGGACGGTGCGGGAGGATCCCGGCCGCGACGAGCGCGGGGTAGAACCGGTTGCCCGGGTGGGCGAAGTGCGTTCCGGTCGCGGCGGTCCAGAGCCCGGGGTTGATGCCGACGAACACGAGCCGCGGGTGCTCGGGCATGAGGTCGTCGACGGTCGCGTCGCGGTACGACTCGAGTTCGGCGCGTGTGAAGCCCATCTCGGTCTCCTCCCTCGCGCGGATGCCGCCGTCAGCCTACTGCGCGGGCGCGACGGGTCGATGCGGGACCTTCGCCCCGGACGCCGGCGGGGCGGCGGTGCAGCGTGGGGTCATGGACACGGTGGTCAGGACCGACCACGGCGCGGTGCGGGGCAGGATCGTCGATGGCGTGCACACCTTCCTCGGGGTGCCGTACGCGGCACCGCCGTTCGGTGCGAACCGCCTGCTCCCGCCGCGACCGGTCGAGCCGTGGGACGGAGTGCGCGACGCCGGGGCGCTCGGGCCGGAACCGCCGCAGGTCGCCCCGCCGCCGACGGGCGGCGCCGCGGCGGGCGCCGCGGCGGGCGCCGCGGAGGACTGGCGAGGCGTCGATGCCGCGTTCGCCGGACTCGAGCACGCCGCACCGGCGAAGGACGTGCTGAACCTCAACGTCTGGACGCCCGACCCGGGCGCGGCGCGGCTCCCGGTCATGGTGTGGATCCAGGGCGGGATGTTCGAGCTCAGTTCGACGGCCGCCTACGACGGACGCCGGTTCGCCCGCGACGGTGTCGTGTGCGTCGTCATCAACTGGCGGCCGGGCGCCGAGGGGTTCCTGATGCTCGAGGACGGCACGGCGAACCGCGGCCTCCTCGATCAGGTCGCGGCACTCGAGTGGGTTCGCGATCGGATCGCCGCGTTCGGCGGGGACCCCGCGAACGTGACGGTCTTCGGCGAGTCGGCCGGCGCCATGAGCATCGGGACGCTCCTGGCGATGCCCGCCGCCGGCCGGCTGTTCCGCCGCGCGATCCTGCAGAGCGGTGCGGCGCACCATGTGCTCTCGAGGGCCGATGCGACCCGGGTGGCCGGGCTCCTCGCCGAGCGACTCGGGGCGGCCGCGACGCGCGATGCGATCGCCGCCGTCGGCGTGCCCCGCCTGCTCGCGGCCCAGGCCGAGCTGAAGGCCGACCTGATGGCCCACCCCGACCCCGATCGCTGGGGCATGCCGCTCGTGGCGACGACCATGCCCTGGCAGCCGGTCGTCGACGGCGAGGTGATCCCCGCGCCGCCGATCGAGCGCATCGGGGCGGGCGCCGCGCGCGACGTCGACATCGTCGTCGGCACGAACGCCGACGACTGGCGTCTGTGGCTCGTGGTGAGCGGCGCGTTCGCGCAGGTCACCGACGACATCCTCACCGGGCCGGTCGCACGGTTCGGCTCCCAGTCGCGCGCGGCGTACGACCTCCCGCCGGTGACCTCGCTCGCCGCCTACCGCGAACGGAATCCGGGAGCGGTCCCGGGCGACCTGCTCGCCGCCGTGCAGACCGACTGGTGGATGCGGATCCCCGCGATCCGACTCGCGGAGGCACACGCGCGCACGGCCGCCGGCGGCCGCACCTACATGTACGAGTTCGCCTGGCCGTCGCCGGGGCTCGGGGCGGTGCACGCCCTGGAGATCCCGTTCGTGTTCGACACCCTCTCCCCCGATGCGCCGCTGTTCGGCCCGATGCTCGGCGCGACTCCGCCGCATCCGCTCGCCGACGCGATGCACGGCGCGTGGGTCGCGTTCGCGACCTCCGGCGACCCGGGCGAGCACTGGCCGCGGTACGACGCAGAGCTGCGCGCGACGATGCGCTTCGACGCCGAGTCGCGGGTGGTCGTGGACCCGCGCGCCTGGGAGCGCGGCCTGTGGGACGGCGTCAGGTGAGGCCCGCCGCTCGGCAGTCGACCGGGTCCGCGCCCGGCGGCGAGGGCGGGCTGGCACCCGGCTACACGCTCACGCCGATCCCCCGCGAACGTCGCCCGGTGCTCGACCGCCTCGCGGGCGCGCGGCGCCGCTTCCAGGTGCACGCGCTGGTCGAACTCGACGTCTCGGAGGCCGATGCGCGGCTCTCGGCCGCCGAGCCGCACGTGTCGTGGACGGGCTTCGTCGTCGCTTCGCTCGCGCGAGCCGTCGCGGAGCATCCCGATGTCAACGTCCGCCGGGCGGGCCGCCGCGTGCTCGCCTTCGACCGGGTCGACATCGGCGCCACGGTCGAGCGGCACTGGGCGGGGCGTGCGACGCTCGACGTCGTGACCGTCCGCGACGCCGACCGGACGACGCCCGCGGAGGTCACCGCGCTGCTGCATGCGGTCAAGACCGGGCCGGGCGTGGATCACCGCCCGCGGGGTGCGATGCGCGCCGTCCTCGCACTGCCGGGGCCGCTCCGGCGCACCGCGATCCGCGTCGCGGGGACCGTGCCCGGCGTCGCGGCGGCGTTCGGGCCCGCCGTCGGCGTGACCTCGATCGGCATGTTCTCCCGCAGCTGGGGGTGGGCCGTTCCGCTCGCTCCGTTGACCGTGATCGCGACGGTCGGCGGCGTCGCCGATCGTGCCGTCGTCCGAGAGGGCCGAGTCGTGGCGCGCCGCATGCTGCCGATCACCCTCAGCTTCGACCACGCGCTCATCGACGGCGCGCCCGCGTCCCGGTTCACCGAGACGCTGCGTCGCACGATCGAGACCGCGTCCGTGCTCGACTGAACCCGCCCCGTCGGTTCGTCACCACGCGCGAACGGATGCCTCGGCACGGCGCCGCACGGAACGCAGCATCCGCCGCGTCGCGGCCCGGTGCAGGCCGAGCCCCATGAGCAGGGTGCGATACGCGGTGCCGCGCCATCCGGGGAAGATGGCCCTCGTCTCGGCGCGGAGCCGGCTCCGACCCGGCCCGAGCGCATCGATCCGGAAGACGAGCTCGTAGTCGGAGAACCGGTGCCGGCCGGCGAGCGCCAGCCGCTCCGGCGGCTCGGCCGTGGCGACGTGGAAGCCGGGCACGACCGCACCGGGATCCGGCACGGCGACATCGCCGCTCGCGACGTCCTCGGCGCCGAGCAGGCGGGCGAACCGAGCGGATGCCGCGTGCGAGACGAGGGCGACGAGCGCCGTCCACGCCGCATCGCGGCCCGCCGCCGCCTCGACGGCGTGCTCGTCGACGAACGGCAGGGGGTCGACGACCCCGGCCCGACGCAGGTACGCCACCAGGTGGGTCGTGACCCGCACGCGGTGCAACTCGCGCGGCGCGAACCAGCGCGCGTCCGCGGCGTCGTCGGACGCGGCGAGCGCCCCGCCCTCGACGGTCGCGGCGAAGTCGCGGATGTCGAATTCGCGCCCGTCCGCGGTCGGCAACCGGAGGCGCCACAGCTCACGCCCCACGGCGACGCGCAGCCCGGTCTCCTCGAGCACCTCCCGCGCCGCGGCATCCGCGAACGACTCCCCCGGCTCGAGCCGGCCGCCGGGCACCGACCACCGGCCGCGCTGCGGCGCCGCGCCGCGCTTGACGAGCAGCACGCGCCCGTCGTCGTCGGTGATCACGGCGCCCGCCGCCGGGACGATCTCCATGGCCTCACGATACGGGTGCTCGCGGTGGCCATGACCACGGCCGGAACGCAGAAGTCCCGGCGGATTCGATCCGCCGGGACTTCGCTCTGGTCGGGCTGACAGGATTTGAACCTGCGACCCCTTGACCCCCAGATGAACCCGGCGCTTCCGGGAGCGTCCGCTGAGGTCCACCAACCTCCGCCAACTTGCCCGGATTTCCGGGGCAGAGAGCCCCAACGCGCCGCCTGAGCGTCCACACTCGTCCAAGGCCGTTCTGGGCCGTTCGCGGGGTGGCGTTGGCGTACGCGTTGGCGTACGGCGCTACTCCCCGAGCGCCGCCGCGAGGACCTCCGCGGCCCGACGCTGCCCGTCCGTCGTGACGTGTCCGTAGATGTCTCCCGTGATGCTGACACTCGAGTGCCCGAGCATCCGCGACACGTCCGTGATGGGCACGCCCGCGCCGAGCATGGTCGACGCCGCTGAGTGCCGGAGCGTGTGGAGGCCGACGCCCTCGAGCCCCGCATTGCTCGCCGCCTTCCGCATTGCGCGGGCGACGTTGTGCGGGTCGAGGTGTTTGCCCTCGTCCGTCGAAAACACGAGCCCGAGGTCGTGCCAGAGCGCTCCGGCGCGGAGACGGGTCTCGGCTTGCGCGGCTCGATGCCGCCGCAGCATGGCGACAGTCCCCGCCGTGAGGTTCACCGTGCGTCGTGAGCGCTCTGTCTTCGGCTCGGTGGTGACGAGCCGCCCACCGATGCTCGAGACCGTCGAGCGCACGCGTAGCGCCGCGCCCTCGAGGTCGACGTCCTGCCACCGGAGCGCGAGCGCTTCACCCCGCCGCATCCCGGTGCGCGCGAGGAGGACGATGACGGGCTCATAGCGCGAGCCCTTGACCGCCTCGAGCACCCGCCCGACCTCGTCCGGAGTCAGGGACCGAGCCTCGACTCGTTCCACCCCCGGGCGCTTGACGAGCGCTGCGACATTGCGAGCGACGAGCCCATCGCGCTCCGCGGCGTCGAGGGCCATGCGAAGCACCGTGTACGTCTGGCGGATCGTCGAGGACGAGAGGCCGACCTCCCGCAGCGAGAGGATGAGCGCCTCGACGTCTGTGGGGCGCAACTTCTCGAGCGTGATGGCGCCGACTTCACCGCCGATGAGGTGCTTACGCGCGAGGGTCGCGTAGGTCGACTTGGTGGTCGGCTTCCGGTCGCTCACCTCGAGCGTTGTCGAGATCCACCGCTCGACGTAAACGCCGACGGTCTCCCGCGAGTCGCGGACAGGCTTGCCAGCCTCGACGCGCTCGCGGCGTTCCCGCATCTTGGCGACCGCCTCGCGCCGTGACTTGCCGTAGCACGTCGCCCGCTTGGTGGCCCCCGTCACCGGGTCGGCGTAGGTGAACCGCGCCTCCCAGAGCCCCTTGTCATCGCGGTACTTGACCGACCCCGCCCCGTTCGCCTGCTTGCCTGGCATCCCTCTCCATTCGACGGGCTCGAGGTTAACACAAGCCCGTCGAGTCAAGGGGTCATGCGCCCCCGACATGGGCACCGGCCCTGAGGCTGGCGCCCTCCTCTGGCGTCCGCACTAGTCCGAGCATGTCCGCTCGCCATGGAAAGGCCCCGCCCATAATGATCGACACTCCCCTCCTCTACAGCCCCGACGCCGCAGCCCGCCTCCTCGGAGTCGGGCGGTCGACCGTCTACGAACTCCTCGCCGACGGCACCATCCCGTCACTCAAGATCGGGCGCGCGCGCCGCATCAGGCGCGAGGCCCTCGAGGCGTTCGTCGCCGACGCCGGGCGCGCCAGCGTCTAGGCGGGTCCTACGCCGCGACGGCGGGCCCTTCGGCGCCAGATCGGAGCCCGTTGGAGCCGACGCATGTAGGAAGTGTCGAAACTCCTACATTCTCCCTATTGCCTCTCTAGGCTCCTCCTCCTCAATGAGTAATAGGGGAAATGTAGGAGTTTCGACACTTCCTACATCGCCCGGCGCCGAGCCTTCCCCAAGCGGCTCCGCGCCCGCGGCGCCTGGGCAGGGATCGCCGGGCTGGCGCCCTCCTACTTCGTGAACACTCCCAACCCGACCCCATCCACTCCAACCGCCCGCGTCACCGCCGCCGCCCTCGCCGCGGGCGTCGACGTCGAGCAAGCCCTCGCGGGGCTCCGTCGGCGGCAGCGTGACGCCATCGAGCGCGGCGTCCGCCGTTGCGCCATGGGCGGCCACTCGAGGCCTATCGAGGAGTTCGAGCGGCGCCGCACGTGCCGCGGATGCCGTGAACGGGCCGCCGCCATCCGCACCCGGGCCCGTGAGGCCGAAAGTACGGGGTGACTGGCGCCCTCCTATAGTGAGCCCCCCCCCAAGAGGGGCGGCTCTTTTTGAGCGTGCGGCGTTACGAACGCCCCGCGAAGGAGTTCCCCCGATGTTTTCCCAGAGGTGCCGCGCCTGCGGCGCCGTGTTCGACAGCGCACAACCGGCGATCACGTGCTCGGGGCGCTGCCGCGCCCGGCTTCACCGCGCGCGCGCGACCGCGTACACCCGCATTCTCGAGGCCGTCCTGGCGACCTCCGACCCTTCCCAAGGAGCACCGTGAGCACAACCGCCACCGCGACCCGGCACCACTGCGATTCGCTCGCTCGACTCGCGGTCATCCTCACTGAGGCCACCGCCGAGCAATGGGCGACGCCCGCGCGCCCGTCGTCACCGAATGGCGGAGGCCCGGTTCGTACCTCCGGCCATGCCGACCCGACCGCGAGCGTGGGCGGCAATCCCGACCGCCTCGCGCTGCGCGCCGCAGTGCTCCGCGCCGAATCCGCCTTGGCGGTCGCCGCCGACGCCCTGAACAGCGCCAGCGACGCCCTCGAGACGGCCCTCGCCCCCTACCGGCAGACGACCGTACGCGTAAGCGCCTCGCCCTAACCCCGTTCCCTCAGGCAGCGCCATCCGGAACACTCGCACCTCCCCGCGGCGCCCTCGGCGTCCACCTCTGACCGACGTCGCCAACGGCAAGAGCCCAGCGACCACGTCACCGCAGCGCGGTCCCCTTCACCCCCTTCCCTCTCGAACGGAGACCCCCAGAAATGACCAACGACATTCTCACCGCCGACGCCGTCGCTTCCGTCGCCGCCAACATCGTCGGCCAGGACATGAACCTCGCCGCACTCCTCTACAAGGACCTCGCCAACGAGTTCGTCGGCGGGCGCGGCTCGACCGTCCGTGTTCGTGTGCCCGGCGCCGTCCCGAGCCGCACCCGCAACGCGTTCGACACGACCACCGCCATGGCCGTCGACACCATCGCCGAGGTCGGCATCAGCGTCACCCTCGACACCCTCGCCTATAGCAACGTCGCGCTCGCCCCGGGAGACCTCGACCTCGCGCTCGAGGACCACGCCGCACAGGTCCTGCGTCCCCAGGCGTCGAGCATCGCGAAGCACATCGAGGCGGCCACGGCAGACGCCATGAGCGCGACCGCGGCCACCGCCCTGACCTACAGCGCCGCCGACCCGGCGAAGACGTTCACCGCCATCCGCCGCACGCTCCGCAGCAACGGCGTTCCCGCCGACGCGCGCCTCATCGCCGCGGTCGGCGCAAACGTCTACGCCGACCTGCTCGACGCCGACGCGTTCGATGAGAACGGCAAGGTCCGCGGCTTCGAGGTCCACGAGTCGACCCGAATCGCCGCCGACGACGTCATCGGCTTCATCCCCGAGGCCTACGCGCTCGTGGTCCGCGCCCCCGAGGTGCCGGCTGGCGCGCCCTACGGCGCCAGCGTCCGCGAGAACGGATTCGCCCTGACTCACCTCCGCGCGTTCGACGCGAACACCGCCGCCGACCGAAGCATCGTCGAGGCACTCGTCGCCGTGCAGCCCATGCCGCTCCCCGTCGACAACGAAGACGGAACCGTCACCCTCCTGACCGACGGCGGCGCCGTGCGAGTCAACACCGCCGCCTAACCGCGCACACCGGTCGGGGGTGTCGGCGCCAGCGCCTACACCCCGACCTCACCTCAAGGAAAGCCGAGCCAATGAATCACCCCCCTCGCCGCGAGGACGTCGTCGACTTCGCCGTCGCGCACGCCGTCTCAGGCGCCCTCCCCTCTGACCCGACCGACCTCGAACCCAGCGAGCGCGCCGCCATCGAGAGACAGGCACGGCGCCTCGGTGTGACGTTCGACGCTGCGCACGCGCTCCGCCGTTCCGCCGCCCGCGACGCGCTCGCACGCCTCAGCGCGCGACGAGAGATTCGAGCGCTCGCGCTGCGCGCACGTGAGGCGGCGGACGGCCAGTGAGCCGCCGCAAGCGGCCAAGGTCGCGTCCTGCCCCGCTGGTCACCGAGTCCGGACTCGTGGCACGGCTCCAACGGCGCAGGAAACGCCGCCGACGGGCGCGATAGTCCGCCGCACAGCAAGGCGACGCCCAAGCCTGCTACCCAAGTCCCCTCAGTCGCAATGACGCGGCTGAGTTCCTCGTCGCGTCGCGTGTCATGGCGACTACGGCGAGCGCTCGGAACACGCCGCCTCCTCCTAGGCGGCGCCGAGACCACGCGCGCACCGGAGGGGTTATCGGCTGCGGCGGCGTGCGGCCTCCCTCGTCGTGTTCGCGTCAGACAAGTCGAGAGGCGCCGCGCGGTCATCCTTGGTCGGGATGGCCGCCCAACGAGGTTGTGGTCGCCGCTGTCCTGCTTGCAGCGGCGGCCACAACCGACGAGGCCTAGCGCTCCGCGGGAGGCGGAAGCAGCAGAGCGCGCTCCCTGAGTCGCCCGCGCCGGAAACGCCGCCAACGGACAGTCCACACACTCCCAGGTTCGCCCGGACCGAATGTCAGGCGTCGCAGCGGTTGGAACGTGACACCCTCGTTCGGTCCCAGCACAAGCGGCGACGGCGGCGGCTTGTCGAAGCCGCCGCGCGCGGGAGGCACAAGGTCGACGTCCAGAGCGGTATACGGCAGTCGGGACGTGAGCGACCATGCATCGTTCTGGAAGTGCGATAGGTCCCACTCCACGCGCAGACGTCGGTCCTCGTGCGCGGTTCGCCACGCTCGCACTGAGCCGTAGATGCCCGTCGCGGCGCCGATAACCGCGGTCAACGGGACCCACCACTCGCTTGCCACGATCCACAGGGTAGCGAGAGGTGGCCTCTTGCCCTCCCCGCCGCGCCCCTAGCCCTCGTTGAGTGCGAGGTGACCGTCCTGCTCGAGGTGTCGAACGTAGTCCGACAGCGCCAAGGCCACGCCTGCTGCGCCGTTGCACCAATCGACCATCTCGCTGAGATAGCCCTTGGGCTCCCGACGCTTCGAGGCCTCCCATTTGCCGTAATCGGCATGGAGGTGGCGGCCATAGAGGTCGACCTCCAAGAGGTTCCAGAGGCTCACCGGCTCTCCATTCACCACGTAGACGACTGCGCTCGGGACCTCCTCGGCCTGCTCGGCAAACGCCTCGAGCACAGCCTCGACCTGAGGCGTAACCGTGACGCATTGGCGCAGCGCCTTGAGCACCTTTGTCAGCGCGACTTGATCCCTCGGCGCGTAGAACTTCCGCAGCGCGGCGCTGTGGAGCACACTCCGCCAGTACGCATCATCAGCATTCAAACGCGACACCAGATTCACGCCCGTCGGCAACGCGAGCGAGGATGACAACGCGCGGTAGTCATCTACGCACGACAGGAACATACGCAATCGCATGGCCTCGTCTGGCGGCGCCTTCTCGGTCGGGTCGAAGAGTGGGCTCATGCCTTCGACGATAGGCGCGCGGGTGGGGGACTGTTCGTCCCACCTGGACCGCGTGGCGCGTCCCGTGCGCCTGTGCGGCGTCCTCGTCAGGTCTCGTGGCCCGCGTCCCGTGGTCCGCTCCGCGCCGGGACACGACCGTCCCGCGCGGCGAGCCCCGGGCAAGTAGACCCGGCGCACGCTCGACGGGATGGGGTTGGTCGAGCGTCGCCCGAACGGGACAGCGCCCTCCCGTTCATGGGCGGGGCCCCGGGTTTCCTCTCCCCGGGGCCCCCGTGTGGTCAGGCAGTGAACCGAGTGTCTTGTCACGGACACCCGGTCCTCCCGACTACACGTGCTTGTTGATCCAGTCCCAGATGTTCTTGGGCAGCCAGCCGTAGCGGTCCTGCGAGGAGATGTCGACCACGAAGATGTGGTCGCCGCTGTCAAGGTTCGGCTTCAACTTCTCGTAGACCGACTTCGCCGAGGAGTTCGACACAACGATCCAGGTGGAGTCCACGAGGTGGCAGTACGTCCCGTAGGACTTGATCGCCTCGTAGAGGTCGTCGTACCTAGCACCCGGCTTGTTGAGGTCGTAGGTGATCAGGTAGGCGGACATCTTGTGTTCCAATCCGACAACGCCACCCGCGACCGGCATCGAACAAACCGGCGACGGTACTTGGCCTGACCGCGCCGTTCCGCTACCTTCTCTTTGAACCGCCAAGTTCGAGAGGGCCCGATACGGGGTGACACAACCCGTAGTTCGGGCTCTCTTTGTCACTACGAGCGTGCCATCGACAGGCGACATGTAGCCGTCCGACACGCCGGTGTTCAATCCATGTCATGGCGCCAATGGCCCACTATCGTGCGTGGCCCCCGGGTGGGGGGTGCCTCCCCCCTCCCCCTTACTCCCCTCCCGGTGCGGCATAGCGAGGCTGTGCGCGCGCGAGTCTGGGAGTTCAACCTCGCGCATCGCCAGTGGTGCTATCCACCCAGCGCTATCGCCATATCGATCCGGGCATCCGTCCATAGTGACGCTCGGAGCGTCCGGAGTTGCTCGGGGCTCGCCTCGGGCTCCTGGCGTCGCAGAAACGCGAGCCGATCCGCCTCGCTGTACTGCATCGGAGCCCCTAGGTCGTCGAAGTCGCCCGCCTGTCCGGCCCAGCGTAGGACAGACACCCACACGCCGTGCTCACGATTCAAGTGCGGGAGACATGATGACCCCATCAGTCCCGCACGTTCTGGCGTGAGCGACCACCACAGCGCCGCTACACCGCGCATACCAAGGCCCCGCCCTCTCATGAGGTGCGGGGCCTTTCGTGTTTCACGGGGTCGCCAACGCCGCTAGTCGAATCGCGGCTCCTCTCGATCCGCAACGACGCGAGCGGCGCACTCCTAGGGCGTGTTGATCAAGCGAGGGTGTGATCCACGAGCCTTGTGTTCCTGGCGTCGTCCGCTGGCTGGAAGTATGTCCTCGTGCTCATCCCGTGGTCTTCAGGTGCTCGAGAGATGTCGTCAGGATCGACAGAAAGCGGTAGGCCCGGCATGACGCATGCGATTGCCTCACCCCGACAGCAGCAAACCCGATCGATCGCGTTCGTCGCCGCAGCCAGCCTGGTGCTTACTCTCACCGCATGTTGGAACGCGCCCGAGTACCTCGTTCCCCCGCCGATCCCAGAACCGGAGGACGTCGTGGGCGCCTGGATGAACCCGGAGGACGGTGGGCGGATCGCCTTTTACGCCGACGGCACATGCCAACTCACAGACATCCCTGAGGGTGCACTCTCGCTCGACCCGCCCGGGCCCGATGGGAAGCCGACCGGGAATCCGGTCAACACGGGGGACTGCACGTGGCGGGTGGACGAGGAGGACTCCACCATCGACCTCGCCCTCGAAGCAGGGAAGCGCGGCACCATGCTCGCCGTCCGCGGATACGGCGGCACCGAACTCGGGTTCTGGCTCGGTGATCCCGACCAGCGGGACGTCTACCTGCTCCTGAAGCAGCCTGCAACCTGAGCGCTCGGAGCATCAGACCAACGACCCAGCATTACCTGAGGTTTTCCTGAGTGTTGACTGTATACTACCTGTATGTCCATCACAGCCACCGCGACGGAGTCCAGCGGCCCCTACGGGAACTTCCCCGAGCCCTCTGACTGGCGCAATGGTAGGGACGCAGAGGTTCGCCCGTGTGCCTCCTGCGATGAGCCGCACGACCTCGAGCGCACACCGGATGGCCGCTTCCACTGCCACCTGACCGGCTACTCAGAGGCGGCGTGACGCGAACGGGTCGAATCCATCGAGGGCGTCGGCGGCACGACCTAGCGTGGCGCCATGCCTCACTCGACACTCGCGCGCGTGCTCGTCCGGTTCGAGAACACCGGTGGCGCCGCGCTCGCGCTCGCGGTCGACCAGGCGAACGGTTGCGTAAACGTCTACTCCGGTGACCTCGGCGCCATCGATGCGGACGCCGCGAGGCCATCCTCATCGGCGTCGCTCACGCTGTCGTGCCCGAGCGCGCCCGCAACGCCTGAGCGCGTTGGCGTACGCGTTGGCGTACGGCGCGTTTACACGGGAAACGCAAGAGGCCCGGAACCCGCGACTTCCGCGTGATTCCGGGCCTCTTCCCGGTCGGGCTGACAGGATTTGAACCTGCGACCCCTTGACCCCCAGTCAAGTGCGCTACCAAGCTGCGCCACAGCCCGATGCCCTCAGCGTCTCCGTCGAAGGCAACTCGACCATCATAGCGGCATCCGGAGGAGTGCTCGTGCACACGGCGGGGCACTGCGTCCTTGCGGCGGGTGCGCGCTCGCAGGCGCCCCGCGAACCCGATCAGGCGTCAGATATGAGGCCGCACGGCGGCCATGAACCCGTCGACGTCGTCGACCCAGATCCGCACCTCGTCGACCATCTGGTCGCCGCCCCGCGGTGCCGTTCCCGGCAGCCGCACGAGCGTCGGCCGCTCGAGCTCGATCGCCACGGCGGTCTCGTGCTGCATCCGGAGCGACAGCGTGCGCGTGCCGTCCGTCTCAGTGATCTTCGACGTCTTCGGCTCGTCGACGCGCTTCACGCGCGCGATCGACGCGATGTCGTCCCAGGCGAGCAGCACGTCGGTCTCGAGACCCTCGCGCACGCGGATGCCCTCCGGGCCGACCGTGTGCGGCCGCATGAGGTACGCGGCGAGCAGCCCGAGCATCCAGGTGAGGCCCCAGATGCCGGCGACGAGCACGACGACGCGGACGACCGGCCAGCGGTGCACGATCAGGTCGAGCACGGGGATCTCGACGGCCGAGAGCACGATGAAGATCCACAGGATCGTGATGACGGGCGCGTGGTAGCCGAACCCGGTGGCCCCCGGCGCGATGGCGGGTCGACGGGCGATGAGGCGCCCGATGCTCGCGTAGATGCGGAGTTCGAGCTTCAGCGCCCGCAGCACGAACCCGCCCGTACGGCGGGCGACGGATGCCGCGGGCACTCGGTCGACGTCGGCGGTCATCGTTCGGCCCCCGCACGGGCGGCCGTCCGGCCGGCCTCGGCGGCCTCGACGAGTTCGCGCAGCCGGTCGGCGACCGCGTCGACCCCGCGCTGGAACGCCTCGCGGTCCGCCGGCGCGACGGCACCGAGGAGCACGTCGGAGAGCTCGGCGTGGTCGCGCTGCATCTCGTGCATGAGCTCGGCCGCCGACGGCGTGAGCGAGACGAGGACGGCGCGGCGGTCGCCGGGGTGCGGCTCGCGCCGGACGTACCCGGATGCCTCGAGCGCGTCGACGAGGCCCGTGATGTTTCGCGGACTCACCTCGAGCCGGGTCGCGAGGGCGTGCTGGGTCGAGGGACCCGCGTGCACGAGGTCCCACAGCACGCGCGTCCGCGCGGGCGTCAGCGAACTGCCCGCGAACTCGCGGGCGAGGTCGCGCTGGAACAGGTCGCTGATCTCGAGGAGCCGATCGAGCACGGTCACGGGCGCATCCATACCGTGATGATACTTCACTATCACCCTGCTGCACGATTCGCTCCGGCGGTACTCCACCGCGGGGCATCCGCACCGCCCAGCGCCCGCTGCATAGTGTGGGCCCATGGCGATGAAGAAGCCCGGCCCCCTGCTCGCCTGGTTCTACCGCGCACCCTCAACCCTGTATCGAGCGCGACTCGGGTGGCTCATGGGCGGTCGGTTCCTCATGCTCACCGCGCGCGGGCGGACGAGCGGGATCCCGCGCGCCACCGTGCTCGAGGTCGTGAAGGGCGATGTCGCGAGCGCGCCGGCCGCTCCCCCGACGCTCTGGGTCGTCGCCAGTCGCGGGCCGAGGACGGACTGGTACCGCAACGCGCTCGTGCACCCGGACGTGCGTGTCGACTGGCGCTCGCAACGGTTCGACGCCCGAGCCGTCGACCTCGACGAGGACGAGCGGGTCGGGCTCCTCGCCGACTACCAGCGCAGGTACCCGCGCGCCGCGGCCATGCTCGGGAAGGCGGCGCTCGGCGAGGCGTTCACGGCGGATCCCGACGATCTTCGCGTCCTCGCACAGGACCTCCGCGCGCTGCGCCTCGATCCGACGCACGCGTGACGGATGTCCCCGGCTCGGGTTAGCGTCACTGCATGAGCGACGCCGCCCTGCCTGCCGACCCGACCGACGCCTCCGACGATGGGGCCGCCGCCGACGGCGAGGGTGCCTCGACCCTGCGCGTGGTCTCGGCGTCATCGGTGCCGTTCGGCGACGTCGAGGCCGTCTTCGGCACGCGCGGCGATCCGGCGACGTGCTGGTGCCAGTGGTACAAGCTCCGGGGCTCCGCGTGGGAGTCGGCGAGCCGCGACGAACTGCGCGGTCGCCTCGAGGAGCAACTGGCCGCCCCCGGCACGGGGCCGGGCATCATCGCGTACGACGGCGAGACCCCGGTCGGGTGGTGCGCGGTCGAGCCGCGCAGCGGTCTCGAGCGGCTCCGACACAGCCCGGTCGCCTCGGCCTCACCCGACGACGACTTCGACGACCCGTCGATCTGGGCGGTCACGTGCTTCGTGGTGCCTCGCGCCTTCCGGCGCCGCGGCGTGGGGCGTGCGCTCGCGGCCGCCGCCGTCGAGACCGCCCGCGAGCACGGCGCGACCCTGCTCGAGGCGTACGCCGTCGACCCGACCGCACGTTCGAAGCCGCCCGCGGCAGACCTCTTCCCGGGCACCGTGTCGATGTTCGAGGCGGTGGGGTTCAGCGAGGTCGCCAGGCCGAAGCCGCACCGGGTGGTCATGCAGCATCCGCTCGACTGAACGCCGACCCGGCGAGGAGGTCAATGCGGACGGTGCGTGCTCCAGGCCCTCGCGGCCTTCCGCAGCGCCCTGACCGCGCCCGGCAGCTCGGCGAGGTGCGCCGCGGCGCGCGCGTCCGCGTCCTCGGCGAGTCGCTGCAGCACGTCGGCCGGTTCCCCCGCGTGCGCCGCGTGCGCGGCCGCGCGCCGGAGGTGCTCGGCGAACAGCAGTTCGTCGCGGTGGTCGCCGAGGACGTCGTGGATGTCGTCGCCCGCATCCGCGAGATCGGCGGCGCGCTGCCCGAACAGCCGCACGGGCGCCTCGGAGAGCGCCTCCGCGGCGTAGCGGAGGCGGCGGGACGCCTTGCGGAGGTCGTGCAGTTCGTCGAGCGACGGTTGGTCGGGCAGGCGATGAGCACGCCGACCGGCGCGCTCGGCCTCACGGCCGAGCAGCCTCCCGAGCTCGGTCGTCACGTCCCGGGTCGCGCGTTGCGTGAACGGCGGCGCCGCGAGCACCCGGTCGAGCTCCTCGAGCCGCTCGACGGCCCGCGGCAGTTCCTGCCGCTCGACGAACCGGGCGTGCGCGAGGTCATGTGCGGCCCGCTCGTCGTCGACCAGGATGCCGCGGACCCGTTCGCGCTGCGCCTCGGACGCGAACCGTCCGGCCTCGTCGCCGTCGGCGAGCGCCGCCTCGGCCACCTGGACGCGCACCTCCAGGTCGCGCACCGTTCCGAGCTCCTGTCCGAGTTCTCGGAGTCGTCGTCGCAGCCCCGTCACGACCGACACGTCGAGCACGGCGCCGTACGCCGCGAGCACGCTCCGCAGCCGGCGCACGTTCGTGCGGAGTTGATGCAGCGCATCGGGCTCATCGGCGAGCGCGCCGGGAAGGAACCCGCGGAGTCGGTCGCGGACGGCGCGGAGTGCGACGACGACGACGGTGCCGGCGTCGTCGTCAGCAGCATCGGCGACGCGCTCCCCCGCCGATGCCTCGCCGTCCGCTGCGTCCACGCGACCATCGTCCGGCGCGGCGCGGCGGCGAGTCAACCGCCGGGGGCCCTTCCGGCGGTACGGCCGGTCGCGCGAAGATGGCACCGTGCAGGGACTGCCGCTCGAAGCTCCGCCGCTGCCCGGCCGCACCGTGGTCGAGCAGCGCTGGCGCGATCTCGTCTTCCTCCACTGGCGCGTCGAGCCCGAGCGGGTGGCGCCCCTCCTCCCGGCGGGGACCCGGCCCGACGTCGTCGACCGCGCGACCTGGGTCGGCCTCATCCCCTTCGTCCTGACCGACACCCGCTTCCCGCCGCTGCCCCCGATGCACCGCCTGGGGACGTTCGTCGAGGTCAACGTGCGCCTCTACTCGATCGACCACGACGGCAACCGCGGCGTGGTGTTCCGCACCCTCGAGGCCGGGCGCCTGCTGCCGGTCATCGCCGCCCGACTCGCGTTCGGCCTCCCCTACCACTGGGCGAGCTCACGGGTCGTGCATCGGGTGGATGCCTCCGGCCACGAGCTCGACTTCCACAGCCGTCGTCACGGCCCCGGCGGCCCGTCGACGCGCATCCGCGCCCGCCTCGGCGAGCCTGTGCGCGTCGACGCCCCCGATGCAGGCCTCGCGCAGTTCCTCACCGCCCGCTGGGGCTTCCACGAGCAACATCTCGGCCGAACGGCGTGGGCACGGAACACGCACGAGCCGTGGTCGCTGCGGCGCGCCGAGCTCCTCGAGATCGACGACGGGTTGCTCGCGGCGTGCGGGTTCGGCGACCTCGCGACGCGTCACCCCGACTCGGTGCTCGCCTCATCCGGCGTGGCGACGGCCTTCAGCCGTCCCCGGGCGATCGAGGCGCCCGCGTGGCCCCTCCAACCGATCGCACGCCGTCGACCCGCACCCGCTTGATCCGTGCGGTGTGCCCGCGCAGGATCTCGACGTCGGCCCTGCGGACGCCGTAGTGCGCGGCGAGTGCCGCGACGACGCCCGCGTTCGCTGCGCCGTCCACGGCGCGCTCGCGAACGTGCACGGTGACGGATGCAACGGGGTCGCCCGGCGTCGGCTCGACGAGTGGCCCGCGCCGGCTGCCCGGCTTCACGCGCACGGTCAGTTCCATCGCGTTCCGTTCGACCGAGGCATCCGCGCGCCGTTCGATCGGCTCGTCGACCGGACCCGTTACGGCCGCTGCCGGCGCTCGCGCACGCGCATGTTCAGCACGATCGGCGTGCCGACGAAGCCGTAGATCTCGCGCAGGCGCCGCTGGATGAACCGGCGGTAGCCGGGGTCCAGGAACCCCGTCGTGAACAGCACGAACGTCGGCGGACGCGTCGAAGCCTGGGTGCCGAACAGGATGCGCGGCTGCTTGCCGCCCCGCAGCGGGTGCGGGTGGGCCTGGACGAGCTCGGTGAGGAACGCGTTGAACTTGCCGGTGGGGATGCGGGTGTCCCACGACTCCAGCGCAGTCTCCAGGGCGGGAACGAGCTTCTCGAGGTGACGACCGGTCTTCGCGGAGATGTTCACGCGCGGCGCCCACTGCACGTGGTGCAGGTCCTGCTCGATCTCGCGCTCGAGGTAGCGACGGCGGTCGTCGTCCAGGAGGTCCCACTTGTTGTACGCGAGGACGAGTGCGCGACCCGACTCGAGCACGAGGTCGATGATGCGGACGTCCTGCTCGGAGATCGGCTGGGAGACGTCGAGCAGCACGACCGCGACCTCGGCCTTCTCGAGCGCGGCCTGCGTGCGCAGCGACGCGTAGAAGTCGGCGCCCTGCTGCAGGTGCACGCGGCGCCGGATGCCGGCCGTGTCGACGAACCGCCACACCTTGCCGCCGAGCTCGATCTGCTCGTCGACCGGGTCGCGCGTGGTGCCGGCGAGGTCGTTGACGACGACGCGCTCCTCGCGGGCGGCCTTGTTCAGCAGGCTCGACTTGCCCACGTTCGGCCGGCCGAGGATCGCGACCCGGCGAGGACCGCCGAACTCGTCCTTCGCGACCGCCGAGACCTGCGGGAGGACCTTGAACACCTCTTCGAGCATGTCGGCGACCCCGCGCCCGTGCAGCGCGGAGACCGGGTACGGCTCGCCGAGGCCGAGGTTCCAGAGCGCGGCGGCCTCGGGCTCCTGGCGGGCGTCGTCGACCTTGTTCGCGACGAGGAAGACGGGCTTCTTCGTCTTGCGGAGGAGCCGGACGACGTGCTCGTCGGTCGCGGTCGCGCCCACGGTCGCGTCCACCACGAACAGCACCACGTCGGAGAGGTCGATCGCGACCTCGGCCTGCGCGGCGACGGACGCGTCGATGCCCTTCGCATCGGGCTCCCAGCCGCCCGTGTCGACGAGCGTGAAGCGGCGGTCGAGCCACTCGCCCTTGTACGACACGCGGTCGCGGGTCACGCCCGGCGTGTCCTCGACGACGGCCTCGCGACGGCCGAGGATGCGGTTCACGAGCGCCGACTTGCCCACGTTGGGCCGGCCGACGATGGCGATGACCGGCAGCGCCGGGAGGTAGCGGATGCCCTCTTCGCCCTCCTCGGAGAGCTCGAGCAGGTCGAGGTCCTCGTCCGCCAGGTCGTAGTCGTCGAGGCCCGACCGGAGGGCGGCGGCGCGCTGCTCGGCGAGCTCCTCGTCGACGCCGGCGAGGCGCTCGGCGAGATCGTCCTCGGGGGCGTCGAACTCGTCGTCGCGATCGGTCATTCCAACTCCTGGGTGTCTCGGGGTCGCGCGCGCGAGCGCACAACCTGTCTATTCAACCAGTTCGAACCTGAGCGTCCCGGATGACGGCGAGCATCGCCTCGACGGTCTCGTCGAAGTCGAGGTCGGTCGAGTCGACCGTCACGACGCCGTCCGCGGCGTTCATGAAGTCGACGACCTTCGAGTCGGCCGCGTCGCGCGCCCGCAGCTGCTGGCCGGTGGCGGCGGCCGAGTGCCCGACCAGCTCCGCCGAGCGCCGCGCCATCCGCACCTCCTCCGACGCGGTGAGCAGGATCCGCGCTGGCGCGTCGGGCGCGACCACGGTCGTGATGTCGCGGCCCTCGACGACGATCCCGCCGCGCCGCTCGGCCGCCATGATCGCCCGGAACAGCTCGATGAGGTGCGAACGCACCTCAGGCACTCGCGCCACCCGGCTCACGACGCCCGAGATCCCGGGCTCGCGGATCGCCTGCGTGACGTCCGTCGAGCCAACGTGCACGGTGTAGCCCGTCGGGTCGGTGCCGATGCGGTAGTCGAACGAGTCGAGGCACGAGACGACGGATGCCGCGTCCGCCGTGTCCACTCCGGACGCCTCCGCATGCCAGGCCAGCGCCCGGTACGCGGCGCCGGTGTCGAGGAAGCCCCAGCCGAGGCGTCGCGCGACCTCCTTCGAGACGCTCGACTTGCCGCTTCCGGCGGGTCCGTCGACGGCGACGACGACGGGGTGGACGGGCTGGTGCTGCATGGTCATCCTGCGATCCGCCAGCCGCGTGCGGCCAGCTCGGTGGTCAGTCGGTCGGCCGCCTCGGGCACGACCTGCACTTCGGCGAGGCCGACCTGGCGGCCGGGCGAGTGCTCGAGGCGGAGGTCTTCGAGGTTCACGCCGATCTCGCCGATCTCGGCGAGGAGGCGCGCGAGCTGCCCCGGACGGTCGTCGATCATGACGATGATCGTCGTGAACCGCTTGTCGGTGCCGTGCTTGCCTGGCAGGCGGGCGACGCCGGTGTTGCCGCCCGTGAGCTCCTCGGCGACGCGGCGACGGGCGCCGGGCGCGGCCGGGTCGGCGAGCGCGTCGATGAAGCGGTCGAGGTCCTCCCGGTAGGAGATGAGGATGTCGCGCACCGGCGACGCGTTGGCGCCGAGGATCTGCACCCACAGGTCGGGGTCGCTCGCGGCGACGCGGGTCACGTCCCGCACGCCCTGCCCCGCGAGCCCCAGTGCGGCGTTCGGCGCGTCGAGGAATCGTCGCGCCATGATGCTCGAGACCACCTGCGGCACGTGCGAGATCAGCGCCACGCCCGCATCGTGCTCCTCCGGCGTCATCTCGACGAGCGTCGCGCCGAGGTCGAGGATGAGGTCGTCGATCGCGCTCGCGCGCCGGTAGCTGATCTCGTCGTGCGCGGCGACCACCCAGGGGCGGCCGGCGAAGAGGTCGGCGCGAGCGGCGAGCGGTCCCCCGCGCTCGCGTCCGGCCAGCGGGTGCGAGCCGATGTAGCGCGACACGTCGGCACCGTCGGCCTCGAGCTCCGCGAGGATCCCGGACTTCACGCTCGCGACATCCGTCACGATCGCCTCGGGGAACGCCGCGAGCTCGGCCGCGACGACGCTCGCCGTGACATCGGGCGGCACCGCCACCACGATGAGCTGCGGCGCATCGTCGGGCTGCGCACGTCGTCCGGCGCCGAGGTCGACGGCGATCGCGACGTGCGTCGGTGACGCGTCGGCGAGGATCACGTCGATTCCGCGAGTGCGGAGCCCGAGCGCGACGCTCGTGCCGAGCAGGCCGGCGCCGACGACGCGGACCGGTCCGATGAGTCGTGACTCGACCACCTACCCGTTCCCCTTCCGCTCGGCGTCCGCCGCGCGCACGATGGTGAGCAGCTGGCCGAGTTCGACTCTAGTCAACTCGCGCACCGCGCCCGACTTCAGCGTGCCGAGGTGCAGCGGCCCGAATTGCCGGCGCACGAGCTCGACGACCGGGTGGCCGACCGCGTCGAGCATGCGTCGCACGATCCGGTTGCGGCCGGAGTGCAAGGTGACCTCGACCATCGTGTGCCGCTGGTCGCCCTGCGCCTGCAGGATCTTCGCGCGGTCCGCGCGGATCGGGCCGTCGTCGAGGTCGACGCCGCGCTTCAGGCGCTGCAGCGTCTGCGGCGTCATCCGCCCGGTCACCTTCGCGATGTACGTCTTCTCGACGCCGAACGACGGGTGCGCGAGCACGTGCGCGAGCTCGCCGTCGTTGGTGAGCAGCAGCAGGCCGCTCGTGTCGCCGTCGAGGCGGCCGACGTTGAACACGCGCACGTCGAGCGGGTCGGTGAATCGGCGCAGGTCGGGGCGGCCCTGCTCGTCGCGCATCGTCGAGACGACGCCGCGCGGCTTGTTCAGCATGAAGTAGCGCTTGTCCTGGTCGAGCTGCACCGCGACGCCGTCGACCGAGACCCGGTCGGCGAGCGGGTCGATGCGGCTGCCGAGCTCGGTGACGACGCGGCCGTTCACCTCGATGCGTCCCTCGACGATCAGGTTCTCCACGACGCGCCGGCTCGCGACGCCGGCCGCGGCCAGCGCCTTCTGCAGCCGGACGCCCTCGGGTGCGTCGCCGTGGCCTCCCGGCCGGTCAGACGAGGTCACGTTCGAATCCCTCCTGGCCGCCGTCGAGCAGCGGCGAGATCGGCGGCAGGTCGTCGAGCGACGCGATGCCGAGGTTCGTGAGCAGCAGGTCGGTCGTGCCGTACAGGATCGCGCCGGTCTCCTCGTCGGTGTCGACCTCGGTGATGAGGCCGCGACCGTAGAGCGTGCGCACGACCGAGTCGACGTTCACGGCGCGGATCGAGGCGATCGACGACCGCGAGATCGGCTGCTTGTAGGCGATCACCGCGAGCGTCTCGAGCGCCGCCTGCGAGAGCTTCGTCGACGTCTGCGCGAGCACCGCGTCGGTGATCAGCGCGTCGTACTCCGTGCGGGCGTAGAAGCGCCAGCCGCCGCCCACCTCGCGAAGTTCGAAGGCGCGACGGATGCCGCCGGCCGCCGGCTGCTCGCCCGCGTCGGTGCGCGGCTCACCGGACGGCGCCCCGCCGTCGTAGTCCGCGACGAGGCGCGCGATCGACGCCTTCACCTCGGCGATCGGGCGCGCGACGGCCGCGGCGAGGTGCACGAGGCCCTGGGGCTCGTCGGCGATGAACAGCAGTGCCTCGATGGCGCGGTCGAGGTCGAGGCGGGGCTGGCCCGGAACGTCGAGGGGGGTCGCGACCGACACCTCGGGACGCTCGTCGGCCGCGGCCGCGGCCGCGGGTTCGGCGCGCGCCGCGTCGCCTGTCGGCGCCTCGGCATCCCGTGCCATCGCGTCGTCCGTCGGCATCGCGGCATCCGTCTCACTCGTCATAGTCGGCTCCCAGGCTGTCCAGTCGATCGTCGGACCAGTTCTCGTTCCCCGCCCAGCGCAGCGTCAGCTCCCCGAGGGGTTCGAGCTGGTCGAACCCGATCGCGTCGTGCCGGTACAGCTCGAGGACCGCGAGGAACCGTGCCACGACGACGCCGGGCCGGTCGACGCCCGCGATGAGCCGCCGGAACGTGACGGGCTCCCCGCGGCGGAGCACGGCGACGACATGCGCCGCCTGCTCGCGGATCGAGACGAGCGGGGCGTGCAGGTGGTCGAGGCCCACCGTCGGCAGTTCGCGCGGCGTGAGCGCGAGCGTGGCGAGTGCGGCGAAGTCGGCCGGCCCGAGCGTCCAGCGCAGCTCGGGCGTGCGCTGGCGGAAGCGCTCCTCGAGCTTGACCGTGCGGGCGTGCCGCAGCGACTCGACCTCGATCCGGCCGCCGAACCAGCGCGCCGCCTCCTTGAACGCGCGGTACTGCAGCAGTCGCGCGAACAGCAGGTCGCGCGCCTCGAGGAGCGCGACGTCCTCGGCGTCGACGAGCTCGCCCTGCGGCAGGAGCCCGGCGACCTTCAGGTCGAGGAGCGTGGCCGCGACGACGAGGAACTCGCTCGCTCGGTCGAGTTCCTCGTCGCTGTCGATGCCGCGGAGGTACGCGATGAACTCGTCCGTCACCGCCGACAGCGACACCTCGGTGATGTCGAGCTCGTGCTTGGCGATGAGTGAGAGCAGCAGGTCGAATGGCCCCTCGAAGTTCGACAGGGCGACGCGGAAGCCGGGCTCGGGCGCCGGCTCGGCGGCGACGGCGGCATCGGCCGGCTCGGGCGCCTCGCCCGTGTCGCCCGCCGGGGTGTTCGTCGCCGCCCTGGGCTCAGGCGACCGCGCCACGGTCGACCAGCTCCCTCGCGAGCTGACGGTACGCCCGCGAGGCGGGGTGCTCGGGCGCGAACTCCGTGATCGGCGTCGCGGCGACCGTGGCATCCGGGAACTTCACGGTGCGCGTGATCACGGTTTCGAGCACCTTCTCGTCGAACGCGTCGACGACCCGCTCGAGCACCTCGCGGGAGTGCAGCGTGCGCGCGTCGTACATGGTTGCGAGGATCCCGTCGAGCGTGATCGCCGGGTTCAGCCGGTCGCGCACCTTGTCGATGGTCTCGATGAGCAGCGCGACGCCGCGCAGCGCGAAGTACTCGCACTCGAGCGGGATCACCACGCCGTGGCTCGCCGTGAGGGCGTTCACGGTGAGGAGGCCGAGCGACGGCTGGCAGTCGATCAGCACCACGTCGTAGTCGGCGGACACCTTGCGGAGCACGCCCGCGAGGATCTGCTCGCGCGCGACCTCGGTCACGAGGTGCACCTCGGCGGCCGACAGGTCGATGTTCGCGGGGATGACGTCGAGACCCTCGACCCCCGTGCGCTGGATGGCATCGGCCGGCGAGACGCTGCGCGAGAGGAGAAGGTCGTAGATCGTCGGGACGTCGTGCGTCTGCACGCCGAGGCCCGCCGACAGCGCGCCCTGCGGATCGAAGTCGACCGCGAGCACGCGACGTCCGTAGTCGGCCAGTGCCGCGCCGAGGTTGATCGTCGTCGTGGTCTTGCCGACGCCGCCCTTCTGATTGCAGAGCGCGATGATCCGGGCCGGTCCGTGGGACCGGAGCGGTGCGGGCTCCGGGAAGTCGCGTGCGGGGCGGCCGGTGGGACCCAGGTCCGACGACTCCAGCGTGGCGGTGCCGTCCACCGGGTCGTGTTCGTAGGTCACGGTGCGGCTCTCTCTCCCCGTCGATTCCGGAATGCTTGGTCGATTCTAACGAGCGCGGGGGTGGGCGACCGTGTACATCTCCCGGAGTGTATCGGCCGTGACCAGGGTGTAGATCTGGGTGGTCGACACGGACGCGTGCCCGAGGAGCTCCTGGACGACGCGCACGTCGGCGCCGCCCGCGAGCAGGTGCGTCGCGAAGGAGTGCCGCAGTGTGTGCGGTGAGACGGATGCCGCGACCCCGGCCCGCTCCGCCGCATCCTGCAGCACCTGCCACACGGCCTGGCGCGACATCCGCCTCCCGCGGACGCCGAGGAACAGCGCGGGCGTCGCGCTCCCCCGCACCGACAGCACGGGTCGGGACCGCACGAGGTACGCGTCGAGCGCGGCCCGCGCGTAGCTGCCGACGGGCACGATCCGCTCGGTGCCGCCCTTGCCGAACAGCCGCACGACCTCCTCGTCGACGAGGTCGTCGACGTTGAGCGCCGTGGCCTCGGAGACGCGCGCGCCGGTCGCGTAGAGCAGTTCGAGCAGCGCGACGTCGCGCAGCGCCGTGACCTCCTCGCCGACGCGGGCGGCCTCGATGATCGCGGCGACCTGCTCCACGGGGATCGCCTTCGGCAGACGCATCGGCAGCTTGGGCGGGCGGAGGTCCTTGGCCGGGTCGGTGGGCGTACGTCCCTCCTCGGCGAGGAAGCGGTGCAGGCCCCGCACCGCGGAGAGCACCCGCGCGATCGACGAGACCGCGAGCGTCGGCTCCCGCTCCGAGCCCAGGTAGCGCACGAACGCCGACAGGTCGGCCTCGGCGACGGCCTCGGGTCCGGCGATGCCGGCGCGATCCAGCCAGTCGGCGTAGATCGCGAGGTCGCGCCGGTACGAGGCGAGGCTGTTGCGCGCGAGTCCTCGCTCCACCGTGAGGTGGCGCAGGTAGTCGTCGACCGCGCGCGAGCTCACCCGGCGGCCGGCCTGTGGTCGGGATGCGCCGGCCAGGCCGCGTCCGCGGGTCCGAGCGTCGCCCAGCCGCGAGCACGCGCGGCGACGGCCGCGAGCACGCCGACGGTGAGCGAGGGATTGCCGACCCGACGGGCGAGGACGGCGTCGACGCAGTCGTCGAGGCCGACCCATCCGACCTCCATGTCGGCCTCCTCGTCCTCGCGGGCGTGCGTCTCCGGTGCCGCTGCGAGGTCGCGGGCCAGGAAGATGCGGATGGCCTCGTCGCTGCCGCCCGGGGTCGTGAAGTAATCGGCCAGGACCGCCCAGTCGGATGCCACGAGGTCCGCCTCCTCGGCGAGCTCGCGCTTCGCCGCCTCGAGGGGCGGTTCACCCGCGACGTCGAGGAGGCCCGCGGGGATCTCCCAATCGCGCGCGCGGACCGGTTGGCGGTACTGCTTGATCAGCAGGACGCGGTCGTCGTCGCCGAGCGCGAGGATCGCGACGGCACCGGGGTGCGCCACGTACTCGCGGACGATCGGGGTCGCGTCCTGTCCGTACTCGAGCCGGTCGCGGCGCACGTCCCAGATGCGCCCCTCGAAGACGGTCTCACGGTCGAGGAGCGGCAGGTCGACGTACTCGTCGACGGGCAGGTCGGCGGTCGGATCGACCGGCCCGCCGACCTCGGCCGTCATGTCAGGCGTCCTCGACGTCGTCGAACAGCAGGCTCGCCTTGCGCCGCTCGAGCGCCGCCCCGACGAGGCCGCGGAACAGCGGGTGGGCGTCGTTCGGGCGGCTCCGGAGCTCGGGGTGCGCCTGGGTGGCGACGTAGAACGGGTGCATGTCGCGCGGCAGCTCCACGAACTCGACGAGGTGCCGGCTCGGCGACATGCCGGAGAAGACCATGCCCGCCTCGGCGATGCGGTCGCGATACGCGTTGTTCACCTCGTACCGATGGCGGTGCCGCTCCGACACCTCGGTCGCGCCGTACAGCTCGGCGACGATCGAGCCCTCGTCGAGCGCCGCCGGGTAGAGGCCGAGGCGCATGGTGCCGCCCAGGTCGCCGCCGGCGATGATCTCGACCTGCTCCTCCATGGTCGCGATGACCGGGAACTCGGTGTCGGGGTCGAACTCGCTCGAGGATGCGCCGGGGAGCCCCGCCACGTTCCGCGAGTACTCGATCACCATGCACTGCAGGCCGAGGCAGAGCCCGAGCGTCGGGATGCCGTTCTCGCGTGCGAAGTGCAGCGCACCGAGCTTGCCCTCGATGCCGCGCACGCCGAAGCCGCCGGGCACGCAGATCCCGTCGAGGTGCGACAGCTTCTCCTTCGCCCCCTCGGGGGTTCGGCACTCGTCGGACGGGATCCACTCGATGTTCACCTTGGTCTCGTTGGCGAAGCCGCCGGCGCGGAGCGCCTCGGTGACCGACAGGTAGGCGTCGGGCAGGTCGATGTACTTCCCGACGAGCCCGATCGTGACCTCGTGCGCCGGGTCGTGCACGACGCGGAGCAGGTCGGCCCACGCCGACCAGTCGACCTCGGCGGCCTTGTCGCCGAGCCCGAGCGCCTCGATGAGGTACGCGTCGAGGCCCTGCTCGTGGAGCATCGTGGGGATGTCGTAGATCGACGGCACGTCGACCGCGTTCACCACGGCGGCCTCGTCGACGTCGCACATGAGCGCGATCTTGCGCTTGTTCGCCTCGGTGACCGGGCGGTCGCTGCGCAGCACGAGGGCATCGGGCTGGATGCCGATCGAGCGGAGCGCGGCGACCGAGTGCTGCGTCGGCTTCGTCTTCTGCTCCCCCGACGCGCCCATGAACGGCACGAGCGAGACGTGCACGAAGAACACGTTCGTGCGCCCGAGCTCGTGCCGGACCTGGCGCGCGGACTCGATGAACGGCTGCGACTCGATGTCGCCGACCGTGCCGCCGATCTCGGTGATGATGACGTCCGGCTTCGGCGTCTCGGTCGCCTGGAGGCGCATGCGGCGCTTGATCTCGTCGGTGATGTGCGGGATCACCTGCACGGTGTCGCCGAGGTACTCGCCGCGCCGCTCCTTGGCGATGACGGTCGAGTAGATCTGCCCGGTCGTGACGTTGGCGGCCTGCGACAGGTCGATGTCGAGGAAGCGCTCGTAGTGCCCGATGTCGAGGTCGGTCTCGGCTCCGTCGTCGGTCACGAAGACTTCGCCGTGCTGGAACGGGTTCATGGTGCCCGGATCGACGTTGAGGTAGGGGTCGAGCTTCTGCATCACCACCCGCAGGCCCCGCGCCGTGAGCAGGTTGCCGAGGCTTGCCGCCGTCAGGCCCTTGCCCAGAGAGGAAACGACACCACCAGTCACGAAGATGTGCTTGGTCACGGTGTTCGTGAGTTCAGTGTTCGAAATGTCTGCGCCGCGATCATCCACCACGGGCTTGTAGTCTATCCGACTCCCGGCTGGGAATGGTCCGAGCCTTCGCCGAACTGCGACGACGGGTGCCGCGTCCCGCGAGATCGCGGGCGAATCACGCGTCGAACTCGCCCCACCGAACCGACCCGCCGGGCGTGTCGTCGTCAGGCGGCGTCGGCGTCGGCGATCTCGAGGAGTTCGCGCGCGTGCGCGAGGCCGGATGCGGAGTCGGCGAGGCCGGAGAGCAGTCGTGCCATCTCGGCCTCCCGCTCGGCGCCCTCGAGCTGCCGCACGCTCGAGGCGGTGACGCGGCCGTCCGTGCCCTTGACGACGCTGAGGTGGTTCGACGCGAACGCCGCGACCTGAGCGAGGTGGGTGACGACGATGACCTGCGAGCGCTCGGCGAGTCGCGCGAGACGTCGGCCGATCTCGATCGCCGCGGCCCCGCCGACGCCGGCGTCGACCTCGTCGAACACGAACGTCGGCACGGGATCGGCACCCGCGATGACGACCTCGATCGCGAGCATCACGCGCGACAGCTCGCCGCCGGAGGCGCCCTTGGCGACGGGCCTCGGCTCGGTGCCGGGGTGCGGGCGCAGCAGGATCGAGACCTGGTCGCGACCGTGCGAGGCGGGCTCGGCGAGCGACTCGACCGTCACGGTCAGCTCGGCGTCGGGCATGGCGAGCGCGGCCAGTTCCGCCGTCACCGCGGCGGCGAGGCTGGATGCCGCGTCGGCGCGCAGGGCGGAGATCCGGTCGGCGAGTTCGTCGACCTCGGCGGCGCGCCGTTCGACGGCGCGCTCGAGGGCATCGATCCGGTCGTCGTCGCCGTCGAGTTCGACGAGCCGGAGTCCGCCGTCGTGCCGGAACGCGATCGCCTCGTCGAGCGTGCCGTGCCGTCGCGCGAGGTTCGCGAGGACCGCGCGTCGCTCCTGGACCGCTTCGAGTTCCGCGGCGCCGTCGGCGTCGAGCCCCGCGAGGTACCCGGACAGCTCGGTCGCGGCATCCGCGAGGGCGAAGCCGGCACTCGCCACCGCCTCGGCGATCGGCGCGAGCGCGGCATCGTGGGCGACCACGCGGTCGACCTGGCGGCGCGCCGACTCCACGAGGGTGATCGCGTCGGGCGTGTCGTCGCCGGCGACCTCGGCCGAGATGAGCTCCCTCGCCTGGGCCGCGGCCAGGCGGAGGTCCTCGAGGTTGGTGAGGCGCTCCGCGCGCTCCTGCAGCGCGTCGTCCTCGCCGCGCTGGGGGTCGGCGGTCTCGAGTTCGTCGAGGGCGAGGCGGAGTTCCTCCGCCTCGCGGAGCCGCTCGTCGTGGTGTTCCCGCAGCGACCGGAGCTCGTCGGCCTCGACGCGCCAGGCCCGGAAGGCCTCTCGGTACGCAGCCAGCGCGTCGGCGAGTGCGGGCCCGGCGAATCGGTCGAGCGCATCGCGCTGCGCGGTCGCCGAACGGAGTCGCTGCTGGTCGGCCTGGCCGTGCACGACGACGAGGTGGTCCGCGAGCTCGGCGAGGACGCCCACCGGGGCACTGCGTCCGCCGACGATGGCACGACTGCGACCTTCGGCGGACACCGAGCGCCCGAGGAGCAGCTCGCCCGCGTCGATCTCGCCGCCCGCATCGGCCACGCGTTCCGCCACGGACTCGGGGTCGGTGAGGAGCCACCGACCCTCGACCCATGCCTGCTTCGCGCCGGAGCGGACCGTGCCGGCATCGGAGCGCGCTCCGAGCAGGAGGCCGAGCGCCGTGACCACCATCGTCTTTCCAGCGCCGGTCTCGCCGGTCACGGCGGTGAAGCCGGGACCGAGCGGCAGCGTGGCGTCGGCGATGACTCCCAGGTCGCGGATTCCGAGTTCCTCAATCACCGGCGACCGGCCCCTTCCAGCCCGTGACGGGCAGCTGGAACTTGTTCACCAGCCGGTCGGTGAACGGCGCCTGGTGCAGCCGGGCGAGGCGCACGGGCACCGTGGACCGTCGGACGATGACCCGGGCGCCCGGCGGGAGCTCGAACATCCGCCGGCCGTCGCACCAGATCACCGCCGCCGCCTCCGTCCGCTGGAGCACCTCGACGGCGAGCGACGAGTCGGGGCCGACGACGAGCGGCCGGGCGAACAGCGCGTGCGCACTGAGCGGCACGAGCAGCAGCGCTTCGACCGCCGGCCAGACGACGGGACCGCCGGCCGAGAACGAGTAGGCCGTCGAGCCGGTCGGGGTCGACATGACGACGCCGTCGCACCCGAACGAGGACAACGGGCGGCGGTCGACCTCGATGACCACCTCGAGCATGCGTTCGCGTTCGGCCTTCTCGACGGTCGCCTCGTTCAGCGCCCACCCCTCGTAGACGACGTCTTCGCCGATCTTCGCTCGCACGGAGAGCGTCATGCGCTCCTCGACCGTGTAGTCGCGCGCCAGCGCGCGGCCGACCGTGTAGCCGAGATCGTCGCGTTCGCTCTCCGCGAGGAACCCGACGTGGCCGAGGTTGACGCCGAGCAGCGGAACGGGGTGCTCGCGCGTGAGCTCCGCCGCGCGGAGGATCGTGCCGTCGCCGCCGAGGACGATGACGAGCTCGATGTGCTTCGGCGAGACCTCTTCGAACCGCTTGACCATGCCCTCGAGCTCGGGCAGTGCCGTCATGACGTCGTGCCACTGCTCTGCGGCCACGACGGGCACGGCGCCGGCCGCGACCAGCTGCCCGCACACGTCGGCCGTGGCGTCGAGGGCCGACGACCGACCGGTGTGCGAGACCACGAGGAAGAACCGTGCATCGCTCACGCCGTGACGCCTCCCGTCGCTACTCGGACCTGACTGGACCATTCTGACGGATCGGCGCCGCGCGTCGGGCTGAGCAGCACGAGGACCTCGCGATTGCCGTGCGTTCCGGCGATCGGGGAGGACAGGACGCCCGCCGTCCGCAGCCCGAGGTCGTGCGCGGCCCAGAGCACGTTCATCACCGCGTCGCCGCGCGCGGCGGGATCGCGCACGACGCCCTCCCTCGTGCCGCTCCGCCCGACCTCGAACTGCGGCTTCACGAGGAGCACGAACTCGGCATCGGGGGATGCGGTCGCCCGCAGGGCGGGCAGCACCGTCGTCAGCGAGATGAAGGACAGGTCGGCCGTCACGAGCGTCGGCGGGGCGTCGACTCCCGTCAGGCGGCCGAGCGCGACCGCATCGAGGTGCCGCACGTTGCACCCCTCGACCAGGACCAGCCCGGGCAGCCCGTGCAGTTCGGGCGCGAGCTGGCCGTGGCCGACGTCGACCGCCAGCACGGTCGCCGCTCCACGCTCGAGCAGCACTTGGGTGAACCCGCCCGTGGAGGCGCCCGCATCGAGCACGACCCGGCCGGTCGGGTCGACGCCGAAGGCGTCGAGCGCCGCGATGAGCTTGTGCGCGGCGCGGCTCACGTAGTGGTCCGCTGCGGCGACCTCGAGGACGGCGTCCTCCGCCACGCGGTGCGCGGCCTTCGTGACGGGCTCGCCGTCGACGCGGACCGCGCCCTCGGCGATGAGGGTCGCCGCGTGCGTGCGCGACCGTGCGAGGCCGCGCGCCGCCAACGCCGCATCGAGTCGCTGGGCCGTCACCGATCAGCTCGCGGATCGCGCGGGATCGGATCGCTCGAGTTCGCGCCGGAGTTGCTCCGCCATCGCGTCGAACCCGGCGGCGCGCTCCTCCAGGGGCGACGCCTCGATCGCGGAGAGCGCATCGGCGGCCGCCGCCGCCAGATCCTCCGGTGCCGCCGCCGGGTCGCCTGCGTCGAAGTCTCCTGTGCTCACGACCCCCACGCTACCTCGTACCACGATCGACTCCGCACGGCCCACGCGCGCGAGGGACCGACCCGGACACGTGGATCCGCTGCATTCAGCGGTAGAGACGCTCCGGCACGTCGAGCGCGTGGATCGCCGTCCCGCTCTCCCAGATGGCCGCACACGCGGCACGCAGGAGGTCCAGCGCGTCGTCGCCGTCCCGCTCGATCACGACGCGGCGCCCGTCGATGCGCACCTCCGCTCCGCGGACGCGGACACCGCCTCGGCGACGTTCGATCTCCGGGTACGGCTCATGGAGCTCGCGGAGATCGGAGACGATGAAATCCGGGCGGCTCGCGGCATCCGCTGCCAGCACCTGCTTCGCCCGGTCGATGCCCGTGAGCACGACGAGCGAGGCGATGCCGGCGCGGTTCGCGCCTCGGATGTCGGTGTCCAGGCGGTCGCCGATCATGAGCGGATGCTCCGCTTCGAAGCGTTCACGCGCCTCGTCGAAGATCGGCGTCTCGGGCTTGCCGGCGACCTCCGGGAATCGTCCCGCCGCGGTGTGCACGGCGGAGACGAGGGTCCCGTTGCCGGGCGCGATGCCACGCTCGACCGGGATCGTCCAGTCCATGTTCGTCGCGATCCAGGGGATGCCACCGGGCTCCCCCGGCCCGCCGTGCGCGTTGAGTGCGAAGGCGGCCTCGGCCAGCTGCCGCCACCCGACGTCCGGATGGAATCCCTGCATGACGGCATCGGGAGCGTCGTCGGCCGAGCGCGTGACCCGGTAGCCGCCGCGTTCGAGCTCCGTGACGATGCCGTCCCCGCCGACGACGAGCACCAGGGACGCTGGGGCGACGGATGCCGCGAGCAGCCGCATCGCGGCCTGCGGCGAGGTCACGACATCGCGTGGCGTGGGCGACAGCCCGAGCGACGTCAGATGCGCCGCGACCTGTTCGTCGCTGCGCGAGGCGTTGTTCGTGATGTACGCGACCGGGAGCGACTCGCCGACCCGATTCAGGCTCTCCACCGCGTGCGGGATGGCGTGCGGTCCGGCGTAGACCACGCCGTCGAGGTCGGCGAAGACCGCGTCGACGCCGTCGAGCGGCGTTGACGCGCCACGGCGCGAGCCGAAGAGCGGGCTCATCCGCGTCCGGCGTCCGGGCCCGCGCCCGTCTCGTCGTCGAGGTCGGCGGTCTCGGCCAGGATCGCGGCCACCTCGGGCTCGATCGCGTCGGCCGGGTCGCCCTCGGCGTCGGTGTCCGCCTCGGGCCCGGGCGCGGTCGTGGCCGCGTCGTCGTCGGTGCCGGCGGGGCCGTCGGTCACGACCTGCGCTGCGTCGCCCTCGATCTCGACCGGCTCCTCCTCGACCTCGAGTTCGAAGACCTCGATGAAGTCGGGACGCGCGCCCTCGAGCGCGGCCTCGGCGCGATCCGACAGCTCGCGCCAGCGCGCGGCATCCCCGGAACGACCGAGTTCGTCGAGCACCTCCGCGTACGCGGAGAACAGCGCCGGGCTGTACGAGAATGCGCGGTCCGGATCGAGCTGCGGCACTTCGAGCTCCGCGAGCGCCAGTTCGGGCTGCTCGAGGTCGAGCCGCGCCCCGGACATCGCGATCGCGAGTGCGGCCTGCACTGCGGCCGGCAGCGTCGCGCGATCGACGGACCGACCGAGCTCCAGGGCGCGATCGGGTCGTCCGACGCCGCGCTCGCTGTCCACCATGAGGGCGATCTGGTCGTCGCTGCCGGAGATCCGTCGGTAGGTGCGCAGCTCGCGGAGGGCGAGGGCGAAGTCGCCCGTCGCGTACGCGGTGATCGCCAGTGTCTCGCGGACGACGGCGACACGGCCGGCACGGCGGGATGCGGAGAGTGCGTGCCGGTGCGCGAGCGCGGGATCGTCCTCGAGCGCCTCGGCTGCGGCGACCAGGTGCCGCGCGACCCACTCCGCGTTCTCCTTCGAGAGCGTCTTGAGTTCGGCGCGTGCGGCCGAGTCCAGGTCCCTCGGCGTGATGCGGTCGGCGATCGGCGGGTCGTCGTGACGCGGCCGGACAGCGAGCTCGGCAGCTCCGTGACCGGCCTGTCGCGGAGTCCGCTCACGGTCCGAGGAGCGCTGCGCCGGGCGTCCCGCGACGCGGCCGTGCGAAGAACGGTGGTCGCGCGAGCCGCCGGGCCGGTCCGAGCGGCGCTCGTCGCGACCGGCGCGGTCATCGCGCGAGCCGTACCTGCGATCACCCGTGCCGCGCGGCGTGTACGTGCGCTCGCCACCACGATCATCGCGCGAACCGTACTTCCGGTCGCCACCACGATCGTCACGCGAACCGTACTTCCGGTCGCCACCACGGTCGTCACGCGAACCGTACCTGCTGCGCTCACCACCACGGTCGTCACGCGAACCGTACCTGCTGCGCTCACCACCACGGTCGTCACGCGAACCGTACCTGCTGCGCTCACCACCACGGTCGTCACGCGAACCGTACCTGCGCTCACCACCACGGTCGTCACGCGAACCGTACCTGCTGCGCTCACCACCACGGTCGTCACGCGAACCGTACCTGCGCTCACCACCACGGTCGTCACGCGAA